>NZ_JBVJFP010000026.1:0-64312 GCF_055587785.1 Streptomyces sp. NPDC046379
CACCCCCCAGGTCATCCGTTCGACAGGGGGCAACAGTCATGCCGGGCCCGGAGGCCAGCGGCCCTCTTGCAGGACCGCGAAGAAGATAACGGGGGGGGGGGGGGGGGGGACGGCAAGTCCCCGACGTCCGTGCAGCGATCAGGCGATCGGCGGTCACCGCTCGACGGTGCCATTGCCCCGGGCCCGAGCCGAGGCCCGAGTCTCCGTGGACTCCGACTGTGCGTCTGCCTGGACCAACTCCCAGGACTGGCCCGGCAAGGGGCGGACCGGCCTGAGCAGGCCGAGGCGCGGTCACTCCGAACGGGCCGCGCACACCGTGACGTTGCACTCGGGCCCCGAACGCGTCCGCGTTCACGATCCACCCCCACGACGCCCCTGGGATCCCATCCCGCCCGCCCGTAAGATCTTTGCTCACGCGGACGCCCGCAACTGCTCGGGTCTCCACAGCGTCCACTGCGACGTAGCCACGGGGGTCCGCCCTGCGGCTGTCGGAAACGGGAGGGAGCCGTCATGGCCAAGAAAGACGCGGATATCACTTATGCCGAGATGGACAAGGAAGCGGGCAAGCTTCTGAAGGACATGCACCGGCTGCACGGCGAGCTGGACACCATCGACGACCGCATCAAGCAGCTCGTCGAGAACGGCTACACCACCCAGAAGGGATCCGCCGCCTTCGAGGAGTCGTTCAAGGACTTCACCAAGGGCGCCAAGAAGGCCATGGAGGGCCTGGAGGGCATGTCCGAGTTCCTGAAGAAGGCCAAGCAGGCCTACGAGGACCTGGACGAGCAGCTCGCGAAGAGCGCCAAGGGTTCCTGACCCAGGCGGCGCTCCGGTGCGCGACGGGATGTCCCGGGTGTCCCGTCGCGCTGCGGGCTCAGGCTCATGCGGAGCATCTCTGCTTGGCTAAGGGTGGCGCATCAGGTGTTTGTGGAGGTCGCTGCGCCATTCCTCCGTCGTCAGGGAGAGCCAGGATCCGTCGCGGAAGCGGATGCGTAGCTTGTTGCTTTCGTACTCCCCGAGCGACGGGTCCTCGAGGACGGCCGACCCGGTGGGGAGTTCGGCGACGATCTGCATGCGGTCCTCCCGGCGGACGGTGACCCGCTTGGGCGGCGCGGCCAGCAGGATGCGCCCCTCGGCCAGCATCACATACCGCTGGTGGTGGGAGGAGTGGCTGTACCAGCGCAGGAGGAACTGTCCGGCTGCGCCGTTCCAGTCGCCGTCGAAGGTCTTGTCGAGCCCTTGGTCGGCGAGGGCCCGGCCGCGACGTTTCGCTTCCAGGTCCTGTTCGCGGGCACGCTCACGTTCCGCCTTTGTCGACAGCATGCGCTTGAGGGCCTCCTCACCCGACGCGAGAAGGCTGAGCAGCATGACGAAAGGCATGAGCGGGGCCACGAGGACGGCGCCGACCATGCCCAGCGGTCGGAGTAACGCCGGCCGCAAGGGTCCGGCACCGGCGGCGTCGTGTACATGAGGGGGTGGCTCGGGGATCTTGCCGATCGTGCACCAGGCTCCGGCGTCCGGGGCGATACCTAGGCGGTTGCGTATGGTGCGGTCGGTGCTCCTGGACAACCCGTCTCACCTTCCTCGCTGCCTGCGGGGCAATGTCTCGCAGCAGTGTCTCATGTTTCTGATGGGGGAATTCTTTAATGGCCGACAGAACCGCGTACGACCTTGACATGATCAAACAGTGCTCGCGGGATCTGGGCAAAATTCACCGCGAGTTCGAGGAACATGGGAATCCTGCGGACGAATATCGCGATGAACTGGGGCATGGTGGGCTGAAGGAAGCATTCGACGATTTCGGCAGCACATGGAAGAAGACGCGGAAGAAGCTCACGAAAGAAATCAAGAAATTGGCTGAGTATACAGCTGCTGCCGCTGAGAAATACGAAGAGATCGACCATGAGCTGGCGAAGGCGATCGCGGAGGCCAAGGGGAAGGGCAAGAAATGAGCAGGCGCTCAAGTGACTGGCCGCCGTTGTGGGACGACGACCCCACTCCCGGCGATCCGTACGAGGTTGCGGCGCTCGGGCGCAAACTGCGCAACATGGCCGACATGATCGATGAGCAGGCTCGCGTCATCAAGGCCCTGTCGTCGGTGGAAGGTTGGGACAGCGATGCCGGACGCGCGTTCAACGAGATCTCCGATGGCGCCGGGGACCGGTTGAAGAAGGCGTTCGAACGGTACGACGAGGCCGCCAAGGCGCTGGGCACGAAGGTGGCCGAAGGCGAGTCCAAGGAGTTCGCCGGTGAGTTGCTCCGTGCGCAACGGAAGGCCGACAAGGCTCTCGCCGACTACCGAGAGGCGGAGACGGACCACGACGTCGCAGATCGGGAGGTGAAGAAGTTTTTGGACAAGTATCCGGTCGTGGCGGACATTCCGGAGGCGGAACGTCCCGAGTACGAGCGGTGGAAGAACAAGCGTGATGAGGCGCTGCTTCGACTGGGGCAGGCGCGCAGGGACGTCAAGGACGCCCGGGGCATCTTCGACGATGCCGGTGACAGGGCCGCCAGGCACATCAAGAACGTCGTCCATCACGACGACGTGCGAGACCCGGGCGGATTCATGAACTGGCTAGCCGACTGGGCCGATATGTTCTCGAACATATCGGCGATCCTGTCCGTTCTGGCCGTGATCTGCGCATTCATTCCACCGCTGCAGTTCCTTGTGCCGATTTTTGCCACCCTTGCGGTTCTGTGCAGCGCGGCTGCGTTGGCCGGCCACGCGTATGACATGTCGGTCCGGGGTGGAAAGGTCGACTGGCTGAAGCTCGGAACCGATGCGCTGGGAATCCTTCCGGGACTCGGTGCGCTCAAGGGGTTCCGGGCTGTAGTGGGTCTGAAGGGCCTTGCCAAGCTGAAGGCGTTCGGGAAGCTCGGGACCTGGGGTTCGTTCCGGGGTGTCGCCGCAGTGGACGGCATTGGACACAATTTCCTCAATGGCATCAGCGTGGGCCTCACGAACAGGGTTCTGCAGGTGGGGTTCAATTTGGGGAAGAAGATGAACATCCCCCACCTCGCCGATGAGTTCACTGCGATCGGTGGCAAACAGATCACCGCAGTGATCAAGGGTGGTGGACTGGCGAGCGCGCTGAACCGGATGTTCAACGGCGAGAACGGCGGCACTACCGGATACCAGGAGCCGGGTCCAAAGCCGACGGTGACGCCCAGTCCCTCCCCGCGGCCCTCTCCGCAGCCTTTCCATGCAGCCCTGGCTGCCTGACACCCGGTTGCCGTCATCGTGGAAGAGGAGGGTAGGACCGCATGGTCAATCCAGCTGAACTCGGAGAGTGGGAGTTCATTGGCCGGCGAGGTGGTGAGCCCACACAGCTCGTTCCTGGGGAGACCATTTTCGCCGTTCCCGCGGCGAGGTCTCTGGCCGAGGAGGCGAGCCGGGAGCTGAGGTTCGACTTCTTCGATGACCACGCGGTGCTGCGTCTGCTGAGACTCAGGCACCGTGACGAAGAGGACCTTTTCGACGCCGGATTCAAGATGGGTGTACCGCTGGCCTTTGTGGGTTTCGGCGCGGCGGTCTACTGGGGAGGGGTGGCCCAGTACTGGGAGTCGGGAACGTCCCGGACCGTCTATCTGGCCGCCGCGGCCGCCATCGTTACGGGTCTCCTTGTCACCTTCGTTCGCACGGCGGTGAGGCAGTGGGGGGATCCGGTACGGCAGAACCTCCGGGCCCGCGCCCGGAAGTACAGGGAGTTGGCGCACGTCGCCCGAAAGGGCGGAGCAGACGTTCCCGCCTTCTATCCGCACTACGGGCCGTATCCCTTCGCGGCGAAGTTCCGTCCCGATGTGGCGGACCTGGAATTGACTGATGAGGAAGGGCGGACGTGACAGCGACGGCGGCCGAGGACGGCGTTCGGGGCTCAGCGGGCGGCGCGGGCATCGACGTTCGATGGATCATGCCGGAGGGGTTCTTCGAGATTCCCATGGATGCCGAGGATCTCGATCAGACTGCCGAGCAACTCGTGGAGCTGGCTGTGCAGGCCATGCCCGACGCGGATTTTGACGTACAGCTCCAGTGGGCCGTCATGATTGCCGCGCAGTACGACTCGTTTGTCGAGGCTGGGGTTCAGTACGCAGGCTTCTGTATGACAGAGGTGGACGGCACGCGTTGTACGGCCACCGTGAGCGTGAGTATGACCGACCTCGACAGCCGGGCCGGAGCCAACCCTGTCGGATTCCTTGGCTCGACCATGAGGCACCTCGGCATCGGGCAGGTGAGCGAATTCGAGCTTCCCTGCGGTCCCGCCGTCTCCTGCATAGGCACCCGAAAGGCCAGTCTCGACGGCAGCCTTACCGCTTCTGGTCAGGCCGAGCCCGTCCTGACGTCGTTCATCCAGGTCCAGATTCCGCTCAACAACGGAACCATCCTGGTGATGGAGATGGGCACACCGACTCCCGAAGGCTGGGACGTTTTCTCGTCGATGTTCGCCGGCGTGGTGAAGAGTGTCCGCCTGTTCAATGAGGCGGGCAAGCCTGTCGTGATGCCGGCATGACGACGGGTCCGGACACGGTGACCCCGCCCAGGGACTACCGTCTGCTCGTACCGCGCGATTGGTTCAGGATCGATCTCACACGGGACCGATGGCGCGGGCAGTTGAAAACCTTCGTGGACCGTCAGGCGGAGGGCAAGAACGTGACTGCCGAGGCCAAGACGCAAGCTTGGACGGTCTTGCGGAACACGGCGGAGGCCGGTGTCCGGACCGGTGCGCTGGAACTGTTCCTGCGGCCGGAACTGGCCGACGGCAGCGTCATGCCTGCTTCTCTGCTCGTCTCTCTGGTCCCGGGAAGCGGGTCGCTCACCAGCGAGGAGCTCCTGTCCTCCTTCCACATAAGGGAGCAGCAGAAGGGAACAGGCGCAGAGGTCACGGCAGCCGTACTGCCGGCCGGCGAGGCTGTGCGCATTATGACGCCGACCAGGATGGAGTTCTATGTTCGCATGCCCGGAGGGGTCGGCTCTCTGGTTCTCGCGTTCGGTGTGCCGGTGACCGGCATGAGCGGGCCGATGTACCGGCTCTGCCTTTCGATCGCCGGATCACTGCGCTGGGTTTTCTGACGTTCCCGGCCAGGTGGGCGACGGACGTGGCAGGGCCGACCAGGAAACCCCGGCTGGAGTGAGCCCGGAGAGCTGTCACCTCAACCCTCCCTCGTGCGGGGCTCATCCGCGATTGACGGACTGAATTTCCTGCACCGTGACCGCCTGTTCCCCACCGAAGGTGCCGTTCGGCAGTTCGCCGCCGGTGCCGCCGCTGCCGGCCCAGGTGATTTCCCAGGTGATGGTGGCCCGGAGCGTGAAGTTGCTGTCACCGGACGACCGCAGGTACCTCAGCCCACAGGGCGGGATTCGGTCGGCCTTGCCTTTGGCGTACGGCTCGCCGATCGAACCGTCTTCGTTGAGTGGGCACTCGCCAGAAGCGGGGTAGGTCTCCGCGTCCTCGGTGCCGGGCTCCAACTTCAGGGCGACGGGCCTGGCGGTCGTGGTCGCGCGGATATGGATACCGCCGGCGTCCAACTGCGCGGTGACGGAAACCTCTTGGAAGCGGGCTCGGTCCAGCCATGCCCACGTGGGCAGATTCACCTTGGTCACCTCCGCGGGGGCGAGGTCGACTTCGGTCCCGGGCAGCCGGACTCGGTTGTAGGCCAGTTCGGCGAGAACCTCGGGGGTCACCGCGTTCTGGACGGGCGGTGCCTCGCCGTTGTCGACCCAGAACGGCGCCTCGTCACAGAGTTGGGCCTCCGGTTCCATCCAGCGGTTCTCGTCCTGGACGGCGACCCACCATGTACCCTCGTCCTTTTTGTCTAGGTTGTAGTTTTTGTACGTTCCATCTTTGTATTCGTTGCGGAACATGCCGACAGAGGTTTTGGCGTAACTGTGCTGGCCGGGAGCGTTGATCGTGTCGGTGTAGAGATCTTCGACGTAGTTCGCGAACTCCTCGGCTGATCGCGGTTCGTACCAACAGGCGGGAGGTGTCCAATCGCCCGTCGGGGCGAGGCCACCGGTTCCTCCGTCACCGCTGCCACTGCCTCCGGTGCTGCCCGTGTACGTGATCCTCGAGACCAGGCTCCTCCCTGACCTGGTGCCTTCGGCATCGATTTCTGACTCCGACTGACCCGGGCCCCGCGCCGCCGCCGTGCCGGTCACCATGCCGGAAGCGATGACGAGCACACTGACGACGACTGCCGAACGGCTCAGGGTGCGCATGTCCTGTCCCCTCGCTTGGACATGACCTTCGTCGTCTGCCAGACGCCCTTGCTGTTCTTCTTCAACTGCGTGCTGTACGTGACGAACGGGCTCTCGTCAGAGGGCGACTTGTCGACCTTCCCGGTGGTGCGGCTCTTGTTGTAGGACTTGCTTTCATCCGCGCAGTAGGCGACAGCCGCAGTGTCCTCGTCGGCCACCTGGACGTCTGGGGCGAAGTACCGGGTTACCCCCGTGAAGGTGAGGTCTTCGTCGAGCCAGGCCTGGATCCAGTTCTGTGCGCTCACCAGCGCGTCACC
Organism: Streptomyces sp. NPDC046379; assembly: GCF_055587785.1. Classification (NCBI taxonomy): domain Bacteria; kingdom Bacillati; phylum Actinomycetota; class Actinomycetes; order Kitasatosporales; family Streptomycetaceae; genus Streptomyces; species Streptomyces sp. NPDC046379. The sequence goes on from NZ_JBVJFP010000026.1 coordinate 6,511, forward strand.
CTGGCGGTAATAGGAGAGGGCCGGTGAATCCACGTCACCCTTGAGGATGGCGTCGTCTACAGCGTTGATCGTCTGGGCCACGTCGGACAGCACCGCGTCCTCAGCGGGCTTACCCGTTTTCCAGTTGTCGAACTTGTTGACCACATCATCCGGGAAGGTGATGTCCGGTCTGTCTGCGGGGCCGGAAAGGCTCGCGCCGGGGGAGGGCGAAGCCGATTCGGTGGTCTTCTCGGTGCCCGCGATCTTGTCGTTGGCCTCGCCCTGGCCGTCTCCGCCGCCGCATGCGGTCAGGAGCAGGGACGCGGACGCGGCGAGCGCGACAGCAACGGGCAAGGTGCGGCGCTTCACAGTTGACTCCCCCGTGAGACAGGTCGATTCGAGCACGTCGAACGTATAGGTGAGGTTCGCGGAGTGCCACATCCACCGTGTGGAACTTGCCAACGCCGACTGGAAGCCGTCGGTGTGCCGGTACGAGCCCATGCACGGGCGGCCGGACGGCCGCGATCACCGTTGCCACACCCGTGGCCCTGCGGGTGGAGGCCGGCACCGCCGACGCCGACCCGCAGACATGCACGTACCTGGTCAAAAGCAAGGGCGGCTGTACGGTCGACAGCGCCGCCGCCGGTTGCCGTCACCTACCGTCGGAGACGGTGACGACGTCACCGCGGCGCGCCCCTCGCTCGGACGCCACCCGCCGCGCTCACTCCTCCAGCAACTTGCGCAGCGCCGGCGACAGTTCCGGCACCCGCGCACCCGCCGCCTGTGCCGCCGCGACCTGTCGGACGTAGGCCAGGGCCTCCTGCCTCAAACGCTCCTTCTCCGCGCCCTGTCGGCTGCCCGAGACCCAGACCGAGATGGCGAGGGGCACGAGGAGTACGGGGGCGAGATAGCCGACGGGTGCGTCGGAGGTCGCCGCCCACAACGCGCCGCCTCCGCCCGCCGCGATCAGCAGACACCCCGCTTCGTCGTGCCAGCCGCCCTCGTCCGCCATCGCCTCGTACGACGCGACGGTCGCCGGCTTCGGGGGGACGGACACCGGCTTCGGGGGGACGGACACCGGCGTCGCGGGGTCGGCGGACACCGGTGTCGTCGGGGCCGTGCTCGGCTGCGCCTGCGAGGGCTGCCCGGGGGCCGCCTGCTCGGCTACCGGCTCGACCTTCGGATACGACGGTATGGGCGCCGCCCCCTTCCCGGTCCCGTCGGGCGACCTGCCCTCCAGCCAGTACGGCACATGGGTCAGGGGCAGGCCGTGTGCCCGCGCCAGTCCCAGCAGTTGGCGGTACCCGGCGAGCCACGGATGCAGCAGCTCCCGCTTCCAGCGAACGCGCATCGCCGTCAGGGTCGCCACGGCCAGCACGAGCCACACGCCCGCTGGGCCGAACGCCAACGCCGGGCGGTCGGAGAGTGCGGGGACGAGCGGAGCGGACATCGGCCAGAGCACGGTCAGCGCCATGGCCAGTGCGCCGATCCAGGCGAGCGGGCCGCGCTGCCTTGCCGCCAACGCACGGCGGCGCTCTGCCAGGAGGGCGGAAACCGCCGCGTCGTCCAGATAGTCGGCCCCGACTCGGGTCCCCAGTGCGCGCGCCGTCTCCAGGACACGGGCGTCGGATGCCAGCGTCGCGCCGTTGACGGGCAGCAGTTCCACCTGGTTGCCGGTGTGAGTCACCGCACTGTCCCCGCTTCCGACGTCTCTTCCTGATCGTGAGGATCCAAGATCATGGCATGGCGATTGCCGGACCTCGTGAGTCGATCGTGGAGGACCGATGGTCGGCGCGTGAGGAATCCGGCCGTTCGCTCCCGTACATGGACCCGCCTCTTGCGGTGGCTCCCGTAAAGAGGGGGAGACGCGGCACAGTTGTCCTCCGACGGATGGTGACGAGGTGATGTGCGTTGCGCCGGACGCGCCTTGAGGGCCTTATGCACGGCTGATACGGTGCCATGGCTTGACACTCGCCTCGGCGCTGGCTACTCGTCCCGGCGCGTCGCGGCGCCGACGTTTGCGCGGCGCATGACGCATGCGGACGTTTCCGCGTGCATGCGAGGGCCCCTGGGAGCGAAGTGTCCGGACTCATCGGCGAACTGGCAGAATGATCTTGGGTGTACGGGGAGCGGCTGCGTGAAGATCCAAGAGCGTACGGGGGCGGGCGCCGGGCGTTCCGCGGCACCGGCTCAGCCGTCGGTCGGTGACCGGCTTCCCACACCTCCTCGCGAGCGCAAACCCGCGCTGGCCGCACTCGCGGTGCTGCTGATCCTGGTCGGCGCGCTCGGCGCCACGATGCTCGTGCTCCAGGCCGGCAACCGGATCGAGGTCATCAAGGTGACCGCGGAGTCGATCCCGGCCGGCGAGTCCGTCGAGGACGGCGACGTCACCTCCGTGATGGTGGCCGAGGACGACACCATCAACTACGTCCGCTGGGAGCAGCTGGACGCCCTCAAGAAGCTCAAGGCCAAGTCGACGATCCATCAGGGCACCGTCCTCGTCGGCAACATGTTCACCGAAGGCGACTCGGTCCCCGCCGGCAAGGCCGCCGTCGGCCTCGCCCTCAAGGAGGGCCAGTACCCCAAGGACCTCGAGTCCGGCCACACCGTCGCCGCCTACCGCGTCGGCAGCACCGCGTCGGGCAGCGGCTCGGACTCCGACGGCGACGCGTCCGACGCCGGCAGCGGCGGCAGTGGGGCCGGTGGCGTCCTCGTCGACAGCGCCGAGGTCCGCAGCGTCGGCACGCAAAGCGACTCCACCGTGTCCACCGGCACCCTCGTCGTGAACCTCGTCGTCGACCAGGCCGACGCCGCCGCCCTCGCCCAGGCCGCGGCCGCCGGCGAGGTCGCCATCGTGCACATCCCCGGCAACGGCAACTAGAAAGCGGGCACCACACCCATGGCGCTCATCGCTCTCGCCGCCGACAAGGGTTCCCCCGGCGTCACCACCGCGGCCGTCGCCCTCGCGGCGGTCTGGCCGCGGCGCGTTCTGCTGGCCGAGACCGATCCGGCCGGCGGGGACCTGGTGTACCGCTCCGCCGCGGCGCACGGCGGGCCGCTCAACCCGAACACCGGGATGCTGTCCATCGCCGCCACCGCGCGCCGGGGGCTGGTGCCCGACCAACTGTGGGATCACGTACAGCCCTTGAGCGGCGGGCTCGAGGTGCTCGTCGGCCTCGGCATCGCCGAACAGGCCGCCGGGCTCACCGGGCTGTGGCCCACCCTGGGGCGCGCCTTCGCCTCGCTCGCCGACTCCCCGCACGCGCCCGCCGACGTCATCGCCGACTGCGGACGCATCAGCGGGGACACGCCCGCGCTGGAGCTGTTCCCGCACGCCGCGCTGGTGCTGCTGATCTCCCGCACCGAGCCCGAGGCCCTCGCCCGGGTACGGGACCGGGCCGCCGCCCTCTCCGCCAAGCTGCACGGCGGCCCGCGCGGCGCCGCGAGCCTCGCCACGCCGCTGATCGGCGTCGTCCTGATCGCCGACCCGGGCACCGCCGGCAAGCTCGCCGGGCAGGTCAACGACATGCTCGTGCACGCCCAGACGGGCGCGCGCGTCGTCGGCACCATCGCCGACGACCCCGCCGGCGCCGACCAGTTGGCCGGGCGCAAGCGCGGACGGCTCGACAAGTCCCTGCTGATCCGCTCCGCCCGCAAGGTCACCGCCGACCTGTACCAGCAGTACGGCGCCGCCTGGTCCGTGCCCGCCCAGGGTCAGGGCCAGGCCGGCGGCCACGCGGGAGCCGGGCGATGACCGCTGTCGACCACCAGCTGGTCAAGCGGTTCCGGCAGGAGGCCGGCGACCGTATCGCCGAGCAGCGCCGCCTCGACCAGGTCAACGGCGTCACGCCGATGTCCAACGAGGACGAACGGCACTACGCCCGCGCCGTCATCGCCCAGATCCTGGAGGACTACGCCCGCGCCGAGATCAACGCGGGCCGGACCCCCCTCGACGCGGAGACCGAGGAACAGTACGCGGCGGCCGTGCACGCGGCCCTGTTCGGCGTGGGACGGCTCCAGCCGCTGCTGGACGATCCGCAGGTCGAGAACATCGACATCAACGGCTGCGACCAGGTCTTCGTCGGCTACGCGGACGGCCGCGAGGTGCGCGGGGAACCGGTCGCGGAGACCGACGAGGAGCTGATCGAGCTGATCCAGGTCCTCGGCGCCTACTCCGGACTCTCCTCCCGGCCCTTCGACTCCGCCAACCCCCAGCTCGACCTGCGCCTCCCGGACGGGTCCCGGCTTTCGGCCGTCATGGACGTCGCCCGGCGCCCCGCCCTGTCCATCCGCCGCGCCCGCATGGGCAAGGTCTTCATCTCCGACCTCGTCGGCAACGGCACCCTCACCCCGGAGGTCGGCCACTTCCTCGCCTGCGCGGTCCGCGCCCGCAAGAACATCATGATCGCCGGCGCCACCAACGCCGGGAAGACGACCCTGCTGCGCGCCCTCGCCAACGAGATCCCGCCCCACGAGCGGCTCATCACCGTGGAACGCGCGCTGGAGCTGGGGCTCGACCAGTTCCCCGAACTCCATCCGAACGTGGTCGCGTTCGAGGAGCGGCTGCCCAACTCCGAGGGGCAGGGCGCGATCGGCATGGCCGAGCTGGTGCGCCGTTCGCTGCGCATGAACCCCTCCCGCGTCATCGTCGGCGAGGTCCTAGGCGACGAGATCGTCACCATGCTCAACGCCATGTCGCAGGGCAACGACGGCTCGCTGTCCACGATCCACGCCAACAGCTCCAGCGAGGTCTTCAACCGCATCTCCACCTACGCGCTGCAGGCCTCCGAGCGACTGCCCATCGAGGCCAGCCAGATGCTGATAGCGGGCGCGGTCAACTTCGTCGTGTTCATCCAGCGGCGCAACGACTACCAGAGCGGCGGCCGGCTCCAGCGCATGGTCACCTCCGTCCGGGAGGTCAACGGCGTGGACGGCCGCGTGCTGTCCAGCGAGGTGTTCGCCGAACTGCCCGACGGGCGGGTGGTGCCGCACGCGCCGATCGCCTGCGTGGAGGAACTGATCGCGCACGGCTACCGGCCCACCGGGACCTGGGGATGACGACCATGAAACTCGCCGCTCTCGACTCGCTCGGCTCCATGGGCGGACTGTTCTCCACGACCGTGCTGTACGCCCTCGCCTGCGGCGTCGCCGTGGGCGGCGGACTCGCGCTGCTGCTGGTCGCCGTACGCGGACTGCCCGCCAGGCCGGACCACGAGAGGCAGAGGGCCGGCGAGCGGGCCGGTGAACTGCTCCGCTTCGCCGGTCGGCGAGGCTCCCTGGCCGCCCTGATCGGCCTCGCCGTCCTGCTGCTCACCCGCTGGGCCGTGGCCGGCATCGCGGCCGGCGTGCTCGTCTTCTTCTGGGACCGTCTCTTCGGCGGCGCCGCCGAGGAGCGCGCCGCCATGCGCCGCGTCGAGGCCCTCGCCTCCTGGACCGAGTCGCTGCGCGACACCATCGCCGGCGCCGTCGGCCTGGAACAGGCGATCCCCGCCTCCGCCCGTGCCGCCGCGCCCGTCCTGCGGCCCCATCTCGACGCCCTGGTCGACCGGTTGCGCGCCCGCACCCCGCTGCCCGAGGCGCTCCAGGCGCTCGCCGACGAGATCGACGACGCCTCGGCCGACATCATCGTCGCCGCGCTCATCCTCAACGCCCGCCTGCGCGGCCCCGGTCTGCGCCAGGTCCTCGGCGCGCTCGCCAAGTCGGCGCGCGAGGAGGTCGACATGCGTCAGCGCGTGATGGCGCAGCGCGCCTCGACCCGCCGCTCGGTGCAGATCGTCGTGGGCGTCTCCATCGCCTTCGTCCTCGGACTGTCCGTCTTCAACCGGGAGTTCGTGGAGCCGTACGGCAGTCCGGTCGGCCAGCTCGTCCTGGCCTGTGTGTGCGGGCTGTTCGGGCTCGGCTTCTGGTGGCTGCGCAAGCTGTCGACCATCGAGACGCCGGAGCGGTTCCTGGTGCGCGACGACGCGGCGGTGCAGTTCGTACGGCCGCGGACGCCCGCCGCGCCGGTTCAGACGCTTCCGTCGGACGAGGGGGCACGACGGTGAACGACCTGACGATGCCGATCGTGGTCGGGGCGGTCCTCGGCCTGGGCGTGTACGCCCTCGTCCGCGCGCTGATCCCGACCAGACGCAGCCCGCTCGCGCAGGTCGCCCGGATCGACGCGATGCGGGCGCGCGGGACCGCGTACGAGTCGGCCCGGACGGTGCAGGACACCGGCCGGTTCGGCGCGCTGCGCGCCCAGGTGGGGCGGCGGGTCGCGGAGTTCTACCTCCAGCAGGGCTGGGAGCAGCGGTCGTTGCGGGCGGACCTCGCGGTGCTGGAGCGCAGCTGGGAGAAGTTCCTGGCGACGAAGGCGCTGCTGGCGGTGACGGGCCTGTTCTTCGGGCCGTTCCTCTTCGCCGTCGTCTGGACGCTGGGCGTCGGCCGCAGCCCGATCGTCCCGGTGTGGCTGGCGCTGCTGTGCGCGGGCGTCTTCTTCGTCCTGCCCGACCTGGAGGTACGGCGGGACGCGGCCGCCAAGCGGCGTGACCTGCGGCGCGTGATCGGCGCCTACCTCGACCTGGTGTCGATGAGCCTGGCCGGCGGCCGGGGCCTGCCCGAGGCCCTGATGGCGGCGGCGGAGGTCTCCGACGGCTGGGCGACGCGGCGCATCCGCAACGCCCTCGCCGACGCCCGGATCACCGGCCTCAGCCAGTGGCAGGCGCTGGGGCAGCTCGGCGAGGAGCTGGGCGTGGAGGAGCTGAAGGACCTGTCGGCGTCGCTGGCCCTGGTCGCCGACGACGGCGCCAAGGTCCGCGAGTCCCTCGCCTCCCGCGCGGAGACCATGCGCCACCGCGAACTGGCCGAGATCGAGGGCAGCGCGGGCGAGAAGTCGCAGTCCATGCTCGTGGCGCAGCTGCTGCTGTGCGCGGGGTTCCTGGTGTTCCTGATCTTTCCGGCGGCGATGCGCGTGTTCCAGGTGTGAGTCCGGACCGCCTGCCCGGACGGGGCGAACCGATAGCCGATCTTCTGACTTCCTCGACTTCCCGGCCTTCTGAGCTTCTGATCATCGAGAGGACAACCACCATGAACGGACGGAACTTCAGCACCGGCATTCCGGCGATGGACTTCCTGGTCACCTTCCTGCGGGCCCGCGTCGAGCGTGCCCGCTCCGGCGAGCTCGACCGCGGCGCCTCCGCGGTGGAGTGGGTCATCATCTCCGCGGTCGTCGTGGCGATCGTCGGCGTCGTGGCCGCCATCATCAACGCCGCGCTGAGCGAGGGCGCCAACAAGGTCGGCGACTGCATCAAGGGCGCGGACGCGGGCAAGACCTGCTGATCGCTCGTACGCGGGCGGGTGCGGGTGACCGGGGCACGGGGGTTGACGGAGTGACGGTGTGAGGGGGTCGATGGTGGGCGTGAGCGCATGGGTGCGCCGCCGGGCGAGAGCAGCGCGCGAGGGCGTGGCCGCCCGCGGCGACTCCGGCATGACCGCGATCGAGTTCGTGCTGCTGACCCCCGTACTGTTCTTCATGATCTTCGCGACGGTTCAGTTCGCGCTGTACTTCTTCGCCGACCACGTCGCCCAGGCGGCGGCGCAGGCGGGCGCCCGCAAGGCCCGCGCGACGGCCGACGAGCAGCCGGGCGGCTGGCGGGGCGAGGCGCGGGGCGTGGTGGACAGCTACATCGACCAGCTCGGCCCGCAGCTGGTGCTGTCGCCGACCGTGACGATGCTCCAGCCGGAGCCGAACACGGTGGGCGTGGAGATCACCGCGCGGGTCCCGACGGTGTTCCCGGGCCTGGACCTGACGGTGCACGCGCGGTCGGCGGGCCCGGTGGAACGCTTCGTGCCGGAGGGCGAGAACTAGATGAACCTCTCCCCGCCGCGGCGCTCTCGGCCGGCGCACGACGAGACCGACCGGGGCCTGTCCACGGTCGAGGTCGTGATCCTCGCACCGGTGATGATCCTCTTCATCCTGGTCCTGGTGGCGTTCGGCCAGCTGGTCGACGGCCGCGGCGCCCTCGACGGCGCCGCCCGGGACGCGGCGCGCGCCGGCTCGATCCAGAAGGACCACGCCACGGCGATGGCGGAGGCCCGCAAGGCCGCCGAGGCCAACCTGGAGGACGTCTGCTCGGGACCGGTGTCGGTACGGCAGACCAGCGCCGGTTTCGCGCCCGACACCATCTTCACGATCGAGGTCAGCTGCGAGGTGCGCGGCCTGGCCATGCTGGGTTTGGACATCCCGACGACCCTGACGTCGAGTTTCAGCTCTCCGCTGGACCCGTTCCGGAGGTCGGCGTGAACGCGCGCTGGTGGACCGTCCGCCGCAGGGCACTGGACGACTCCGGCTCGGGCGCCGGCGCGGTGATCATCTTCGCGCTGGTCTTCCTCACCCTCTCCGCCTTCGTGATCGACGGCGGCCTGTCCATCTCCAAGCGGGAACGCGCGGCGGACATCGCCGAACAGGCGGCGCGCTACGCGGCCCAGGACATCGACCGCGAGGCCCTCTACGACAACGAGGGCGGCCCCGCGCCGATCAACTACGAGAACTGCGACGCCCGCGTGAAGGCGTTCGCCCGCGAGATGAACATGACCGGCGCCGACATCGCGGCGAGCCGGTGCGTGACGGCGACCGCGGAAGTGGTCGAGGTGGACATCCAGTTGACGTACTCACCGGTGTTCACGGGGTTGTTCTACGGCGGGGACGTGGTGGTGCACGGGCAGGCCGTGGCGGAGAACGAGGTGGGGTGAGCGGCGCTGCCGACCGGGCCCGGCGAAGCTCCTTCGCCGCTCGGCGGAAGCGTCGTGGCCGCCTGTTCCGAGGAGTTGCGGACTGTCCCGGCGACTACTTGCCGCCGCCCTTCTCCTCCGTCTTCACCCCGTCCTTGGCCTTCTTGGCGAGGTCCAGGTCCAGCTTCTTGAACTCGCGGACGACCGCGTCGGACATGTCGGCGAGGGCGTCGAGCTGCTGGGTGATGTCCTCGCGGCCGTCCTCCCAGTTGGACTCGAAGTCGCCGAGTGCCTCGTTGACGCTGCCGTGGGCGATGTCGTCCCGGTACGACTCGAAGAGCTTCTTGGTGTGGTCCAGCCGGGTCTTGATGGACCGCAGCTTGCCGCCGTAGCCCTCCAGTTCGCTCAGCGGAAGCGCGAGGTCGCTCTTGCCCTTGCCCATGTGTCAGCTCCTCAGCACGCCGAAGGGTCACGGACGGGTTCAGCGTACGGGCTGACGGGACGTGGTGGGCCGTGACCGGCGCGCGGTGTGACGCGTTGATCACACCCTTCAGGAAGGAGAGCTGATGGTCGGCTCGTCACATGAGGGTCTGCACCGGGGCAGCCAGAAGGACCCGGCGGGATTCACCCGGACCCTTCAGCGTGTGCTGCACGTTCCGATCCCCGAGCCGCGGGATTCGCGGTGCTCAACGCGGACCTCACGGAGACGTCCGGCCGGTACGTCGGGCGGAGAGGTAGATGTTCGTCACCTGGCCGGCTTCGGACTCCGCGCCGACCGGGTGACTTGTCACTGGAGGATTCCCAGCTCCTTCGAAATGTCGATGAGTCGGGAGGCGGGTACAGCGGGTGCCGTGTATTTCATGCTTCTGACGTGTGCGAGAAATTCGTTCGACAGGGAAACGTGATACATGGCGACGTAGTAATGCAAGTCTTCTCGCCAGATCCATAGGCCATCTGTGCGCAGGGAACCAACGCCTGTCATGTCTGGAGCGTCCGGATCGAGGACATCCGGCCCTGCGCTGGTCTCGCTCCAGAGACCAGTACCATTAATGAGGTACGAGATGATCCTTTTTTCGTCGGGCTCCCCCTCACTTTTGACGGCGTTCCTGATCGATCCGTCCGTCAGGAGATGCCAGCCCGGCGAGAGTTCGAGGAAGAATCCGACGGTTCGGATCACTGTAAACCCCCTTGGGGTGGTCGGCATGAGTGTGCGGTGTGTCATCGCGGCAAGTTGCGTGCCGGCTGTGCGGTCGCTGGAATCGGCAGCCCGCTCGTTGGCGGTGCCGGGGAGAGGATTCGATGATGCCGGTCCACTACTTCTTCAGGCACGAGGTCGCCCTGCTGGTACGTCAGACGAAGCGGAAGGTGCCGGTCACCGCGTCGAAGATGTCGTGGAAGGCCTCGGCCAGGTCGAGCACCGGACTGGCTCCGGAGACGAGGACGACCTTGTCGGTGGTTCCGGGGACGGGGATGTACGTCTGCATCAGGACCATGCGGAGGGTGCGGCTGTCGCCGTGGGCGACGGGCACGTCCTCCACGCCGTAGGTCCGGGCGGCGGGGCCGACCTCGGGAATCTCGACGGTCGTGACCTTGCGCCAGGCGTCGCCCTCCCGGCGGGGTGTGATCGTCCGGAGGTTCTCGGCGATGGCCCGGGGGTCGGTGGACAGGGTGACGCCCTGCTTGTTCTCGGCGCCGAGGACGGAGACCGTGACGGTGGCGGAGAGGGGCACGCCGTCGAAGTTCTCGGCCATGCAGCCGAGGTAGACGGCGCCGGAGTCGTGGGCCTCCTTGGCCATCTTGCGGAGCATGGCGGTCAGGTCAGTGCGATAGGGCGACAGTTCCGGCATCTCGCGGATCCGCTCGTCGACCAGTGCGCGAATGGTGGTGTCCCGGCCTTCCGGGCGGATGTCGAACTCCCACCAGGAGTCCGGTACCGCCAGCGAGACCCCGACTGGCACCCCCGCTCCGACATGAGCCATAGGGCGACTTTCAGTCACCTGATGTCAACTCCTCAATTCCAATATCGGTCGGCTAGGAGGAGGTAGGCCTGGTAAAGATCTGTCGCCGTTCGACGGAGAGTCGACTCAATTCCTCCGTGGAAATCTTGGGCACTGAGTAGTCGTGCTCGCGGATGAAAGCGAGAAAATCGGCGGGAAGGGTGATGTGGTATCGGCTGAAGTAATAGCGTAGATCCTCTCGCCACAGCCAAACGCCATCAGTCCTCAAAGAGTCGGCACCGATGATCATTTCTTCTCCTCCGAGCGCGTCTCGACGTGCTCCCATGGCGGAGAACAATTCGTGACCCGATGCCAGGTAGGTTGTGATGCGCTGACTGTCCGGCAGAGGGTGCTCAGACGTCGATCGGGTCAGTTCCGCGGCTGAGTCATTTTGAAGGTGTGCAGGCAGGAATTCGCGCTGAATTGCGAGTCGTAGAGTCATTGTGTTGCTCCGTGGATGACGTCAGTCGGTGAGGGGGAGGAAAGTCCGCCAGTAGCCGTCGTTCGCGATCTCTGGAACCTGTGGCTCGCTGATTGTTCGGTCTGTTCCAACTGTATCTGTTGGCGCCTTGACAGGTACTCCCAGGTTGTTGGCCACGTGCTGGGCTATGGGAACGTCGTCGACTCCCTCGGCGATGCTGCCCGAGTGGCAGGAAATGAGCCGAACTGGTCCGCCGTCGTACGCGGGATTTCCGCGGACGGCGTCGGCCAGGTGTGACGGATGGAGTTCTGATGCGAACTCTGTCCCGTAGTGATTCACGCGACCGGGGACGGCCATTCCTTCATCGGCGCCGTGAACGATCACGTCGTGATAGCCGGTCTCCGGCTTGACCTTGGCGAAGTTCGCCAGTGTGCGTTCGTCGTACCCGATGGCAGTCGAATGGTTACCGTGGTATACGGCGTCGCCTGATATGAGCTCGGCGTCGGGTTTGCGTGCGGGTGGGGCCGGGATTCTGGAGTCGACGCTCTGCAAAGCCTTCCAGAATCTGGCCTTCCCCATCATCGCCGTGCTGCGCAGATTCCGGGCGTAACTGAGGAGACCGCTGGTGATGCCGTGCTGGAAGGCTGCCCCCAGGCCTTTCATTCCTCCCGCCTTCCACAACATCCCCAGCTTCGCCAGGCTGGTGATGCCCTTCGTCGCGGGTATGCAGTCCAACGCCGCCCACAGCAGGTCTCCCCATCCCGCCGTCCCGTTGAGCACTTTTCGTATCGTGTCCGCCAGGACGATCAGGGCCGCCGCGAAGACCAGCCAGCCCAGGGGGCCGCCGACGATCATCACGATGATGCCGAGAATGGCCACGACCCATTTGCAGACGGTGACGATCTCGTCCCAGTGGTCGGAGACCCAGTCGCCGATCTCCTCCCACCAGTGCCGGTTGGGGATGCCGGCGTCGGACGCCTCCCGGAGTTCGGTGACCGTGCGGCGCGCCGCCTCCTCTCGCAGTCCTGCCGCCTGGGCGGCGAGCTTCTTGGCCGCGTCGAGGGCGTTCCGGGCCGACTCGACGTCTCGCTGGGCCGCCGCCCGGCGGGCCTCGGCGTGCTGGGCGTTGCGGGTGGCGCGGCGGACCTCGGCCTCGTCGGGCTCGGGGACGTCCCTACCGCCGTCGGGCTTCGCGGTGGCCGCGCGTACCCAGTCCTCGGCGCCCGCGAGCGACGATTGCGCGGCGTTCAGCTCGTCGCGGGCCTTGCGGCCGTCACGCAGGGCCCGGTCCGCCTTCTCCTGGGCCGTCTGCAAGTCGGGCCAGAAGGAGGCGAGAGCGTCGCCGGCCAAGTCGTAGGACTTCCTCAGCTTGCGCAGCTTCTTGGGGGCGTCGCCGAACTGTTCGGCGAACACCTTCGCCGTCTTGCCCGCCCAGGTGAGGATTTCCTCCTCCTTGGCCAGGCCCTTGAGGTCGCGCAGCGCTTCGCCCACGTCGTCGGCGAAGTCGTGCAGGGCGCGCGCCAGTTGGCGGATGCGGTCCGGGTCGCCGGGTGTCGGGTCCTTGTCCAGGTCGAGTACGTGCCAGTCCGTCGGCCTGGGGGACACCGTCCTCAACTCCCGTCACGTCCGTCAGCGCCTGCCCTGCAACGGCGTCGAGACTAATCGAGGTCTCCAGCCGTGGCGGGGTGCCGAGTCGTCGAAGATCCCAGGAGCCAACCGCCGCCCATCCGCCCGCCCACGGCCCCGGCCGAGTCCATAAGATCCCGGTAGGCTCCACCCAACCCCCCAGCCCCCACGACCGGATACCTCCTCCCACACCCCAGGACACCCGCCATGCCACGACGCCGCACCTCCAGCTCGGCCAGCTCGACGGGGACGCCGGTGAACCGGACGCCGCAGCCCGTGCGGATACGGCGGAGGTCGTTCGGGGACTTCGTGAAGGCGTTCTTCGCGCTCGTGGCGTTGCTCGGTCTCGTCGTCGGGGTGCCGGTCGCGCTGGCGACGTTCACCGGGTGGCCGTTGCCGACCGAGGCGCCGTCGCTGGACTGGCTCAGTGAGCCGGTCACCGTCGACACGTTCCTGAACATCCTCACCTTCGTCGTCTGGCTGGCCTGGGCGCAGTTCACCGCCTGCGTGCTCGTGGAGGTCAGGGCCGCGTTGTCCGGCGTCGGCGTGCCCGGGCGGGTGCCGGGCGCCGGGCCCAGTCAGCTGCTCGCCCGGCAGCTGGTCGCCGCGCTGCTGCTGGCCGGGGCCACGGCCGCGAGCTTCGCTCCGGGGCTGTCGCAGCTCGGGCAGAACCTGGAGGGCAACCAGAGGCCCGCCGTCGCCGCCGCCCAGCAGACGCCGGGGATCTTCCTGCAGCAGCAGGAGCAGGCCGCCGCCGCGACCGCCGCCGCGGTCGCCGAGCAGGCGTCCCACGCCGAGGTGAACACTCCTGCCGCACAGGGCGACACCAAGTACTACCGGATCCAGCCGCCCGAGGGGCGTCACCACGACTCCCTCTGGGAGATCGCCGAACGGCACCTCGGCGACGGGCGCCGGTACAAGGAGATCTTCGAGCTCAACAAGGACCGGGTGCAGCCGGACGGTTCGCGGTTGTCGGAGGCGAGCCTCATCCGGCCCGGCTGGATCATGGAGATGCCCGGCGACGCCCGCGGCGGCGAGCTGGTCGAGATGCCCGACGAGGCGGCCGAGGTGTCGCCCGAGGTCGAGCAGCAGATCGACGAGTACGCCAAGAGCGGGAGCGGTCACGCGCAGGGCGGCGGAACAGGCGGCGCCGGCGACGCCGAGGTCTCGCTGCCTCCGCAGCGGCCCGCTCCCGGCGCCGGCCTCGACCGGCAACCCGACTACCGGCAGCCCGGCCACCAGCAGCCCCGCGCCGTCTCCGCCGCCGGCCACGACTCCCGCTCCTTCGGACTCCCCGAGGCGCTCCTCGGCGCCCCCCTCCTCGCCGCCGGTCTCCTCGGCGCCCTCGGGCGGCGTCGCCGGCAGGCCCTGTGGCAGTCGACGCTCGGCGCCGTCGGCGGGCGGCGCGGGATGGAGCCGCCCACGCCCGCCGGGGACGCCCTCGACGTGCAGGACGCGCTGCTCGTGGGCGCCGACCCCGAAGGCGTACGACTGCTGGACCGGTCCCTGCGGGGACTGGCCGCCGCCCTGACCGCCGAGTCGCGCCCGCTGCCCACCGTGTACGCGGCCTGGCTCAGCAACGGCGACCTGCACCTCCAGCTCGCCCAGCCGGCCGGGAAGCCGCCCGCGCCCTGGCGGCTGGGGCAGGACCAGACGTTCTGGCTGCTCGCCCGCGCCGACGCCGAGCGGTACGAGGACACCGACGCCGCCGCCCCGTACCCCGGCCTCGTCTCCCTCGGCGCCATGGACGACTCCCGGCTGCTGCTGAACCTGGAGGCCGTGCCCGGCATCGTCTCGCTCAGCGGCAGCGAGGCCGACCGGGCCGCCGTGTTCGCGTCGGTGGCCGCCGAGCTGGCCACCAACGGCTGGTCCGACCGCATGACCATCACGCTCGTCGGCTTCGGCGAGGACCTCACCCCGCTCGCCCCCAACCGGCTGCGCCACCTCGACGGCGTCGACGACCTGATCGAGACCATGGAGGCCGAGACCCGGCAGCGGCGCGGGGCGCTCGGCGCCGCCGGGCACGACTCCGTGCTCACCGGCCGCACCGGCCCGGCCCGGCACACCCGTTGGGCCCCGCACCTGGTCCTCCTCGCCGCCCAGCCCTCCGCCGAGGACGCCGTCAAGCTCGCCGAACTCGCCGCCGACGCGAGCCGCCTCGGCATCGGCTACCTCGTCGGCACCGAGAGCGGCGAACTCCCCGGCGCCGCCTGGGAGATGGAGATCACCGGCGAGGGCAGGCTGCTCGCCCCGCTGCTCGGCCTCGAACTCGACGCCCAGCTCCTGCCCGCCGCCCAGCAGCGCGCCGTGGTCGAGCTGTTCGCGGCGGCCGACCCCGACCGCGATCCCGACGGCCCCACCCACACGCCGCCGTTCCTCGTCGACATCAGCGAACAGGGACGGCCCGCGGTGTACGCGCGGCTGGTCGGGCCGTACGAGATCATCGGTCTGGACGCGCCCGACGGGGAGCGCAGCGCGCTGCTGCACGAGGCGCTCGCGCTGCTCCTGCTGCACCGCGAGGGCGTCCACCCGCGCGTGCTGACCTCCGCGCTGTGGCCGCGCGGCGTCACCGACGACGTGCGCGAGGCACTGCTCGACCGGCTGCGCGCCTGGCTCGGCGCCGACCCCGACGGCAGCCCCCGGCTGCGCACCGACGGCACCGGCAGGCTCACCCTCGCCAAGTCCGTCGTCTCCGACCTCGACGTGCTGCGCTCCCTCTACCACGAGGCCACGCGGGGCCGCGGCGTCGACAACCGCGCCGTCCGCGGCCGGCTGCTCACCGACGCGCTGGTGCTGGTGCGCGGCCCGCTGCTCGCCGACCGGCCCGAGGACCGCTACCGCTGGCTCACCCACGAGATCGTCGACGCCCAGCTGCCGCTCCTCGTCGCCGACATCGGGCTCGCCCTGTCCGCGTTCCACCTGGAGAAGGACCGCGCGGAACGGGCCATCGAGGCGCTGAACGCCGCCCTGCGCACGGCGCCGGCCGACGAGCGGCTCTGGCACGAACTGCTGCGCGCCACCCACGCCACCGGCGACGCCGGCCGGCTGCGGTCGCTCGCCGCCGACCTGGTCGTCCGCAGCGGCGCCCGCGGTCTGCCGCCGCGCACCGAGGCGCTGCTGGACGAACTGCTGCCTGCCTGGCGCGCCGGCGCCACCGAGGCGGGATGAGCGGCGGCCTGCCGCTCGTGCTCGCCGCCGCGGGATGGGGAGCCGCGGCGGGAACGCTGCTGCCGCGGGCCGCGTACCGGTTCTCCGTGCCCGCGGGGGAGCCGTGGCGCAGCGCGTGTCCCGCCGGGCATCCGCTGCGGGGGCGCGGGGCGTGTGTCCGGTGCCCGGGCACGCCGCCGGCGCTTCCCCTGCTCACCGGCCTGGTCTGCGGCGTCCTCGCCGCCGCCACCGGCGCCCGGCCCGAGCTGGGCGTCTGGCTGCTGCTCGCGCCCGTCGGGGTGCTGCTCGCCGTGATCGACGTGCGGGTACGGCGCCTGCCCGACCCGCTCACCCTCCCCCTCGCCCTGGCCGTCCCCGCCCTCCTCGGCCTCGCCGCCCTGCTGCCCGGCCACGCCGGCGACTGGACGACCGCCCTGCTCGCCGCCCCCGCCCTCGGCGCCGGGTACTTCCTCCTCTTCCTGCTCAACCCGGCCGGCATGGGCTTCGGCGACGTGAAGCTCGCCCTCGGCGCGGGCGCCGCGCTCGGCTGGTACGGCTGGCCGGCCCTGCTGCTGGGCACCTTCGCCGCGTTCCTGCTCGGCGCGCTGTACGGCGGCGCGCTGCTGGTCGCCGGGAAGGCCGGGCGCAGGACGGCGATCCCGTTCGGCCCGTTCCTCCTCGCGGGCGCGCTGGGCGGGATGCTCGCGGGGGCGTACGCGGCCTGACGCGGGGCCCGGGGAAGGGCTGGCGTAGGCTGAGCCAGTCCGTCCACACCCTTGACGCCTTGACGAAAGGGACGCCCGGTGACCGAGAAGGCCGACCTCCAGTCCGTGCTCGACCGTGCCGCCGAGGGGGGACGGATCACGCCCGAGGAGGCGCTCGACCTCTACCGCGACGCCCCCCTGCACGCGCTCGGCGCCGCCGCCGACGCGGCCCGGCGCCGCCGGTACGCGGGCGTCGAGCACATCGCGACGTACATCATCGAGCGGAACATCAACTACACCAACGTCTGCGTCACCGCGTGCAAGTTCTGCGCCTTCTACGCCCCGCCCAAGGACACGGCCAAGGGCTGGACCCGCGACCTGGACGACATCCTGCGCCGCTGCGCGGAGACCGTCGAGCTGGGCGGCACGCAGATCATGTTCCAGGGCGGCCACCACCCGGACTACGGCGTCGAGTACTACGAGAAGCACTTCGCGGCGATCAAGAAGGAGTTCCCGCAGCTCGTCATCCACAGCCTGGGGGCGAGCGAGGTCGAGCACATGGCGCGGATCTCCAAGGTGTCCGTGGAGGAGGCCATCCAGCGGATCCACGCCGCCGGCCTCGACTCCTTCGCCGGCGCCGGCGCCGAACTGCTCCCCGAGCGGCCCCGCAAGGCCATCGCCCCGCTCAAGGAGAGCGGGGAGCGGTGGCTGGAGATCATGGAGACCGCCCACAACCTGGGCGTCGAGTCCACCTCCACGATGCTGATGGGCACCGGCGAGACCAACGCCGAGCGGATCGAGCACCTGCGGATGATCCGGGACGTGCAGGACCGCACGGGCGGCTTCCGCGCCTTCATCCCGTACCTGTACCAGCCGCAGAACAACCACCTCAAGGGCCGCACCCAGGCCACGATCTTCGAGTACCTGCGGATGATCGCCGTCGCCCGCCTCTTCTTCGACAACGTCGCCCACATCCAGGGCTCCTGGCTGACCACCGGCAAGGACGCCGGCCAGATGACCCTGCACTACGGCGCCGACGACCTCGGCTCGGTGATGCTGGAGGAGAACGTCGTCTCGGCGGCGGGCGCCAAGCACCGCTCCAACCTGATCGAGATGATCGAGATGATCCGCACCGCCGACCGGGTCCCGGCGCAGCGGTCCACCACGTACGAGCACCTCGTCGTCCACGACGACCCGGCCAACGACCCGGTGGACGACCGCGTCGTCTCGCACATCTCGTCCACGGCCATCGAGGGCGGCACCGCCCACCCCGAGCTGAAGATCCTCGCCGCCAACTGAGGCCCGCTTGCTGACGGTTCACTGCGACTCCCGGGGCCGCGCCCTCGCCGTGCGCGGCGAGTGGATCGCGGCCGCCGGCCCGCTGGACGACGTCCTCGCCGCCGTCGGCGAGGGCGCGCGCGTGCGGCGCTGGCCCGGCATCCTCACGCCGGGGCTGGTCAATCCGCACGGCCTTGAGCTGCTGGAGCAGGCGTACCACCCGGACCCGCGCGAGTCCGGCGAGCTGGGCGACCGCCCGCTCACCGGGGACGCGCTGGCCGCGCTGCCGATGAACGACGCGCGCTGGGGCGCCAGCGCCCGGCGCGGGGTGCAGCGGATGCTCGCGCACGGCACCGTCGCGGTGGCGGGGGAGCCCGCCCGCCCCGCCGTGGCGGCGGCCCTGCGCCGCTCCGGCCTCGCGGTGGTCGGACGGCTCGGGACACCCGGCGGCGTGCCGGCCCTCGATCCCTACGAGGCCGGAATCCCGGTGGAGTTCGCGCCCGCGCGGGAGACCGGGTCGGCGGCGCGGTTCGCCGTGTTCGACGTGGGCGACGAGGCGGAGCTGGCCGAGCGCGGGGCCGGGACGTGCGTGGCCACGGTGGTGGCGGGGCGGCTGGTGTACCGGAGCCGGTGAGTCCGGAGGCGCTCGCGGAACCGGTGGGCTCTGCCGTCTGCCTCTGCTGCACGTGGGCCGAGGACGCCGCCGCGCGCGGCGGGCCGAGGCTGCTGCGGTGGCGCCGTACCCCCTCCTGCCACAATGACCCCGTGACCCGCGCATCCCTGAACAAGCAGCCGCACGAAGTCGCCTCGATGTTCGACGACGTGGCGGAACGGTACGACCTCACCAACGACGTGCTGTCGCTCGGCCAGGACCGGGTGTGGCGCAGAGAGGTCGCCCGCGCCGTCGACGCCCGGCCCGCGCAGAAGGTGCTCGACCTGGCCGCCGGCACGGCCACCTCCTCCCTGCCGTTCGCCCGCACCGGCGCGTACGTCGTCCCCTGCGACTTCTCCCTCGGCATGCTGCGGGTGGGCAAGCAGAAGCACCCCTGGCTGCCGCTGACGGCGGGCGACGCGACGCGGCTGCCCTTCGCCGACGACGTCTTCGACGCGGTCACCATCTCGTTCGGGCTGCGCAACGTGCAGGACACCGACGCGGCGCTGCGCGAGATGCTGCGGGTGACCCGCCCCGGCGGGCGCGTGGTGATCTGCGAGTTCTCGCACCCGACGTGGGCGCCGTTCCGCAAGGTCTACACCGAGTACCTGATGCGGGCGCTGCCGCCCGTCGCGCGGGCCGTCTCCTCCAACCCGGACGCCTACGTGTACCTCGCCGAGTCCATCCGGGAGTGGCCCGACCAGCCCGCGCTGGCCGCACTGCTGCGCGAGGCCGGATGGTCCAGGGTGGCGTACCGGAACCTGTCCGGCGGGATCGTGGCCCTGCACCGGGGCTTCAAGGCGGGCTGAGCCTCACCCGCGGAGCCCGAGGAGCAGCACGGCGCCCGGGTCGCCCGACGCGGCCTCCCGCTCGCGGCGCAGGCCCCCCGGCGGCGTCCGGCAGCCGCGGCTCGCGCACGCCCGAGCCTCCGCCGCCCTCGCCCGGGGTCGGACCACACGGCGACCGCCGAGCCGCGCGGCGCCTCGGCGTCCGGCGGCGGGTACTGCCGTGCGACGTGGTACACGACCGGGCGGTGGAAGCCGGGTCGGTCGGGCGCGGTGAGCCGGACGCCGTGCGCGTCGGCGGCCGCACGGGCGTCCACGGCCGTCGGACCGACGAGCCCGGTCACGCGCACCTGGCGCGTCCTGGGCGTGGTGGGCACGGTCGTCACCCCCAGCGGTACGGGCGGCGTGGCCGCCGGGGAGGGCGCCGGAAGCGTCAAGTGGCTTTCCGTAGCCGAAACCGGACGAACCTCACGCGGAGTGAGCGAGGTCCAGTCGGAGTCGGTAGCAGTGGGCCGGCTGGTGCGAGTCGGGGCTCGTGAAGGTCTCGGCGAGGTGCATGCCGAGCCGCCGGGTGACCGCGATCGAGCGGTGGTTGGCGGCGCGGACCATGGCGACGACGCCGTTGACGCCGCGTGCCCGCAGCCGGTCCAGCGTCATCAGCGCGGCGGCCGTGACGTACCCCTTGCCCCAGTGCTCCCGGCCGAGCCGCCAGCCGATCTCTATCTCGCCCGTCGGCCCCCAGGGCCGCTCCCAGGGCTGCGCGCCGGTGAAGCCGAGGACCCGGTCGTGCTCGTCGAGCACGGTCCACAGGCAGAAGCCCAGCTCGGCGTCGTGCTTGCGCTGGCGGGCGGTCAGCTCCTCGTAGACGGACAGTTCGGCGGACCGGCCGCCGTGGAACTCCATGACGTCCGGGTGGTCGAAGACCCGGTGCCAGGCGACCGCGTCCTCGTCGGTGGGGACGCGCAGCCGTACCACGGGCAGAACTCGGTTCACTGGGCATCCCTTCGGCCGGTTGATCAATTCTGCTGAATAGACTGCCCGTGTCCAGTGCCGATCGGCACACAGATTCCGAACTTGGGGAGATCCCGCCGTGACTGACGCGTCCGAGCCCCACTCCGTACCCCTCTCCGAGAACACCGCCGATGTGATCGTCGTGGGCGCGGGCCCGGCGGGTTCCACGACGGCGTACCACCTGGCCAAGGCGGGTCTCGACGTCCTGCTGCTGGAGAAGACCGAGTTCCCGCGCGAGAAGGTCTGCGGCGACGGCCTCACGCCGCGCGCCGTCAAGCAGCTCGTGGCCATGGGCATCGACATCTCCGAGGAGGCCGGCTGGCTGCGCAACAAGGGCCTGCGCATCATCGGCGGCGGCGTCCGGCTCCAGCTGGACTGGCCGGATCTCGCCTCCTTTCCGGACTACGGGCTGGTCCGCAAGCGCGACGACTTCGACGAGCAGCTCGCCCGGCAGGCGCAGAAGGCGGGCGCCCGGCTGTACGAGCGCTGCAACGTCGGCGCCCCGATCATCGACGACCGCACCGGCCGCATCACCGGCGTGCACGCCAAGCTGGGCGAGGAGAAGCGGGAGGTGACCTTCCACGCGCCGCTCGTGGTGGCCGCCGACGGCAACTCCACCCGCCTGTCGGTGGCGATGGGCCTGCACCGCCGCGAGGACCGGCCGATGGGCGTCGCGGTGCGCACGTACTTCACCTCGCCCCGCCACGAGGACGACTACCTGGAGTCCTGGCTGGAGCTGTGGGACCGCCGGGGCCCCGGCGAGGACCGGCTGCTGCCCGGCTACGGCTGGATCTTCGGCATGGGCGACGGCACCTCCAACGTCGGCCTGGGCGTGCTGAACACCTCCAGCTCGTTCAAGGAGCTGGACTGGCGCGAGGTGCTCATGGCCTGGTGCGGGTCCATGCCCGAGGAGTGGGGCTACACCCCGGACAACATGACCGGCCCGATCCGCGGCGCCGCGCTGCCCATGGCCTTCAACCGGCAGCCGCACTACACCCGCGGGCTGCTGCTGGTCGGCGACGCCGGCGGACTGGTGAACCCCTTCAACGGCGAGGGCATCGCCTACGCCATGGAGTCCGCGCAGCTCGCGGCCGACGTCATCGTCCAGGCGCACGCCCGGGCCACCCCGGCCCAGCGCGAGGCGGCCCTGCGGCGCTACCCGCAGGTCCTGAAGGACACCTACGGCGGCTACTACACGCTCGGCCGGGCCTTCGTGAAGCTCATCGGCAATCCGAAGATCATGAAGCTCGCCGCCGAGCGGGGTCTCACGCACCCGATGCTGATGCGGTTCACCCTGAAGCTGCTCGCCAACCTCACCGACCCGACGGGCGGCGACGCGATGGACCGGATCATCAACGGGCTGAGCAAGGTGGCGCCGAAGGCCTGACACCGTCGCAGGCCGGCCGTACGGCGGTCACGCCCCGCCGACGGCCGCCCTGCGCGCCCCGCCGTACGGCCGGGCCTGCGCGGGCCGTTCACGGCCGTACGGCGGCCCCACGGCCGTCCCGCACGGTCGTAGGGCCGCCGTACGACGGCCAAGGGGCCGCAGCCCCGAGCGGCTGCGGCCCCTTGCTGTGCCCTTGTGGCGTTTCGTCGCCCTGGCCGACCCTCGTGTCCGGCGTCAGAGGACGCGGACCGCGCCCGACGCCGGGTAGCCCGACAGGTCCTGGATCACGACGCCCTTGGAGGGGTTCGCCGCGTCGAGGTACTGGCCGTTCCCGATGTACACGCCGACGTGGTACGCCGAGCCCTTGCCGCCCCAGTACAGGATGTCGCCCACCGCGAGGTTGGACAGGGAGACGTCCGTGCCCACCATCGACTGGTCCTGGGAGACGCGCGGGAGGTCCACGCCGACCTGGCGGAAGGCCGCCTGGACGAGGCTGGAGCAGTCCCAGGCGTTGGGGCCGGAGGCGCCCATGACGTAGGCGTCGCCCAGCTGCGCCTTGAGGAAGGCGATGACCGTCGCGACGCTGCCGCTCGCCGGCGCCGAGGCGGTCGTGACGGTGGCCGTGGCGGCGGCGGACGTGGTCGTCGTCGCGGTGAGGTCGGCCCGCTCGGCGTCGCGTGCGGCACGCTCCGCGGCGGCCCTGCGCGCGGCCTCGGCGGCCTTCTTCCGGGCCTCCGCCTTCTTCTTGGCCTCGGCGAGGTCGGCCCGGGCCTCCTTGGCCGCCTGGGCGGCCGCCGCGTCGCGCTCCGCCTCCAGCTCGTAGTTCGCGGCCGCCAGCTCCGTGGCGTCCGCGGACTGGGCTACCTGGGCGGCCAGGTCGGCCGTGAGGGTGGGCAGTTCGAGGGTCTGCGTCACCGGCTCCGCGGCGTTCGCCGCGGCCGATGCGCCGGCCACTGCCACGGTGCTGAGGATGCCACCGGCCACTCCGGCGCGCACCGCCACTGAGGGCGCGTTGCGGCGGGGCTTCCGGTGGCTTCGTATGTGAGCGGTGTGGGACATGAGACCAACCGGTATCAGGGGCTCCTCATACCTTCAAGAAACGTGTCCTGCGCCACAGTTGTTCAATCGGTGGCCCGAAAGCCCGGTCCGTCCTTCTTTATTGACGCCGTAACGGACAATACGGACGCGGCGTCTCAGGCCCTTGATCACGGGTTTTCTTCATTACGTCCGAATTGCCCGCGACCT
This sequence comes from Streptomyces sp. NPDC046379, assembly GCF_055587785.1. NCBI lineage: Bacteria > Bacillati > Actinomycetota > Actinomycetes > Kitasatosporales > Streptomycetaceae > Streptomyces > Streptomyces sp. NPDC046379. The sequence goes on from NZ_JBVJFP010000026.1 coordinate 29,452, forward strand.
ACCATCGGTTGGGATGGTTGGCCAAGCCCGGTTCTCAGGGGCCTCTCGTGGATGTGGCGGAGGTCACGGAACGGTTACCGAATCGGCCGCGTCCGGCCGGGCAGGCTCGGCGCACCCGTGCTCGTGAACGCGTGCACGCGTCCACACCCCGCCCCGCGCTCCCTCCGGGGTGTGAACGCGGTCCACTATCAAGCCGCCGCGTCCAGTGCCAATTTGCATGCGCCGGAACTCTCTTGATATTGAGACGTCTCCTCGAACCCGCTCGGACCTGCGCCGACGAGCGGAAATGTCACGTCTGGTGATCACTTGAGCGCTTCCCGTGCGAAGATCGCCGCTCATCCGACTTCATGATCCTTCATCAGGTGGTGGAGATCACAAACTCAGTGGGATACCCCGTGTCGCAGATCACAGAGCGGCGGGCATAAGATGCGAGGCAGTTGGGCTTGTGACCTGCTTCACATGTTCTCGATCTTGGGTCACCAGCCAGGTACCACCCGCCAGCAGTCAGTGCCGACTGAGAGGAGCGAGGAGCGGTGAACGCGTATGCGCCCATCCTCGTACTGGGAGCCCTCGGGGCAGGCTTTGCGATCTTCTCCGTGGTCATGGCCACGCTGATCGGTCCGAAGCGGTACAACCGCGCCAAGCTCGAGGCCTACGAGTGCGGAATCGAGCCGACCCCCACGCCGGCCGGCGGCGGGCGCTTCCCCATCAAGTACTACCTGACGGCGATGCTCTTCATCGTCTTCGACATCGAGATCGTCTTCCTCTACCCGTGGGCCGTCACCTTCGACGCCCTCGGTGTGTTCGGGCTCGTGGAGATGCTGCTCTTCGTGCTCACCGTCTTCGTCGCCTACGCGTACGTGTGGCGGCGCGGCGGCCTGGAATGGGACTGAGGGGCTTTACGTCATGGGACTCGAAGAAAAGCTGCCGAGCGGATTCCTGCTCACCACCGTCGAGCAGGCCGCGGGCTGGGTGCGCAAGTCGTCGGTCTTCCCCGCCACCTTCGGCCTCGCCTGCTGCGCCATCGAGATGATGACCACCGGCGCCGGCCGTTACGACCTGGCGCGCTTCGGCATGGAGGTCTTCCGCGGTTCGCCCCGCCAGGCGGACCTCATGATCGTCGCGGGCCGGGTCAGCCAGAAGATGGCGCCGGTGCTGCGGCAGGTCTACGACCAGATGCCGAATCCCAAGTGGGTGATCTCCATGGGGGTCTGCGCCTCCTCGGGCGGCATGTTCAACAACTACGCGATCGTCCAGGGCGTCGACCACATCGTGCCGGTCGACATCTACCTGCCCGGCTGCCCGCCGCGCCCCGAGATGCTGCTGGACGCCATCCTCAAGCTCCACCAGAAGATCCAGAGCTCCAAGCTCGGCGTGAACGCCGAGGAGGCGGCCCGCGAGGCGGAGGAAGCGGCGCTCAAGGCACTGCCCACGATCGAGATGAAGGGGCTGCTGCGATGAGCGAGGCGAACGGCGCCGGCGGGCCGAACCCCGAGAAGGAGCTCTCGGCCTCCAACCTCCCCGGACAGCGCGGCGACGGCGGCGAGGAGATCCGCGTCCAGCGCGGCATGTTCGGCGCGAACAACGGCGGGGACACCTCCGGCTACGGCGGCCTGGTCCGCTCCGTCCGGCTGCCCGGCCCCTCGGCCCGCCCCTACGGCGGCTGGTTCGACGAGGTCGCCGACGAGCTGGAGGGCGCCCTGGAGGAGCAGGGGCTGCTGCCGGACAACGCGATCGAGAAGACGGTCGTCGACCGCGGCGAGCTGACCTTCCACATCGAGCGCGAGCACCTGGTCCGCGTCGCCCGCACCCTGCGCGACGACCCGGCGCTGCGCTTCGAGCTGTGCACCGGTGTGAGCGGCGTGCACTACCCGAACGACAAGGGCCGCGAGCTGCACGCGGTCTACCACCTGCGCTCGATCACCCACAACCGGCTGATCCGCCTCGAGGTCAGCTGCCCGGACGGCGACCGGCACATCCCGTCGCTGGTCTCCGTGTACCCGACCAACGACTGGCACGAGCGCGAGACCTACGACTTCTTCGGGATCGTCTTCGACGGTCACCCGGCCCTGACGCGGATCATGATGCCGGACGACTGGCAGGGCTTCCCGCAGCGCAAGGACTACCCCCTCGGCGGCATCCCCGTCGAGTACAAGGGCGCCCAGATCCCGGCTCCGGACCAGCGGAGGTCGTACTCGTGAGCACTTCCCACGCCTCCCCCAGGGAGACCACCGAGGGCACCGTCTACACGGTCACCGGCGGAGACTGGGACGAAGTCGTCCAGTCCGCGGCCCGCGCCGACGACGAGCGCATCATCGTCAACATGGGCCCCCAGCACCCCTCCACCCACGGGGTGCTCCGGCTCATCCTGGAGATCGAGGGCGAGACGGTCACCGAGGCCCGCTGCGGCATCGGCTACCTGCACACCGGGATCGAGAAGAACCTCGAGTTCCGCACCTGGACGCAGGGCACCACGTTCGTGACGCGGATGGACTACCTCACGTCCTTCTTCAACGAGACCGCCTACTGTCTCGCCGTCGAGAAACTCCTCGGCATCGAGGACCAGATCACCGAGCGCGCCAAGATCGTCCGGGTGCTGCTGATGGAGCTGAACCGGCTCTCCTCGCACCTGGTCTGCATCGCCACCGGCGGCATGGAACTCGGCGCGACCACGATCATGATCTACGGCTTCCGTGATCGTGAAATGATCCTCGACATCTACGAGCTCATCACGGGCCTGCGGATGAACCATGCGTACATCCGCCCCGGCGGACTCGCCCAGGACCTGCCGCCCGGCGCGGTGGACCAGATCCGCGAGTTCGTGAAGAAGATGAAGAAGAACCTCCCGGAGTACGACAAGCTCGCCACCGGGAACCCCATCTTCAAGGCCCGCATGCAGGACATCGGCTATCTCGACCTGGCCGGCTGCATGGCCCTCGGCGCCACCGGCCCCATCCTGCGCTCCACCGGCCTGCCGCACGACCTGCGCAAGGCGCAGCCGTACTGCGACTACGAGACGTACGACTTCGACGTCCCGACCGCCGACACCTGCGACGCCTACGGCCGCTTCCTGATCCGGCTGGAGGAGATGCGCCAGTCGCTGCGGATCGTCGAGCAGTGTCTGGACCGGCTCGAGCCCGGCCCGGTCATGGTCGCCGACAAGAAGATCGCCTGGCCCGCCCAGCTCGCCCTCGGGCCGGACGGCCTCGGCAACTCCCTCGACCACATCAAGAAGATCATGGGCACCTCCATGGAGGCCCTGATCCACCACTTCAAGCTGGTCACCGAGGGCTTCCGGGTCCCGCCGGGGCAGGCGTACGCCGCGGTCGAGTCGCCCAAGGGCGAGCTGGGCGTGCACGCCGTGTCCGACGGCGGCACCCGCCCCTACCGGGTCCACTTCCGCGACCCGTCCTTCACCAACCTGCAGGCCATGGCGGCGATGTGCGAGGGCGGCCAGGTCGCCGACGTGATCGTCGCCGTCGCGTCCATCGACCCCGTGATGGGAGGCGTCGACCGGTGAGCACCTCTTCTTCCGAGCGGGGCGTCAGCCTGGGCATGCCCGAGCTGCCGGCGCCCGGCTACCCGGACGACGTCCGGGCCCGGCTGGAGCGGGACGCGCGCGCGATCATCGCCCGCTACCCCGACTCCCGCTCGGCCCTGCTGCCGATGCTGCACCTGGTGCAGTCGGAGGAGGGGTACGTCACCCGCACCGGGATGCGGTTCTGCGCGGACATGCTGGAGCTGACCACGGCCGAGGTCACCGCGGTCGCCACCTTCTACACCATGTACCGGCGCAGGCCGTCCGGCGACTACCAGGTCGGCGTCTGCACCAACACGCTGTGCGCGGTGATGGGCGGTGACGCGATCTTCGAGGCGCTCCAGGAGCACCTCGGCCTCGGCAACGGCGAGACCACCGACGACGGCAAGGTCACCCTCGAGCACATCGAGTGCAACGCCGCCTGCGACTACGCGCCGGTCGTGATGGTCAACTGGGAGTTCTTCGACAACCAGACGCCCGAGACCGTCCTGCGCCTCGTCGACGACCTGCGCGCGGGCCAACCCGTCACGCCCACCCGCGGCGCCCCGCTGTGCACCTTCAAGGAGACGGCCCGCATCCTGGCGGGCTTCCCCGACGAGCGGGAGGGCGCCGTCGCGGCGGGCGGCAGCGCCGGACCGGCCTCACTGGTGGGCCTGCGCCTGGCCAAGGGCGAGACCGCGCCCGCCCGGGTGGTCCACCCGCGCGAGGGCGGACCGCACGACGACGTACCGCCGCGCGACCGCGCCCTGTCCGAGCCGTCGCCCGGCGAGCACGCCAGCTCGCACGACGCGCCCCAGAAGACGTCGGCATCCGACCCTGCCCACCCGGCAGGCCCGACCGCCGAGGAGGGGGAGTGATGACCTTGGCACCCGAGGTGAAGGACACCAGCCCGGAGAAGCTGCTGGCACCCGTGCTGTCGGCCTTCTGGGACGAGGACGAGTCCTGGACGCTGGACGTCTACCGCAGGCACGGAGGGTACGAAGGGCTCCGCAAGGCGCTCGCGATGGCGCCCGACGACCTGATCGCCTACGTCAAGGACTCCGGGCTGCGCGGCCGCGGCGGCGCGGGATTCCCGACCGGGATGAAGTGGCAGTTCATCCCCCAGGGCGACGGCAAGCCGCACTACCTCGTCGTCAACGCCGACGAATCGGAGCCGGGCACCTGCAAGGACATCCCGCTCCTGTTCGCCAACCCGCACAGCCTGATCGAGGGCATCGTCATCGCGTGCTACGCCATCAGGTCCTCGCACGCCTTCATCTACCTGCGCGGCGAGGTCGTCCCCGTGCTGCGGCGGCTGCACTCCGCCGTGCGCGAGGCCTACGAGGCCGGCTACCTCGGCGAGAACGTCCTCGGCAGCGGACTCGACCTGGAACTCACCGTCCACGCGGGCGCGGGCGCGTACATCTGCGGTGAGGAGACCGCGCTGCTCGACTCGCTCGAAGGCCGCCGCGGCCAGCCCCGGCTGCGTCCCCCCTTCCCCGCCGTCGCGGGCCTCTACGCCTGCCCCACTGTGGTGAACAACGTCGAATCGATCGCGTCGGTTCCCGCCATCCTGAACAACGGCAAGGAATGGTTCAGGTCGATGGGCAGCGAGAAGTCCCCGGGCTTCACGCTCTACTCGCTCAGCGGCCACGTCGCCAGCCCCGGCCAGTACGAGGCCCCGCTCGGCGTCACGCTGCGCCAGCTGCTCGACATGGGCGGCGGGATGCGGCCGGGCCACCGGCTGAAGTTCTGGACGCCGGGCGGCTCCTCGACGCCCATGTTCACCGACGAGCACCTCGACGTCCCGCTCGACTACGAGGGCGTCGGCGCCGCCGGCTCCATGCTCGGCACCAAGGCCCTGCAGTGCTTCGACGAGACCACCTGCGTCGTGCGCGCCGTCACCCGCTGGACCGAGTTCTACGCCCACGAGTCCTGCGGCAAGTGCACACCGTGCCGCGAAGGCACCTACTGGCTCGTGCAGTTGCTGCGCGACATCGAGGCCGGCAAGGGCCGCATGTCCGACCTCGACAAGCTGAACGACATCGCCGACAACATCAACGGCAAGTCCTTCTGCGCCCTCGGCGACGGCGCCGCCGCGCCGATCTTCTCCTCGCTGAAGTACTTCCGCGAGGAGTACGAGCAGCACATCACCGGCCGCGGCTGCCCCTTCGACCCGGCCAAGTCGACGGCCTGGGCCGACCGTACGGAGGTGAACGCATGACCGTTCAGCAGTCCGAGAGCGGCTCCGCCGCGGGCCGGCGCTCCTCCGGAGGGGGCGAGGCCGCAGTCCCGCCCGAGGACCTCGTCACGCTGACGATCGACGGCGCCGAGATCAGCGTGCCCAAGGGCACCCTGGTCATCCGCGCCGCCGAGCAGCTCGGCATCGAGATCCCCCGCTTCTGCGACCACCCGCTCCTCGACCCGGCCGGCGCCTGCCGCCAGTGCATCGTCGAGGTCGAGGGCCAGCGCAAGCCCATGGCGTCCTGCACGATCACCTGTACGGACGGAATGGTGGTGAAGACTCAGCTCACCTCGCCGGTCGCCGAGAAGGCGCAGCACGGCGTGATGGAGCTGCTGCTCATCAACCACCCGCTGGACTGCCCGGTCTGCGACAAGGGCGGCGAGTGCCCGCTGCAGAACCAGGCCATGTCGCACGGCAACGCCGAGTCCCGCTTCGAGGGCAAGAAGCGGACCTACGAGAAGCCGGTCCCGATCTCCACGCAGGTGCTGCTCGACCGCGAGCGGTGCGTCCTGTGCGCCCGCTGCACGCGGTTCTCCAACCAGATCGCGGGCGACCCGATGATCGAGCTGCTGGAGCGGGGCGCGCTCCAGCAGGTCGGCACAGGCGAGGGCGACCCCTTCGAGTCGTACTTCTCCGGCAACACCATCCAGATCTGCCCGGTCGGCGCGCTCACCTCGGCCGCCTACCGCTTCCGCTCCCGCCCCTTCGACCTGATCTCCTCCCCGTCGGTGTGCGAACACTGCTCCGGCGGCTGCGCGACCCGCACCGACCACCGGCGCGGCAAGGTCATGCGGCGGCTCGCCGCCAACGACCCCGAGGTCAACGAGGAGTGGATCTGCGACAAGGGCCGTTTCGCCTTCCGCTACGCGCAGCAGCGGGACCGGCTGACGACGCCCCTGGTGCGCAACGCCGAGGGCGACCTCGTCCCGGCCTCCTGGCCCGAGGCGCTGCAGATCGCCGCGCAGGGCCTGCTCGCCTCGAGGGGCCGCACCGGCGTGCTGACCGGCGGCCGGCTGACCGTCGAGGACGCCTACGCCTACAGCAAGTTCGCGCGGGTGGCGCTCGACACCAACGACATCGACTTCCGCGCGCGGGTGCACAGCGGCGAGGAGGCCGACTTCCTCGCCGCCCGGGTCGCCGGACGGGGCCGCGACCTCGACGGCACCGGCGTCACGTACGCCGCCCTGGAGAAGGCGCCGGCCGTGCTGCTGGTCGGGTTCGAGTCCGAGGAGGAGGCGCCCGGCGTCTTCCTGCGGCTGCGCAAGGCCTGGCGGGCGCACGGACAGCGGGTGTTCTCGCTGGCCACGCACGCCACGCGCGGCCTGGAGAAGGCCGGCGGCACGCTGCTGCCCGCCGCGCCCGGCACCGAGACCGAGTGGCTGGACGCCCTCGCGGGCGAGGTCGGCCTGGAGGACTCCGGGGTCGCGGCGGCACAGGCGCTGCGCGGCGAGGGGGCGGTGATCGTCGTCGGCGAGCGGCTGGCCGCCGTCGCCGGCGGTCTGACCGCCGCCGTGCGGGCGGCCACCGCGACCGGCGCCCGGCTGGTGTGGATCCCGCGGCGGGCCGGGGAGCGCGGGGCGATCGAGGCCGGCGCGCTGCCCTCGCTGCTGCCGGGCGGGCGCCCGGCGACCGACCCGCGCGCCCGTGAGGAGGTCGCCGCCGTCTGGGGCGTCGCCGAACTGCCGCTGCGCTACGGCCGCGACACCGGCCAGATCATCGGCGCCGCCCTGGGCGGCGAGCTGCAGGCACTGCTGGTGGCGGGCGTGGAGGTGGCCGACCTGCCCGACCCGGCACGCGCGCGTGCCGCCCTCGCCGAGGTCGGCTTCCTGGTCTCGCTGGAGCTGCGTCCCAGCGAGGTGACCGAGCTGGCGGACGTGGTGCTGCCGGTGGCCGCGGTCGCCGAGAAGGCCGGCACCTTCCTCAACTGGGAGGGCAGGGTCCGCCTGTTCGAGCCCGCGCTCAAGCCCGACCAGATGACCCGGCGGGTCGAGCCCACCGACGCGCGGGTGCTGCAGATGCTGGCCGACGCCATGGACGTGCACCTGGGGCTGCCGGATCTGCGCACCACACGCGCGGAGCTGGACCGGCTCGGCGCCTGGTCCGGACCCCGGGCGGCCGACCCGCTGGAGAGCGCGGGCGTGCTGCCACGGCCCGCCGCCGGGGAGGCCGTGCTCGCCGGGCACCGGCTCCTCCTCGACCTGGGCCTCCTCCAGCAGGGGGACGAGGCGCTCGCCGGCACCCGGCACGCGGCACGCGCGCGCGTGTCCGCCGCCACGGCCGCCGAGGCCGGCGTCGAGGACGGCGGCACGATCGCCGTGACCGGCGCCGCCGGCACCGTCGAACTGCCGCTTCAGATCACCGAGATGCCCGACCGCGTGGTCTGGCTCCCGCTGAACTCCGTCGGCGGTGGCGTCGCCTCCGACACCGGCGCCGTACCCGGCTCCCTCGTCCGTATCGGTCCGGCGACGCCCGCCGACGAAGCCCTCAAGGAGGTGGAGGCATGAGCCCGTACCTCGCCGCTGCAGACCTCTCGATCTTCGGCCGCGACCCCTGGTGGCTCGTCGCGATCAAGGCGGTGTTCTGCTTCGTCTTCGTGCTGCTGTCGGTGCTGTTCGCCATCGTCTGGGAGCGCAAGGTCGTCGCCTGGATGCAGCTGCGCATCGGCCCCAACCGGCACGGCCCCTGGGGCATGCTCCAGTCGCTCCTGGACGGCATCAAGCTGATGCTGAAGGAGGACGTCGTCGTCAAGCGCGCGGACAAGATGGTCTACATCCTCGCGCCGATCATCGCGACCGTCCCGGCCTTCATGGCGATCGCGGTGATCCCCTTCGGCCCGGCCGGCAACGAGATCTCGATCTTCGGCCAGCGCACCACGATGCAGCTGACCGACCTGCCGATCGCGATGCTGTACATCCTCGCGGTCGCCTCGGTCGGCATCTACGGCATCGTGCTCGCCGGCTGGAGCTCCGGATCCACCTATCCGCTCCTCGGCGGCCTGCGGTCCTGCGCGCAGATGATCTCGTACGAGATCGCCATGGGCGCCGCCTTCGCCTCGGTGTTCCTCTACTCCGGTTCGATGTCGACCACGGCGATCGTCGAGGCGCAGGCCGACCGCTGGTACGTCGTGCTGCTGCCGGTCTCCTTCCTGATCTACATCGTGACCATGGTGGGCGAGACCAACCGGGCCCCGTTCGACATGCCGGAGTCCGAGGGCGACCTGGTCGGCGGGTTCAACACCGAGTACTCGTCGATCAAGTTCGCTCTGTTCATGCTCGCGGAGTACGCGAACATGATCACCGTCTCGGCGGTGTCCGTGACCCTGTTCCTGGGCGGCTGGCGGGCGCCGTGGCCGGTCAGCACCTTCTGGGAGGGCGCCAACCACGGCTGGTGGCCGCTGCTGTGGTTCCTGCTCAAGGTGCAGCTGCTGCTGTTCCTGTTCGTCTGGCTGCGCGGCTCGCTGCCCCGCGTCCGCTACGACCAGCTGATGAAGCTCGGCTGGAAGGTCCTCATCCCGGTCTCCCTGGCCTGGCTGATGATGGTCGCGACCGTGCGGGCCCTGCGCAACGAGAACTACGAATTCACCGACATCGCCCTCTACGTCGGCGGCGGTGTGCTCGCCCTGCTGCTCCTCTCGTTCGTCGCGGACTTCTTCCGCGAGCGCGACAAGCCCGCCGCCGAACCGCCGGAGCGGACCGAGGAGTTCGACCCGACGGCGGGCGGATTCCCCGTGCCGCCGCTGCCCGGACAGGAGCTGCCGCCGGTGCCGCGGCGCCCCTCGCGCCGGGAGCGGGAGCTGATTGTCAGTGGCGGGCCCGATACTCACAGTGACGGATCTCTGGGCGGATCTACGGATGGAAAGGAGGCGTCCGATGGCTGAGGAGCCGAAGGAGGCCGGGCAGACCAAGCCCGGTTTCCTCAACCCCGCCGCCGGCTTCGGCGTGACCTTCAAGGCCATGTTCAAGAAGCGGCTGACCGAGCAGTACCCGGAGCAGCAGAAGACCACGGCCCCGCGGTTCCACGGACGGCACCAGCTCAACCGCCATCCGGACGGCCTGGAGAAGTGCGTCGGCTGCGAGCTGTGCGCCTGGGCCTGCCCCGCCGACGCCATCTACGTGGAGGGCGCGGACAACACCGACGAGGAGCGCTACTCGCCGGGCGAGCGGTACGGCCGCGTCTACCAGATCAACTACGCCCGCTGCATCCTGTGCGGACTGTGCATCGAGGCGTGCCCCACGCGCGCGCTGACCATGACCAACGAGTTCGAGCTGGCCGACTCCAGCCGCGCCAACCTCATCTACACCAAGGAGCAGCTGCTCGCCGGCCTCGAGGACGGCATGGTCGACACGCCCCACGCCATCCACCCGGGCACGGACGAACAGGACTACTACCGCGGCCTGGTGACGGAGGCCGCGCCGGGCACGGAGCGGCAGGTCGCCGTCTCCAAGGGCGAGACCGTGCAGGAGGCGGACTCGACCTTCGGGGAGAGCGAGCCGGCGTCGGAGAAGGTGATCGGCCGATGACCGCGCAACTCGCCGCCTACTCCACCTCCACCGGAGAGGCCGTCCAGTTCTGGATCCTCGGCACCGTCGCGGTGATCGGCGCCCTGTGCACCGTCTTCATGCGGCGGGCCGTGCACAGCGCGCTCTGTCTCGCCGGCACCATGATCGTGCTGGCGGTGTTCTACCTCGCCAACGGCGCCTACTTCCTGGGCATCGTGCAGATCGTCGTCTACACCGGCGCGATCATGATGCTGTTCCTGTTCGTGGTGATGCTCGTCGGCGTCACCGCCGCGGACTCGCTGAAGGAGACCATCAAGGGCCAGCGCTGGCTGGCCCTGCTGTGCGGGCTCGGCTTCGGCGTCCTGCTGGTCGGCGGCATCGGCAACGCCTCCCTCACGGAGTTCAACGGCACCGGCCAGGCCAACGCGGGCGGCAACGTCGAGGGCCTGGCCGCCCTCATCTTCACCAAGTACGTCTTCGCCTTCGAACTGACCGGCGCCCTGCTGATCACGGCCGCCGTCGGCGCCATGGTGCTCACCCACCGCGAGCGCACCGAGCGCGCGAAGACCCAGCGCGAGCTGGCCGAGCAGCGCGTCCGCGAGGGCAAGCAGCTTCCGCCGCTGCCCGCGCCCGGCGTCTACGCCCGGCACAACGCGGTCGACATCGCCGGTCTGCTGCCCGACGGCACCCCGTCCGAGCTGACGGTCAACAAGACGCTGCGCGAGCGCGGCCAGATCCGCGACGTGTCCACCGAGGCGCTGAACGACCTACGGGCGCTGGAGCAGCGCGCGGAGGAACGCCTGGAGCGCAAGGCGATCGAGCCGCCGCACTTCCGGCGGACCGAGGAGGCGTCGAAGTGAACCCCGTCAACTACCTGTATCTCGCGGCCCTGCTGTTCACGATCGGCGCGACCGGCGTGCTGATCAGGCGGAACGCCATCGTGCTGTTCATGTGCGTGGAGCTGATGCTCAACGCCTGCAACCTCGCCTTCGTCGCCTTCTCCCGGATGCACGGCAACCTGGACGGCCAGATCATCGCGTTCTTCACGATGGTCGTCGCCGCGGCGGAGGTCGTGGTCGGGCTGGCGATCATCGTGTCGCTGTTCCGTTCCCGCCACTCGGCCTCGGTCGACGACGCCAGCCTGATGAAGCTGTAAGGGGTCGGAAGAATCGTGGAGAACCTGATTGCGCTGCTGATCGCGGCGCCCTTGCTCGGAGCGGTCGTCCTGCTGTGCGGTGGCCGGCGGCTGGACGCCGTCGGCCACTGGATCGGCACGCTCCTCGCCGCCGTCTCCTTCGCCCTCGGCGTCGTCCTCTTCGCCGACCTGCTGGGCAAGGACGCCGAGCACCGGACGGTCACGAAGCACCTGTTCAGCTGGATCCCGGTCGAGGGCTTCCAGGCCGACGCGGCCCTGCGCCTCGACCAGCTGTCCATGACGTTCGTGCTGCTGATCACCGGCGTCGGCTCGCTCATCCACGTGTACTCGATCGGGTACATGGAGCACGACGAGCGGCGCCGCCGCTTCTTCGGCTATCTCAACCTGTTCCTCGCGGCGATGCTGGTGCTCGTCCTCGCCGACAACTACCTGCTGCTGTACGTCGGCTGGGAGGGCGTGGGTCTCGCCTCCTACCTGCTGATCGGCTTCTGGCAGCACAAGCCCAGCGCCGCCACCGCCGCCAAGAAGGCCTTCCTGGTCAACCGCGTCGGCGACGTCGGTCTGTCGATCGCGATCATGCTGATGTTCACCACCTTCGGCACCTTCGCCTTCGGGCCGGTGCTCGACGGCGTGGGGGAGACCTCGGAGGGCACGCTCACCGCGATCGGCCTGATGCTGCTGCTCGCCGCCTGCGGCAAGTCCGCCCAGGTGCCGCTGCAGTCCTGGCTCGGGGACGCGATGGAGGGCCCGACCCCGGTCTCGGCCCTCATCCACGCGGCGACCATGGTGACGGCCGGCGTGTATCTGATCGTCCGCTCCGGGGCGATCTTCAACGCCGCGCCGGACGCCCAGCTCGTGGTGACCATCGTCGGCGCGGTCACGCTGCTGTTCGGTGCGATCGTCGGTTGCGCGAAGGACGACATCAAGAAGGCGCTGGCCGGCTCGACGATGTCGCAGATCGGCTACATGGTGCTGGCCGCGGGCCTCGGCCCGATCGGCTACATCTTCGCGATCATGCACCTGGTGACGCACGGCTTCTTCAAGGCCGGGCTGTTCCTCGGCGCCGGCTCGGTCATGCACGGCATGAACGACGAGGTCGACATGCGCAAGTACGGCGGCCTGCGCAAGTACATGCCGATCACGTTCATCACCTTCGGCCTCGGCTACCTCGCGATCATCGGCTTCCCGTTCCTGTCCGGCTTCTACACCAAGGACAAGATCATCGAGGCGGCGTTCGCGAAGGGCGGCGCGGAGGGCTGGATCCTCGGCGGCTGCGCGCTGCTGGGCGCGGCCATCACCGCGTTCTACATGACCCGCGTGATGCTGATGACGTTCTTCGGCGAGGAGCGCTGGCGCCACCGGCCGACCCCCTCGCCGGAGGCGCCGAGCGCCGAACCCGCGGCCGAGCACCACGGCGCGCACGCCGAGCCGCACCCGCACGAGTCGCCCAAGGTGATGACCATCCCCATGATCGTGCTCGCGGTCGGATCGGTCTTCGGAGGCATGTTCTTCAGCATCGGCGACCGCTTCGTGCACTGGCTGGAGCCGGTCACCGGCCACCCGGACCACGGACACCCGCCGCTCAGCGCCCTCACGGTCACGCTGTGCACGGTCGCCGTGATGGTCCTCGGCGTCGGCCTGGCCTACCTCCAGTACGGCCGCCGCCCGATCCCGGTCGTCGCCCCGCGCGGGTCGCTGCTCACCCGGGCCGCCCGCCGCGACCTGCTCCAGGACGACTTCAACCACGTCGTCCTGGTCCGCGGCGGCGAGCACCTCACGCGCTCCCTGGTGTACGTCGACCACACCCTGGTCGACGGAGTGGTCAACGGCACGGCGGCCTCGGTCGGCGGCCTGTCCGGGCGGATGCGCAGGCTGCAGAACGGCTTCGCGCGGTCGTACGCGGTCTCGATGTTCGGCGGTGCGGCGGTCCTCGTCGCCGCGACCCTGCTGATGAGGGCGGTCTGATACCGATGTCCTTTCCTCTGCTGACAGCGACGGCGGTGCTCCCGGCGGTGGGGGCCATCGCCACGGCCGCCGTGCCGGCCGCGCGGCGCACCGCCGCCAAGTGGCTGGCCCTGCTGGTCTCGCTCGCCACGCTCGCCCTCGCCGTGGCGGTCCTGGTCCGCTTCGACCCCGACGGCGCCCGCTACCAGCTCACCGAGTCGCACTCCTGGATCGCGGAGTTCGGCGTCCGGTACGAGCTGGGCGTGGACGGCATCGCGGTGGCGCTGATCGCGCTGACCGCCCTGCTGATCCCGTTCATCATCCTGGCCGGCTGGCACGACGCCGACCCGCTGGAGACCGGCAGCAACCGGTGGCGGCCCACGCAGGGCTTCTTCGCCCTGATCCTGGCCGTCGAGGCGATGGTGATCATCTCCTTCGAGGCCACCGACGTCTTCCTCTTCTACATCTTCTTCGAAGCCATGCTGATCCCGATGTACTTCCTCATCGGCGGCTTCGGGGACCGTGCCCACGAGCACGGCGAGAAGGCGGCCTCGACCCAGCGGTCGTACGCGGCCGTGAAGTTCCTGCTGTACAACCTGGCCGGCGGTCTGATCATGCTGGCCGCGGTGATCGGCCTGTACGTGGCCGCCGGGAGCTTCTCGCTCCAGGAGATCGCCGAGGCGCGGGCGAGCGGCTCGCTGGAGATGGCGACGAACACCGAACGCTGGCTGTTCCTCGGCTTCTTCTTCGCCTTCGCGGTCAAGGCCCCGCTGTGGCCGCTGCACACCTGGCTGCCCAACGCCATGGGGGAGGCCACCGCCCCGGTCGCCGTCCTGATCACGGCGGTCGTGGACAAGGTCGGCACCTTCGCGATGCTCCGCTTCTGCCTCGGGCTGTTCCCGGAGGCGTCGGAGTGGGCGACGCCGGTCGTCCTGGTGCTGGCCCTGATCAGCATCATCTACGGGGCGCTGCTCGCGGTCGGCCAGCGCGACATCAAGCGCCTGGTGGCGTACGCGTCGATCTCGCACTTCGGCTTCATCATCATGGGCATCTTCGCGATGACCAGCCAGGGCCACTCCGGCGCGACGCTCTACATGGTCAACCACGGGATCTCGACGGCCGCGCTGATGCTGGTGGCGGGCTTCCTGATCTCGCGGCGCGGCTCGCGGCTCATCGCCGACTACGGCGGTGTGCAGAAGGTCGCCCCGGTGCTCGCCGGCACCTTCCTGATCGGCGGCCTCGCCACCCTGTCGCTGCCGGGGCTCGCGCCGTTCGTCAGCGAGTTCCTGGTCCTGGTCGGCACCTTCGCGCGCTACCCGGTGATCGGCATCATCGCCACCCTCGGCATCGTCCTCGCCGCGCTCTACACCCTCGTCCTCTACCAGCGGACGATGACGGGCCCGGTCAAGGCGGAGGTCGCCACGATGCCGGACCTGCGGGTGCGCGAACTGGTGGTGGTGGCGCCGCTGATCGTGCTGCTGGTCTTCCTGGGCGTCTACCCGAAGCCCGTCACGGACATCGTGAACCCGGCCGTGAAGCACACCATGTCCGACGTCGACAAGAAGGACCCGGAACCCGACGTGGAGGCGGCCAAATGAGCACAACAGCCGTCCACAGCCTGTGGACAACCGCGGCCGACCCGATCTCGAAGATCGACGCGCCGAAGATCGAATACGGGCAGCTGTCGCCCATCCTGATCGTGCTGGGCGCGGCGATCGTCGGGGTGCTCGTCGAGGCGTTCGTGCCGCGCAAGTCCCGGTACTACGTCCAGATGTTCGTCTGCGTCGTCGGCCTCGCCGCCGCCTTCGCGGGCACCGTCGCCCTCGCGGCGGACGGGTACGGCACCACCAAGGCCCGCATCGCCGCGATGGGCGCCATCGCGGTCGACGGACCGGCCCTGTTCCTCCAGGGCACCATTCTGCTGGCCGCGCTGGTCAGCCTGTTCACCTTCGCCGAGCGGCGCCTCGACCCCGCGGCGCACGGCAACCGGGTCGACTCCTTCGCCGCCCAGGCCGCCTCCGTGCCGGGCAGCGACAGCGAGAAGGCCGCGGTCAGGGCCGGGTTCGCCACCACCGAGGTGTTCCCGCTGCTGCTGTTCGCGGTCGCCGGCATGCTGCTCTTCCCGGCGGCGAACGACCTGCTGACGCTGTTCGTGGCGCTGGAGGTCTTCTCCCTGCCGCTGTACCTGATGTGCGCGCTGGCCCGGCGCAAGCGGCTGATGTCGCAGGAGGCCGCGGTCAAGTACTTCCTGCTCGGTGCGTTCGCCTCCGCGTTCACGCTGTTCGGCATCGCCCTGCTGTACGGCTACTCGGGCTCGATGTCGTACGCGACGATCGCGCGGGTCGTCGACGGCACGGTGCCGGAGGTCACCCCGGCGCTCGCCAACACCATGGGCAACGACGCGCTGCTGCTGCTCGGGGCGGCGCTGATCGTGATGGGCCTGCTGTTCAAGGTCGGCGCGGTGCCGTTCCACATGTGGACGCCGGACGTCTACCAGGGCGCGCCGACGCCGGTCACCGGCTTCATGGCGGCGGCGACCAAGGTGGCCGCCTTCGGCGCGCTCCTGCGCATCCTGTACGTGGTGCTGCCGGGGCTGCGCTGGGACTGGCGGCCGGTGATGTGGGGCGTGGCGATCGTCACCATGCTGGGCGGCGCGATCATCGCCATCACCCAGACCGACATCAAACGGCTCCTGGCCTACTCGTCGATCGCGCACGCGGGCTTCATCCTCGCCGGCGTCATCGCCACCACGCCCGAGGGCGTCTCGTCCGTCCTCTTCTACCTGGCCGCGTACTCGTTCGTGACGATCGGCGCGTTCGCGGTGGTCACGCTGGTGCGGGACGCGGGCGGCGAGGCGACGCACCTGTCCAAGTGGGCCGGGCTCGGCCGCCGGTCGCCCCTGGTGGCGGCGGTGTTCGCGGTCTTCCTGCTGGCCTTCGCGGGCATTCCGCTCACGTCCGGCTTCGCGGGCAAGTTCGCCGTGTTCAAGGCGGCGGCGGAGGGCGGCGCGGGCCCGCTGGTCGTGGTCGGCGTGATCTCCTCGGCGATCGCGGCGTTCTTCTACATCCGCGTGATCGTCCTGATGTTCTTCAGCGAACCGCGGCCCGAGGGCCCGACGGTCGCGGTCCCGTCCCCGCTGACGGTGACGGCGATCGGGGTGGGCGTCGCGGTCACGCTGGTGCTGGGCGTGGCGCCGCAGTACTTCCTGGAACTGGCGGGCGACGCGGGGGTGTTCGTGCGCTGATCCGCTGCGCGCCGATGCGGCGACGGCCCGGCGCCCCGCGTGAGCGGGGCGCCGGGCCGTCGCCGTACGGGCTCACCCGTTCTCGTCGCGCCGGGTCCTGATCGCGATGAGGTCCAGGTCGACGGGGGAAGGGGGCGGCGACCTTCCTCGACGTGCGCGCGAGTGGAACACCCGCACACGTGTGACCGATCGTCGTGTTCTTGTCGGGTTTCCCGGAGGCGGGTCTGTGGACAACTTCCGGGCCTGTCGGTGCGGACGCCTATCGTGGACGCAGTGGTCGAGACGCGACGTACGGGGGCACGGCGATGGGCGGGACGGGCGGGATCGGTGCGATGACAGCGGTAGCCGAGAGCGAGGCGGTGGCCACGCTGCGCAAGGTCTTCGGGTACGAGGCCTTCCGCGGCGAGCAGGAAGCGGTCGTCGAGCATGTGGTGGCCGGCGGCGACGCCGTCGTCCTGATGCCGACCGGCGCCGGAAAGTCGCTGTGCTACCAGATCCCGGCCCTGGTCAGACCGGGCACGGGCGTCGTCGTCTCGCCGCTCATCGCGCTGATGCAGGACCAGGTGGACGCGCTGCGGGCGCTCGGCGTGCGCGCCGGGTTCATGAACTCCACGCAGGACTTCGACGAGCGGCGGACGGTGGAGGCCGAGTTCCTCGCCGGGGAGCTGGACGTCGTCTACCTCGCTCCGGAGCGGCTGCGGCTGGAGTCCACGCTGGACCTCCTCTCCCGCGGCAAGATCTCCGTCTTCGCCATCGACGAGGCGCACTGCGTGTCACAGTGGGGCCACGACTTCCGCCCCGACTATCTCGCGCTGTCCCTGCTCGGCGAGCGCTGGCCCGACGTCCCGCGGATCGCGCTCACGGCGACGGCCACCCGTGCGACCCATCAGGAGATCACCCAGCGGCTGAACATGCCGCGCGCCCGGCACTTCGTGGCCAGCTTCGACCGGCCCAACATCCAGTACCGCATCGTCCCCAAGGCCGACCCCAAGAAGCAGCTGCTCTCGTTCCTCCGCGAGGAGCACCCCGGCGACGCGGGCATCGTGTACTGCCTGTCCCGCAACTCCGTGGAGAAGACGGCCGAGTTCCTCAGCAGGAACGGCATCGAGGCGGTCCCGTACCACGCCGGTCTGGACGCGGGCACCCGCGCCGCGCACCAGTCCCGGTTCCTGCGGGAGGAGGGCCTGGTCGTGGTGGCGACCATCGCCTTCGGCATGGGCATCGACAAGCCGGACGTCCGCTTCGTCGCCCACCTCGACCTGCCCAAGTCCGTCGAGGGCTACTACCAGGAGACCGGCCGCGCCGGCCGCGACGGACTGCCGTCCACGGCGTGGATGGCGTACGGGCTGGGCGACGTCATCCAGCAGCGCAAGCTGATCCAGTCCGGCGAGGGCGACGAGGCGTTCCGGCGCCGGGCGCAGGCCCACCTCGACGCGATGCTCGCGCTGTGCGAGACCGCCCAGTGCCGCCGGGCCCGGCTGCTCGCCTACTTCGGCCAGGACCCCGAGCGGGAGGCCTGCGGCAACTGCGACACGTGCCTGACCCCGCCGGAGACCTGGGACGGCACGGTCGCGGCGCAGAAGGTGCTGTCGACGGTGGTGCGGCTCCAGCGGGAGCGGGGGCAGAAGTTCGGCGCGGTGCAGATCGTCGACATCCTGCTCGGCAAGCGGACCGCCAAGGTGATCCAGTTCGACCACGACCAGCTGTCCGTGTTCGGCATCGGGCAGGAGCTGACCGAGGGCGAGTGGCGGGGCGTCATCCGGCAGCTGCTGGCCCAGGGGCTGCTCGCGGTCGAGGGGGAGTACGGGACGCTGGTGCTGACCGAGGCCAGCGGCGCGGTCCTGCGGCGCGAGCGGGAGGTGCCGCTGCGCAAGGAGCCGAAGAAGCCGGTGGCGGCGAAGGCGTCGGGTTCCTCGTCCGGGCGGGGCGAGCGCAAGGCCAAGGCAGCGGTGGCCGAGCTGCCCGAGGAACTGCTCCCCGCCTTCGAGGCCCTGCGTGCCTGGCGTGCGGAGCAGGCCCGGGAGCAGGGCGTCCCGGCGTACGTGATCTTCCATGACGCCACGCTGAGGGAGATCGCCACGGTCTGGCCCACGTCGGTCGCGCAGCTCGGCGGGATCAGCGGGGTCGGCGAGAAGAAGCTGGCGACCTACGGGGAGGGCGTGGTGGCGGTGCTGGCCTCGCTGAGCGGGGGCGGCGGCGGTGCGGAGCCCGGACGGGAGTGGGAGTCGGACCCGGAGCCCGACCTGGAGCCCGCCCCGGAGCCCGAGCCCGAGGACTGGGCGTAGGCGGGCGGAGGCGCGCGCTCTTTCAGCCCAGTGCCGTCAGCCCCGGGGCGAAGGTGATCAGCAGGGGCAGCAGAGGGGCCAGGCCGGCGACCGTGGTGGTGAGGGCGCGGTGCCGCCGGTCCAGCCGGGGCGGCGGGGCCAGCAGGCGGTCCACACGTTCGCCCAGCAGCCGGCGGCTGGAGGCGCAGGACAGCACGCCCCGGTGCTGGTTCAGCTCGATCAGGGCCAACGCGGTGGTCAGGTGGCCGCAGCGGCGGGAGGCCGTGTCGTCGGCGGCGAGTTCGACCAGCCGGCGCGTCTGGTCGCAGAAGTGGGCGAAGAGCGGGACCCGGGGGAAGCCGGTGGCGAGGGCGGTGGACAGATGCAGCAGCCAGTCGTGGCGGGCGCGGGCGTGGCCGCGCTCATGGGTGAGGACCGCGTCCAGCTGGTGGTCGGTGAGGCGGTGCAGCGCCCCGGTGGTGACGACCAGTTGGGAAGGGTGGCCGGGCATCCACCAGGCGTCCGGGTACTCGTCCTCCAGCACGAGCAGCGGGCCGCGGGAGGCCGGCAGGCCGGCGGGCAGGTCGGGGGCGCGTTCCCGCAGGTGCGCGCGGGCCCGGCCGCGGCGGCGGCGGGCCTCGGCCAGCTCGCGGGTGAGCATCGCCGTCGTCCAGGCGGCGCCGCAGGCCAGCAGCAGGGTGAGGGCAGCGGCCCAGGCCGGGGCGGCGGACAGGTCGTAGGCGGCGGTGACGGCGGGCGGCGCGGGCGCGAAGACATGGTCGCGCACGGTCTGGAAGAGGGCCGCCGCGCCCAGGACGAGCGCGGCCAGGCAGCACAGCAGGACGGTGGCGACCAGGCACTGCCACACCCACAGCCCGACCACGGGTTCGCGTTCGGTCCACGCGGCCCGGGTCAGGGCGCGGGGGGCCGGTACGGCGGCCGTCAGGGCGAGGAGGCTCAGCAGGAGCAGGCAGACGGTCATGCCACGGGCTCCGGATCCTGGTCGGGAGTGGGGCGGCTGCGGTGCGGGGCGGTGCGCGCGACGAGGCGGTGCGGCGCCGCGCGCGACGCTCCGGCGTGCACCGTACGCCGCCAGTATGACGGCGACGGGCCGCCGGAGTCAGGGGTGCGGCGCCACCTCGTCCCGGGCGGCGCCGCCCAACCCCGTGGAGCGCCCGCGAGGTTCAGCCGGCCGCGACGACGCGCCCCGTCACCTCCCCGAGGCCCACGCGGGCGCCGTCCGCCCCCGGGGCCCAGGCCGTGAGGGTGACGACGTCGCCGTCCTCCAGGAAGGTCCGCCTGCCGTCGGGGAGTTCGAGCGGGTCCCGCCCGTTCCAGGTCAGCTCCAGCAGCGAGCCGCGCTGACGCTCCTCGGGCCCGCTGACCGTGCCGGAGCCGTAGAGGTCGCCGGTGCGCAGGGAGGCGCCGTTGACGGTCATGTGGGCGAGCTGCTGGGCCGCGGTCCAGTACATGGTGGAGAACGGGGGTTCCGAAACGACGTGGCCGTTCACGGCGACCGAGATCCGCAGGTCGTAGCCGCCGGGCTCCTCGTCGCCGTCGTCCAGGTACGGCAGCAGGGGGTGCGTCCGCCGCGGCGGGGCCACGCGCGCCGCGTCCAGCGCGTCCAGCGGGGTGATCCACGCCGACACGGAGGTGGCGAAGGACTTGCCGAGGAACGGGCCGAGGGGGACGTACTCCCAGGCCTGGATGTCCCGTGCGCTCCAGTCGTTGAGGAGGCACAGGCCGAAGACGTGCTCGCGGAAGGCCGACAGCGGCACCGGCGTGCCCATCGGGGAGGGCGTCCCGACGACGAAGCCGACCTCCGCCTCGATGTCCAGCCGGACGGACGGGCCGAACACGGGCGCCGCGTCGGACGGGGCCTTGCGCTGGCCGGCGGGGCGGACGACGTCGGTGCCGGAGACGACGACCGTGCCGGAGCGGCCGTGGTAACCGATCGGCAGATGCTTCCAGTTGGGGGTGAGCGAGTCGGCGGCGTCGGGGCGGAACATCCGGCCGACGTTGCGGGCGTGGTTCTCGGAGGCGTAGAAGTCGACGTAGTCCGCGACCTCGAAGGGCAGATGCAGGGTCACCGAGGACAGGGGGTGCAGCAGGGGGGCGACGGTCTCGCGGTGGGAGGGCACCGTCACCCAGGCGGTCAGCGCGCGCCGCACGTCCGACCAGGCGGTGCGGCCGGCCGCGAGCAGCGGGTTCAGGGTCGGCCGGGCGAGCAGGTCGGCGTACGGGGAACCGAGCGCCAGAGCCGCCGCGCCCGCGTCGAGGACGTGATCGCCGAGGCGGACGCCGACCCGGCGCTCGGCGGACTCGGGGGAGCCCGTGGCGTCGGTGAGCGAGAAGACGCCGTACGGAAGGTTGTGCGGGCCGAAGGGGTCGCCCTCGGGGAGATCGAAGGGGGGCATGGGGTGCTGCCTCACTTTCGTACGCGCGGACCGGGTAGTCGCCGCACACGTTACGGCCGGGGCGGCCCTCTTGGGCAGCGTCCCCCGCGGGCCCGTTCCGCCGTGTCGTGAAGGCACCCGGAACCAGGGCCGGTTGACGTCGGAGACGGTGAACGGGGTGGTGAACGGACCCGGCCGGATGTCCGTATTCTCTGATCATGGCCGCACCCCTCGCGCGCACCACCGCACCCGCCGCGCACTCCGCCCCCGCGCCGCACACCGCCCCCTCGGCGGACCCCGGCGCGTACTCGCTCATCGCCACCGATCTGGACGGCACGCTGCTGCGCGGCGACGACACGGTCTCCGACCGGACCCTCGCCGCCCTCGGGCGGGCCGTGGGGGCAGGCGCCCGCCACCTCGTGGTGACCGGCCGCCCGGCGCCCCGGGTGCGCCCGCTGCTGGAGCGACTCGGGAACAGGGGGATCGCGGTGTGCGGGCAGGGCGCGCAGGTGTACGACGCCGGGGCGGACCGCCTGCTGTGGTCGGTCACCCTGGACCGGGAACTGGCGGAGACCGCGCTCGGCAAGATCGAGGCCGAGCTGGGGGAGGTGTACGCCGCCGTCGACCAGGACGGCGTGGACGGGCTGACCCTCATCGAGCCGGGTTACCGGATGCCGCACCCCACGCTGCCCGCCGTACGGGTCGGCCGGCGCGCCGACCTGTGGAGCGAGCCGATCAGCAAGGTGCTGCTGCGCCACCCCGGCCTGACGGACGACGAGCTGGCGACGGTGGCCAGGGCGGCGGTCGGCTCGCTCGCGACCGTCACCATGTCCGGGCCGGGAACGGTGGAGATGCAGCCGTGCGGCGTGACCAAGGCGACCGGCCTGGCGATCGCGGCCCAGCACCTCGACGCACGCCCCGCGCAGACCATCGCCTTCGGGGACATGCCCAACGACATCCCCATGTTCGACTGGGCCGCGCACGGCGTCGCCATGGCCAACGCCCACCCCGAGCTGAAGGCGGTCGCCGACGAGGTCACCACGTCGAACGAGGACGACGGCGTGGCCGTCGTCCTCGAACGTCTGTGGGCGGGGACCCCGTGAGGGGACGGGGCGCGGGCCCTGAGAGGGGGGCGGGCTCAGTAGGCGCCGAACACGTTGTCGATCGAGCCGTAGCGGTCGGCCGCGTAGTTGCAGGCGGCGGTGATGTTGGAGACCGGGTTGTACGGGTCGTAGGCGGTGCCGGGCACGTGGTAGGCGGCGAAGGTCGGGTCGATCACTTGGAGCAGGCCCTTGGAGGGCGTGCCCTTGGCGGCGTTGGAGTCCCAGTTGTTGATCGCCCACGGGTTGCCGGACGACTCGCGCATGACATTGCGGTGGATGCCGTTGTAGGTGCCGGGAATGCCGTGCTGGGCCATGATCGCGAGCGACTGGCGGATCCAGCCGTCGAGGTTGTTGGTGTACGCGGCGGTGGCGGCGGTCGTCGCGGCCGGGGCGGCCGCCGGGGCCGCCGAGGCGCCGCTCGCGCCGACGAGCGGCAGGGCGAGCACGGCCGCGCCGGTGCCGGCGACGGCGAGCTTGCGGGCGAGGCGGCGGGCGGTGCGGGCGGTCAGGGCACGGCTGTGCTGACGGCTTGCGGGCATGTCGAAATGTCCTCTCCGTCGCCTGCGAGGTGAGCTGTCGGGTTCGGGCTGGGAGGTGCCCGGCCGCGCGCCGGAACGCGCGGCTTCACCCCGAGCCGGTCCGGCGTCGTGCCGGCCCGGCGACTTACCTGGGTCCCCCGCTCCTGCCGTGCGAGTGGTCGTTGGTGGTGTGCGGGCGGTGGCAGGACTCGGCGTCCGCCCGACAGGCCGGGAACGTATGCGAGGGAACATGTCGGGAACAAGCGGCGGAGTCACACCACGGGCGATTTGATCTCTGTCCGGCGGGTTTGGCGCACTTGATCCTTTGTCGCCAGGGAGGTCAACTGGCCTGCGGTTCAAGGGGTGTCGCGTGTTGCGCAGGTGAATTCCGCGGGTACGGGGACGTGAGTGACCTCACGGTCGCGTGCAAGTCAGGCAAAACGGGCAAATGCGGCTAAGGGGTTATCAAATCGTCGCGGCGGGAGTGGGCTTGCCGGAGTGGGCGGGGGCGGGTGTCGCGGCGATTCAGGGAGAGTGCAAAACCGGACGAAACGGTGCGAAATAATCCCCGCTGGGTGGTCAGAAACCCGCCAGTCATGATCCGATACCGGCCGAGCCGTAACGCCGGGCGCTGGCGGTGATCGAAACGTGACCGGATACGCTGACTTGAGTGAAGGCAGCGACGTATCGACAAACCGTGTAATCCCCAGTAGACACCAGCAGACAGGAGACCCCTCGTGACCGTCGTCGGGCCGTTCGGGCTGAGCGTGCGGGACCAGGCTCTGGAAGCCGATGTCCACGCCGGATTGACGGCTGTCGAGGAGGGACTGCTCGAGGCCACCAAGAGCGAGGTCCCCTTCATCACCGATGCCGCGCAGCACCTGGTGCGGGCCGGCGGGAAGCGGTTCCGTCCGCTGCTGGTGATGCTCGCCGCGCAGTTCGGCGACCCCTACGCGCCCGGCGTGGTGCCCTCCGCAGTGGTCGTGGAGCTGACGCACCTCGCGACGCTGTACCACGACGACGTGATGGACGAGGCGGACGTGCGGCGCGGGGTGCCCAGCGCGAACACCCGTTTCGGCAACTCGGTCGCGGTGCTCACCGGCGACTTCCTCTTCGCGCGCGCGTCGCACATCCTGGCCGACCTCGGACCGGAGGCGGTGCGAGTCCAGGCGGAGGCGTTCGAGCGGCTGGTCACGGGGCAGATCCTGGAGACGGCCGGACCGTCGGACGGCCGCGACCCGGTCGAGCACTACCTGGACGTGCTGTCCGGCAAGACGGGCTCCCTGGTCGCCGTCGCCTGCCGCTTCGGCGCGATGATGTCCGGCGCCGACGAGTCGGTCGTGGACGTCCTCACCCAGTACGGCGAGCGCCTCGGCGTCGCCTTCCAGCTCGCCGACGACGTGCTGGACATCGCCTCCGACTCCCACGAGTCCGGCAAGACGCCCGGCACCGACCTGCGCGAGGGCATCGCCACGCTGCCGGTGCTCCGGCTGCGCGAGCGGGCGGCCCGGCTCGGGCTCCCCGAGGACCTCGCCCTGTGCGAACTGCTCGACTCCGACCTCACCGACGACGACCGGCACGCCGAGGCGCTCGCCGCCTTCCGCCGCCACCCCGCGCTGGAACACGCCCGGCGCGACACCATCCGCTACGTCGAGGCCGCACGCGCGGCGCTCGCCCCGCTGCGGGAGTGCGACGCCAAGGCGGCGCTGGAGGAGATGTGCGACGCGGTGGTCCACCGCGCCGGTTAGCCGCCCGTCGCGGCGCGGCCCCACGGGTCCGGTCGGCCGGCTGTCGTATCGCAGCTTCAGGGGTCCGGTCGGTCGGCCGTCGCGGCGCGGCCCCACGGGTCTGTTGACTGCCCGTCGCACCCCACCCCTACGGGGCGGGGGAGAAACCGCCCTGTCCCGTCATACCGCAGGAGTACACGGAGTTGGCTCTGCGGTCTGACGATTTTCCTTGCCGTATTTGGTCAGATGGATGCACTGAAGGACACCACTCCTCACCGATTCGGGTGAGAATGGCGGCTCGGGGTGGACAAGTGCGAGCACCTGTACGACGGGCGGCCGCCGCCGACGACGGAGGTAAGGCACACATGGCACCGTACGCATCCGACGACAGCACCACCGCCGCGGAGGACGACGACCTGCGCGCGGCGCGACGACGCAGGGCCGCGCGGTACGGCGTGCCCGCCGCGGTGATCGGCATCGCCGCGGGAACCATCGGACTGGTTCCGGCGATAGCCGACTCCGGCAGCCCGGACCTGCCGAAGATCACCGCCGAGGAACTGATCGAGAAGATCGCCGCGTCGGACGTCCAGCAGCTGTCCGGCACCGTGAGGATCAGCACCGACCTCGGCCTGCCCGACCTGGGCGGCCTGGAGAGCAGCATGCTCTCCGGCGCGGCCGGCGCCGACGGCGAGGGCTCCTCGGCGGACCCGGCGGCCAGGCTCACCGAGCTGGCGTCCGGCTCCCACACCCTGCGCGTCGCCGCCGACGGCCCGGACCGGCACAAGGTGTCCCTGCTGGAGGACGCCGCCGAGTACAGCCTGATCCACAACGGCAAGGACGTCTGGGGCTACGACAGCGCGTCCAACGAGGTCTACCACGCCACCGCCGACGAGCACGGCGGCAAGCACGAGAAGCAGGCGCCCGCCACGCCCCAGGACCTCGCCGAGGAGGCCCTGAAGGCGGTCGACGACACCACGTCCGTGACCGTCGACGGCACCGCCCAGGTCGCGGGCCGGGACGCCTACAAGCTGCTCATCGAGCCCAAGCAGACCGGCTCCACCGTGGGGGCCATCAGCATCGCCGTCGACGCGGAGACCGGCCTCCCGCTGAAGTTCACGCTCACCCCCGCGAGTGGCGGCGCCGCTGTGGTGGACGCCGGCTTCACGCAGGTCAGCTTCGCCGAGCCGGCCGCGTCCACCTTCGACTTCACCCCGCCCAAGGGTGCGAAGGTGACCGAGGACGACAGCGTGGAGGCCCCGGCCCACGCGGGCAAGTCCGAGGAGGACCTGGCCAAGGGCTTCCAGGGCGCCGAGGTCGTCGGCGAGGGCTGGAACGCCGTCGCGGTTCTCGACACCGGTGCCGAGGGCGGGGTTCCCACCGAGGCCGCGGGCGGCGAACTGGGCGGCTTCCTCGGCTCCTTCGGCGACCGGGTGAGCGGCGACTTCGGCTCGGGCACCGTCTTCAAGACCCGGCTGATCAACGCCCTGATCACCGAGGACGGCACCGTCTACGTCGGCGCGGTCACCAAGGACGCGCTGGTGAAGGCGGCCGACGCGGGGCAGTAGGACCGTACGCGCGTACGGGGGGTCGTACGCGCGCACGGCGTGTCGTACGACGAAACGAGGGAGCCGATGGACGAACCGTCCGCCGCGGGGCCGCACCCGTCCGCCACCGGGGCGGACGGGCCCGCCATGGGGGCGGACGGGTCCGCCGCGGTGAGGGGCCGGTCCGTCACGGGTCCGGGCCGCTCCGCCGCAGGGCCCGGCTCGTCGCTCACGGAGCAAAGTCCGGGCTCGTCCGCCGCGGGGGCGGATGCTTCCGTCACCCCTGCGGGCCCGGACGCCGCGGGGGCGGATTCGTCCGTCACGGAGCCGGGTCCGGAGGGGGCCGTGATCCACACCCGGGCGCTCACCAAGCGCTTCCGCGGCGGACAGCTCGCCGTCGACGGTCTCGACCTGACCGTCCCGGCGGGCAGCGTCTTCGGCTTCCTCGGTCCCAACGGCTCCGGCAAGACCACGACCATCCGTATGCTGATGGGCCTGATCGAACCCACGTCGGGCACGGCGCACGTGCTGGGGCGGCCCATGCCCCGCGCCACGCGCGCCGTGCTGCCGCACGTCGGCGCGCTCATCGAGGGGCCGGCCCTCTACGGCTTCCTGTCCGGCCGCGACAACCTGCTGCGCTACGACGCCGCCGACCCCACCGCCGACCCCCGCACCCGGCGCGCCCGCGTCGCCGCCGCGCTGGAACGGGTGGGGCTCGCGGCGGCCGGCGGCAAGAAGGCGAAGGCCTACTCGCTGGGAATGAAACAGCGCCTCGGCCTCGCCGCCGCGCTGCTGCGCCCGCGCCGGCTGCTCGTGCTGGACGAGCCGACCAACGGGCTCGACCCGCAGGGCATGCGCGAGATCCGCGCCCTGATCAGAGAACTCGCCACCGAGGGCACCACCGTCTTCCTCTCCTCCCACCTGCTCGACGAGATCGAGCAGGTGTGCACCCACGCCGCCGTGATGGCACGCGGCCGGCTCGTCACCCAGGGCGCGGTCGCGGACCTCGCGGCCGGCATCCGGGGGCGGCTCGTGGTGACCACGCCGGACACCGGGGAGGCGGCCCGGGTGCTGAAGGAACGCGGGATCGGCGACGTCGTCGTCATCGAGGAGCGGGTGACCGGGGAGCCGCCGGAGGGCGAACTCGCCGAGCTGAACGCCGCGTTGGTGGCGGCGGGGGTGCGGGTGCGCGGGTTCGGAGTGGAACGGGCCTCGCTGGAGGACGCGTTCGTGGCGCTGACCGGGGAGGGCTTCGATGTCGCAGGCTGAACTCGCGCGTCCCGGACGGACACCGGGCCCGCTGTGGACGTTCGGGCTGCTGCGCGGTGAACTCGCCCTCACCTTCCGGCGCTGGCGCACGCTCGCGCTGCTCGGGGTGCTGGCCGCCGTGCCGGTGCTCGTCGGCATCGCCGTGAAGATCGAGACCAGTGACGGCTCCGGTCTCGGCGGGGGAGGCGGACCGGAGGGCGGCGAAGGACCCGCGTTCATCGCGCAGATCACCAACAACGGCCTGTTCCTGGTGTTCACCGCCCTCGCCGCGACGCTCCCGTTCTTCCTCCCGATGGCCGTCGGCGTCGTCGCGGGCGACGCGATCGCCGGTGAGGCGAGCGCCGGAACCCTGCGCTATCTGCTGGTCGCCCCCGCCGGCCGGACCCGGCTGCTGCTGGCCAAGTTCGCCACCACGATCGCCTTCTGCCTCGCCGCCACCCTCGTCGTCGCCGTCTCGGCGCTGGCGGTCGGCGCGCTGCTGTTCCCGCTCGGCGAGCTGACGACCCTCTCGGGCACGCGGATCGGCTTCAGCGAAGGCCTGGTCAGAGCCCTGCTCATCGCCCTCGTCGTCGCCGCCTCACTGGTCGGCGTCGCGGCGCTCGGCCTGTTCGTCTCGACGCTGACCGGCAGCGGCATCGCGGCGATGGCGACGACCGTCGGCCTGCTCATCACCGTGCAGATCCTCGACCAGATCCCCCAACTGCACGCCCTCCACCCGTACTTCTTCTCCCACTACTGGCTGTCCTTCGCCGACCTGATGCGCGAGCCCGTCTACTGGGACGACCTGGTGAAGAACCTCGGCCTCCAGGCGCTGTACGCGGCCGTCTTCGGCTCGGCGGCGTGGGCGCGGTTCACGGCGAAGGACATCACCACCTGAGCCCTGGGACGAGGCTGTGACGCGCCGGTGACGCATCCACGGGCCACGAGCGGCGACACTCGAGGCACAGACACGAGTAAGGGACCGGAGCCGGCGAACCAGGCTCCGGGCGCGAACGTGAAGGAGGCGCAGGTGGCCCCGGTGGCACCCATCGACGTCCGTGTCCCCGGCGCCGGGCCGGACTCCGGCAGCGCCTCGATCGGCGGCGTGCGCATCGTCGCCGCGCCGGGGGAGGAGCTTCAGCGCACCGTCCTGAAGCACCTCCACCGCATCGCCCTGACCATGGGCGGCCCCGTCCTCGCCACGGTGCACGACGAGCGCATCGGCTACGTCGTCCCGCTCGAGGTCCACCCGGACGGCTCCAGCCGCTACACCGCCGAGCCGGTGCCCACGCCCACGTCCCGGCGGCAGCCGGCCGCCCCGGCGTCCACGCCCCCACGGCAGCCGGGCGCCCCCGTGCCCACCGGCGTCTTCGGACCGCCGCCGGTCATGGACGACGCCCCGCCCGTCCAGGCCGTTCCCGCCACCGCAGCCGTGCCGGCAGCCGCCGACCTCGACCCCGGCCCGGAGCCGGTCCCGCCCCCGACCTTCGACGCCGTCGCCGAGGCACTCCTCGGCGACGCCCCCGAAACGCCCCGCACCGCCCCGATCGGCGACGCCGTGCGGGCGGGCCGCCCCGAGGAGGCCGCGGTCCTGGCCGAACGGGCCCTGTCCGAGGCGTCGGCGACTTACGCCCCGGACCACCCGGAGCACCTCGCCGTCGTGGAACTCGCCGCCTACGTCGCCTATCTGGCCGCCGACCCGCTGCGCGCCTTCCGCCTCAGCGTCGACGCCGCCCGCGCCCGCCACCGCACCGGCGACGAGGACAGCGCCTACGGCAACGTCCAGAGCGCGGCGACGGCCTGGCGTGCGGTGCGCGACCCGGCACTCGGCCTGGAACTGGGCCACGAACTGATCGCCCTGTGGACCGCGCTCGCCGCCGGAAACGGCCCGGCCGCCGCGGACGCCGAGGAACTGGACGCCGCCCGCACCCGCATGGGCCGCCTCACGCGACGGGCCGCGGCGGTCCGAGGCGCGGGAGGAGGCGGTCCGAGGCCCGTCGCGTGAGGCGGTTCGGGGCCCGGGAAGACGGCGGTCCGAGGCCCGTCGCGTGAGGCGCGGTCTGGGGCATGGGGCGAGGCGGCTGTCCGAGCATCTGCGGACTGCGCGCCTCCGCTGCCGTCGATCCGTCGATGCGCGGTCGTCACTGCACGCAGAATTCGTTCCCTTCCGGGTCCGACATGACCACCCACGCCCCGCCGGCCTCCCTCACCTCCCGCAGCACACGGGCACCGAGGCCGCGCAGCCGCTCCACCTCGGCGTCGCGCCGGCCCGGCTCCGGATGCAGGTCCAGATGCAGGCGGTTCTTGCCCGACTTCGGCTCCGGAACGCGCTGGAACAGCAGCCGCCGCCCCAGTCCGGTCCCGCTCTCCTCCTCGCAGGGGTCGTCGGGGTGGCGTACGGCGATCAGGTCCCGGAAGGCCGGGCGGCCGTGGAAGTCGACGGTGGCCCCGGCGGGGAGCACACCGGCCTGCGTGAGCCGCTCGATCAGCGCGCTGTTGTCCTCGACCAGGTAGCCGAGCGCGGCGGCCCAGAAGTCGGCCTGCGCGTGCGGGTCGTGGGCGTCGATCACCAGCTTCCAGTGGAGCGGGGCGGGCGCCGGGGAGGCGGGCGGGCGTTCCGTCCGCTCCCCGGTCACGGTCTCCGTGGGCTCCTCGGTCACGCGGGAATCGTCAGTCATGCGGGACATCCTCGGGCATCGGGACGCCTCACTCGGCCGCGCTGCGCGCCTCCCGCGCGTCGTACTCCGCCCGTGCCCTGGCGATCTCCTGCTGGTGCTCCTCGGTCCATGTCACCAGCGAGCGGATGGTCGTGTGGAGGGTGGCGCCGAGCGGGGTGAGCTCGTAGTCGACGCGGGGCGGCACCACCGGGTGCACCGTGCGCCGGACCAGGCCGTCGCGCTCCAGCTGGCGCAGGGTGACGGTCAGCATGCGCTGGCTGACCCCGTCGATCTCGCGGCGCAGCTCCGTGAAGCGCAGTCGGCGGTTCTCCAGCAGGGCGATGACCAGCAGCGACCACTTGTCGGCGACCCGGTCCAGGATCTGCCGTACCTCGCAGCCCTCGCGGGTGTCCCACTGGAAGGGGTCGTCGTCGCCGTGGTCCACGGTGCTCGCGCAGTTACTCGGTGACTTAGAAGTGCCTACTTCCATGTCTGTCGATACTGCCGGAGGCTGGGTCCGGTTACAAGAGGGAAGCGGCCCTCACTCGGGTAACCCCTGACGTCCGCAATCCCTGACGCCCGTCATTGCTGACGCCCGTAATTCCTGACTTCCGTCTTTTCCCGTGCCTACGTGAGGAGTACCGATGGGCACCCGTGCCTGGGCCCTGTTGCTCGTGCTGTGCGGAACGATCTTCCTGGAGGGCATCGACGTCGCGATGATGGCCATCGCGATCCCGTCGATCAGATCCGATCTGGGCCTGTCGACCGGGACCGCGGCCTGGGTGATGAGCGCCTATGTGCTCGGCTACGCCGGCTTCACGCTGCTCGGCGGCCGGGCCGCCGACCTGCTCGGCCGGCGCCGGATGTTCCTCGGCTGGCTCACCGTCTTCCTGCTCTTCTCCGGCCTCGGCGGTTTCGCCACCGAGGGCTGGATGCTGGTCGTCGCCCGTTTCGTCACCGGCGTCGCCGCCGCGTTCATGACGCCGGCCGCGCTGTCGCTGATCACGACCTCGTACGAGGAGGGCGAGCAGCGCAACAAGGCCCTGCTGGTCTTCGCGGGCACCGGGGCCGGCGGCTTCTCGCTCGGCCTCGTCATCGGCGGACTGCTCACCCAGCTCGGCTGGCGGTGGGTGTTCTTCGCGCCGGTACTGCTGGCGGCGGCGCTGCTGGTGGCGGCGGTGCGGGTGGTGCCGGGCGGCGGGGCGGAGGGGGCCGGGGCGGTCGGCCTGCTGCGGGGAGCCGAAGGGACCGGCCGGGGCGGGTTCGACCTGCTCGGCGCGGTGACCGTCGCCGGCGCCATGCTGCTGGCCGCCTACACCGTCGTACGGCTCGAACACGGTCTGCACGACTGGCCGTGGACCGTCGCGTCCGGGGCCGGGGCGCTGGCGCTCGGCGCGGTCTTCGTCGCCGTCGAGCGGCGGGCCGCGGCCCCGCTGGTGCGGTTCGGCATCCTGCGGCACCGCGCCATGGTCCGCGCAGACCTGGGGGCGCTGCTGTTCCTGGGCGCCTTCTTCGGCTTCCAGTTCGTGGTGACGCTGTACCTCCAGGAACTGCGCGGCTGGTCGTCGCTGCAGACGGCGCTCGCCCTGCTCGTCATGGGCTGCGACGCCGTCCTCGCCCCGACCCTCACCCCGCGACTGGTCACCCGCTACGGCAACGCCCGCGTCATCCTCGGCGGCTTCGTCCTGGCGGCCGTCGCCTACGCGCTGTT
This sequence comes from Streptomyces sp. NPDC046379, assembly GCF_055587785.1. Classification (NCBI taxonomy): domain Bacteria; kingdom Bacillati; phylum Actinomycetota; class Actinomycetes; order Kitasatosporales; family Streptomycetaceae; genus Streptomyces; species Streptomyces sp. NPDC046379. The sequence continues at coordinate 61,225 of NZ_JBVJFP010000026.1, forward strand.
CCTGCCCGTGGGCATGGACTGGTCCTACGCCGCCATGTTCCCGACGCTGATCATCTCGGGCCTCGCCTTCGCACTGGCGTACGGCCCGCTGACCATCGCGGCGACCGACGGCGTCGCGGAGGAGGAGCAGGGGCTGGCCGGCGGGCTGCTCAACACGGCGACGCAGTTCGGCTCGGCCCTCGGCATCTCCGCCGTGACCGCCGTCTACGGCTTGGCGTCGACCGGGGCCGACACTCCGGAGGACACGCTCTCCGCCTTCCGTACGGCGCTGGCCGTGCCGGTGGTGATGGTGGTGGCCGGCGCGTTCCTCTCCGCCCTCAGCGTGCGGGCCGTGCGGCGCGCGGTGCGCAGCGCGTCCCAGGTGAGCATCGACAGCGCCAGCCAGACCAGCGCGAACCCGGCCCAGCGCTCGGGCGGCATGGCCTCGTCGAAGTAGAAGACGCCGAGCAGGAACTGGAACACCGGGGCCAGGTACTGCAGCAGGCCCAGCGTGGACAGGGGCACGCGGATCGCCGCCGCGCCGAAGCAGACCAGCGGAAGCGCGGTGACCACGCCGCACGCGGCGAGCAGCAGCGCGTGCCCCGGTCCCTCGGCGGCGAAGGTGGAGCGGCCCTCGGCCGACAGCCACAGCAGATAGGCGAGCGCGGGCAGGAACTGGATCGCCGTCTCGGCGGCCAGCGACTCCAGACCGCCGAGGTTGAGCTTCTTCTTCACCAGGCCGTAGGTGGCGAAGGAGAAGGCGAGGACCAGGGAGATCCACGGGGGCCGGCCGTAGCCCACGGTGAGGACGAGCACCGCCGCCACGCACACCCCGACCGCGACCCACTGCACGGTCCGCAGCCGCTCCTTCAGCAGCAGCACGCCCATCGCGATGGTGACCAGCGGGTTGATGAAGTACCCGAGCGAGGCCTCGACGACGTGGCCGGCGTTCACGGCCCAGATGTACAGGCCCCAGTTCACGGTGATCACCGCCGCGGCCACCGTGATCAGCCCCAGCCTCCGCGGCTCGCGCACCAGCTCCCGGGCCCACGCCCAGCGCCGTACGACCAGCAGCGCGGCGCCGACGACCACCAGGGACCACACCATCCGGTGGGCGAGGATCTCCATCGCGCCGGCGGGCTTCAGCAGCGGCCAGAAGAGCGGGACGAGGCCCCACATCCCGTAGGCCGCGAAGCCGTTCAGCAGTCCTATGTGCCGTTCGCCCCTGGACTCGCCGGCCACGGCCCCTCCTTCTCGCACACCCACGCTCACGCACCCGTTCGGAAGAACGACGGTAACGCCGTACGGCCCCGCCTGTCATGCTCGTATCGCCATACGGTCATGACAGGCCGGGTCGCCTTTTGTATCCGCGTTGTATGCGCGCCTCCTTCAATCGCCGCGTCACCTCGGCGACCACGGGAGGAACCATGCGGAGACGTAAGAGACACGGCCGTCGGCTGCTCGCGGCGCTGTCCGGCCTCGCCGCGCTGGTCGCGGCGGCCCCGGCGGCCGGCGCGACGACGGGCGCGGCCTCGGAGCAGGCGGTGGCGGCCGACACCCGGCCCGCGTTCCGGATGCCGTTCGTCTGCGGCCAGAGCTGGCGCGGCAGCAACTGGCAGGGCCACAGCCCCGCCCACTCCATCGACTGGAACCACTACGACGCGAACGGCAACCCGGACGACCTCGGCCGCCGCGTCCTCGCCAGCGCCGGCGGCACCGTCCTGTCCTCGTACTACGCGACCGACACCGGCTACGGGCACACGGTCGTCATCGGTCACGGCGACGGCTGGCGCACCCGCTACGCCCACCTGAACACCCGTGACGTCCAGGTCGGCGACACCGTCACGCGCGGCCAGCGGATCGGCACGGTCGGCGCGTCGTCCGCGCTGTACGACATCTCCCCGCACCTGCACTACGAGCAGATCCACAACGGCAGCGTCGTCGTCGCGGTGGTGCAGGGCGTGACCTGGTACGACTACCTCGTGCGCTACCAGACCAGCACCAACGGCTGCTGAGCCTCCGGGCCCGCCGGGTCTGCCGGGCCCGCCGTGTGCTCGTGAGCCGCGCCCGGTGTGCCGGGCGCGGCTCGGTGCGGCAACCGCTGTTCCGGGTGGGGCTCGGTGCGGCAACCCGTGCGTGTTCCGTGCGGGGCTCAGCGCAGCGACCGCAGCTTCGCGTCCACCAGCTCCGCCTCGGCGCGCACGTCAAGCCGCCGCCAGGCCGACAGCGACCGGTGGAAGTAGCGCCGCGCGGTCTGCTCGCGTCCCGTGGCGTGATGCAGCTCGCCCAGCAGACACGCCACCCGCGCCTGCGCCCGCCGGTCGCCGAGCCGCTGCTGCACGGCCAGTGCCCCGACCAGCAGCGCCGAGGCCCGCCCCGCGTCGCCCTGCCGCAGACACAGCTCCCCGATGCTCTGTCGCACATACGCCGCGCAGTGCGTGTCGGTCAGCTCGTCGAAGATGGCCAGCGCCCGCTCCAGCTCCTCCCGGGCCGACCGCGGCTCCCCGCGCAGTTCGTGCAGTACGGCGACACGGCGGCGTACCTGCGCCTCGCGGTGCCGGTCGCCGACGTCGCGCGAGAGGGCGAGGGCGTTCGCCAGCCAGGGCGCGGCGGCGTCCGGGTCGCCGCGCTCCAGCCAGACGGAGGCGATCGCGTTGTGCGCGACGGCCTCGCCGTGCCGGTCGCCCGCGTCCCGGAAGGCGGCCAGCGCCTCGGCGAACGACGCCAGCGCGGCTTCCGGATGGCCGGTCACCCGCTGCACGGAGCCGGCGCCGAGGACCGCGAAGGCCTCGCCCGCGCGGTGCCCGAGGGCGGCGAAGACCTCCCGCGAGCGGTCGAAGGCGGCGCGCGCCTCGCCGTAGCGGTCCTGGTAGAGGTGGAGTTGGCCGAGGTTGCGCAGGAGAGCCGCGGAGGCGGCGTCGACGGGGGTGGGGGTGAGGATGGGGGCGGGGAGGGCTGCTCGGTCCGGGTTGCCGCGCGCGGCCTCCGACGCACCGGGAACGGCGGTCGGAACACCGGGAACGGCGGTCGGAACACCGGGAACGGCGGTCGGAACACCGGGAACGGCGGTCGGAACACCGGGAACGGCGGTCGGAACACCGGGAACGGC
>NZ_JBVJFP010000026.1:64409-68363 GCF_055587785.1 Streptomyces sp. NPDC046379
GGCGGTCGGAACGCCGGGAACGGCGGTCGGGACACCGGGCATGGCGTCCAGGACCAGTCGGTGGGTGCGCAGCCAGTCGCCGTAGTAGCCGCGCATGTCGAAGAAGCCCGCCAGTTCCACGGCCAGCGCGGCGGCCCGCGCCGGCTCGCCCAGGCGCAGCGCGCACTCCACGGCGGCGACCAGGATCCGGCGTTCGCTCTCGAACCACTCGACCGGCCGGGCCCGCACGGCCGCGGTGATCCCGGCCGCCGGACCGGGCAGCGGCGTCCGTTCGCCGGGGACGCCGAGCACTCCGAGGAACCGCGTCGGCATGGCGGCGTTGGCACAGCGGGCCAGCGCGATCAGGGTGTCGACGGCCCCCAGCACGCGCCCGCGCCAGATCCGCGGCCCGTCCGTCTCCGTCTCGGCGAGTTCACGCGCGTAGATACGGAGCAGGGCATGCATGCGATAGCGCTGAAGGCCCAGCGGGTCGGCGCCCACCGCCTCCACCAGATGTTCGTCCAGCAGGGTCTCCAGGGCCCGGGCGGGCTCTGTCGGGCTGCCCATCGTGACGGACACGAGCCAGCCGGGCACCGGTTCGTCGGGGAGCCGGCCGAAGGCGCGGAAGGCGGTGGCGGCCTGCTCGGGCAGATACCGGTAGCTCAGCTCCGCGCTCGCCCGCACCTCCATCTCGCCGGTCTGCAGCTGGTCGAGCCGGCCGCGTTCGTCGTGCAGGAAGTCGGCGAGCGCGCCGACGCTCCAGCCGGGCCGGTTGGCCAGCCGGGCGCCGGCGATCCGCACGGCCAGCGGCAGTGAGCCGCAGCCGGTGAGCACCCGGTCCGCGTCCGGGCCGGCCGCGCGCAGCCGGTCCTCGCCGACGATCCGGCCGAGCAGGGCGCGGGCCTCCTCCCGGCGCATCACGCCGAGCGGGCAGTGGTGCGCGGGCAGGGACGGCATCCGGCGACGGGAACTGACCAGCACCGCCGAGCCGCCGGTGCCCGGCAGCAGCGGCCGGACCTGGACGCCGGTCGCGGCGTCGTCCAGCACGATCAGGACCCGGCGCTGGGCCAGCCGGGAGCGCAGGAGCGCGGCCCGCTCGCCCGGTCCGGCCGGCATGGCGGCGTCGATGACGCCGAGGCCGCGCAGCATCTCCGCCAGCACGTCGGCCGCCTCCCGGGGCCGGTCGCTGAGGCCGCCCAGCTCCACGAACAGCTGCCCGTCCGGGAACCTGTGCCGCACCCGGTGGGCCACATGGACGACCAGCGTGGACTTCCCCGACCCCGGCGGCCCCGAAACGACGGCGACGACCGGACGCCGTCCGGCCCCGGCCAGCAACTCCTCCAGGGCGGCGACCTCGGTGTCGCGGCCGGTGAAGTCGGGCACGTCCATCGGCAGCTGGCACACCGGCGCGGCCGGGGCCGTACGACGCCGGTCCGTGAGGCCGTTGACCTGCTCGCCGGCCGCGCGCAGCGGGGCGCCGGGAGCGACGCCGAGTTCGGCGGCGAGGATCCGCTCGGCCTCGGCGTAGGCGGCACGCGCCTCGGTGACCCGGCCGGCCCCGTGCAGGGCGCGCACCAGCATCTGCCACAGGTCCTCGCGCAGCGGGTCCTCGGCGAGACGGATCCGCAGGTCCGCGACGAGCGGCGCGTAGTCGCCGAGCCGCAGCCGGACCTCCAGGCACTCGTCGACGGCGAGCGAGCGCAGCTCCTCGATCCGGGTGAGGACCGGGTCCCAGACCACGCTGGAGGGCAGGTCCTGGAGGACGCCGCCGCGCCACAGGGCGAGCGCCGCCTCGTAGCCGCGCAGGGCGGTGACGCCGTCGCCGCGGTCGCGGGCGGCCCGGGCGGCCTCCAGACGGTGTTCGAAGAGTTGCAGATCGTGGTCGACGGGTTCGACGTCCAGGGCGTAGCCGGAGGGCAGGGTGCGCAGCCCGTCGGTGGCGATGCCCGCGGCCGTCAGGATCCGGCGTAACGCGCGGACGTAGGTGCGGACGTTGGCCACCGCCGAACGGGGCGCGCCGCCCGGCCACAGCACCTCCGTCAGCACGTCGAGCGAGACGAACGACCCCGGCTGCAGCAGCAACGTCGCGAGTACCGCGCGCGGCTTCGGACCGCCCAGCCGCAGCGGCTCCGGCCCGCCCCGCGCCCGCACCTGGAGCGGGCCCAGCACGCCGAATATCGGCTCCCCCATGCGCCTGCCTCCGTGACAGCCCGTGACAGTCCGTGACTGCGGCTCAGCGTAGCCGTACGCCGAGTCGCCGAACAGGAGTTCAGCGATCCAGTACGGGACCGACACCGGAGGGCCACTTCCCGTCGGCCCGGCCGGAACCGGTCAGTGTCCGGGGGAGCCGGGCGGGTGTCCGGGAAAGCGGCAGGCTCTCGGGGGAGCCGGGCGGGTGTCCGGGGGAGCGGCAGACTCCCGGGAGGGGAACCGTGCAGGCGTCCGGGGGAGCCGGCGTGGCGTCAGGCGGCCTTCAGCCCGGTGGCGATCGCCTCGGCGAGCGGCGTGGACGGACGCCCCGTCAGCCGGGACAGGTCGCCGGAGTCGACCACCAGCTCACCCTTCTCGATGGATGCGTCCACGCCCGCCAGCACCGCGGCGAACGCCTCCGGCACCCCGGCCCCGGCGAGGATGCCGGTCAGGTCGTCGGTGGAGACGGACCGGTAGACGATCTCCCGCCCGGTCTGCCGGCTCAGCTCCGCCGCGTACTCGGCGAAGCTCCACGCCTCGTCGCCACCCAGCTCGTACGTCCTGTTCTCGTGCCCCTCGCCGGTCAGCACGGCGACGGCCGCGGCGGCGTAGTCGGCGCGCGCGGCGGAGGAGACCCGGCCCTCTCCGGCGGCGGACACGACCGCGTCGTGCGCCAGCACCGGGGCCAGGTTCTCGGTGTAGTTCTCGTGGTACCAGCCGTTGCGCAGTAGCACATACGGCACGCCCGAGGCGAGGATCGCCTCCTCCGTGCCCCGGTGGTCGTCGGCGAGCGCGGCCGAGAGGGTGCCGGGAGCGCTGGTGTAGGCGAACAGGGCGACGCCGGCCGCCTTCGCCGCGTCGAGCACGACCCGGTGCTGGCCGACCCGGCCCTTGCCGAACTCGTTTCCGGAGATCAGCAGCACCTTGTCGCCGGGGGCGAACAGGTCGTCGAAGGTCTCGGGCGCGTTGTAGTCGGCAACGGCGATCCGCGCGCCGCGCCCGGCGAGGTCGGCGACCTTCTCCGGGGTGCGCACGACGGCGGTGATCCCCTCGGCCGGAACCCTCTCCAGCAGCTGCTCCACGACGAGGCGGCCGAGCTTTCCGCTGGCTCCGGTGACGACGATGCTCATGGTCTGGCTCCTTCGGGGTTCGTTGTGTCACTAACCCTAGAAGGGGCGCTAACCATAAGATAGTACCCACTTTGAAGTAAGGTACTGGTGTCAAAGTAAGTGGGTCTGGGTGAGTGATTGCCCGTAGGCGCCTGGAGGCGAGTTCAGTGGGACCGAGTGAGAACGCGGCCGCCCGCGAAGCCATGTGCCCGCACCGGCTGGTCCTGGAGCACGTCACGAGCCGTTGGGGCGTCCTGGTGCTGATCGCGCTGCTCGACCGCTCCTACCGGTTCAGCGAGCTGCGCCGGGAAATCGGGCGGAGCGTCACGGTCAGCGAGAAGATGCTGGCCCAGACCCTTCAGACCCTGGAACGCGACGGCCTCGTCCATCGCGACGCCAAGCCGGTCATCCCGCCGCGCGTCGACTACTCGCTCACCGACCTGGGCCGGGAGGCCGCCGAGCAGGTGCGGTCGCTGGCGCAGTGGACGCAGAGGCGCATGGACGACGTGGAACGTGCCCGCACGGCCTACGACGAGGCCCGGGCGGTGCAGTCCGCCCGGGTTTCGTGTGGGGGTGTCGTTCGGGTCAGTCGGTGACGGTCCAGGTGTCGTTGCCGGTGAGGAGTTGGGCGAGGTCGCCCTTGCCGGTGGTTTCGACGGCGTGGTCGAGCTGGTCG
>NZ_JBVJFP010000027.1:0-49574 GCF_055587785.1 Streptomyces sp. NPDC046379
CTTGCGGACGGGTCGGCGCCTCCGGCACAACTCGCTGGAACAACTCCCACAGCTCATCCGGCACCAGCCGCTCAACGATCCCCACACCGGCAGACTATCGAACACGCCAAATGAGATGACCTGTTAGGGCCCGGCCCGGCCGCCTTGTCTGGTTCCCGTCCTCGCCGCGGCGGACCGACATCCTTCGCGATGGGCCCTCCGCGCCCGTGTGGCGACCCGTCCGCACCCAGACCAGCACGTGGGCCCACTGACACGTGGCCCCATGCCAGCACGACCCTGACCATGCAGGTCTGCGCAGTGCCGCGCACAAGGCGGCAGTCGGGTTTCAGGGACGAGAGTCCGTCACATCGGTACGGCTGAGTGGAGACAATCACCCGGTGACCAATCGCCGCTCACTGGGCACCGGCCCCAGCCCTGCCAACCTTCCCCCGGTGCTACCGCCCGCGCCCCGTGCACTACTCGCCGCGGAACGCATCCCACCCACCCCCGACCACGCCCAGGGACCGGCGCGCGGCCGGCCGCGCGCCGGTCCCTGGGCGCCGGCCCCGACGGTGATACGCAGCCACCCACGACCTGACGCAGCCGATGCGCAGTCCGTGCTTGAGGGCCGTGGGGTCGGTTGGCGTGATCCGGGCTCATCGGGCGAGGACCGCATCCAGGAAGTGGGCCCTTCCCCGCGTGAACTGCGATGTGCCGTCTTCGTGGCACTGAGCCAGCTGGGGGTATCCCACCCCATGACAGTTGACCGGTCGCGAAGTACCACCGCCGTATCAGTGGCACGCCCCGGCTCCCAGCCGACGACCAGCAAGCACATAGCTCTCCGCTCAACTGCGACTGACACGCCCTCGCTGACATGAAGCCGGCACCTCGCAAACGGGGCGACCGGTCACGCGGCCCGGTGGGTTTCGTGAGGCAGTCCAGCCGTTCCGGTCCTGGTCAGCACGGGTTGTCATGCCGGAAGATGCTCCAACGTGCAAGGGAGGAATCTAGGTGGCGAACGGTTTCGATGCACAGCTGGCCGAGGTATTGAACGCAGCCACGGAGAACATCCGTCGGACGGTGGCAGCAAACTTCATACGAACACCGAAGGTGGAGCTTCCAGCGCCGCTGCTGGAAGGTCTGTCCAAGGCCGTCGCGCCTTTGCAGTCGGTGCTGGAACGCCTGGACTCGATGATGCCGGAGAACTGGCAGGGCCAGCGCCTGGCGTACAAGGACATGGTCCGGCTGATGCAGGAGGGCATGCCCCTGGCGTGGGTGCCCCCGGCCGAGGTGATCCGGCAGTTGCTCGTTGCGGGTGACGCCCCCGCCCGCACGGCGGTCCTTGACGACTGCCGACCAGAGATCCTCGCCTCTTGCAGCGAGGCTTTGGCTGCCGTCACTGACGCACGGTTCTCCGCGCAGAAGACCTTGCTTGAAGAGTGCGTACGGATGACCGAGCGCGGCATGTTCAGCGGTGCGCAGGCACTTGCCGCGAATGTCTGGGACACCCTTGTTCGCGGCCTGGCCTTCGCCAACCCGACATGGCTCACCGATAAGGGCTGGTGGCCCGGCTACGCCAAGATCGGGCGGAGCGTCCCCACCGTCGACGTCGACGACGACGCCACGATCGGACAGTTCCGCAAAGCGGCTGTCTTCCTTCCCTTCGCCAAGACGCTGGAGGAGTTCCGACGCCAGCACCCTGTGCCGGAGGGCTTCAACCGGCACGCCACCGCCCACGCTGCCGGCGCTCTCCAGTACACCGCTGCCAACGCCGTAATCGCCCTCATGCTCGCTGTCAGCGTCCTGCGCGAGATCAACGACCAGGCCTATCCCATACAGCTGCACGCCTGACAGGAACATCGCGATGTCAGAGCCCATGGACGCCGTCCCCACGACCTATGCCGGCACCCGCTTCCGGTCCCGCCTCGAAGCTGACTGGGCCATCACGCTCGACGGCCTCGGCATCTTGTGGGAGTACGAGCCTGAGCTGATCGTCCTTCCCTCCGGCACCCAGTACCTGCCTGACTTCTGGCTCCCTGAGGTGGGAACATGGCTGGAGGTCAAGGGACCGAACACACCCCGGCGGGAGAAGGCGACAGAACTCGGCAAGGGCCGCGCCTGCCATTGCAAGGGTGCCTGCAGCTGCCGGTGGCCCGGTGGCCAATTGGTCTTGCTGGGCTGGCCCTCACACCGCAGCCCGAACCGGCCTGGGTACCGCGCCCGTTACGGTCACGCATGGTGGGGCGCAGCGTACGGTCCAAGCGCCTATCTCATCGAGTGCCCGTCGTGCGTCCGCGCCCACTGGGTCACCCTGCGCAGGCCGTGGCGGTGCCGCGGTTGCCGCGCCAGCCTCGGCGCCACACCCCGTTTCTACAGCCCAGCAGAACAACTGATCCGATTCGGCGAAAGTGACTCGCTCGCGTCGGCTCTCCTCGAAGAGGACATGCGGCGGCTCGCGGAGAAAGAGCGGCTCGCGGAACTCGGAGACGATGACGGCTGGTGACCCCTGCGGCTTCCGCACGATCACCCTAGACGATCAGTGCATTCCTTCCAGCGCACCCGGAAGGAATGCGACTGCGGTTGCCGGGCGGATTCGGCCGGCAACCGCAGCAGAGCCTGGTTTTAGGCGGAAGGCAGTCCGGGAAGGGCGACGCCGGCGTATGCGGCAAGGACACTGCCCAGTGCCCCGCTGACTACGGGCGATTCGAGGATGCCAACGGCTTGGCTGCCCCAACGCCGGAACCTGCTGGGGTTGGGAGATTCGCTGACGGCTTCGGTTTCGAGACGCGTGGCGAGTTCGGTGAGCTCCTGAGCGTCGTCCTCCGGCAGACCCAGCACTGGGGCGGCCTGGCGCAGGGCGCGGGCGAGCATGACGACCGCGGCGGGGTCGATCCCGTCCTTGCTGGTCGTGGCGTTCATGGTGAAGTCACGGCTGTTGGCGGCGATGTTGCCCGTGTTCTCGCCGATGTTGAACGTTGTGTTGCCGCTGCTGTTCCGGCGTTCGTAGGCGCTGACGTCACCGTCGTAGTGCTCCACGCAGTCCTGCCCTTCCGCAGTGATCTCAGCCCGTACGGGCCCCTCGGTCTGACCGGTCTTGATACCTGTGATCAGTCCTTTGGACATCAGGTAGGCCCCGGCGCGGTCGAATTCGGCTGGTGTCAGTCGCTCCCCCGCGAAGAGTGAGAGCGGGGACTGGAGGATGGCCTCGACATTGGGGTGCCCCACACCGTCATTCTTCTGATGCCACAGCCACGTCAGCAGGCCTGTGCGCGCGGCTACGGCGCGCGCTTTGGGGTCAGCGCGCTGGCGTTGGCGTTCTTGCATCCACTGCAGTCCGCGTGGTGTCAGGTTGGCCGCCGGGTCACCCATCGTGGCGTAGTGATCGCTCAGCAGGCCCCATTCCTTGCACGTCTCCAGGAGTCGGAAGGACTGCTCCTCGTTGAGACCGTGTAGTTCACCGAAGGGGGTGATCGTCACGTACTCGGATGCATCCGCGGCCGTCTGGTCGTGGACCCATTCCACAAGCGGCTCATGTAGAGCAGCGAAGTCAACGGCCATGGACGCACTCTCCTTGCTCAGCGTGATGAGCTCATGAGCTTAAGACGGACCACTGACAACGCTGGATGAGCGGCATGCCCGACCGGACGCGACGTGAATGCTCCGGCGTTGAGCAGCGATCTTGGACACGCCAGCGTGCCGAGACCCCAGGCGGGTAGTTGCCCGGGGTCTCGTGCTGTCTCGTCACGGCACGGGGTCACCTTCTCGCGGTGGGTCAACGCCGTTCGATGGTCTGTCCCCTGGTGGCCGTCTTGTGGCGCAGAGGTTCGCCTTCGTGTTGGTTCATCGACCGCGGCCTGCTGAAATCCGACGGGATACCGCATCATCCCGGGCAGGTCTCGGGGGTCTGCCAGCGCAAGGGCTGCCCCGGCCTGACCTGGCTGACCCCTGGGGAAGGCCAGCTCTTCGTCACGTCCGGTGCGAGAGGAAGGACGGTGTCGTCGTGCAATTTGTGGGAGCAGTTCACGCTCACCGGTTCAAAGCCCTCTACCTAGTGCCGCATCAGGCAACGTTCGCCCTGTCGACCACGGCCCGTAGCCGTTGATCGTCGGCGTGACGGTTTCGCCAGATGATGTAGCGACGGATCATGCTGCCCTGCTCCTTGTGGCTGGCGTGGTCGGTGCCGTCGAGGGTGAAGTAGCGCAGGGCGGTGAACTGGGCCTCGATGCGGTTCAGCCACGAGCTGTTCGTAGGCGTGTAGGCGAACTCGACGTTGTTGGCCGCGGCCCAGTCGCCGACCCGGCTGTCCTTCTTCGTGGTCAGGTGCGGGGAGAAGTTGTCGAGCACGATCGCGATGCGGATCTTCGGTGGTAGAGGCTGCGCAGGTAGCGGCAGAACTCCAGGAACCTCGTCCGGTTCTTCTTCGGTTTGATGTGGCCGTAGAGCTTGTCTTTGCCGAGGTCGTAGGCGGCGAACAGGTGCCTGACCCCGTGCGGACGGGTGTAGGTCGCCCGCCTGCGGGGCCTCGGCTCCCGGTCGGGGTCCTTGTGCCGTCCTCCGCGCTCGGCCCACTGTCGGCCGGGGTGGGGCTGGAGGTTGAGCGGGCCGAACTCGTCCAGGCATAAGACGACTTCGGGTTCGCCGTCCTCGGGTATGACCTCGCCGTCGGCGATCGAGTAGAGGTGCTCGACGCGGGCTTTCTTGGCGGCGTAGTCGGGATCGCGGGAGGTCTTCCAGGTCTTTATGCGTTGAAACGACACGCCCTCCTCGCGGAGCAGGACCCGAAGGCCCTCGTGGCTGATGTCGTCGACCACCCCCTCGGCGACCAGGAAGTCGGCCAGCTTGGCCAGGCTCCAGGTCGAGAATGGCAGACCGTGCTCGGTCGGCCTGGACTTGGCGATCTTCTTGATCTCGCGCCGCTCGGGCAGGGTGAATGTCCTGGGCCGACCGCCTTTGTACTTCGGGTAGAGGGAGCCGAAGCCGTCGGCGTTGAAGTTGTGGATCACATCCCGGACCCGGTCCGCGCTGGTGAACGTCACCTCGGCGATCTTCGCCACGGGCATGCCCTGCGCGGACAGCAGCACCATCTGTGCCCGCCGCCACGTCACCACCGACCCGCTGCCCCGGCGGATGATCCGCAGCAGGCGCTGCCCCTCGTCGTCATCGATCTCGCGGACGCATACTCGCTCAGCCACCAGCACAGCTTCCCTGCCGTGCGCTGCCGGCGAGTGTCATTCCGTCGGCGTGCCGATCCGAAGCCGGTTGCCGGCAGGGTCGCGCAGCTCAATCTCACGCGCCCACGGAGCGTCCTTTGCCTGCACACCGAACTCGGAGGCGATGGCCTCGACATCACGAATGCGGAGGTAGACCAACGTGTCGGGACGGGCGTCGCCCTTGTGCTCCGACAAGAACAACCGCACCCCGCCCCGGGCGACCTCGACGAACGCGGGAAGTCCCGGTTCGAAGCGGTGTTCCCACTGCTTGGCGAAGCCCAGTCGCTCGTACCACGCGACCGCCGCCGCAGCGTCCTCGACGCGAAGAATGGGGATGACTTCCTCGTCCATAGAGTCATCGTTGCAGACCGCCCAGGGCGAACGTTGCCTGATGCGGCACTAGTATGGACTTCTCAACTCTGGGCCTATGCGCGGGCCTTGTGACCGGCCCGTTGGCCTTGTGGCTTCGCCTTCGCTGGCGCGTGCGGCAAGAGCAGGCGCGGGGTACCTACCTCGTTGGTATCGCTCAGGCCCTCCCGCGGGGAGGGCGGTTCGACGGACAGTGCGGGGACGGAACCCGTCTGCGCCTGGTCGTGAACGGGAGCAGTGAGCATGAGCGATCGTGAACCGCGGGAAGCCACGGGCACGGCACAACCAGCTCGAAGTTCTTCTGCCTTCCCTTCCACCGCACAGTTCGAGCCTTCTACGTGGCAGTCGGTGATCCCGGCGACGCCGACGACCGCGCCGGTGACCAGCTGGAGGCCGCGGATCGTGCGGCCGATCAGCGGGGTGCGCAGGGCGGGCTGGTCGATGGTCTTGCTCGTATGCAGCAGCACCCAGCCGGTCCGCCACCGGGCGGGGCGGTTCACCACCGTCTTGGCCCCGGCGAGGATGCAGGCCGCGTACGGCTGCCGGATGCTGATGCCGCGGATCCAGTCGCCCTCGGGCAGAGTCGCGGGGCTCATGCGGCTCGCCCCCACACGGCCGTTCCCGGGCGCCCGGCGCGGCGGCCGTTGATGGACGGCACCGTGGTGTGCGCGGGCGAGGCGACGGCGGCGCGGCCCGAGTGCTTTCCGTCGTACAGCGCGGCATCGGCGGCCCGCTGCAGCACGGTCAGGTCGCGGGAGCCGACCGCGTGCGGGGTCGCGGCTCCGACCGAGGCGGCCACGTCGACGGTGCGGCCGTCCTCGAGGACGACGGGGGTGTGCAGCATGCGGACCAGCTGCGCGAGGCGCTGCTCCAGGCGGGCGGCGGGCAGCTCCAGGACCACGGCGAACTCATCGCCTCCGAGGCGGCCGACGGCGGCGCGCGGGCCCGCCCACGCGGTGAGCCGCGCGGCGGTCGCGGCCAGGACGGCGTCCCCGGCCGGGTGGCCCATCGTGTCGTTCACGGCCTTGAAGTGGTCCTGGTCGACCAGGGACCACGGCCGTGTCGTCACCGTGGCGGGCCAGGAGCCGGCGGGCGCGGGCGGTGTAGGAGTCGCGGCGCAACAGGCCCATCCGGCGCTCCAGGATCAGCTTGAGGACGTCGGCGGCATCGGCCGTGGCGTCTTGTCGGCCGGGGTCGTCACTGACCACGCCCCGCAGAGCATCGAGCGAGAGGATCTGGGAGGCCGGCCAGGTGCGGGCCAGCGCCGACTTGCCCGCACCGGAGGCGCCGATCAGCACGATCAGCCCGTTCTCCGGCAGGTCCGGGTACAGCACCGAGGTCATTCGACGTCTCCTTGCGGGTCGAGGGAGCGGGCAGCCCAGTTCAAGCGCTGCCCGGCGTTGTCGGTGATCAGGGTGGCGGCCTCCTGAAGGGGGCAGGAGGCGTCGCCGTGGCGGTCGGGCTCGATCTGCTCCGCCCGCCGTGCGGCGGTGCTGACCAACTGCGCGAGGGCGGGGAAGCGGCCGCCGGGGACGTCGATGTCCTCCTGGAGCTCGCGCAGGATCGCGGCGAGCTCGCGGGCGTCGATGTCGTCGGCGGTCAGGTCGTCCTCGATCTGCTGGACGGCCAGGGCGGCGATGCCAACCGAGGCGCGGATGCGTTGCAGGCGTGTGTGGGCCATCGCGGCCGCCGTCACAGGGCGAGGCCGGGGGTGGCCGGCGCGAGCAGTGCCAGGGCGATGAGCGACAGGTCGATCGCGCGCCGCAGTTGGGTGAACTTGGCCACGGCGAGGGTGGACAGGACCCGGATCCGGGCTGCGCGGGAGTCGCCCTGCATGCAGTCGCGGATCGCGTCCTCGTCGAGCTGCGCCCAGTACGGGAAGGAGGCCCGGTCTGCGCCGCTGAGCCGGGGCCGGACGACCAGGAGCAGCAGCACGGTGGCTGCGCCCAGGGCGAGGACGGCCGCCGTGCCGAACACCTTGGTCGGCAGAGGCAGGTCCTTGTCGGCGACAGACGCGAGGCCCGCCAGGACGGCGCCGTTGAAGGCGAGCAGTAAGGACGACTTGCCGTCCGTTCTGCTGAAAACGCGCGGGTTCGCGGATTCTGGGATGTCCAGCCGCAGGAACATGCACTCTGAGGCGGCCTCGGGAAGTGTTCGCGCGCGGGTTCAGTATGTCGTCCGCCTGCGAAACGCTGCTCAGGCCCGGCAGAGCAGCGGCTGACCGATCACCAGCAGAGGAGTCACCGGAGCGCGAACGACGCCCGCTGCTGCCACCTGGTTCCGTCGTGGATCATCAGATCGACCGACGACACGCGGGCAGTGACAGGAAGCCGGCCGCGAAGGTCGGCCTCAGCCTCCTCCAGCACGGCATCGTCCTGCCCCTGAGCGATGGTCAGATGCGGGACAACTTCGTCGAACTGCCCGCCGAACGGCGGGGCCTCCGGCCACCGGTCCGCAATCGCCTCGGTGAGCTTGCGGAACGGGAGGTCCGGTTCGGGGACGAGATACAAGATCCCCGGGAATCGCCCGCAGTGCTCGAACCGCGTCTCGAAGGACCGGTGACGCCCGATCACTTCTCCGATGGCAGCGTAAGCACCGTCGTCGATGCGGCTCTCGTCGAGGAACGGGAAGAGGACGGTGACATGGGCCGGAACACCCGCATGGGCTGACGGGTCCAGCCGGTCACGCCACGCTCGAACAGCAGGTTCCGCCTCGGGGACCCTCACGATGAGTCCCGACCGCCCTGCTTGAAACTCACCGGAGTCGTCGCCTGCCATCGCACATATGTATCAGCGAGCCCAGAACGGCAGCGACCGGATTACGGTCGCTAGCGGTTGAACCCGACGGCCGACACCTGACTCGACCCTCGCTCAGGTGGGACCAATCGACTCGTTCACGACGAGCGCCCAAGATCGCTAATCGGAGCCTTGGCGGATTCAGGGGCCAATGGACTCGTTCGAAGCAACGGAAGCCGTCGGCCCGAGCTGATGGCCATCGGCGACCTACTGCGGCAGCTTGGCAGTGCGCTCCGGGTGAGCGGCGGTGACGTAGCGCATGGCGGTCGCCTCGGTGATACCGAAGAGCCTCATGAGCGTGAGCGGATCGCCCGTAATGAACGCTTCGTTGAGGATGCGGTCCTGGCGCAGCCGGTCGAGGGTCTGACCCTTGGGCAGGACCTTCTGCATGGTGATCCGGTGCACGGCCGGGTAGTCCGGGTCGGGAGCGGTCTTCTGGGTGACCAGCAGGTGGGGGTTGGCGCTGGTGGGCCAGCGTTGGTGACGGTAGGTGAGCCAGTCGGCGGCCAAGGAGTAGGTGAGTTCCTCTAGGTAGAGGGTGTGCCGACGCAAGCCGCGGTGCAGTTCGAGGGTTCCGCGGGCGAGGTTCAGGTCGGCGGTGAGCGCGGTGCGGATCTCTGCGGCGGGGACAGCGTGGATGGCTGCCAGGGCGATGGCGAGCCGCGCGAACGGGGTGGTGGCTTGGTCGAACAGGCCGGCCAGCACGTCGGAGGGGACCGGCCGGGGGATGCCGGTCAGGTCGCCCACGGGCAGGTGGCGAACAAGGTCGCGGAAGACCAGCCGTTCACGCTTGAGTGCCCGGAACAGGCTGCGCAAAGCGGTGGCGCGCTGGCGGCGAACGGTTCCCTCCAGGCCGTCCAGTGTGTCCTGGATGTGGTCTGTGGTGACTTCCCGAAGAGTCGTCATGCCGGTCGCCGTCCACGCAGTGAGGACCGGCCGCAGGGTGCTCAGGTAGCGGCGGATGCCCTCCCAGCTGCGCGGCTCGCTCTCCCGGGGGCCCTGGCCGCGCAGCGCCCTCACCCAAGCGTCGACCTCCTCGGCGACGGGTTGCGGCAGTGTGGCCAGCACCACCTCGATCCAGGCCAGATCGCGGTCCCGGTGCAGTCCGGGATCGTCGACGAGCAGGCCACGAGCGCGCAGGAACTGGCAGACGGGCTTGGCCGCGAGATGCGTCTCGAGGCGGGCCAGGTCGTGGACGTCTCGCTCATGGAAGGCGTTCTCGACTCCGAGCCAGTAGCTCAGGATCGTGAGGGTGCGAATGTTCTTGTTGAAGCCCGTCCCCTCCTGGTCGCGGCGTTGCTCGGCGAAGTCGTCCACGAGCGCTGTGGCTGCCTCGGTCAGCGGCAGGTCGGCCAAGAGCCGGCCCCGTAGTCGCGCCAGTACCGGTGACCAGTCGCGGCGCATCGTGAACAGGGTCTCCTGTCCCGGGCCGATCGTCGTCGCGGGCGTCACGTCCACGGGCAACGACAAGGGCTCGCAGGCCTGCGGCGACGGGCCGGGTCCGCCCGGGTCGGCGGGCAGGTCGATCACCAACTGCGTGGCGGCATGCCTGCTCCGGTCGTCGTCACGGTAGGGGTGGCAGGCCCGGCAGTGACCGGCGCCCAGCGCCAGCCCGTCCCTGCCGCAGCGCGCGCATTGGCCCGGCTGCCGGTGGCGGCTCATGCGCCAGTCTCGGCACGGGGCGCAGCGAAATCCTGCATGCGGGCTCTCGGGCATCCAGGCGTTGCAGTCGCCGCACGAGCGCGCTGCGAGCCGAAGATCAGAAACGGTCTCGCTGACCAGCAGGCCCGCGCGCAGGAGAGTAATGCAGACCACGTCGCCGGACTTCGGCAGTTCCCGCAGCAGCCGTTCGCACGACAGCTCTGCGCCATCGGCCTCGCGCACCGCCAGTGCGAGCCGCACCATCTCGGCGGCCTGGCAGCGCCATGCCTTGCTCATGTGGCGCTCAGCGGTCAGCGTCAGGAGCACGGGTTCAGCCTTCTCCCAGCCGGACAGCTGGCGAGTGGCAATGGCACGGGCCGTGTCGCGGGTCAAGGTGCGCGGCAAGGCGAACAGGGGAAGCTGGCCCCACACCTGTGGCTCCAGCAGGGCTGACTGATCCCGCTCCACGGTGCGCTGCCTGTTCAGCTTGCGCTTCCACCCGGCACTCACTCCGCGACCGCCGCTCCGGCTGAGCACGATCGGATTGGCCTGGGTGGCGTAGTGGCGGTGGATGCCAACGGTGAGCTGGAGCGCGCGCGGCCCAGCTCCCGGGATGCCCAGCGCCCACTCCGCATCGTCCTCGGCCCGGATGGCCTGCAAGCAGGGCTTGCACAAGCCGTCGGATCCCAGGTGCGCATCGTGCCGGCAACGCGGGCAGGTTCCGCGTACGGGATGTGCGCGGGCGAACTTCTCACAGCCGGAGCAGGCGCGTGCGGTCAGAACCGACCAGCCCAGGCACAACGAGCAGCTGCGGGCAGTCCCTTTCCCCCTGGCCATGACCATTCCTCAGCTCGGAGGCAACGACCGCGGGCCGCCGGCAGGGCGCGAGCGGGGGACCGGCCTCACCGGCCCCGCCGGATCGTGGTCGGCGCCGACCGCGGCCTGGCCGGAGTCCTCAACCGGCCGCGCAGCAACGAGCGGTTCGGCCTGGAGCAGATCGCTGACCGTGCAGCCGAGCGCCGCGCACATCAGATCCAGGTCGTCCAGGCGGACCGTGACCGGCTGACCGCTCCACAGGGCAGCGACCTTGCT
Source organism: Streptomyces sp. NPDC046379 (assembly GCF_055587785.1). NCBI lineage: Bacteria > Bacillati > Actinomycetota > Actinomycetes > Kitasatosporales > Streptomycetaceae > Streptomyces > Streptomyces sp. NPDC046379. The sequence continues at coordinate 11,087 of NZ_JBVJFP010000027.1, forward strand.
CAGCGAGGGGTTGAACCCCACCCGCTGGAAGGCGGCCAGCACCTCACTGGGCCGCCACAGGTCGCGCTGGGCGGCGACCATCCGCAGATTCCACTTCACCGCAGGTTCCCCTTGTCCATCACCAGTCGTTGGGCCGCCCGGTCGCTGGCGGCCACGTTCGCGTGCTCCGGGTCGGCGTGCGCGGTCGACATGTACCGCAAAGTCGTGGTCGCCCAGGCGTGTCCGAGGACCTTCTGCACCTCCCACAACGTCATCCCACGCTCGTAGTTGTGGGTCGCGCAGGCATGGCGCAGCAGGTGCGGAAACAGGTCGGTGACCGGACCGGTCAGGTAGGCATCGGCCGCGGTGTGCAGGGTCTTGCGGAATGCTGAGGGGCCGATCGCCGGCGCGATCGGCAGGTTCAGCGCCGCCACCGTGGTGGGCTTGCGCTCGGAGGGCCACAGCGGCGCCTTCGGGTGCTCGACGTCGTCGCCGAACTCTCCGCGGACCTCCTCGATGTACCACCACAGCAGGGCCCGGCCCTCCTGGAACATGTATGCCTCGCGCGGCCGGGGCCCCGACCCGCCCGCGCCCTTGCCGAGTACGACGAATCGGCCCCACTGACCCAACTCCCAGTGCAGGTCACCCATGGACACCCCGCACAGCTCGTTGGCCCGGACGCCCGACAGGTATGCGACCTTCGTCATCACGTAGTCGCGGCAGGCGACCAGGTACTTGCGCGCATTCGGCAGGTCCTCGCGCCAGCGGCCGAAGAAGTCCCGCATCGCCGTTTGCGAGGGCGGGATCCGCAGCCCGAAGTCGCCTCGGTGCCGAGGTCGGTTGAACGGGTCGATCGGCGACTCGACGCCGTGCCCGAAGCGCCGCATGATCTCGCCTGCGTAGCGCTGTTCGAGGAACGCGAAGTAGGCGTCGATCTTGCCGAACTTGGCGCGCAGGGTCGATGGCGCCCGCTTGCCCGCCCCGGCGAAGTACCGGTCGATCTCGCGGGACGAGAGTTGCCACGGCACCGTGCCGTAGTACTCGCAGACCTCGACCACAGGCTTGATCAGCCCGTCCAGGGTCTTCGGCGCCAGCCCGGCCGCGTCGCGCGCCCACTGGTACTCGGACAAGGTGTCGAGGAAGAAGCTCTCCTCGTCCTGCGCCGAGATCCGGGCCTGGCGCCGCCGCTGGAGTGTGACGACGTCCGCGAGTCCAGACTCGACCGAGACCACCGCCGGATCGACCGGAACGGCCGACTCATCGGCGGGTCGCACGAGCGTCAGCACGCGACTTTCGGAATCTGCCACAAGCCAGCAAATTACGGGCTCTGCTCGCAGAATCTGCGAGTTACCGTTGGAATCTCACACCATCGAGCGACGCACAGGTAACCCTGCTCCTGCCTGCTGACATGCCGTGGTGATGCTCACCAACGGTCGGCGGGAACCCGCGCGTACTCCATTAATCTCGTGGGCGACCGAGGCGCAGGCGTCGTCCAGGTTCTTGTCGGTGTCGGTGGCTGCGGCGGTCATAGGGTGGTTTCCCGATCTCGAAGGGGTGAGGGAGTGGGCGGCCGGCCCTTTGCCGGTGCTGCGGCCGCCCGGGTGGGCCCCGTCCCGGCCTGTGTGGCTGGGACGGGGTTCGCGCTATGCGGCCAGCCGGTGGACGACCGGGGCCGTGGACGCCATGTAGGTGTCCGGGCTGGGCTCGTAGCCCTTGTCGCAGGGGTCGCAGACGCCCTGGGTACGCAGCGGGAGGCAGAAGTAGTACCTCCGGCGGCACTGCGGGCACGTGGATCTTGCGGCCATCGCCCGGTCCAGCGCCTCTTCCTGCGCGAGTGTCGGCACCCGCTTCGGCCGGGCGAGCTCCACGCTGTAGAGCCAGGCCCGGGTGGGATGGATGCACGACTGGTCGGGCCGGTAGGCGCACGCCTTGCAGCGCAGCACCGCGACCGGGCCGTGCCCGCCGGGGCTCAGCCCCAGGTCCCGTAACTGCCGCCGGGTGACCAGCCCCTCGGGACAAGCGCGCCGGTCGAACTCCGGCAGCGTCGCGTCGCTGCGCGGCACCCGCTTCACCTCGCGGCGGCGCTTCTTCCTCATGCGCGGCATCAGCGGCTCCAGGCGCCGGGCAGCCGGTCGGGGCGGTGCGGGTAGCGGGGGCCGGGACGCTGCGGGCGGGGCCGGCCGATCCGGCGGCGCGGGCGGGGGATGAGCACGAGTGATCTCCTCCAGTCGTCGGTGGACAGCGCTGCACCCCGCCGACGTCGTGCTGGTGTCGGCGGGGTGCGGCGGGTGGTGCGTTCGGCCAGGCGGCCTGTCCGGTCCTCGCCCGGCCCCGGCGTGCAGGGCGGGCGAGGACCAGGCAGGGCGTCAGGTCTCAGCGGGGGGCTGCGGGGCCGCAGCAGTCGGGCGGGCGGGGGTGGTGCCGTGGTCAGCGCTGGAGCGGGTGGACGTCGTCCAGGTCGTCGTGCACGGGGGCGTGCTGCGGCGGGATGTGGATCGCGGGGTAGATGTTGACCTGCGGCGTAGCCGGTTCCGGGTTGTTGATGACCGGGCGCAGGCTCAGGCCGCGCAGGGCGACGATGCTGGCGAGGGCCCACATGAGAGCGGCGATGCCGGTGGCGACGGTGCGGCTGTCGGCGGGTGCGGCGGACCACACCATGGCGATGCTGGAGAAGCCCCACCCTGCCCAGAGGATGCGCGCGCCGCTGCTGCCGGCGAATCCACCGATGAGGCCGATCAGCCCGGTGAACTGCCAGAAGGCGTAGACGGCGGTGCCGGGGACGGTGAGGGCGACGCTGTGTTGTCCGATGTAGGAGCGGATCGGGTTGTCGACCACGCCCCACAGGCCGCTGGTGGTGTCGACTCCGGGCGGCTCGATCACCGTGCGCGTGGCGGACAGGCGGTGCAGCACGGCGCTGACGATGTCGCTGGCGGCGTCCAGCAGGACGATGACCGCGCAGACCCCGGCGAGGCTGAGCACGGCCTTGATCCAGTTGCTCATCTCGTGCCAGCCGAGATGCCGGGCCTGGAACAGCTCCTGCCACCGCTCGTGCAGGAAGCCGCCCTGCTCCCAGGACGCGTCCCATGCCTCGCGCAGCCCGGCGAAGCGCTTCGGGCGGGGCACGTCTTCCACGTCGGGCAGCGGCGGCGGGGGCGTCTGGTCGAGCAGGTCGAAGAAGCTCGGGCTGTTCGTGTGCTGGCCGTTGATGGGCTTGTCGTTGGGCTGCATGGCGGGGCAACTCCCTCGCTCGGGTCGGTGTGGTGGGCGGCGGTGCGCAGGCCGGACGGCCTGGCCCGCACCCGACCGCGAGGGGTTCGGGTGCGAGGCAGGTGGTCCGGAGCTGGGGGTCAGAGGCCGCGGGCGTCGGCGAGGCCGGCGGCCTGGTCGAGCATGCGGATCGGGACACGGGCCGATCCGTGCGCGTCGTTGAAGGAGGGCACGGAGTCGACGTCGTCGCCGAACTTGCGGCGGATCGCGTCCAGGAGCACAGCGGCCGCGCCTGCTTCCAGGCTGCGATCGCCGCGGGCCTCGATCCGGATGGCCCCGAGCATGCAGCGGGCGCCGTCCTCGTCGACCAGGACGTCCTTGCACCAGCCGCCGGTGAGCAGCCGGTGGTGGGCGCGCTGCAGGAGAGCCGCGACCGGGGTCGGGTACAGGTCCGGCAGCGGGGCAGGCCCGGTGTCGACGGGGCCGGTGACGACGTCGGAAAGGTCCACCGGCTCGGTGTCGATGTGGGCGGTGTTGACCTCGTAGGCGACCTTGGCTTCGTCCAGCTTCACGGTCATCGCCGTGTTGATGAACGCCAGTCGTTCCTCGAGGGACAGTTCCGTCGGCGGCGTGGGCGCTGTGGTCGTCGGGGTGGTCTGGTCTACGGCGGGGTGGGTCTGGGGCATCGGGGCTCCCTGGGTGCGTCGAAGGCGCGGGGGCGGGGGTGGCGGCGCCTTCGACGCCGGCGGCCGGGGTGGTGTCAGATGCTGGAGATCCAGCCGGTGACGGTGCTGATCGCGCTCGTGATGGTGGGCGCGGCGCCGGTGGAGGCGAGGAAGAAGCCGAACCCGGCGCAGGCCAGGGCGGGGCCGAGGCGTACGTAGCCGCCTCGGATGAGGACGAAGACGACGATGCCGAGCAGGACGACGGCGGAGATCGATACGGCCACGGGCGGTGTGTCCTTCCAGGTGTGAGCGGGGCCCGGCCGGTGCGGGTGGGTCAGACGCCGGAGAGGTTCTTGATGGCCTCCAGCGCCTGGCGGGGCGAGGTGACCGCGTCGCGGCGCGCGGCGGGCTTGCTGCCGCCGCGGCGCTTGCCGCCGCCCTTCTTGGGCGCGCCGTCGTCGCCGTCCTCGTCATCGGGCTCGGGGCCGAACTCGCCGGGCCGGGGCGGCTCGGTCCAGTCGAACCACAACTCGCGCGCTTCGAGCTCGCGGATCTCGTAGTCGGTCAGGGTGGCGATGGTGTCGGGGAAGTAGCCGTCGATGCCCGCCTTGAAGTCCATGAACAGCGTGCGCAGGACTTCGGGCTGCTTGCCTTCGACGATCCATCCGGCGCCACCGGTGTTGGAGTCGGCGGGCGGCTCCGGCTCGCCGCGCATGATCCGCTCGATCCGGCCCTTCTCTTCGGGGGAGAAGGAGCGGGGGAGCGGGTCGGGGATGTGCTCGGGTGCGATGCCGAGGGCCTTGAACATGTCGGTGACCTTCTTCGGCGCGACCTTCAGCACCACGGGGATGCAGTTGTCGCGCAGGTTCTCGCACAGCAGCTGCGTGAACCCGTCCTGGACGTAGATGGACTGGCCGGCCACCTTCAGGCCGACGCCGTACTTGCGGCCCTTGACCGACACCAGCTCCGCGAGGTCCATGATCTCCGCGCCGTAGTCGCCGTGGCGGGCGGCGGAGAGGAACTCATCGAGGTACGCGGACAGCATCCGGTAGGGGCAGCCCGGCCGGGTCGGGTCCCACTCGTGGACCTGGCCGTCCTCCCACGGCATCTCGCCGCGGATCTCCATGAGCGCAACCATGGCCCGCAGGAGCCGGATCATGTAGAGCGCGCCGACGCCGTAGCGGGCGGTGTGCCGGCCCAGGGCGGCCGTCTTCTCGTCCGGGGCCTCGGTGGCCAGCATGACCACGGCCCCCCACAAGGCATCGGCGGCGACGTGCAGGCCCATCAGCTGGGTCTTGCCGCCGCCGGAGGGGGCGACGAAGATTCCGTGCGCGGCTCCCCGGTCGGTGTAGACGCGGTTGCGGGCGGGCTGGCCGTTGCCGAGGTAGCCGGTCACCCAGCGGCCGTCCTTGTCCGGGGTCAGCAGCTCCCTCGTGGCGGGGAAGACCTGCGCCAGCGGGCTGGAGTCCCACAGGGAGACCAGGACCTGGTTGCCGTCGACGGTGACGAACAGCCGGCCTTCGTCGTACTTGGTGCGCAGCGCGGCCGCCAGGGCGTGCTTGTTGACGCGGGGCTCGCCCATCTCGTCGGGGACCTGGGCGATGTAGTGGGTGACCCGGCGGGCGTGGTCGCGGACTTCCTTGACGAACTCCGAGCCGGGCACCGGGCCGCCTGCGGCGCCGATCCGGTCGGCCCACCACTCGTGGGCGGTGGGGGCCTTGCGGCGCCGCTCCGCGGCGTCGGGGGTGACGTGGACTTCCTTCCAGCCGGGCCCGCCTCCGCGGCCGTTCTGCCGGGCCACGTCCTCGATCCGCACATCGGTGACGTCGACTTCGAACGCGGCGGCGACGTCCTCCTCCTTGAGGCCGGTGATGGGCCGTCCGGCCTCGGATGCGCGCAGCAGCAGCGACAGGTCGTGTCGCATGCCGGGGTGCGGGGTGGCCTTGATGACGATGGTGCGGCCGGGCAGGCCGCGGTTCTCCCACAGCTGGCGGACCTGGCGGGTGAAGTGGTCGGCGCCGTCGTCCAGGTGCACCGGCGAGGGCTCGGGGCTGGGCTGCAATTGCGGTGCGGGAGCGGGTGCGGCAAGGGCGGGCCGGTGTCCGCGGCGGGTGTGCCGGGAGAACGGCATCACGAGCAGGCCGGCCGCCGCCCACCCGGCGGCGAGCAGGGCGTCCAGGCAGTAGGGGCCCCAGCCGACGGTGTGCTTCGCGGCGACGTCGACGGCGGCCGCGAGCACGAGCGGCGACCAGCGCAGGACCTTGCGTCCTGTGCCGGGCTCGTCGCTCTTGTAGGCGAGGTACGCGCCGCCGACGCCGGCGGCACCCGCCAGCTGCACGGCCGTGTTGACGGGGCTGTCGGGGTACAGGTTCGGGGCCGCGGCGAGGACCGGGGCGGCCAGGGTGAAGAGGGTGCGCTCCAGGGCGACGCTGCGCGGCACGGACACGAGGCTGGTCTCCTTCGAGAGATGGCGATGGGCGGCCCGCCGTCGGTGGCGGGCCGCCCATCAGGGTTTTCGGCGGGGTCGGGGGTCAGTGGGCGAAGAAACCCGGCTTGGGGGTGCGCTCCCTGCGGCCGGAGCGGACGGTGTCCAGGCCCTCGTACAGCCGCGCGTGCGTACGCCGCGCGTCCGTGGCCAGGCCGGACACTTCCTGTGCCGTCTCGTGGAGCTTTTGAACCTCCGCGGCGGCGCCGCCGAGGGCGACGGCCACCTGGTTGGTCATCTCGATGAACTTGCGGTCCAGTTCGGCGTTGGCGATGTCGACGGCCAGGCCCTCCGCGCGCTGCGCGTTTTGCCGCATGCCGCGCAGCAGCTGCTCGAGCTCGTTGCCCGCCAGCTCCATCGCGGTGCCCAGCGTCTTGAGCTTGTGCTGGACGGCCCTGTACTTGTTGTCGCCGTCGGTCGTGGCGGCAGCGCCGCCGCCGGTGGTGGGCGCGAGGTCGCTCACGGCGAATCCCCCTCTTTTCCTAGTCGTGGTGAGCGGCGGCGGAGGCGTGGGCCAAGCCCGCGTCGTCCATGGCCTGGATGTCCTCGCCGTAGACGTGGCCGACCGACGCGGCGGCGATCCGGGCGGCCTCGGAGGCGATCTCGCACTCGGTGGCGCACCGTTCGGCCAGCTGCTTCATGCGGTCCGCGGCGTCGGCCAGGTCTGTGATCTGGTCGACGACCCCGGTTGCGATGTTGTGGTCGCCGACCAGATCGGCCGCCATGTCCCGCAGGGCGTCGGCGACCTTGCCGAGCGCGACGGCCAGCTCCTGGGCGCGCTCCTTGTCGAGCGCGGCGGCGATCGCGATGTTCACGATCTCCATCAGGTACTCGCCGAAGGTGATGTCGGTGCGGTGCTGCGCGGCCATGCCGGCCTGGCTCGGCGTGGGCTTGCTGACCTCCGATGCCACGGGGTCCTCCTGTGCGGTGGTGGGTCGGCTGGTGCCGGGACGCTGGGTGTGGGGCTCCGGGGCCCGGGGGAGACTCGCCGGCCTGGAGACGGTGGCCCCGAAGGGATCGGCCGCGTCTTCGACGACGACCGCGTCCGGGATGTCCTCCTCAGCCTTTTCGGACTTCGGCGGGCGGCTGGACCGGCCGGGACTGTCCACCGTGACGTTGAGGTCTTCGGGCCGAAGCGTCGAGGGTTCCGGCTCGGGCGGGGTGGTGTCCTCGCCGGGCTTGGTGAAGAAGCCCTTGAGCTTCTCCTTGAAGGAGCGGCCGTCGTCACTGTCGTCAGCGCCCGGCGGGTCCTTGACGTCGTCGCCCTTGGCCCCTTCGTCCGTACCCGTGCCGTCCTTCGCGCCCTTGCCGTCGGAGCCGTCAGAGGGCTTCTCTCCGGTCTTCTTTCCGTCGTCCGGCTCCTTGGTCGCGGAGTCGTCCTTCGGGCCGTCAGACGGCGGCTCAGGGCCGTCCTTGGGCATCTTCTTGGTCGTGGCCTCGGAATCCTTGGCGTCCTTGTCGCTGGTGGAGTTCTTGGCCTTGCCGTCCTTAACGGCCTTGTCCTTCTCGGCTGCGCGGCGCTTGTCCCAGCGGCGCTGCGCTTCCTCCGCCACGGCCTCACCGAGGGTGGTGCGGTCGTCGGCGGCCTTGGCCGCCTCCCGCTTCGCCTTCCTCGCGGCCTTCCGCTCGGCTTTCGCTCTGCGGCGCTCCTCCCGCTCCGCCTGCCGGTTGGCCCGGTCCTGGTCGCGGTCCTTGCTGCGGTCGGCGAGGTCGGCGGCCTGGTTGGCGCCACGCCGCTGCTGCCGGGCGGCCTGGCGGGCAGCGGCGCGCTCCTGGCGGCCGCGGGCCCGTTCGGCCCGGGGGCTCGCGGCCGGCGAGTTCTGCGACTTGCCGCCGTCGCCCTTCGAGCCGCCCTTACCGGAACCCGAGTTGCCCGAGCCGTTCTTGCCCGAGCCGCCCGAACTTCCCTTGCCCGCGCCAGGCTTTCCCGCGCCGGAGCCTCCAGGGCCGTTCTGGCGGCCTTTCGGGCCACCGGACGACTCATTGCCCTTCGAGGCACCCCCACGGCCGCCAGCGGAGCGATCAGAGCCCTTCCCGGTGCCCTTGGGGGAGTTGCCGCTCCCGGAACCACGACCGGTGCCGCCGGAACTGCCGCCGCCTGAGCGTGAGCCGCCCCCGCCGCCGGCCTTCGAGCGGCCGCCCTTGTCGGTGCCCAGGCCGGAGCTGGAGGACCGCGCCGCGTCGGCCTTGCCGCGCGCCGCCGCCTTGTCGGCCTTCGCCTTCATCTGCGCGGTGTGGAGTTTGGCGTTCTGCTCCATCATCGCGGTTTCCTGGGCGGTGCGGGCTTCCAGCAGCGCGGCCTTTCGCGCTATTTCCGCCTCACGGAACGGCGCTTCGGAGGCGTGCCGTTCCCGCGCCATCTCGATCCGCAGTTCCAGCCAGTCACCGAGCCTATCGGCGAGAGAACGAGGCTGGACATATTCGCCTTCCTCATATTCTCCGTCGTCGGAATACGACGCAGCGGGCGTTCCCGTTTCCCGCAAAGCGGTTTCCGGAGAAATAGGCCCGCGAATAGGCGGAAGTTCCATTGTCGTCTCCGCCGGGGACTCCGGGGGAACGACGCCACCCGAGCCGCTGTCAGACGGTTCAGAGTAAAAGAGATCCCCGCCATCGGGAGCGTCCGGCATTCCTCCGGAATCACTGCCCCGGGTGGGGAGGTTAATCACGTTGCTGTCGGTGTCGTCGGACACGCGACCCCTCCTCCTGGGCTTGACAGTCGGCACCGGCCTCGCGTACGCGCGTGCGCGCCACGCGCGGCACGCGTCACGCGCGGCACGCGTTGGGATCGCCGAAGGGCCGCCCCGGGGATCGGGAGCGGCCCTTCGTGCGGGACGCGGGGAGCTAGCCGCCGTGACGGCTGTAGACGTTGTGCAGGGCGAGCGTCACCTCACGGATGAACTCCTTGTTCCCTGCGCGATAAGCCTGCGTGCCTCGGATATTCACAATCCGAAGCCAGGCGTAGAAGGTGCCGAGGTCTTCCCCGTGCTGAGCGATCAGTTCTTGCTTGATTTTCCGCTCGTGTTCCGCACGGTTGAATTTCTTCCGCTCTTCCCTCGTGAGCGGGCGACCTGCACTCACGCCGACTCCCTGCGGTCCAGGTTGTAAATCGACGTGGGGCCACCATAGCCCATATTCGGGCTCTGCGCACCCTGCCGCCCCGGGTTTTCCGGGGCGGCCTGGAGCGGCGGGTTGTTCTTCCGCTCCTTGAGCAGCGCCTTTTCCTTTCGCTGCTTCCTGACCTCCTTCACCTTTTCGTCGTGGGCGTGGCGCTTATGGGCGCTCTTTTCCAGCCCCGAAGTCGCCTTCTTGAGGTGCTTGATGACGTCGTTCAGGGACTTTTCCACCGGGAAAGAGCGCAGCTGCGCCTGCTTCCACTTGTCGCCCTCCACGCGGGTTCCGCGGCAGTGCACGCGGGTCTCGTGCTGGAGGACCTCCAGCTTGGCCTGCATGTCCAGCACGACCCGGTGGAAGTCCGCGAGGTAGTGCGCGTAGGCGGCCGGGTTCTGCGCGATCTCGCGCAGCGCCGCGTTCGGGTCGTCGAAGAAGGGCTTGTCTTCGGTGCTCACGGGGTCCTCCATGGGGGTCGGATCTGCTGTACTCGGATGGCTGTTGACTGCCTCCGGCAGTCGCAGCGAGGGCCAGCCCGCTTCCTTCGGGCTGGCCCTCACTGGTGTGTGCCGGATGGTGCGGTGCGCCGGCCTTTCTCCCTGCGACCGCTGGCGGTGCTGCGCGTCAGGGCGCGAGGCCCGTCGGTCGGTGCGCGCCGCGCGGTCTCACGAGACGTTGCGGAAGCGGGTCCGTGCGATCTCAAGTCGGCGTCCGGCGGTGGCGCGTGAGACGCCGAGGATGTCCTTGGCTTGGTCGACTGAGACGGTGTCGATGCCTCCGCGCCGGTACATGAGACTGAGCAGCGAGGTGATCTGTCCCTCGATCTCAGCGTCCCGGGCGAGTGCGGGGCGGCCGGTCTCACCGGAGCGCAGCGGGACCGGGGTCGCGTCGTTGCCGGAGGAAGCCGTCTCACCGTCTGACCTGTGCGTCTCACTCGTGTGAGACGCCGTCTCAGTCGTGCTCACCGGGCCGCTCGTCTCAGCAGGTCCGGTCTCAAGCTCCCGGCGGGTCTCACCCTCGCCCGTCTCGGCAGCGGGTGCCGGGGCGGTGCGCGGGTGGAGAACCGTCTCACCGAAGCCGGTGAGATCGGCGGCCCGGGTGTGCTCGGTCTCACCGGCGGGCGTGGTGCGTGTGGTCTCATCCGGCCCGGCGCCGCTCGTGGTGCCGGTCTCACCGGTGCCGGTCTCACCGGGCTCCTTGGTGATCTGATGGATGCGCCACATCACCCACGGGGCGATGGCGGCGACGCCGACGATGAGCCACCACAGCGGGTCGCCCTTCTTATCGACGCCGACCAGACCGGCGTCCGCGAGGTGGTAAATCGCGTTCGCGGCGACCATGAGGATCAGCGCGCCCGCGACGTCGCGGTGCCGGCGGAACGCCTGCACGACGTAGACGTCGATCGCCAGCGGCAGAGCCCAGGCGACCTCAGCGGGCCAGCCGCTCAGTTTGGCCAGGGCGAACTCGCCGGAGGCGGTGAGGACAATCGTCGCGCCCAGGGCCACGCGCGGCCCCCAGGTGTTGACGAAGTTCCTCCTCTTCTCCTGCTTCGCGATGAGCGCCTGGGCCTTGGCGACCTCCTCGCGGGTGGCCTCCAGCTCCTTCCACGCCGACTGCTGCTCGGTACGGGCGCGGCCTCGGACCTGTTCGGCTTCCCGCTTGGCGTCGGCGACCAGGCGGCCCGCCTCCTTCTCCGCCGCGGTGATCCGCTCGGACGCGGCGGCCTCCGCGCTGGAGATGGCGCCGGCCGCCTTGGCCTCCGCGACCGAGCGGACCTTCAGGACGTCCTCTTCCGCTTGGGCCTGCGCGGCCTCGAGGACCTGCTGCGCCTCGCCGCGCGTGTCGTCGGCGTCCTGCTCCGCCTCGCGCAGCACTTCGGCGGCCTGGCCGCGGGCGTGGTCCAGGATCCTCGCCGCGTCCTCTTCGGCCGTGGCGACTTCCTCGCGGGCCTGGGTGCGCAGCTGCTCGGAGTCCTTCTCCGCCTGCCGGCGCATCTCGGTCGCGGCCTCGCGGCGGGCGCGGGCGTCGTCCTCGGCAGCGGCCACCAGGTCGGCGGCCCGCTGCTTGGCTTCCTCCACCAGGTGCGCGGCGTGCGCGGCGGTGGCCTCCGCCTCGGCCTGGACGCGGTCCTTGTCCTGCTCGGCCTCGGTGCGCAGCTGCGCCGCGCGGGCGCGAGCGGCCTCCACGATCCGGGCGGCCTCTTCTTCGGCCTCGGCCTGGAGCTTCTGAGCGGCCTGGCGGCGGCGGGTGAGGGTCTGCTCGGCCGCCGCCAGGTCGCCGTCGGCGATCGTGCGGGCGCGCTGCACGGTCTCCTCGGCCGCCGCGATCTGCTCCTCGGTGAGCTTGCGCATCCGCATCGCCTGGTCCTTGGCGACGGCGAGGATGCTGTCCGCTTCCGCCTGCGCCTTCTGGGCGGCGGTATCGGCGTCGGCGCTCTGCCGGCGGGCCTGCGCGATCAGGGCATCGGCCTCGGTGCGCGCGGCGGCGAGCAGCTGGTCGGCCTCCGCGCGGGCGGCGGTCACGATCGCCTCGGTGTCGGCCTCCGACACCGGCGCCGGGACAGGAGCGGGGGCGGGTTCGGTGGCCACCATCGTGTCGGCGGCCTCGCTCGGGCCGCCGGCCGCCGCGGCCGCCTCGGCCACCACGGTGGCCGTGGTGGTCTTGGCCCTGGTCGTCGTCTTCTTGGCGGGAGCCTTGCGGGCGGGCTGGCGTCGGGTGCTCACAGGCGGGCTCCTTTCTGGTGTACGCCTGCCGGACCGCCGTCTGAGGGGAGGCGGCGGCCCGGCAGGGCTTGAGGGGGCGGGGTCAGTGGGGCGGAAGCTCCGGTCGCCGGTTGGCGGTGGCGGCCTGCTGGGTGAGCCAAGCCATCGCGGCCGCGGTCATGCCGTCGGCGGCGTCGTCGCCGTTCAGCGGAGCGGTGTCGATGTCCCGCATCGCGTCGAGCGGCGGCAGCAGCCGCATGTACTCGCCCTGGACCTCGCGCACCAGGCCGCCCGTCACCGGCAGGAGGTTGTAGCGGCACTCGCCGCTGGTGAAGCGCACCACGTTGCTGACGCGGCAGACGATCGTGTGGCCCGGCTTCCCCGCCCAGAACATGGCGGGGTCGCGGTACAGCACGAAGTCGTCGACTTTGAACGCGGAGGCCGCCGTGGTGGCGGCCGGGGTGGAGAAGGGCATCCGTAGCTCCTTGACGATCATGTAGTCCGGACTGTCCGGCTCCCCGCCGCCCTGCCCGTGCCGGTCGCGAGACCACGCGGGCAGGGGGAGGCAGTCGGCAGGCCGACGCATCAGCGGATCCAGCGGCCGTCCTTGATGACTTGGCGACCGTCCTTGAGGGTGAGGTTGGTGATGAAGGCCGACAGGGTGGTGCCGTCCAGCGCGCGGCGGGTGTAGTCGGTCGCCCACACCTCCTCGCCGTCCCGGCGGCCCATCAGGTGCACCCGGGTCTCATAGGCGGGCTCCAGCGCGGCGGCAGCGTTCTCGGCCCGGGACTGGCTGGGCAGCACGATGGAGCCGCAGCTGTCGCTGATCCCGATCAGGAACAGGTCGTGCAGCTCGAAGCCCCGCACGTCGAGAATGCTCAGCACAGGCTCGAGCGAGCCGTGGGTGTGGACGTTGTTCGGGTGGGTCTTGACCCAGCGGCCGCCACCGAACTTGCTCATGTCAAAGGCCATCGGGAACTCCTGTCGCAGGGGTGGTCCGGGCTGTCCGGCTCCCCGTCACCGCCCGACCCGGCCGCCACGGTGGTGGGCGGTCGGTGCGGGCGGATCAGGCAGCCGTCAGACCGCGACCGCGGCAAGTGGCCGGTGCGGCGGGATGATCTGACCGTCGGGGAGCAGCTCGCCGGTGTCCTCGAAGAGCACCAGGCCGTTGCACAGCAGGCTCCACCCCTGCTCCGGGTGGCCGGCCACGACGTGCGCGGCCTCCCGATCCGGACTGTCGGCCGACGGGCACGTCGGGGTGTGCGTGCACAGCCAGTCCGGCAGCCGCCGGGTGCCGGTGACGGTCGTGGTGGTGCGGTCCATAAGCTCTCCCAGGGATGAAGGGAGCCCGAGGCGTTCCCGGGCTGGGACGTGTGAAAGACCGGCCACCCGTCGTGCGGGAAGCCGGTCGGCGGCAGTGCTGCGGGGCGGGCCAGAAAGGGCCCGTCGGTGTCGTCCAGCGGTCAAGCGGCGGGACGCCTGCGGGCGACGCGGCGCTTCATCCGGCGCCGCTCGCCCTCGTCGAGGCCGCCCCACACCCCGTGCTCCTCACCGCTCTCCAACGCCCACTGCAGGCAGCGCTCGGCGACCGGGCAGCGACGGCACACGGCCTTCGCCTCCTCGATCTGCAACAGCGCCAGCCCGGTGCTGCCGACCGGGAAGAACAACTCGGGATCTTCGTCCTTGCACACCGAGCGGGCCCGCCAGTCGGTGCTGACCGGCAGGCCGGCGGAGGGCGCGTAGGTCGTGCGCACGATGGAGCGGTTCATCAAGGCCTCCAGAAAGTTCGTAAGGCAGCCCCAGGGGTGCTGGAGCTGCTCGCGTGTCTGCGTGTCGCGGCCGGATGGCCGGAGCGAGGGATGGACTCCCGGCGTTCTCCGCCGGCCCCGCCGGGCGAGGGCGGCGCTCGGCTAGCCGGGGTAAAAGGTGCGCAGTGTCGACGTCAGCGCTGCTTGCGCTGACGGGCGAGGTAGTCGTCCTGCAGCCGCACGAACTCGTCGTACAGCCGCTGCCCCTGCGGGCAGCGGTCGGCGTCGCTGACGCAGTCGCCACAGGACTGGATGTGCTGCTGGGACGCACGATGCGCGGCCATGTATCGGGCGTGCAGAGGATCGGTCACGCGGGGTCTCTCTCAGGCTGACGCTGGCACAGGGGATGGAGGTCGGCGACGCGGTGTCCCGCGTCCCACGCGGCCGCGGCCGCCATCGCGGCGGCGGCGAGCAGCGCGCGGGCCAGCGGGTGCGCGGAGCCGACTACGGCGACGGCGCGGGCCGCGCGCTGCTGCGCGGCCCGCGCCGCCTGTATCGGGTGAGGACTCATCTACTTCCGCTGGTCCTGCGACCGCTTGTTGGCCTCGGAGACCTTGCGGCTCAGCTCCTCGCGCTCCTCATCGGTGAGCCAGGTGATCATGCGGTCACCTCCGTGCGGGTCGAGGCCTCGCCGCAGCGACAGCGCCAGTAGCCGCACAGGCCGCACGCGTCGTCGGCCATCACCGGCCGGTGCAGGATCAGGACCGGCTGACGCTCGTAGCCGGGCGCCATCTCCTGCAGCGTCCGGCGCGCCCGGCGGCCGGCCGGGATCCGCGCGTCGGCCTCCCGCGTCATGCGCGCCAGAAGGTCGCCGAGCTGACGGTGCGCGGCCGCGGGCTGGGGTGCCGTGGCCGTGGGGGGACATGTCATGCTGTGGATCACAGGGACTCCCATTCCAGTTCCTGTTCAGACGGCCCCGGAAGGTCAGAGCTCCGGGGCCGTCGCCGTGACCGGCCGGACGGCCGGCCACGGCCCGCCTCCACCACGCGCGTGGGCGCGGGTGGAGGGGGACCGTGGCGGATCGTCAGGCGGCGCGCTGGTAGGCCGTCTTGGCCGGGCGGATTAGGTAGTCGCTGTCCGTCCACACCGAGCCGACCGCAAAAGGCTGGCCGTCGGGGCGCAGTGTGTCGCGGACGATGACCGCCCAGCGGGCCGAGTTCCGGCGCAGCAGCTGCGCGGCCTCGGCCGGATCGGTGATGAGCGCCAGGACCTCGAACCTGCCGTCGACGTTCTGGTAGATGG
Source organism: Streptomyces sp. NPDC046379 (assembly GCF_055587785.1). Taxonomy (NCBI): domain Bacteria; kingdom Bacillati; phylum Actinomycetota; class Actinomycetes; order Kitasatosporales; family Streptomycetaceae; genus Streptomyces; species Streptomyces sp. NPDC046379. The sequence continues at coordinate 26,283 of NZ_JBVJFP010000027.1, forward strand.
CGCCCGCTGCGCGAGGGCCGATCTGCTCGGCGATGTCGCGGACGTGAGGGTGCGGGCGGCCAGCCGCCGGGGTGTCCTGGCGGCCGTCGTGCTCAGGAGACGCGGCAGCGTGCAGAGATGTGATGCTGGGCATGTGGGTCGTCCTCTCCGAAGGTGACCTGCGACCGGACCCCCAGGGGCGCAATCCCTGGGGGTCGTCGTATTGGCTTGTCGTACGAGCAGCCACGGCCCCGGCCACCCCTCTGACGGGGTGGCCGGGGCCGTGCTCGTTCGTCGCTGTGATCAGGCGTTGACGCGAAGCGGGTTGGCCGGAACCTGGGGGCCGCGGTATTCGGAGACCGCGCCGTCCAAGCGGGGACGGCACTGGTTGTTCGCCGTCTCTACCGTCTGGCCGCCGCGCTCACTCCACTGCTCCTTGCGAGCGGCCGGCGCCGACCGCTTTCGGGCCTCGCGGCGGGCGGACTCCTCCTTGCGTACGAGGACGTAGCGGTGAGCGAGGACGCCTCCGTGCGTGCAGTGCTGACCGGTGCCGCAGCGCACACATTCCTCGAGGTGGGCGAGGTACGCCTGCCGGGCCGTTGTCAGCGTGACCCCCGCATGGATACGGGCGATCGGGGCGGCCGGGGCCGGGAGGGGCTTGTAGAACTGGCGGGCCGCGCGCCGGGTCTCCTGTGGCATCGCATCGCGCAGCAGCCGGTTCTGCCGGGCCTGCCAGCGGCGGACGTCGATGTCGATGACCACGAGCTGGTTGCTGCCGGGGCACAGGGCGTGCTTCTCACCCTCCGCGACCTTGTCGGAGACGCAGTGCTCTCGGATTTTGAGGACCGTGTCGCCCATGATCCGGCGCCAGGTGCGGCAGTCGGGGCAGGCGATCGACTTCACTTCGCCGGGTCGGACGTTGTAGTCCTCCGGGGCCATGGTGCTGAGCAGCAGCGGCGCACGGCGGTTGGTGTTCTTGGTCCGGACGCGGCCGGGACGCTTGCGGGGCATCGAGTCCTCCTGACGTGGGGTCGGGTGCGCATGCTGCCTTCTCTGCCGCGCCAGGCCGCCTTTCGGCAGGTTGGTCCTGGCGGACAGACAGCGGCAGCGCTGTTCGAGGTGGATCTGTGGTGCTCGCTATTCGGTACAGGCGCCTCGACCGGGGGAGCTCGGCTCACCCCACTGCCGCTACCTCCGAAGAGGCAGTGACTCCTGCTGTTGATCAAGTAGTGCGGTGAAGCAACGGGACGGTTAGCTAGTAGACCTAGATTGACTAGTCAATGCTCAACGCGATTAAGCATGCACGTCACGCGACGCACGGTCAAGCACTTTCGCCTACATTGACTAGTCATTCCTTGCGCTGTAAACATCTCCCATGGCAGTCAGCGGCAGGGCACGGGCCCTCTACCAGCGCATCGCGGACGAACTCCGTGCTCAGATCACCGACGGGCACTTGAGTCCGGGTGACCGGCTGCCGACGGAGGTAGAGATCGCTGCCAAGTGGGACACGACTCGTTCGACCGCTGTCCAAGGCCTGAAAGTCCTGGTCAACGAGGGCCTCATCATCAGCGACCGCCCCCGCGGCTACTTCGTCCGCAGCAAGATGCCGATGGTCTACAGGCCACAAGGTGAGTTCCGGAAGCGGCCGCTGAGCCCGGAGATGGATCAGTTCCTCACCCAGATGTCCGAGGAAGGCCGGGAGGCCAGCCAGCACATCGAGGTGAAGGTGGAGGCTCCGTCGCGTCAGGTCCGTGAGCGACTCCAGCTCCGCGAGGGCGAGCTGGTCGTTGTCCGCCGGCGCGTCCGCTTCATCGACGGCATCCCATACAACACGAACGACAGCCACTTCCCGCTGTCCCTGGTTCAGAGCAGCGAGATCATGAACCCGGACGACATCGCGCGAGGTGCAAACGTCGTCCTGTCCGAGCTGGGCTACGAGCAAGTCCGCGCCCTCGATGAGTTCCACGTCCGCATGCCGACCCCCGAGGAAGCCGACCGGCTGGAACTTGGCCCCGGCACCCCCGTCGCGGTGCATCTGTGCACGGGCTACACGAGGGAGGGAAGACCCGTCCGCGCCGTGGTCAACGTCCTGCCCGGCGATCGGCACGTCATCACGTACGAGCGAAGCCGACCGCAGCTCGAAGGCGCGCCGACCATCCGTCAGGCCACCGTGACGGACCTTCGCACGGTCACCGACCTGTGGGAGCACGCCGCATCGTGGCTCAACGAGCGCGGGATCGATCAATGGCAGTACCCGCCGCGCGAGGACCGCATCAAGGCGAACATCGAGGCCGGCGAATGCTGGATCGTCGAAGCGGACGGGGCCCCCGTGGCAACCATCACGCTCGACGAGCACGCCGATCCCGATTTCTGGAGCCCCGCCGAGGCCGCCGAACCCGCCCTCTACGTACACCGCATGGTCGTACGTCGTGACGTCGCGGGCCTGGACCTCGGATCGGCCATGCTCGACTGGGCTGGACAGCAGGCCCTGAGTCAGGCCAAGGAGTTGCTGCGTCTTGACGCGTGGCGTTCCAACGAGGCGTTGCAGCAGTACTACGCCGATCGCGGCTTCACGCACGTACGAACCGTAGAAGCCGAGGATCGCAGTAGCGGTGCCCTGTTCCAGCGCCCGGCCAACTACACCCGGGGCACCGGACCGGAGCTTGAGACGGCAGCGTCCGATACCAAGCACTAGCATCACCCCCTCGCTGGGCTCGAATCGCCGATTCGGTTCTAGCTCGCGGGGAGCCACCAGTTCCATAACTGACATGTGGCCGGGCGAACTGGCCACATCAGCCACAGGATTGAGGCGGGATGGCACAGAAGCCACGGGAGCTGACGCCCTGGGTGTCCCCCTTGCATAACTGGGGTTACGAGCTGCGGCAGCTACGTCAGACGCGTGGAATGACCCTGCGCGGCCTGGCCGAGCGTGCACGGATCGACCACAGCCACCTGGGGCGATTCGAGCGCGCTGAGCGGAAGGCTGACCGAGCGCAGGCCGCGCTCTTGGACCAGGTACTGGGTGCCAACGGGATGCTGTTACGGCTGTGGGAGCGGATCGACGACGATCGTGGCCATGTGGCCAATTCGCCGGTTCACGTGGCCAAGTCGTCCGTGGATCTGGCCCTGGCCTTGCCGGACGAGGCAGCGTCGGACGGTGAAGGGATCTCTGTCCCCTGTCGTCTAGCTGATGGGTCGGTGGTTTGGGTGGCTCTGGATCGGCGTGCACTGTTGCGCGCGGGGGTGGGGCTGGGAGCCGCTGCGACGGTCGGCGTTAGTTCGCCGGCGTCCGCAGATTCGGGCTCGGTACCGGGGCTGGTCCGCAAGGCGCGGGCCGCGTCGGCGTACGGCTCGACGCCGGTGGAGCACCTGCGCCGCACGCGCCGGGTGCTCATCGACACCGACAACCTGCTCGGCGCGCGCCGTGCGGTCAGCGCGGTGCGCGACCACATCGAGGTCATCCAGGTTCTCCGGCGTGACGCCAAGGGCGCCGACCGGCACGATCTCATGGAGTTGCAGACGCAGTACGGCGAACTCCTGTCCTGGCTCTACCAGGACCTGGGTAACCCGAAGGCGGCGTCGTACTGGCTGGACCGGGCGATGCAGTGGTCGCAGACGGTCGGCGACGGTGACCTGAGCACGTACGTCATGGCCCGCAAGGCCCAGCTGGCCGGCGACACCGGGGACCTGGTCGACGTGGTCGACCTCGCCGAAGCCGCGCAGCGGATGGCGCGGCCGCGAAGCCGACTCGCCGCCGTCGCGCGCACGTACGAGGCGTACGGGCACGCGCTGCGCGGTGACGCTGGCGAGAGCGAGCGGGCGATCGACGACGTCCACAACGCCCTCGATGGCGCCACCGCCGACCCGACACCGTGGGGTGTGTGGTTGAACGCGGCGTACGTGGAGATTCACCACGCCCAGGGCCTGGAAGCTCTTGGCAAGCACGACCAGGCCGCGGAGGCGTTCGCCGCCGCGATCCGAATGATGCCCGACGGCTACCACCGCGATCGCGGCGTCTACATGGCGCGGCAGGCTGTTGCACTGGCCGGCGCCCGCGCCCCGGAGCAGGCCGCCACCATCGGGATGCACGCGCTGACCGTGGCGGAGGACACCGGTTCCGGCCGTATCACCAGCGAACTCGCGCGACTCGACAAGGCTCTGATCCCCTGGCAGCGCGAACCGGTCGTAAATGAGTTCCGCGCCGCCTTCGACTCCACCCTCGTACACGAGACTGAAACGGAAGCCTGAGCCATGACTGCCCGCCCGTACGTTCTGTTGTCTGCTGCCATGTCGGTCGATGGCTACCTAGACGACACCAGCTCTGAGCGGCTGCTGTTGTCCAATACTGACGACTTCGACCGCGTGGATGAGGTTCGCGCCTCCTGCGACGCGATCTTGATCGGCGCGACGACGATGCGGAAGGACAATCCGAGGCTGCTGGTCAACTCCGAGGAGCGTCGCGCGAAGCGGCTCGCGGAGGGCCGGTCGGAGTACCCGTTGAAGGTGACGGTGACGGCCTCTGGTGACCTCGACGCTGACCTGAAATTCTGGCACTTCGGAGGTCAGAAACTCGTCTTCACGGTCGACTCCGCCGTCGACAAGGTGAAGGCGACGCTCGGGGACCTCGCGGAGGTGGTCAACGTCGGCACCGAACTCAACTGGGGGATAGTCCTGGACGAGCTGGGCCGCCGTGGAGTCGGCCGGCTCATGGTGGAGGGCGGTGGCACGATCCACACTCAGCTCATGGCCCAGAACTTGGCAGACGAGGTTCACCTCGCCGTCGCACCGCTGCTGGTGGGCCAAGCCGGAGCCCCGAAGTTCCTGGGCACCGCCGACTACCCGGGTGGCTCAACCGCCCGAATGCGACTGCTGGAGGCCCGCCCGATAGGCGACGTCGTACTGCTGCGCTACGCCCCGAAAGAGCGCGGCTGATCTACGGGCCCGACTGAGACCAGGACTTGCGCTGTCTACAGGCGAGCAATCGCCCCCGCCACGCTCTGTCCACCTACTCGATTGGGCGGTCATGTCAGCGAGGACGGCAGCGAACCGAGCGTGCCATGGGCCAGGACGGACCCGGCTTTCGATGGTTCCCGAGTCAAAGTAAGTCGCTCGGTGATGGCCCGTCAGACTCCTGTCCGACACGTCGCCGAGTGTGGTCTGCTGCGGGACTGCCGGGGGAGTAGGGTGGCCCCGGACTGATCCACAACTGCAAAGAAAAAGCCCTCTGGACCTTAGGCAAGTCCTGAGGGCTCTCGGCCGGGGTAACCCGGCCCGGCGCACCCCCTTCGGCAAGAAAGGAGGTCGCGTGATGCAGGGTACCCGTACTCGCACGCGGTCACACGCCACCCCGCCGTTGAAGCGACGTGAGAGCGTCGCTCCGGCAGGGTGCTCGGCGTTCCAACAGCTCCTCTGTGTCCAGCCTGCGTCGGGCCGTCTGGCCTCTGCCGGACGCAGCAGCTTCCGTGCTGGCGGGCAGCACGGTCGTCTCTCCGCTCTGGAGGCTCGATCGTCGTAATCACTCGATGCCTGGCGACACCCATCGCCGGGCCAAAAGCCGCCGGGACGCCCAGTTCGCGAGGTGTTAGCAGCACCTTGGCTGAGCGTCCCCAACACCGACCGGGTTAGCAGCCCTGGTCGAAGGGGTCGTTCGGGCCGGTTAGCAGCCGGATCGAACGCTCGTACAGGTTCTCCCCAGAACCACGAAGCACCACTGGGGCTTCGCTATGCCGTTTTGGCGATGCCTCCACGACTGGAGTCATTGTGCAGCACTGTCATGCCGTTTTCCAGCCCTGCCATGTCCGGTTGGTCCAGTTTCACACCTTCCGTGAAATGTCACCGCCAGCACTACTTGCCGACGCCTCCCCCTTGAGCACGACTCGAACCTCCGCCGCCTACAGCTCCGGCACCGGTCGTCGGACTGTGCCTACAGATCGTTCGGTTCAAATTTGCCGGACAGATCCGGAAGCGCACGTTCTGCCCCGGAACTGCGGTGTCCGCTCTGGCCTGTATACCCGCCCGCTGACGACACAGCCCGTATCCGCAGCTACGGCCAGGACGGTGGGCCGATGAGCGGCGCGGCTGTGCCGGCCGCCGCGCTGCTCCCTTCCCAGCGTCCGTCGGTGGACGACGGCGTCTCCGTACTGCCCGGTCTGTATGTGCCGGAGGCGGGCCAGTGGCTGTCGACATCGGCGGGCCGGATCGCGTCGGACGGCTACTCCTGGATGCAGGCGGTCCACTGGGTCGCCGGGTCCGGGCTCTACATGCCACGGCGGTACCGGTCACACGGGCCGCGCAGCTTCGGTGCGACGACCGTGCGCGTCGCCCAAGAGCTGGCTGAGCTGACCCCATGTCGTCCGGGAATCGAGTACCTGATGCGGCGTACCGGGCTGTCCGAGCGGTCGGTGGAGTACCACTTGAGCATGCTGCGGGAGGCCGGGCTGCTCGTGTGGATCGTCAAGGGCACGCGGGTGTCCGACGGTCCGGCGCAGGCCAGTGAGTTCGCGCGGATGATCCCGCGCGAGTTCGACGTCGCGCTCGGTATTCGCACGGTGCAGCGGAACGAGGACGCTCCGGCGTACACGCGGGCGGCGTCCGGGATCGCGGACGCCGGCCGGGAGCTGATGGCGCAGCTGGCGAAGAAAGCCGCCCGCAAGGTCCGCAAGCCGCGCTCAAAGCGGTCCTCGAAGGCCCCGGCGAAGGGCTCCCGGAAGAGGGCTGAGCAGACTGTTGTGACGGCTGTTTCGGATGAGGCTCGTTGCACCCCAATGCAGGTGGGTACCTCAACTGTCCCTTCTGCGGGTGGTACTTCCTTCCCCCCTGAGAGCAAGCTCGCGAGCGGGGATGCCAAGTCCCCCGCCCCGAAGAAGTCCAAGGCAAAGGCCGAAGGTCACCGAAAGCTCAACCGCGTGGGGCGCCGCTTCCAGCTGGCCCGTGAGCTCACCCAGGAGCTGGACTGGCTGCGCGGCTGCTCGGTGCCCCGGATCGCCTGGGTGGCCAGAGGCGTGGCTGATGCCGGATGGACCGTGACCGACGTCCGCGCCTGGCTGCACCTGCGCGGCGAGGCGGCCAGGGTCCGCCGGGGATCGGGCCTGCTCGCCGTGCTCCTGACCGGCGCTGAGACGGTCCTCGACACCCCCGCCAAACGAGCCGACGCCATCGAACAGTGGCGCGGCGCCCAGGAAGCCGCCCGCCGCCACCGCATCCAACACATCCGCGCCCGCACCGAACGCTACGACGGCGACTGGGACGCCCCGACCAGCCACACCGTCCAGCGGCAGGTCAACCAGGCATTCGCCGCCGCGTTCCACCCCAAGCCCCGAGCTGCCACGCCCGACACAGAGACCCTTCCCGAGGTGACCGGCGTAAACGACCTCGACGACAACGCGGTGGCCGAAGCCCGCGCGGAAGCCCGACAGCGGCTGATGGTGGGCGACACCTCGCTGATCACCGTGACGGTCGAAGCCATGGGCCGCGAAACCGCAGAGCAGCTCTACGGCACCAACCTGGTACGCCGCGCCCTGCAGCTGGCGAGCGCCGCCCGCAGCTCACTGCTGACGTACGGACGCCGGTAGGAGACCAAGATGATTATCTAGGATCGCCGGAAGGCTTCAGGCATGTGAGGCAGGTGCCTTTGCCTCGTATGTGCCTCACACGTATCCGGGGGCTGCTGAGGCATGTTGGCCATGTGAGTCACGGTGTGCCGCACCGGCTGCGGTGGAGTCTGTCGCGCTCGCCCCCATGCTGTACGCGGAGGAGTGAACGGCTCCTGGGGAGGGCAGCCCGCCAGGTACGGCTGGGCGCCGACCTCCACTCCGTTCGCTCACGCACTGCCACAGCTTCGCAACACCGGACGCACCGGCCGCCCACCGCCCGTATCAACATCCTCATGGCCACCACACCGCCCCGCCGCTCCGGCCGCGCCGCCCGTCTGCGGCGCGTCGCCCGCCCCCGCACCCGTACCGCGCCCCGCCGCGCGCCCGCCCCGATCGGCTCCCGCCCACCAAGGCGACGCGGCCGCACCCCCGGGCCCGCGCCCTCCACCCCGCAGCTGGTGGTTGCCGCACCAACGGACCGGTGGACCCGTCTTCAGCAGGCCGCAGGCACCCTGGCCGCCCTGGGCACCCTCGCTGTGATCGTCTTCACCTGGCTGTCGCTCCAGCAGGTCGACAACGAACAGGCCCTCACCCGCAACGAGCACGCCCTCACCCGCGAGGGACAGGTCACCGACCGCTACAACAACGCCGTCGGCAACATCGGCGACGACGCCCTGGAGGTACGTCTGGGCGGCATCTACGCCCTGCAGCGCATCATGCAGGACTCCCCCCGCGACCAGCCCTCCATCGTCAACGTCCTGTCCACCTACATCCACAACCGCTCCTGGAAACCGAAACAAGGCACAAACATGCCCAAGGGGCCGGCCAGCGACATCCAGGCAGCCCTCACCGCGCTCGGCAGCCGGAACCCCGCCCATGACAGCACCGCCCGCATAACCCTGAGTGGCGCGAACCTGGAGTGGGCGAACCTGAGAGGCGCGAACCTGCCCGACGCGAACCTGTCCGTCTCGAGCCTGGAGCGGGCGGACCTGATCGGCGCGAACCTGGGCAGCGCGGACCTGTCCGCCGCGTTCCTGACCGACGCGAACCTGCGCGGCGCGGACCTGACCGGCGCGGACCTGGGCGCAGTGAAGCTGCGCGGCGCGGACCTGACCGGCGCGGACCTGACCGATGCGAATCTGCGCGGCGCGGACCTGACCGGCGCGGACCTGACCGACGCGGACCTGACCGACGCGAACCTGGAGTGGGCGAACCTGACAGGCGCCAACCGGGCCGGCGCGATCCTGACCGGCGCGGACTTGACCGGCGTGAGGTGGTAGTGCACCGCCCTTCGGGCGTGACGACGACGTCCGGGCCAAGGCCCCGGTGGGGCGGTCATCCAGGTAGTTCGGACGGGGGTCGGGAAGCGTTACGGTCGTGAGCTTCCCGGCCCTGCCTTACATGCCTGACAGGTGAATCACTGCCCTGACCTGTACGAACACGCCTGTGCCCCTAGATAAGCCCCGCGGTTGGCGGCCATGTACAGGTCGCCGAGCTCGTGGAACACCCCCGCGTCGGCGGGGAGCACGTTTCCGACGCCCTGTACAACGTGACGCAGGCCGGAACCCCCCGCGTCGGCGGGGAGGACGGCTCAGCGGCGGCCGCAACGTCTCCAGCCTGCGGATCACCCCCGCGTCGGCGGGGAGCACCGGCTGGGACGAACCGGCAGCACGATCGGAGCCGGAACACCCCCGCGTCGGCGGGGAGGACGGCCGAGGCGGTGCGCTACCAGAGGCGAGAGACGGAACACCCCCGCGTCGGCGGGGAGGACAGGATTGAGCAGCAGGACCGGCGGCTCGACAGCGGAACACCCCCGCGTCGGCGGGGAGGACCCGAACGAAGACTGGCTCACCCAGTACCGAGCCGGAACACCCCCGCGTCGGCGGGGAGGACGTAAAGGTGATGCGGAGCAGGGTCTTGCCCTTCGGAACACCCCCGCGTCGGCGGGGAGGACGCGCGCCCGACGGTCGGGTCCTCATTGCCGAACGGAACACCCCCGCGTCGGCGGGGAGGACGCCGCGGGCCTCCGTCATGCGCCCCCTTGTCGCGGAACACCCCCGCGTCGGCGGGGAGGACACCGGTACGCGCTGGCCGCCTGACCTGCACACCGGAACACCCCCGCGTCGGCGGGGAGGACGTCATGCCAGAGCGGCGGCGCGTGGTTCGCGGCGGAACACCCCCGCGTCGGCGGGGAGGACGCCCGCCCGCCCCGAGCCAGATTGGCCGGGGCCGGAACACCCCCGCGTCGGCGGGGAGGACGACGCACCGCTCTTGGCGACGGCGTCGTCGTACGGAACACCCCCGCGTCGGCGGGGAGGACAGCTTGGGGGCGGGCGGGGTGACCATGTGTGTCGGAACACCCCCGCGTCGGCGGGGAGGACGGACCAACGGTGCCCGGTTCACCGACCCGATCCGGAACACCCCCGCGTCAGCGGGGAGGACTCGCCATTGTCGACAATGCACCATCCGTGTTCGCGGAACACCCCCGCGTCGGCGGGGAGGACACATGTGCGGCCGGTATGCGGTGCGGCAGCCGCGGAACACCCCCGCGTCGGCGGGGAGGACCCCGTGCGCGCGTCGGCAGGGTGCGCGTCCGTCGGAACACCCCCGCGTCGGCGGGGAGGACTCGATCGCAACGGCGTTCCGCTCCGCCGGGTCCGGAACACCCCCGCGTCGGCGGGGAGGACGTCTCGATCGGCTGCGAGAAGTTCACGCCGAACGGAACACCCCCGCGTCGGCGGGGAGGACGGAGGTCGCGAACGGCCTGCGCAAGAAGTAGCCGGAACACCCCCGCGTCGGCGGGGAGGACGCCGAACGGCCAGGCACGAAGATCACGCGCACCGGAACACCCCCGCGTCGGCGGGGAGGACCGGCCGTCACGCTTGCGGGTCCAGCCGTCCCGCGGAACACCCCCGCGTCGGTGGGGAGGACGTGATCGTTTCGGCCGACTTGGCACCGGCCGACGGAACACCCCCGCGTCGGCGGGGAGGACGTGGGGATTGCGTGTCAGGCGATGCGGGTCAGCGGAACACCCCCGCGTCGGCGGGGAGGACACGGACGCCGAGGGCGCATCGGTGGCAAAACTCGGAACACCCCCGCGTCGGCGGGGAGGACATCGCCCGGACCATGCCCGGAGTGACAGTGATCGGAACACCCCCGCGTCGGCGGGGAGGACACCCGGAGATGGTGCCGGTCCACCTCGCCTGGCGGAACACCCCCGCGTCGGCGGGGAGGACTAGTCCCGCGCCGTCCGGACACTGCATCGGCGCGGAACACCCCCGCGTCGGCGGGGAGGACTCCGCTCCGGCGAGACCGGCGAGGATGCGGGCCGGAACACCCCCGCGTCGGCGGGGAGGACGAACTCTCCACGGTCACGGTCGACACCGAGGACGGAACACCCCCGCGTCGGCGGGGAGGACCTGTGAAAGCTCGCTCTTGCGCGCCTCAAGGTCGGAACACCCCCGCGTCGGCGGGGAGGACGGCGCGCGTCACCTCCGCCTCGGCCATGGCGGCGGAACACCCCCGCGTCGGCGGGGAGGACTCGCAGCCCGGATCAGCGAATCCGTGGGCCAACGGAACACCCCCGCGTCGGCGGGGAGGACCGAGGCGTACATCGCCGCCACGATCAAGCGGACGGAACACCCCCGCGTCGGCGGGGAGGACTGGTGGCGCAGGATTCCAATCGCTACACAGCGCGGAACACCCCCGCGTCGGCGGGGAGGACTCCATGACCTGCTGCCGGTTGAGGATGACCACCGGAACACCCCCGCGTCGGCGGGGAGGACAGGTGATCGTATGCGCGCTTCGCTCGCTCCGCCGGAACACCCCCGCGTCGGCGGGGAGGACCCCTCGGTTGCCCGGTCGAGCGCCCGCGTCAACGGAACACCCCCGCGTCGGCGGGGAGGACGGCTGGTGTCGGCTGCACCTCGTACCACTCGTCGGAACACCCCCGCGTCGGCGGGGAGGACCCTTCCCGACCTGCACCTTAAGAAGGGCTTTGCTCATTCTTTGCCTTGATTCGGGCCTGGGGTCGGAGCGGGTGAATGTCCATGTCGTCACCCTATCGAGGGCTACACGGTTGCAGCGTCGTCTGTCGGTAGGGAGTGGTTGAATGCCAACTCCGGTGGTGCGGAGCGCACGCCGGTCGGGGCGAGGGATGGGGATGCTGGGGATGCGGGAAGCGCCGGATGAGTCGGTGTGGGGGAAATCGCGAGGGCTGGATCCGGCGTTGCCGCCGTATCCGCTGGTACGGCATCTCCTGGATGCTGCCGCGATGGCGCTGCATCTGTGGGACGCCTACTTGTCCGAGAACCAGCGTGTGTGGATCGCGGAGGGGATGGGGCTGGCCGGCGATCTGGAACGGGCAAGGAGGGTCGTCGGGTTATGCGCTGGGCTGCATGACATCGGCAAGGTGTCTGGGTTCCAGTTCTGCTCTTCGCACGGTAGCCAGTACCTCAGCGCGGAGCTGGGTGGCGACCGCACGAAGATGTGTTCGGAACGGTTCGGGCATGACGTGGCCGGCCTGCAGAGCGTGAAGACGGTGCTGGCTGATCTGGGCTTTGCCGCTGACGGGGAGCTGCGGGCGGCGGAGCGGCTGGCCGAGGTGATCGGCGGTCATCACGGGCGCTTCCACCGTCCTGAGGACGGCATTGCGCCGGCGTTTCTGGGTGGGGACGCCTGGGCGCGGCAGAGGATGGCGCACGCGGCGGCGGTGTACGAGGCGTTGGGGGAGCCGGAGGCGCCGGGCGTGTTCAAGGCGCCGGCTGCGGTGCTGGTGACGGGGGTGGTCATTCTTGCGGACTGGCTGGTGAGTCAGGAGGCGTATCTGCGGGCACGGCAGGGGGCGCTCGAGCCGGTGCTGGCGGATCACTTCAGGCGCTCTCAGGCGGATGCTCCCCGTCTGCTGGCGGATGCCGGTTTGGCGCGGGTGCAGTTGCAGCGCAAGGGGTTCGCCGAGGCGTACGGCATCGCGGGGGAGCCGAATCCGTTGCAGCGGTCCGTGATGGACGAGTTGCGGCAGGCGGTTGGAGAGGGGCGGCGTGGTGGGATTCTGCTGGTGACCGCGGCGCCGGGGGATGGGAAGAGTGAGACGGCGCTGGAGGCCGAGCGGGTTTTGTCGGAGGCTTTCGGCACGCAGGGGTATGCGTTCTTGCTGCCGACGATGGCCACCAGCGATCAGATGCACGGCCGGGTGGCGAAGACGTTGTTGCGTCAGTCCGGTGAGGACGCCGGGCTGACGCTGGTCCACAGTATGGCCTGGCTGAACAGTGCGTACGCCGACGAGGACCTGGTTGCGCAGAGCGTGCTGACCTGTGACGGTGACGAGGCTGGGGAGGGGAGCCGGCGGGCGGAGGCCGATATGCGGCCGCAGCAGTGGCTGCGTGGGCCCAAGCGGCCGCTGCTGGCGCAGTTCGCGGTGGGCACGATCGATCAGGCGTTGATGGCGGTTCTGCCGGTCCGGCACAACGCGTTGCGGTTGCTGGCCTTGTCGGGCAAGACGTTCATTGTCGACGAGGCCCATGCTTATGACCCGTACATGCAGGTGTTGTTGGGCCGGTTGCTGAACTGGCTCGGGGCGTACGGTGTGCCGGTCGTTCTGCTGTCGGCGACGTTGCCCGCCTCGATCAGTGACCGGCTGATCAAGGAGTATCTGCAGGGCGCCGGTCACAAGAAGGCGGTTTTGAGCGGGAGGACGTTCCCGGCGCCGTACCCGGGGTGGCTGTATGCGGACGGGGAGAGCGGGCGGACGACCCGGATCTCGTGTGCCCGTCAGGAGGAGCAGGCCTTGGTGCGGCCCTTGTCGCTCGGTGTGGCGGTGGAGCCGGTCGTCCACGGCTGCGGTGGCGGGGCGCGGGCGCGGCTGGGGGTGATCGAGCGGATCCTGGAGCCGGTGTACGAGGGGGAGGGGTACGGCACGGCGCTGGTGGTGTGCAACACCGTGGGGGACGCCCAGGAGACGTATCTGCGGCTCCGTGAGCGGTTCGACCAGCGTGCGCACGACGAGGGCGGGAGTGTGCAGTTGCTGCACGCCCGTTTTCCTGGGGACGTGCGCGAGGTGCGCACGCGAGAGGTCACCGATGGGCTGGGCCGCGGCGGTCCGCGGCCGGAGCGCAGGATCGTCGTGGCCACGCAGGTGGTGGAGCAGTCGCTCGATCTCGATGCGGACATCGTCGTCAGCGATCTCGCTCCGCTGTCGCTGCTGCTGCAGCGTGCGGGGCGGTGCTGGCGGCACGAGAACCACTGGGCCCGGCACGGCTACCCTGGTGGTCGCGGCCGTCCGGCCTGGGCGGGCGGGCCGCGCCTGGTAGTGCTGGACCCGCTGGCGGGCGGCGGGAAGGCGCCTGAGCAGTGGGGCGAGGTGTATTCCGGGCACTTCCTCGCCGCCACCTCCCGCGTTCTCGCGGGTATCGACGGCGGTGCCATCTCCGTGCCGGGCGGGGTGCAGGACCTGGTCGAGGCCGTGCACGGGGACAGCAGTGCCTTCGACTGGAACCGCCCGGGCGGCGACGAGGCGAAGGCCTGGACGGCGCATGCGGGTAAGGAGATGGCGGAACGCAGCATGGCCGGCCTGCTCGCCGTCCCGCGGGCGCGCAGCGTTTCCGCGCTGCACGACCTGCACGCTCTTCCTGGGGAAGAGGACGAGTGGGAGGTGGCCACGAGGCTCGGCGCGGACTCGGTGCGGCTGCTGTGCGTGTACGTCCAGGAGGACGGCCGGGTGACCCTGGACCTGAGGGGTGAGCGGCTGCTGCCCGAGAGCGGGCCGGGCGGCACGGTAGCGGCGCCGGCCGTGCGGGAGGTGATGCGCCGCACCCTCCCGATGCGCGCCGACTGGCTCAAGGATGCGGACCCCGACAGCGTCGCCCCGCCGCAGTCGTGGACCGGGCACCCGATGCTCTCGGAGCTTCGTGTTCTTCGGCAGCCCGTACAGGGAGGGAGCCCGCGGGCGGTGAAGGTCGGCGGCAAGACGCTCCGCCTGGATCAGGACTGTGGTCTGATTCGCCGCTGATACAGGTCCTTGCCTGCCGTTGACCCGAAAATCCGCATGCTCGGGCGCATTGTCAGTGACGGGTGCTTAGATGCCGGTACGACGCCAGAGCAAGGCTGCTGGGGGGCTTTGCCATGCCCGTGCGTCGTCTGCAACAAGGGCGTTGGAGGGGTTGTTGTCTGTGAGTGGGGGATTCGACCTGCGGGTCGAGCCGTGGATTCCCGTGCGCATGCTGACTGGGGAGTCGGCGCGTTTCGGCTTATGCGAGCTGTTCGAACGTGCGCACGAGATCGAGGATGTGGAGCTTCCGGTGCCGTCGGCGGCGGCCGGCCTGCTGCGGATCCTCGCGCCGATCGCGGCGAGGATCGCCGCCGATGGCGGGGATCGGCTCGATGACCCGGACGTCGCGGAGGACATCGAGGACTGGTTCGGTCTGCGCGGGCGGGTTTTGAAGGCCGGGCGGTTCGATCCGCAGGCGGTGGACGCCTACTTCGGCCGGGCAGATCTGGCGGGCCGGTTCGATCTGTTCCATCCCGAGCGTCCGTTCCTGCAGGACCCGAGGCTGCGCACGGAGTGCGTGGACGCGAAGGGGGCGCCGAACCCGTCCGGGGTGAACAAGCTGGTGATGGGCCGCCCCACCGGGATCAACGGAGCGGTGCTGTTCGGGCATTTCACCGACACCGCGCCCGTGCCGGTTCCGGCGGCGGAGGCCGCCTGGCATCTGATCGCCCAGTTGTACTACGGGCCGTCGGGGCAGTGCACGCCCCGACGGATCACCGATGAGCGGACCGGCAGCGGTGACGCGGCCCCGCTGCGCAAGTCCGTCTCCTACTTTCCGTGGGCGCCGGACCTGTTCACGACGCTGGTGCTGGCCGTGCCGAGCCCGCAGGCCGAGGTCGACTGGGAAACCGCCGACGCGTGCCCGTGGGAGGAGGATCTCAACGCCCCGCTGGGGCCGTTGCCGCCGGTGATGTGGCCGGGCCGGATGCTGACGGGGCGGTTCCGTCATGCCGCGCTGCTCGTGCCGTCCGAAGACAGCCGGACGGTGACCGACGCCTACCTCACCTGGTCGACGCACGAGCCGCCGCAGAAGGTGCGTGACCCGTATCAGATCCTCGACCGGCGCAAGGACGGGGACTTCCAGCCTCGGGAGGCCGACGGCGCCAGGGCCCTGTGGCGGGACCTCGACTCGCTGCTGCTGAAGGACAGCCGCCAGGACGCACTGCGCCCTCCGGTCCTCGAGCACCTGCCCGCCTGGCTGCTGCCGCGGCTGCGGGTGCGCGCCTACGGCTTCGACCAGGACGGCCAGCAGAAGGACAGCGTCTGGTTCCGGGCGACGAGTCCTCCAGTCCTGCAGTGGCAGGAGGAGAACGACCAGGAGATGGCCTACCACGTCAAGCGCTGCCACACCGCTGCGGAGGAGGCCGGCGACCGGCTGGACTTCGCGGCGAGGATCGCCTGGAAGATCGCTACCGACGCCGGTGTCGACCTGTCGCCGAAGGCCAAGATCAAGCTGGACGCCCGCAAACCCGGACCGTGGGCTGCTGCCGCGCTGACCTGTTACTGGCCGGCCGCGGAGCGGGAGTTCTGGCAGCTGACCGGTGCCGGCCCGAGCGGGAAGCAGGTCGGCAGGCCGTTCGTCGACGCGGCTCTCGCCGCTCTTGACGAGGCCATCGGCCAGGCCAACCGCGCGGACATCCGCGTGGCCCGGGCCCGTCACCGGGCGCGGAGCCTGCTCCTCGCACTGCTGCAGCGGCCCGCAGCCGGCTGAACGCGCCCGGCTGCGCCCGCGCCGACGCCGTCGGCTTTTCGTCACCTCACCCCCATTTCCCCGGTATCAGGGATGTCTTCATGACCGATTCCACTCCGGCGGCGCCTGCCCCGCCGGACTCCTCCAGCGTCCGCGTCTCGGACCGGTTCGTCGCCTACGTGCACCAGGTGTGCGAGTCCAATCAGGCCCGTGCCGCGCTGCGGCGCGGGCTCGGGCTGCCGGTGGAACGGTGCAACTACATGCACCGCTACCTGGTGCCGTGGCTGCGCGACCACGACGATCCGCACCACGGCGACGTCCGGCGGGCGTACTACGCGGTGGCGTCGCTGATCGCCGCGCGGCCCCGCTCGGCCCGCGACACCGCGCCCGGCGACAGCGCCTCCGGTTCCTGGTACGAGCGGCCCAACCTGGGCGCTTCGCTCGGCCAGGCCGTCGCCCAGGGCGTGCTGAAGGAGAACTCCGCCGAGAGCGCTCTGCACTTGATGGCCCGGCAGAGCAGCGACGCCGTCCATCCCGGTCTGCCCGCCCTGGTCCGCCAGCTCGCGGGCGGCGGCGTCACGGTCGACTGGGCGGTCCTCCTGGAGGACCTGGCCTGGTGGAACCGCAGCCGCGACCGCATCGCCACCCGCTGGCTCGAGAGCTACTTCCGCACCGCCGTCGGCGCGACCGACCCCGCTCACCCCGATTCCGCTGAGGAGAACGACCGATGACCCTGTACCTGGACCTGAGCGCTCTGCAGTCGGTGCCCGCCGCGAACCTCAACCGTGACGACCTCGGCTCGCCCAAGCAGGTGCGTTACGGCAACGCTTCGCGCATCAGGGTCTCGAGCCAGTCCTGGAAGCGGGTCATCCGGCTCGGCGTCGAGCAGGACCTGGGGGAGAAGGCCGCCCGCACCCGTCTGGTGCCGGCGAAGGTGCAACGCGCCCTCGAGAGCGCGGGCTGGCCGGCCGAGCTGGCCGCGTTCGCCGGGGCGCAGGTCGCCGCGAGCGCCGGGAAGAAGGGCATCGGCACGGAATCGGCCGGGCACACCTCGGTGCTGCTGTTCCTGCCGGAGGCGGCGATCGACGAGCTGGCCGCCGTGTGCGCCGAGCACCGCGATAAGCTGGAGGCGGCCCAGGGCAGGAAGAAGCCCGGCCAGGTCCTGCCGCCCGGAAGGATCGAGGCGATCCTCAAGCGGCGCACCGCCTCCATCGGCCTGCTGGGCCGCATGCTCGCCGAGCTCCCGGACGCCAACGTGGACGGGGCGGCCCAGGTCGCCCACGCGTTCACCACGCACGCCGCCGAGCCGCAGCGCGACTACTTCACCGCGGTCGACGACTGGCTGGGCGAGGCCGAGACCGGCAGCGGCCACCTCGACACCGCCGAGTTCAGCGCCGGCGTCTTCTACCGGTATGCGACCGTCAACGTCGCCGACCTGCTGAAGAATCTGGAAGGCGACGTCAAGGCCGCCCGGACCGTCCTCAGCTCCTTCGCCGAGCACTTCCTGCTCTCGCTGCCGCAGGCGAAGAAGAACAGCACCGCCCCGCACACCGTCCCGGACCTGGCCTACCTCGCCGTGCGGGAACACCGGCCGCTGTCCCTGGCCGCCGCCTTCGAGACCCCCGTCACCGGCGACCGGCAGGGCGGCTTCTCCCGGCCCTCCCGCCAGGCCCTCGACGCCTACGCCGGCAACCTCAACCGCCTCACCGGCCAGCGCAACCGCCGCTTCCACGGCCACACCGTCATCGACCCCGCCGAGCAGTACACCGGGCTCGGCGCCGCACACGACTCCTTCGACCAGCTCGTCGACGCCGCCGTCGAGGCCGCCGTGCCCACCGTGGAGGACCAGCAGTGAGCGGGCTCCTGCTCCGCCTGGCCGGCCCCCTGCAGTCCTGGGGCGAACGCTCCGCGTTCACCCCGGTGCGGGACACCGCGCCCTTCCCGACCCGCTCCGCACTGATCGGAATGTTCGCCGCGGCCGAAGGCATCGACCGCGAAGCAGCAGGCCTGGAGCGCTACCAGGACGTGCGGCTGACCGTGCGCGTGGACCGGCCGGGCGTCCGGCTCGTCGACTACCACACCGTCGGCGGCGGATTCCCCAAGGACCGCACCGCCGCCACCAGCGGCGGAAGCAACAAAGGCGCCGCCGTCATCACCCGCCGCCACTACCTGTCCGACGCCGTGTTCGTCGTCGCCGTCACCGCCGCCGACGAGCTCCTCCAACGCCTGGCGGACGCCCTCAGCCGCCCGCACTGGGCGCCCTACCTGGGCCGCCGCTCCTGCGTCCCCGACGAGCCGTTCCTGCTGCGCCGCCACGTCGACGACCCCGAGGAAGAACTCCGCACCCGCGTGCCGCTCAGCCGCCCCGCACCGAAGACGGGGAACAGCAGCGGCCAAGCCGAGACGATCGCCGTGGAATTCCTCTTCGAGCAACCGCCGCCCGCCGGCGAACCCGGACACGGCGCGCCGGCCGACGTAATCGATGTGAACGACACGCCGGTCAGCTTCGCCCGGCACGGCCGCAGCCACACCGGCCGCCGCATCCACCGCACCCGGCTCCCGGTGCCCCGCTCCCTCGCCGGCCCCCCGGAGACCCTGATGCAGCGCCTGATCGACTACGCCCACCTCGAGGAAAGCGCATGAACGACCACCCGGTGCTCGCCCGCATCCGCCTCAACCCGTACAGCCGCGAGGTGCAGCGGGACCTGCGCGACGCCACCGAGATGCACCGCACCGTCATGCGGATGGCGCCCGACGGCCTCGGCGACGCCCCCCGCCACAAGGCCGGGCTGCTGTACCGGCTGGACGAGACCGACACCTCCGGCATGCTCCTCGTGCAAGCCGCCACGCTCGACCCGGCACGCCTGCCCGCCGGATACGGAGAAGCAGACGTCAAAAGCCTCGCTCCGATGTTCACCGCCCTACGCAAAGGGCTCGGCGTCCGCTACCGCATCGTCGTCAACCCCGCCAAACGGGAGCGGCTGTCCCAGCAGGAGAAGGGCAAACGCGGACGCATCATGCCGCTCTCCGGCGCGGACGCCGATCAGTGGTGGCTGCGCCGCGCCGCCGAATCCGGCCTCGCCCTGCACGTCCTGACCCCCACCAGTCTCGAGCCGACCCGCCCCCGCGGCCGGGACGCCGCCGGCATGCGGCACAGCCTGCTCCGCTACGACGGCACCGCCACCGTCACCGACCCCGACGCCCTCCGCGAAGCCGTCGTCCACGGCATCGGACGCGCCAAATCCTACGGCGCGGGCCTGCTCAGCCTGGCCCCGGCAAGAACCGCGTGAGCGCGCCCCGACGGGGCGGCGATGCGCGCAGGCGCCTCGCCGCCCCCACCCTTGCCATGCTTCCCCGCGTCGCGGACTCCCTGTCCTTCCTCTACCTGGACATGGTCCGCGTCGTGCAGGACGACACCGGAGTGTGCGCGCAGATCCAGGTTGACGAGCACCGTACCGACCTCGTCTACATCCCCACCGCCGCCCTGTCCTGCCTGCTCCTGGGCCCCGGCGTCTCCATCACCACCCCGGCCCTGACCACCCTCGCCCGCCACGGCACCAGCGTCGTCTGCGTCGGAGCCGGCGCGGTCCGCGCCTACGCGGGCATCCTCCCGGACTCCCTCACCACCCACTGGCTCGAACAGCAGGTCGCGACATGGGCCGACCCGGCCCGGCGCCTGGAGGTCGCGGTGCGCATGTACCGGATGCGTTTCAAGGACGCCGACGTACCGGACTCCGTCACCCTGGACCAACTGCGCGGCATGGAAGGCCAGCGCATGAAGGCCTACTACAAAATCCTCGCCCAGCAGCACGGCATCGGACGCTTCCGCCGCAACTACCGCCCCGACCAATGGGAAGCCCAAGACCCCGTCAACCTCGCCCTGTCCGCCGCAAACACCTGCCTGTACGGCGTCGTCCACGCCGTTCTGCTCGCCCTCGGCCTCTCGCCTGCACTCGGCTACGTCCATGCCGGCACCCAGCATGCTTTCGTCTACGACATCGCCGACCTCTACAAGACCGACGTCACCCTCCCCCTGGCCTTCGCCCTCCACAACTCCGACAACCCCGAGCAGGAAGCCCGCCGCCGCTTCCGCGAAGACCTCCGGCTCCTACGCCTCCTGCCCCGCATCGTCCAGGACGTCCAGTCCCTGCTCACCCCGCCCCACGCCGACGCAACGACAGCCGACGACGCCGGCGAGGAAAACTCCGAACGACGCGACGTGCGCATGGTCCACCTCTGGGACCCCAAGACCGGAGTACTGCCGGCAGGGGTCAACTACGCCGAAGGAGGCGGCTGATGCCCTCCATGCTCGTCATCGCCACCACCGCCGTCCCAGACCACCTGCGCGGCGCCCTCAGCCGATGGACCAGCGAAGTAGTCCCCGGCATCTTCATCGGCAGCGTCTCAGCCCGCGTCCGCGACGAACTCTGGAACGCAGTCACCGAAGTAGTGGGCAACGGCGCCGCCGTCCTCGTCCACCCCGCCGCCACCGAACAGGGCTACGCCATCCGAACCGCAGGAACCCGCCGCCGCATCCCAGCCGACTTCGACGGCCTCACCCTGATCCGCATGACCGCCGCACCAAAGGTAAAGGAAATGCAAAGCCCTTCTTAAGCTGCAGGTCGGGAAGGGTCCTCCCCGCCGACGTGGGGGTGTTCCGCAGCTTAAGAAGCCGCTGGAGGAGTGGCAGAAGTCCTCCCCGCCGACGTGGGGGTGTTCCGGTGCGGCGCAACGCCGACCCGGTCGCGCAGACGTCCTCCCCGCCGACGTGGGGGTGTTCCGTCAGTTGTTCGCGGTGCTGCGGCGCGGGCCGAGTCCTCCCCGCCGACGTGGGGGTGTTCCGGCGTCCATGGTGGAGTGAATGGCGGGGTATGCGTCCTCCCCGCCGACGTGGGGGTGTTCCGGTCGACCGGAAGACCTGCGTGCAAGTCCGCGAGTCCTCCCCGCCGACGTGGGGGTGTTCCCCGGGCACCATGGCGTTCAGCGTCCCAGCGATGTCCTCCCCGCCGACGTGGGGGTGTTCCGGGTATGCAGATCGGCGGCGACCACTTCGAGACGTCCTCCCCGCCGACGTGGGGGTGTTCCATGCTGGGCCCGATCAGCGGGTGGCAGCTCTACGTCCTCCCCGCCGACGTGGGGGTGTTCCGCTCGTCCCAGTGCCCGGAGGGCAAAAGAACCTGTCCTCCCCGCCGACGTGGGGGTGTTCCGGCCGGCTGCCGGTCGCGCACTGCACGGGCTGCGTCCTCCCCGCCGACGTGGGGGTGTTCCGTTTGAACGCAAAAAACGCAACGTGATTCAGCCGTCCTCCCCGCCGACGTGGGGGTGTTCCGTTCCCGCAGCGTCAGCGTCACATAGCCGGCGTGTCCTCCCCGCCGACGTGGGGGTGTTCCGCTCGACGACGTCGACAAGGCGCAGGTCGCCGTGTCCTCCCCGCCGACGTGGGGGTGTTCCGCAGACCTACAGCGAGGTCACCTTCACCAAGCGGTCCTCCCCGCCGACGTGGGGGTGTTCCGGCTTACGTCGACCACGCCCTCAGCCGCCACCCGTCCTCCCCGCCGACGTGGGGGTGTTCCGCGGCGGATGCACTCGTCACGCAGCTTGATGGCGTCCTCCCCGCCGACGTGGGGGTGTTCCGCCGGCGCGACGAAGGGCGGTGACTTCGTTGGGGTCCTCCCCGCCGACGTGGGGGTGTTCCGAGCGTGGTGTTCGCCCCCGCAGTCCACCCGCTGTCCTCCCCGCCGACGTGGGGGTGTTCCGCCGCCGAGCGCGACCTCACCACCAACGACTACGTCCTCCCCGCCGACGTGGGGGTGTTCCGCCGCGACGCTGCGGCAGCACATGGAGACCGAGGTCCTCCCCGCCGACGTGGGGGTGTTCCGCTGTGGCGGCCCTTCGGCGCGTCTTGGGGTAGGTCCTCCCCGCCGACGTGGGGGTGTTCCGTTGAGTTCGGCCATGGGGCGGCTCCCGTGGTTGTCCTCCCCGCCGACGTGGGGGTGTTCCGACGATTCCGTGAACGCGTACCTCGCCGGCTGCGTCCTCCCCGCCGACGTGGGGGTGTTCCGCCGCTTCGCGGTCGGCTCCGCCGAGCCTGGCAGTCCTCCCCGCCGACGTGGGGGTGTTCCGCCCACGTCTCCTCATAGCCCTGCACGATCAGCGTCCTCCCCGCCGACGTGGGGGTGTTCCGGCCGCATCCGGTCACGCCAAGGCCGCGCGGGCGTCCTCCCCGCCGACGTGGGGGTGTTCCGCCCGTTCCCGGGTCTCCTCGAGGGCGTGCCAGGTCCTCCCCGCCGACGTGGGGGTGTTCCGAGTCCGGCAGCGCGCGCCTCCGTGAGGGACCCGTCCTCCCCGCCGACGTGGGGGTGTTCCGTAGAAGCAAGAGGCAACGTGGCGCATTATCAGGTCCTCCCCGCCGACGTGGGGGTGTTCCGGAGGCGTAATGGCCGGCCCGGACCTGGATATCGTCCTCCCCGCCGACGTGGGGGTGTTCCGATCAAGGGCCAGTTCCTGCGCGGTGTGTCCGTGTCCTCCCCGCCGACGTGGGGGTGTTCCGCACTGTAACCGCCCGTGGCTGGAGGCCACCGGGTCCTCCCCGCCGACGTGGGGGTGTTCCGGCGGAGGAGTCGCCGGCGGTCGAGGGTGAGTCGTCCTCCCCGCCGACGCGGGGGTGTTCCGGTGACTTTTGAGCAGCCCTACGCGCCGGTGGCCGTCCTCCCCACCGACGTGGGGGGTGTTCCAATCAGTCCTTCCCGCTCGTGCGGTTGCCGGCGGTCCTCCCCGCCGACGTGGGGGTGTTCCGTCGGGCGGCCCTTCGGCGCGTTCATGGGGTCAGTCCTCCCCGCCGACGCGGGGGTGTTCCGCTGCTCCTGTGACAGCCTCCGCGCGCGTCGCAGTCCCCCGTTATCTTCTTCGCGGTCCTGCAAGAGGGCCGCTGGCCTCCGGGCCCGGCATGACTGTTGCCCCCTGTCGAACGGATGACCTGGGGGGTG
>NZ_JBVJFP010000028.1:0-43631 GCF_055587785.1 Streptomyces sp. NPDC046379
GCACCATCTCCTGGCTCCACGGCTTCCGCCGCCTGCGCATCCGCTGGGAAAGACGCGACGACATCCACGAAGCCCTCCTCGGCCTCGCCACCTGCCTCATCACCCACCGACACGTCCAACGCCTTTGTTAGGACCTCTAAAAGCTGAGCACCAGCCGGCAGTACACTGTTTTCTCGAGTTTTCTCACTGCGGCCACGAGATTGCTGACGTTTTCTGCTGAACCCTGCCTGACTCCGTGGTACCGAGCCGGACCACCGACCATGCTGAGGGGATCAACACCCCGCGAAAGGGAGAGCGTCCATGGTTCGTCGGTTGCGCTTCACCGGCACGGACAGCAAGGTCGACGGTTGCCCCGCCCTGCACACGGACCAAGGCACCGGCGAGATCATCGTTCAGGGCACGCCCGTCACGGACCCCGAGGACCTCGCACAGCTCCGGCACTTCGGGGCCGGTGAGGCAGCGGTGGCCGTGCCGCGCGAACTGCTCGTGAACTGGGGGCCGAAGGAGATGGAGCGGGTGCCGGAACTCGTGGACCGGGCCACCTTCCGCCGCCTGTTCGAGACCTTCGAGTACACCGCCTGGCGGCTGGAGACGCGGCGCGGCTACGCGTCGGACCGACAGGACCCCGACTTCCAGGCGTTCCTGGCCACCGGCTCGTCGCCCTGCGACCTCGACGAACCCTGGTTCGTCACCATCAAGACCCAGACGGACGCCGGCAAGACGGTCGGCCGGGTACGCATCGCCGATGCCCCGCCCACCACGGAACAGCTGTTCCTGCTCGACTACGCCCGGCACAACGCCGCCTTCGGCGAGGACATCCGGTATCTGTGGCGCAAGGACGCCGAGCGAGCCGGTCTGCCCGCCGAGGACTTCTGGATCTTCGATTCACGGCTGGTCGCCCTGCTGCACTTCGACGACGGGGACAATCTTCTCGGCATCGAGCTGATCACCGAACCGGCTGAGGTCGTGCGGTACGCCATGGTCCGCGACGCGGCGATGCACCACGCCGTCCCGCGCGACCGGTTCGCCGCGCAGGTGACCACGACCGAATAGCGCATGACCGGTGAGCACCGACTATCAGCAGGCACGAGCGGCGTTGGGTGCGCGGCTGCGCGAAATCCGCTTCACGTGCCCCAGTGGTCGGCTCACCGGCCAGCAGCTCGCGCAGCGACTCGGCTGGCCGGGCTCCAAGGTCAGCAAGCTGGAGAACGGCAGGCAGACGGCTACCCCCGAGGACCTGCGGGCGTGGGCCGACGCGACCGAGCAGCCGGGGGCGTACCCCGAACTCGCTGCTCGGCTGGCCGGATTCGAATCGCATATCAGGTCATGGCGCCGAGCGCTGGCGAACGGCTTCAAGCCCTTTCACGAAGGGCTGAGCGCCGAGATCGACCGCACCTCTGTCATGTGGATCTGGGAAGAGTCGGTAGTCGCCGGATTGCTGCAGACTCCGGAGTACGCCCGGCATGTCATCCAGCGGTACTCGGAGCTGCTGGGCGGAGCCGACGACATCGAAGCGGCCGTCCGCTCCCGGGTGCAGCGCCAGGAATGGCTGTACCGGTCCGGGCGCAAGCTGCACGTGGTGATGTGGGAGGCCGCGTTGCGATCACTGATCTGTCCGCCCTCGGTGCTGGCGAGCCAACTCGACCGCCTCAACGGCATGATCGGCATGGACACGGTCGAGCTGGGTGTCATCCCCTTCACGGCGTCCGTCAGGATCGTGCCTGCCAACGGCTTCTGGGTGCTCGATGACCGCCTGGTCGTCGCCGAGGACTGGCATGCCGAACTGTGGCTGGACGACGCCGACAACATCACCTTGTATAAGAAGGTCTGGAAGACACTCAGCGAGTCGGCAGTGTACGGGGCTGACGCCCACAGCGTCATCGCATCGGCCCGCCGCTCCCTGAGCCCACGGTGATGGCGTTGCGGGCGTGTGTCCTGGGCAAAACATCGCGAGCAGCTGTAGCGCCAGCGAACTCGGCCCGCACCTCTGTCGAAGACGGCGGAAAGCCGCTCCTTTGGGGCGGGAATGCCAGGAGGGCTGTCGCGGCGTCAGGCCCTGGGGTTTTTCAGCTTGACGGCAGTAGTGTCCGGGGCGTGCAGTTCGGCGTCCGCTGGGGCGAATGTCTCGTGTTCCTCCACGACTTCGCCGTCCACGACGTCCCCCTCCGGCACTCGGTGCGACGGATCCGCCAGGGGCAGGCCGGCGAGGTGCTTCCTGAGCCTCTTGGCCATCGGAAGGTACGTCGAGAGAGTGAGCCCGCCGGACACAACGGCCCCGACCACGGGGATGGCTTTGGAGACGCCCTTCGCGAAGGACTGCTTGGTCATCTGGACGCCGAGGTAAGCCGCGGACTTCTTCACGATCGGGTAGATGACACCCTTGGTGAGCGCCTTCTGGGGCAGCTTCTTCGCGACCTGCTTCGACATCATCCCGGCGACCTTACCCACGGCGGCGTTCGCCGACTGGGTGCCGAACATCACGCCGAAGAACAGCGTGAGCACCCCCATCGTCGCATCATCGACGCCCTCCCCCTCATCGGCGAACAGATCGGGCCAGCTATAGAGGTAGGCGAGCTTCTGCGCGATGCGCAGCATGTGGCCGACGTACTGGGCCAGGTCCGCGGGCACCGTGGCGGGCAGGGCGAAGATGCCGGGTATCCCGGCTGCAGCCGAGAGAGCACTGACTTTGGCGGTTTCGTAGCGGATGGAGTCGTTGGCGACCTTGTCGAGGAGCTCGACAGTAATGCCCGCGGCAGCGGGAGTCTCCTCTATCGCTCGTCGGATCTCTTCCTCAGAGCAGTGGCGAGCAAGCGCACTTCGAAGGTACGCCTCCCTGTGGATCCGCACACCGGGGAGCTTCGCCGCCGCCAGCAGCACCGCGAAGAAACGCGACTCGGGGTTCTCGACCTCTTTACCCTGCTTCATGGCAGGAACCTACAGTACCTCCGAGCTGCGAGGATCAGCATGAATCAGCTTCGTTGAGACCTCGTTATGAGGTGGCGGTAGCGTGAGAGCCGGCTTCCTTCACGATGCCGATCACCGTCCGGGAAGGCGGCGGACTCTCCATTCACGGTCGAGCATGGCGTGGACGACGGAGTCTCGCCACTGCCCGGCCTTCTGAATGTGCTCGCGAATGACGCCCTCCTCGACCATACCCGCAGCCGTCATCGTTCTGGCTGACGCCTCGTTGAGAGGCGAGCGCGCGCCCCAAATGCGGTGGAGGCCGAGTTCCTCGAAGCCGAGGCCGAGAAGGAGGCAGACAGTTTCCAATCCGTAGCCGACGCCCCAGGCGTCGGGATTCAGGGCGAAGCCGAAGGTGGCTCCGCGCTGCTGGTGCGGGTCCAGGGCGAGGCGGCCGTACCCGATCAACCGGGCCGTTTCGCGTTCCACGACCGCCAGCGCGTACTCCGTGCGCGGCTCCGCCCTGGCGGATGTAATGGACCTGGCGACGATCTCGGCGACCTGCTCGCGGCTGCGCGGCTCAAACGACAGATGCTCCGTGGCCTTCGGGCTGCCGTACACGGCGTACACAGCCTCGGTGTCGTGGGGCGTGAGTTCGCGCAGTGCGAGGCGAGGGGCGGTGCGGTTGATCGGGTACATGGCACCGGACTCTATCCGCGTGGGAGCGCCGGACGTCCTGCCGCGGGGAAGGCTTCGATCTCTTCGACCAGGTCTCGGGCCTCGAGTGCCGTGTATGCCGGGCTGTCCATGACCGCCTGCCGGACGCGCATCGCGGAGACCACAATGCCGTTGTTCCGGTGAGTGACCGGCAGGTCGAGAACCGGCCGGACCGCTTCGGCGGCGCCCTCCAGGTCCCCACCGAAGAGTCGAATGAGTGCCAGGTCGCACTGGGAGCCGGCGAGGTCGCCGAAGGCCCAGTTCGGGGATGTGGGGTCGCTGAAGCCCGCGACGGCCTGCTCAGCCTGAGCGGCCAGCCGCTCGTCGCCGTGGCCCAGCAGTGCTTCGGCTTCCACGGTGTAATAGAGCTGCTTCTCCGGCGAGTAGGTAAACAGGCCGCCGAGCTGGTCCAGGTCGTCGGGCACCACGCTCTCCCGTCGGGCGGCCGCCTGTTCGTTGGCCAGGCGTACGGCCTCCGCGTCACCGAGAACGGCGGCGGCGCGGGCCTGCAGACCCAGCAGCCAGAGCCCGGTCGTCCCGCACCGACCGGTGGCGGACTCCGCGCCGCGTTCGGCGTAGTGGCGGGCGTCGGACGGCTTGTCCGCCCAGTAGGCGATCAGTGACTTGAGGCCGTCGGCCAGGGCGATCAAGCCCGGGTGTTCGGCGTCCTTAGCGCAGGAGGTGGCCACCCGGGTCATGGTCATCGCCTGATGCGGGGACTCCATGTCGTTGAAACCCTTGGCCACGAGGAAGGACAGCACGGCGGCCTTGAAGTTGAGGTCGCGGAGCTGGGACGGCCGCACCCTGCTGCTGTCGAGCAGTCGGAACACCTGGTCCTGCGTCTCCAGCAGGTCCGTCCAGATGCCCGACAGCGGCTCCCTCGGGTAGGAGACGACCAGGCGGGTCACTTCGTCGTCCAGGAGAGCGAGCGTGTCCTCGCCCACCATGGAGCGGTCCTTGCCGAGGAGGAACTCCTTCGCGCGTTGCACAGCCATCGCGCCCGTCCTTTTCATGTCGTTCAGGTCCATGTCGGCATCGGCATGGAGTGCGGTGGGTGACGCGCCGGTCAGCGGAACAAATGCGGGTGTGGCCCCCTCCGGGACGTCACACCACAGGTCGTCGATGCTGTAGCCGAGCATCTCGACGATGACCGGCCGGAAGACCCGCTGCGGTTTGCGACCCTCGTAAATCCATCCTTCGACGGTCTTCGGCGCGGGGTCCGCGCGAACCCCCAGACGGTCGGCCGCCTTCCGGTAGTGCGGAAGGAAGTCATCCGGAGTCCGGATCCCGTGCGCCGCGAGGGCATGCCGGAAGAACAACACGAGGACCTCCCACTCGATCCGCTCAGTACGTCACTGTCCCGACGTTAGAGCGCCGTCACCCTCAAAATGCCCAAGAATTACATCACTTAGCGCTTCCAGGGAGAGCCGGGGAAAGGCCGGGGAACAGCGTCAACTCCGGGGTCCGGTTCCGGGGTGGCTCTGGGGGTGGATCCGTCCCTTCCGCGTTGCCACGCTCGTAGCACTCCTCACCGAGAGTGTCCGAACGTGCGCAGTCGAGGAACACGGAGACCAGCCATGCCCCCCAACACCACCGAAGCGCCGGCCCCCGCGGGGCCGCCCGCAGCCCTGTCCCCCGACAGGCTGGTA
Source organism: Streptomyces sp. NPDC046379 (assembly GCF_055587785.1). Lineage (NCBI taxonomy): Bacteria > Bacillati > Actinomycetota > Actinomycetes > Kitasatosporales > Streptomycetaceae > Streptomyces > Streptomyces sp. NPDC046379. The sequence goes on from NZ_JBVJFP010000028.1 coordinate 5,268, forward strand.
ATGAGCGAGCACTTCGAGATCCTGCCCGAAGCCGACCGGCCCGAAGACATAAGCCGGGTCGGCGTCATGCGCAGAATCGCAGCGGCCCGCCTGATGTTCTGCGGATTGCAGGACCTCGTGGATGATGTGGCGCTCGTCATCTCGGAGCTGGTTACCAACTCGATCCGGCACGGTGGAGGTTCACGCGTCCATGTGGGCATGGCCGTCCAAGGCGATCACCTGCGTATCGCAGTGACCGGGGACATGCCTGGACACCCCGAGGTACAGGGTCCGCCCGAAGACTCCGAGACCGGGCGGGGCCTGCTGATCGTCAACGCGGTCGCCCAGAAGGGCGGCGGCTCCTGGGGCACCGCCGACAATGGAACGACGACCTGGTGCACCCTCCGCCTGCCTCAGGACGACTTTAGGTGACTGCTCCGCCAGGACAGCGGACCCCTCAGTCTCCTCCTCGGTCGCCGTGCACGGGCGACGACGCCGGCCGACCCCCGCCCGCGCACGGCCCAGCCGCGGAGGCACACCCCCCCTCCAACCGGGGATGCAAGATTCGCTCAAGGTGGCGGCCTGATCACTCACCATGCACGTCCGTCGACTGCGGTGCAGAGCGTCTCAGCGTCGACTCTACGCAGTTTGTACAGGAGTTATGTCATGCAAGTCGCTGGTCCTTCACCAGGCGTCCTGCCAACGCAGTCGCCAAGACCAGAAATACCTTCCGCGCAGCACGGCCTGACCGGACACATGCAGAACAGCCCTTATGCCTACGACAAGGGCTCAGTCGATTGGCTCTGCCTGCCGCACTTCAACTCAGACGCCGTGTTGGCGGACTCGGGCAGGGCGCAATCACCCCGGCTACGCAGGGTGCTAAGAGGGCCGGTCGCTTGCCTTCGCCCAGTAGTTCGGTTCAAGCATCTCGGCGGGCCAGGCAGGCTGACGGATCTGGCCGCGGGGGCCCATCTGCTCGAAGTACGGCGCGAGGTCGATCACGGGTGTTCCGTCGACGGCGTCCAGGTCGGTGACCAGGAGGTCGCGGCCTTCGACTTTGAGCAGTCTTGGGTAACTGACTGCCAGTTGGTTGGGCCGTCGGTGGTTGCGGTGGACGAACGTACCGGTCGCCGGCCAGCTCGGGTTTCCGCGAGGGCTGCGCGCGTGGAGCTGGACGTCTTCCGGTCTCGCCAGGTGGAAGCGCCAGGTCACCGTCAGGTGGGAGAACTCCGCGATGCCTTGCAGCGTTTCGAGCGGGAAGCCGTCGTTGAGTCGAATGATCGATTCGACCCCGCCCTGGTAGTCGTCCTGAACGCGGGTATGGCCCCCGACGACTGTTGCGATCGACTCGACCTCGTACGTTGCCATCGGTGCTCGTTCCTCTCCGCCGCAATCGCGTGTCCGGTAGCCGCGGTCCGTGGTCGCGGACCTTCCCTGTGGTCAGCCTATGGCGCGCAGCATTTGGCGCGCGCGGCGGTCCAGTGCGGCAACGTGGCGGCCTCCGCGTTGCCGGACGGGCGAGAGGTCGCTCTGCATGCGGACGATGACGTCGCGGGCGCGGCCGGACTGGACGCCGGTCATGGCGTCGAGAGCTTGTCCCCAGGTGGCGCACGCCTCGTCGAGGCGTCCCTGCTGGACCTGGACGGCGCCGAGGTAGCCAAGGGTCACGCTGTGGGTGCGGGCGTACTGCTGTCGGCGGCGGGTGGCGACGCTGCGCTGGAAGTGGGTCTCTGCGTCGAGCGGGTGGCCCAGGTCCCGCAGGGCGCAGGCGGTCTCGTGGGCGAGGGAGGCTTCCTGGAAGAAGCCGACGCGGCCGGGGGCGTCCTCGTTGTCGGCGCGTTGCAGGTCACGCTCTGCGCGGCTGATTGCCGCCAGGGTGCCGGGGCGGTCGCCGTCGGCGGCCAGGGCACGGGCGTGGACGATGGCGAGCAGGGCCTTCTCGCGGAAGCCTGCCTGGCCGTAGTGGGTGGGGGACACGGAGGCGTCGGCCAGGTCGAGTGCTCTGCGTGGGTGGCCGAGGTCGACTGCTTGGTGGGCGAGCGCGCGCAGGATGTGGCCGCCGAGCGGTCCGTCTCCGGCCTCGGCCGCGATGCGTGCGGCGAGGGTGAGGTAGCGCTGGGCGGTGCGGTGCTCGCAGGCGTCGAACGCCATCCAGCCGGCGAGGTAGGTCATCTCCGCGACGGCCGAGTAGGTGTCGCGGCGGTCCTGTTCTGTTCGGAATCTGCTGCCCAGCAGCGGCACCGCTTCGTCACGGAGGTGGCCGGCCAGGGCCGAGCGTCCCGCGGCTCCGCCGCGTTGTTGGTCGCGCGCGGAGTAGAAGGCTGTCAGCTTGCGGACGTCGTCGATGTCGGCCTGGGTCACCAGCCGGGAGGACACTGCTGGGCGCGATGCCGCCGCGGCCGGGGCGGCCGTCCACCACGAAGCGGCGGGCAGGGCGAGGCCGGCGGCCGAGTAAGCGGTGGTCGCGAGCAGCTTGCGTCGGTGCATGTCCAGGTCGTCGCTTCCCAGCTCGGCGAGCACGGTCAGAGGGTCGACGCTCCAGTCGGGACTGCTGTCGGTCGGGCCTGTCGGCCCGTCCTCCAGCCCGAGGTCGGCGAGAGTGAGGCGGCGGCCGAGCCTGCGGGACAGCGTCTCACGCAGGATATGGGGTGTCTGTCCGCTGGGCTTGGTTCCCTGGATCCACATGGCGATGTGCGATCGGGAGACGGCCTTCAGCTCGCTTGCCCCGCTCTCCGCAGCGACGCGAGCGACTGCGGCGGCGGCTTGCGGCTGGGACCAGCGTGCTTCGCGCAAAAGCGCGGCGAGAGCGACGTTTCGCTCACGGGCCATGGGCTGCCCCTCGGTTCCGAAATGATCTTTGACGCCTTTGACGGCCCTGGAGACCGCGCAGGCATACCCCACAACGGGGATTCGCGGTTCGCTCAACGTAGCGGCCGGATCACTCATCTTGCACGTCCGTCGACCGCAGTGCACGGCGTCTCAGACCTACTCGGCGCAATCTTCACAGGAGTTATGCGATGCGTCTCTCTGGCCCCCACCGAGCGTCCTGCCAGCGCAGTGGCCAGGACCGGAGGAACGTGCCGCACAGCACGGCCTGATCTGCGGAAGGCAGAACAGCGCCCACGTCTGCGACGACGGCTCGGACGACGGGCTGTGCCCGCCCCGCTTCCGCTCCGATGCCGACGTGCACTCCCGCCGGGCTGCCTCGCCCCTGGACGACTTCGAACAGCCGGCATCAGGCCAGCACCTCAACCTCACGGAGACAGCATGATCGTCCCCCCGCTCCCATACAGCCCTCTCTCGGCGGGAGAGCTGAGCAGTGCCCGTCAGACGCGAAGGCCCGCACTGGCGCCCTACACCACCGCGCGAGAAGGGGAAACCCCCACACTGGGCGATCTCGTCCTCGAGCCGGACACGCAGCGCACAGGGCTCCGCCTGGGCTACGCGCACGAAGTGGAGGGCGACCGCGACGAGCACAGTGTGCTGTGGATGCGGTACACCCACACCGTCCAGGACCGCCGCGGCATGCCGATGGGCACGCCGCGTCCGCCCACCGTGCACCCCACCCGGCAGCACCGAGCCATGCGGAACCTGCTCTGCCAGTTCTGCATCCAGCCGGCGCACACCCCGCACGGCCTGATCTTCCTGATGGACCCCAGCGACGTCACACCCGACCCCACGACGGTCCTCGTCAGCCAGCCGCCCGTCTGCGCCCAGCACGTCGCCGCCGCCGCACTCCTGCACCCCGACCGCGACCGCGCGAAGGCCTACCTGGCGCTGAACACCTGCCTGTACGGGGTGCACGGCCACCTGTACGACCACGGCGATGACGGCCGGCCCGTGCCGGCCGGCCGCAGCACGGAACCGCTGCCCTACGGCCACCCACGCCTGTCGACGTGCCTGGCGGTGACGCTGGTCCGCCAGCTGAAGACCTTCAGCCTCATCCCGGTGGACGAACTGCAAGATCCGGCCGTGTTGTCCGCCACCTGAACTGCTGCGCGGCGACAGCGTGCTCCTCGGCACGGTCGCCAAGCAGTCACCCGCCCCCCCCTCCGGCTCGCCGTCGACATCCCCACGCCCGTCCGGCAGCCGGAGGGGTCCACCGCCATGCCCAACCACCCGCACCCCACCCCGCCCGCCTGTGACCTTCAGAAACGGACGCCATGACGAACCACCCACCACGTATCCAGGACTACGGCCTCATCGGAGACATGCAGACCGCCGCACTGGTCTGCCGTGACGGCTCGGTCGACTGGCTGTGTCTTCCGTACTTCGACTCGGACGCCGTCTTCGCCCACCTCCTGGGCACCGAGGAACACGGCTTCTGGCGCATCGGACCGGCCGCCCCGAACGGCGCCCGGCCCTGGGCCTCCCGGCGCCGCTACCGCGGCGACACCCTCATCCTCGAGTCCGAATGGGACACCCCCACCGGCCAGGTCCGGCTCATCGACTTCATGCCGCCCCACGGCGCCGACGACCCCCAACTGATCCGCATCGTCGAAGGCGTCACCGGCACCGTGCCGATGACCTCCAGCCTGTGCGCCCGCTTCGGCTACGGACGTCACCTGCCCTGGATCCACGAGGAAGGCGGCCGGACCGTCGCCGAAGTCGGCGAGCACGCACTGTGGCTGGACGCCCCTGTAAGCAGCACCGAAAAAGCCGGCACCCTGCACACGGCATTCACCGTGACCGCCGGCGAGCGGATCGCCTTCCGCCTCAGCCGAGCATCCTCCTACGGACCTGCACCGAGGATCACCGACGCGGACACGGCGCTCGACGCGACCGACACGTTCTGGCGGACCTGGGCAGAGCAGTGCACCTACAACGGCCCCCACCGCGCCGCGGTGATCCGCTCCCTGATCACCCTCAAAGCGATGACGTTCGCACCGAGCGGCGCCATCGTCGCAGCGCCCACGACCTCACTGCCGGAAGAGATCGGCGGGGTCCGCAACTGGGACTACCGCTACGCCTGGCTCCGGGACAGCGCCATCACCCTGTCCGCGCTGCTGTCCACCGGCTACCGCGACGAGGCCGCCGCCTGGCGGCAGTGGCTGCTGCGCGCCGTCGGCGGCGACCCGCAGAACATGCAGATCATGTACGGCATCCGGGGCGAGCGGGACCTGCCCGAGCGGGAACTGGCATGGCTGCCCGGATACGCGGCCTCCCGCCCGGTCCGGGTGGGCAACGCCGCCGCCGACCAGTTCCAGCTCGACGTCCCCGGCGAAGTCATCGAGACGCTGTACCTGGCCCACGAGAACGGCGTCGCCCGCTGCGACAGCACCGCCGCCCTGCACCTGCGCGTCGTGGACTACGTCGCGGCCCACTGGCGGGAGCCGGACGACGGGATCTGGGAGGTACGCGGCGGCCGCCGGCACTTCGTGCACTCCAAGATCATGGCCTGGGCAGCGGTCGACCGCACGGTCCGCCTCGCACAAGCCGGCGCACTCGCCATGGACCCGGCCGACCTCGACGCCCTGTCCCAGCTGCGCGCCGAGATCCACGCCGAGGTCTGCGAGAAGGGCTACGACCCCGTACGCAACACCTTCACCCAGTCCTACGGCTCCAACGACCTGGACGCCTCACTGCTGCTCATCCCCCGCACCGGCTTCCTGCCCCCGGACGATCCCCGTGTCGTCGGCACCGTCGCCGCCGTACGACGCGAACTGACCACGGCCGACGGCCTGGTCCACCGCTACCCCACCTCCGGCCGGCGCACCGGCTCCGACGGACTTCCCGGTGACGAGGGCGCCTTCCTCCTGTGCTCGTTCTGGCTGGTCGACGCCCTCGCCCTCACCGGCCAGCGCAACGAAGCCCGGCACCTGTACGAGCGGCTGCTGGAAGCGTCCAGCGACCTGGGACTGCTCTCCGAGGAGTACGACCCCGCCACCGGCGACCAACTGGGCAACTTCCCCCAGGCCTTCAGCCACATCGGCCTGGTGCTCAGCGCCGTGCTGCTGCACGAGCTGGAGCAGGCCACAGCACCCGTGATGGCCGCGTAATGCCTCGGCCCGGGACCACAGGGCCCCTCCCCCGCCCTCAACCCGCGCTGCACTCAAGGCCCCACCGTCGGCGCGCACCGCACCCGCGGTCTGCCACCCGCAACGCCGCCGCTCCGGCTGCCCCCAGTCGCGCCGACGCCTTCACCGTCCGTACCACCCCCTCCCGTTGAGTGTTCGAGGTTCGTCATGTCTGACACCGTCATCCCCGCCCGCCCGCCGGCGGCCCGCCATCACAGGCGGCGCCCACCTCACGGTGACGCATTCGTGCTCAGCCGGATCCGACGCGCGGTCGTGATGCCGCTGCTGCTTCTCGCGGTGTTGCTCTGCGCCGGCATCGCAGCGTGGCGGGGAACGGACTGGCCGCCCTTCGCGGTGCTGACCGGCGTGGGGTGTGCGCTGGCCGGCGTGGCATACGCCGCGACCCGAGCGGTGCGTGCTGCCGCAGCGGCGTCCCAGGAGGCTGCGGACAACGCCGTGCGCGCCCACCTCACCCCGGTCGTCGAGGCAGCAGAGGCCACGGAGAAAGCCGTGCTGTGGTCGGCCGACCAGCTGTGCAGGGGGACCCGTCCTCCGATCCCAGCCCGGCAGGCCCCCCGGTCGACGGGCCCCGACGGCGAAGCGGAGTCAGCCCTGAACGAACTGCAGGTCCAGGCTGTGATGGCGCTGCTGCGCGTGCACGACAAGTCCGCCTCGGTCGTGCTGCTGGAGGTCCTGCGCCGCCAGGCCCTGCGCGAGCACGCCCTGGTCGCGAAGGCACTCGGAGCCCTCAGCGAACTGGAGAAGCTCACCGACGACCCGGAGCTGTTGGCAAGGATCTTCGAGATCGATCACCTGGTGACCCGGATGCGCCGCCAGGTGGAGAGCACCGCCGTGCTGGGCGGGCAGTCGCTGCGCGGCGGGCGCCAGCCGTTCAGCGTGGCGCTGATCCTGCGCGGCGCGATCTCGGAAGTGGTGCAGTACGCGCGCGTCTCCCCCGTCGTCGGCAGCGTCGGAACGAGCCTGGGCCTTCCCGGACACGTGGCCCCCGACCTGATGCACCTGCTGGCCGAGCTGATCGAGAACTCCTGCGAGTGCTCGGCCCCGGACACGAAGGTCACCGTGCGCGCACAGCAGGTACCGCGCGGCCTGGCCATCGAGGTCGAAGACCGCGCCGTGCCCATGGCCCCAGGAGTGCGCGAAACGATAAACCAGCTTCTGGCCGCGCCCGACGAGGTCGACGTAAGCGAACAGGTGCGTGCCGGAAAGATCGGCCTCCTGGTAGCAGCGAAGATCGCCGAGCGCCACGGCTTCCTGGTCCAGCTCCAGGAGAACGCCACCGGCGGCACCACAGCACTGGTGATAGTGCCCGCCAAACACCTGGTCCAGATACCTCCGGCACACCGCGCAGGCGCGCAGCAACCCCAGCCACCCACGCAGGCGGCCCCGCAGCAACACCCCACGACCGCACACCCCACGACCGCACAGCCCACCGCCGGCGCACCCCGCACCGACGAGCAGGCCCGCCCCGACACACACCCCCGGACCGTCGAACAGCCCCGGCCGGACGGCACGACGCCACTCCCCCGACGCCCTCGCACTCATGGGGCCCTGCGCACTCCGGCACCGGCCCAGCCCGCCACGGCCGCCAGGCCCGGTCTGGCAGCCGCCTTCCTCACCGGCAGCCACAGGGCCGACAGCAGCCAGTCGCCCCAGGTGCCGTCCGAGCAGGCCTGATCACGGCCAACCCGCCGCCTGCCGACCCGCCACAGCTGATCCCCCATCCCCCCTCTTTGGAGGCCTTGGCCATGAGCAACACCCCCAACACGGCACCCAACACGGCGAGCAGCATGCCCGCAGCAGGAGCGCACGAGAGCCCTCAGCAGGAGATGGGATGGCTGCTGCAGACGTTCGCCAGCGACGTGCCCGGCGTCACCCACGCGGTGCTGATCTCCCGTGACGGCATGCGGCTGCTGGACAGCGGCGTCGACAAGGACTGGGCGGACGAACTCGCGGCCGCGATTAGCGGCGTCGCCTCGCTCGCGGCCAACACCACTGGCCCGACGCACCAGAAGCGTCCCGCCAGGCAGGTCCTGATCGAGCGGGAGGACTGCCTCTTCCTCCTGCAAAGCGCCGGCGGCAGCAAGGTGTTCAGGAATCAGTCCGGCCTGCGGGGCGTGGTGGACACCATCCTGCTCGTCGTCACCGACCCGAATGCCGATGTGGGAACCGCCGGCTACGAGATGAGCCGCCTGATCGACAAGTTCGCCCCCTACATGGAGGTCCCGGTCCGCGTCGCCCCGGGCGGGGACACCCGGTGAGCGGCCGCAGCGGCGCCAGTGACGAGCAGCGCACACGCACGGGCGAGGCGGAGCTCGACCGTGTACGGACGTACACGCTGACGCTCGGGCGCACCTCGGCGCGCATGGTGCTGAGCCTGGACACGGTGCTGGAAGCCGGGTCCGGCAGGCCCGGCCCCGGCCAGCCGCAGGAGTGCCGCGACATCGTCGCCTGGTGCCGCGAACACCGGCGCTCGGTGGCGGAGCTCGCGGGCCTGCTCGGCCGCCCCGTCTTTGCCGTGAAGATCCTCATCTCGGACCTGCTGCACGTCGGGGCTCTCACCCTGCCCCTGTCCTCCCCCTCCACCACGTCCGGCGACAGCGCGGAGCAGAGTCACAGCACGCAACTGCTGGCGGCTGTCGCGGTCGGACTGCGAAGGAAGTTCCCCGATGCCGTTTCCCACCTTCGGGCCGGGTGACCTCATGCCGCCCCAGACGCCACCCCCGCACAGCCACCTGACCACCCTCAAGATCGTGATCGCCGGGGGCTTCGGCGTCGGCAAGACCACAGCGATCGCAGCCGTAAGCGAAATCCCGCCCCTGCAGACCGAAGAGCAGCTGACCGAGTCCAGCGCCGGCGTGGACAGCCTGACCGGCATCGAGGCCAAGCGGACCACGACCGTCGCGTTCGACTTCGGCCGGCTCAGCCTCTACGACGCCCCCGTGCCACTCGAGCTCCTCCTGTTCGGCGCCCCCGGCCAGGACCGCTTCCTCGGACTGTGGCCCGACCTCACGCGCGGAGCGATCGGCGCCGTCGTCCTGGTCGACACACGCCGCCTCCAGGACTGCTTCACCGCCGTCAACTTCTTCGAGGACAACGGCATGCCCTTCGTCGTCGCGATCAACGAATTCGACGGCGCCCACCGCTACGACACCGAAGAAATCCGCACCGCCCTCGAGGTGCCCGCACACATACCGGTGCTGGCCTGCGACGCACGCAACCCCGACCGCGTCGCCGCGGTCCTGCTCACCCTCGTCGGACACGCCGTGAACGCCGCTACCCCCGACACCACCCGCCCCGCTTTACAGGACGCCTCATGACCTTCCCCTCCTCCCCCGCCCACCACCCGGCCCCTCCGACCCACCGGCCCCATCCCCTGCCCTGTCCCCAGCACGGCGCTGCGGCAGCAGCGCCGGCCGTGGCGCCGGACCCGAGCCTGGCCGAGCGGTACGAGCTGATCACACGCCTGGGCCTGCCCACGCAAGCCCACCCCGACTTCGACACCTTCGCCCGCACCATGACGGAGCAGACCGGACTCCTGTACGGGTTCGTCAACCTCTTCCTTGGCCAGCAGACCTTCGTCGGCCTGCATCAGCCGCCCGCGGGCAGCGGCCACGTCACCATAGGCCGGACCATGAGCGTCGACCACGGATGGTGCCCGGAGGTCGTCGACCGCAAGAAGGCCCTGCCGCTGCCCGACGTCCACGCCTCCCCGCGCTTCGCCGGCAACCACGTCGTCGACGCGGTCGGCATCCGCGCTTACTTCGGCGCCCCGCTCATCCACGACAGCGGCACCGTCCTGGGCACCGTCTGCGTCATCGACCCCGACAAACGATCCCTCAGCGACGCACGCCGCCTGCGCGACATCGTCATCGAAACCGGCCGCGACGTGATGGACCACATCGCCAACCACTACGGCCACTGACCCCCGTCATCTTCCGCCGCCCGGCCCCAGAGCCTTCCCGTCCGCCCCGGCCGGCACACCGCGCACCCCACCCCCGGCACAGGAAGACGACCATGTCCACCACCCCACCCCCTCCAGTACTGTCCCCCTACCTCACCCCTGCCCACCGGTCGCTGTGGGAGGAGGCCGACGCCGTCGCCGCCGACCACATCGCCGCGCGCGCCGCACGCATGGAAGCCGCACCTCGCCAGGTGGAGCGCGAGGTCGCCGATCTCACGGGACGGCGCGGCTGGTTCGCCGTCACCGTGCCCGCCGAGCTCGGCGGCATGGACGCCGGCCACGTCGCCAAGACGATCCTGATCCACCGCATCGCCCGCACCTCCGCCGCCGCCGCAGCCATCCTCCAGGCCACCCAGATCCCCGTCGGCGCGATGCTGCACTTCGCCACCGACGAGCAACAGCATCACTGGCTGCCACAGGTGGCCGACGGATCACTGCTGCTGTCGATCGCCACCACCGAACCGGACGCCGGCGGCCACATCGGAGGCATGCAGACCACCGCCGAACGGGCCACCGACGGCAACTGGGTCATCAGAGGCAGCAAGGCACACATAGGCAACGCCCACCTCGCGGGAGCACACCTGGTCATCGCCCGCACCGCCGACCGCGGCGTAAGCGCCTCCCAGGCCCTGACCGCGTTCCTCGTCGAGTCCGACCGCAAAGGAGTCCACCTCGCCGCCCACCGCCCCGGACTCGGGCTGCACGGCTTCTCCGTCGGCCGGCTCCACCTCGACCGCGTCCGCGTCCCCGACACCCACCGGATCGGCGAGATCGGCCGCGGTCTCGACGTCGCCCAGAGCAGCAGCATCCTCTACGGCAGACCCAACCTGGCCGCGATCAGCCTGGGCATCCACGAAGCAGTCACCGAGACCACCACCGCCTACCTCAAGAACAGGCCACGCTACGAAGGCGTCCTGTCCGACCACCCGGTGGTACGGGACCGCATCGGCGACATGCAGGCGCGGGTACGGGCCGCCCGCGTCCTCGCCTACCAGGCCGTCCACCTCCTCGACCACGGCCTGCCCTGCGACGCCGAGTTGATCAACGCCAAGTACCTCGGCCACACCTGGGCCGCACAGTCCGCCCAGGACGCCATGGAACTGCACGGCGCACACGCCCTCGACGCCGACTATCCGCTGCAGAAACTGTGGCGCGACATCCAGCACACCTACCCGCCCGCCGGCACCGGCGAAGTCCAGCGCATCCGCCTCGCCGACGCCGCCCTCGACGAACCCATCCAGTGGTCCGCCCACTTCAGCCCACCGCCCGCCCGGCCACCCCTCGGCCACGCACCCGCATAAAGCCCCCGTGCGCAGCACCCCGTGCATCCGCAACAGCTGCGCACGGGCCCGCCGCCAGCCCTCCACCTTCCCCCGGGAGGGCTGGCGGCACCCAGATCATCGAGCAAGCCGTTCACCCCAGGAGACACAGCACCCGTGAGCACCACCCCGGCGCTACCACCACGCCTGGCGCACCCCTTCACCGAGACACACTGCGAACCGGCACCGAACACAAGCCAGCCGGAATCTGATGCAGCCCTCTCCCGCCCACGCCGTCCCGATCTCACGCAGGAACTGACCATCCGCGCGGCGGCGGCGGACGAGAACTGGTCACATCTGCTCCACGGCCGGCTCTCGCACCAGCAGATCGGACGAGGACGCCTGGCCGACCACGCCAACGCCGAAGTGCTGCGCCGCATCATCGACGACCACGGATGGCCAGGACGCAGCCTCGTCGGCGACGACGGTGCAACCGCAGCCTGGCGAATCGCCCTGCGAGCCGACAACCACCTCTACCTACAGCGGCACGCGGAGCATCTGATGCGCAACGCCGTCATCCTGGGCGAAGCCTCCCGCCGCCAGTGGGCACACCTGCACGACCGGTGCCTCCTGCAGAAAGGCGCCCGCCAGGAATACGGGACGCAGTACCGATTCGGGCGCTGTGGAGACGTTGAGCGCGAACCCGTCCACGATCCGGACCGCCTCGACGCGCGACGCGCCGACATCGGCCTGCCGCCCGCCGCGGCCGCCCTCGAAGCGCTTCGCCGTCGCCTTGCACATGGCCAGGCCGCGACGGACAGCCGTGCAGCCGACGCCGACCCGGTTATGCACGAACTGACGTCCGTCGCCTGATGCCGGCGGCGAAAGCCGCCCTCTTCGGCACCGAGCCGGGCCCGCGATCACCGTGCACACCCGCAACGCGGACCCCGGCCGCGCTGCGGGACTACCGGCTGCCGACGCGCGGACCGAGATCGCCGCCCCCATCACAACGGCGAGCACGGAACTCTTCACGCACGCGGTGGGGCTCACCCCACCCAAGCCTCCGTGCCGCCCCCCACAGCACGCAGAACTCGAGGAAGGAGCAATGCGGTGAGCACCCCCGACACCGCCCCGCGCGACGGCGGCACGGCATACCTGATGCGCCGACTGGTCACCCCAGCCGACCGTGAGGCGGCTGCCGCCCTGGTCCAGGACAGGGCCCTGCAACTCGCCGAGCGCGGCATCAACCTCCCCGCGGAGCATGCGGCTGTCTTCCGGGACCCCCAGGCAGAGGCCCTTGGCCTCTACGACCAATACGCCGGCGAGGACATCCTGGTCGGCTGCCTGGTACTGCGCAGAAGGGCATCGACGCTGACGCTTCCGCTGGCATACACGGCACCCAAACCGGACTCCCATGTGGGGCTGCTGATGACGTTGTGGGCCGCGGATTATGCCGCCCGCCTCGACCTGCAAGGCGTGAAGGCCGAAGCACCTGTTCACCACAGCACCCCCGGCGACACCAGCAACCGCCTGCTGTCCCACCTCGAAACCCGTGGATGGAGGCACGTCGGCTCAAGAAGGGACGCGGCAGGCACCCTCACCGCAGTGCTCTGGCTACCCGCTCAGGCCAGTCCTGCGGTGGGCCTACTGGTCACATGCCACGTTCCGATCACAGCCCCCGGTGCCACGGCGGAACGGGACGTTCGATGACCCTTCGTACCCGCCTGTCCGCGTCCCCCGTCGCGTCTGCGGACCGCTCTCTGCTGCCGCGGGCCGTCCGCCACCGGCCCGAACCACTCATCCCGCCGGCAGACAAGCCGAACGTGCGATCCCTAGCAGCACGCCGCACCGCGATCAACTACGCCGCGCGCACCATGCATCCGACGCCGTTGCAGGTGGTGCTGTACGCGCTGACCCTCCCCGGCGGAGACCCTCGCGACGACCTCGCCGCCTGCCAGGGCTACGCCGACACGCAGCACCTGGCCGTCACCGACCGGATCGTCGATGACACCCAGGACCGCACCGGAGCCGACGATCCGTCACTGCGACGCGGCTACAGCCGCATGCTGCACGCACTCGCCGACCCGACTACGCCCGTGCACGGCGTGGTGGCCGTCAGCCGAACCGCCATCACCACCAACAACCGCCTCTACGAGCAGCAACTGACCACGCTCAACACCTACGAGGCGGGCCTGTGGCTGCTCCGCGCAGAGACCGCAATCTGACCCGGCCGCCATCCACCAGCGCCGAAGGAACCAGCACGCCCTTCACCCCTGCCATCACCAGAACCACACCGACGATCAGGACCACGCATGGCCCGTACGCCGCATCCCGCGCCCAGCACCGTTCAGCTCACACCCGGAAACCTCGCCGTCGCCCGTGAGCTGGTGACCGGCGCCGACAACACCGCCATCGCCGCGAAATTGGGCATCAGACCGCACTCCGTCACCTGGGCCATGAAGCGGATCGGGCAACACACCGGCGCCACAAGCAGGGCGCAGCGGGCCCACGCCCTGCTCACGCAGCGGCTCGTGGACCCGCCCGCCGCACCCAGCGTGCCGCCGGACTTCGATGCACAGGAGCTCAGTCTCCTGCGGGCGGTGGCCGAGCAGCCGGACATCCACCAGATCGCCGACGCCGCAGGCACCACCAGCACACGCGCCGACAAGCAGATCCAGGCCCTGGTCGCCAAGGCAGGCGCAGGCAACCGCGTCCGTCTCATCGGCTACGCCCACGCCTGGGGACTCTTCGCGAGCGGCCCAGACGGCCAGACCGCCCCCGCAGGAAGCCACCGATGACCAGCAGCCAGTCCCCTGCCACCCCACGCATCAGGGCTCCGTATGCGATGCGCCTCATCCAGAGCGCGGCCGAACAGGAGGCCGCCGCGGCACTGGTCGAAGCACGACTGCGCTGGCTCGCCGGCCGAAGCCTGCCCCTGCCCGCCTCCGGCGACATCCCCGCCCTCTACTTCGACGACCAGGCCGACCGCGTCGGACTGTACGAGGACGACATCCTGGCCGGCTGTCTGATCCTGGACCCCGAACCCGACTTCGCGCGCTGGGGCAGCGACGGCCTCCGACCGGGCCTGCTCCTCACACACCTCTACGCAGCGCCCGGCCGCTCGGACGGCATCGGCCGGCTCATCACCCTGTGGGCCACCGACTACGCCACCCGCCACGGCCTGCCGTGTGTCCGCACCGAAGCCCTCATCTGGCACCTCCCGGACACCGACCCCCACGCCCGCTACCGGGCCCATCTATGTGCCATGAGCAGAAACGACCGCAGCCGACCAGCCCCCTTCCACGACCACACCGACGACGGCGAGCGCTTCCTGTGCCGCCTGTGCCTCACGGGCTCGGAAATCCGCAGCACCGGCAGCGACGCGACGGGCGAACGACTGGTGGCCCATCTGGAAGCACCGGCTCAGGCCCTGCCCCGGCTCGCGGCGCTGCTCACCTGCACTCTCCGCCCGCGCCTGCCGCGCACACGATGTCACTGAGCGGAGCGGACCGTGACTGAGTCCGTCCCTCCGGGGCCCGCCCGCCGCGCAACCTCCGAACACCGCAGGCTGTTCCCGCATCAGGAGCAGGCCGCCACCGCGATCTGCAAGGTCCTGGCGGACACCGGCCGGACGACCGGGGTGCTGCCCTGCGGCACAGGCAAGACCCGCGTGGGCGCGGAAGTCGCACCTCGTGGCACCGCCGGCCGCGGCCGGCGGCTGGTCGTGGTCCCCACCCTCGAACTGGTTCACCAGACGATACGGGAGTGGATCGATCACCTCGGGCGGCCTGCACTGGGCCGCATCATCGCCGTCTGCTCCGACAAGGAGATCCTCTTCGCCCGCCGTGGCGCGCAAGCTCCCCTCGGCGACTGCGCGGTGACGGTCGATCCGGCCCGCCTGGCCCAGCTCGCAGCGCCAGACGGGCCGGTCACCATCGCCTGCACGTATGCGAGCCTCAGCGTCCTCGCCCAGGCCCACACCCAGTACGGCTTGCCCCCGGCGGACGTCGCGGTCATCGACGAAGCCCACCGAACCGCCGGAGCGGCGGGCAAGGCATGGGCGGCCATCCACTACGACCATGTCATCCCCGTCAAGCGGCGCCTGTACCTGACGGCGACGCCACGGGTGGTGACCGGTGATGACGACGACGTCATCAGCATGTCCGACGAGGTCCTGTACGGCCCCGCCGCGTACCGGATGTCCTTCGCACAGGCCATCGAGCTCAGCCTGCTGGCGCCCTACCGACTCGTGGTGCCGGTCGTCGCCGGCGAACAGGTGCGAGCCCTGACCGACCGGGACGACGCCTTCCTGCGGATCGGCAAGGCCGGAGTCGCGGCATCCATGGTGGCCACGCAACTGGCCGTGCTGCGCGCGGCACACGAGCACGGCATCCGCCGCATGATCACCTATCACCGCAGCGTCCAGGACGCGAAGTGGTTCACCACCCTGCTCCCCCACGCCTACGCACTGCTCAGCCCCGAAGAGCGGCCCGCGGCACTGTGGACCGACTGCGTCCACGGTCGCCAAAGCCCCGGCGACCGGCGCCGTGCCCTGGAGCGGCTGGCCGGTCACGAAGCCGGCCTCGCCGTCGTCTCCAACGCGCGCGTGCTGTCCGAAGGCGTCGACGTGCCCGCCGTCGACGCGGTGGCCTTCTTCAACGTCCGCAGCACGATCGACACCATCCAGGCCACCGGGCGTGCCCTGCGCCGCGCAGGCCCCGGGAAGACCGCGTCGATCATCGTCCCGGTCATCGTCGACCCCGACGACGACCCCGAGGCGGCACTGTCGACGTCCACATTCGCTCCGCTCTGGCAAACGGTGCGGGCGCTGGCCAGCCACGACGAGACCCTGGCCCAGCGGCTGGAGACCGCCCGGCGGGCGCTGGCCGAGCCCGGAAGCCGAGGTGAGCCGGCCGACACGGTCCCGGACTGGCTCGCTGTGAGCGGCGCCCCTCTGCCCGAGGCGTTCGTCCGGGCGGTCAGCGTGCGCGCCGTGCGGACAGGTACCCCTTCCTGGCCGGAGTACCACCGCGCCGCCGAGCTCTACCGCGCCGAGCACGGGAACCTCCTCGTCTCGATGGCGCACTGCACGCCCGCCGGCCTGAAGCTGGGCGTCTGGATTTCCCGGCAGCGCACCCGCTACGCCGAAGGCCTGCTGCCACACGACCAAGTGGAGCAGCTCAACCGTCTGGACATGGTCTGGCGGATGACGCCCGAGCCGTCGGACTACCTCCGTGCCGCCGAGGAGTACTACGCCGAGCACGGGAACCTCCTTGTACCCGAGGCGTACTGCACGCCCGCCGGTGTGAGGCTCGGCCGGTGGATCAGGGATCAGCGCAGCCGGCACGCAAAGGGCGAGCTACCGCGCAGCCGGGTGGAGCAACTGGACCGCCTTGACATGGTCTGGCGGGTGAGAGTCGAGCGGGCGGAGTACCTCCGCGCCGCTGAGCAGTACCGCGCGAAGCACGGGGACCTCCTCGTGCCCGTGTCCTACTGCACTCCCGCCTGCCTGAAGCTCGGCAGGTGGATCTCCCAGCAGCGCATGCGCTACGCACACGGTCAGCTGCCGTCGGACGTGGTCAGGCAGCTGAACAACCTGGACATGATCTGGACGCAGGCCGATCCGTTCCTTGACGCCGCTGAGCAGTACCGCGCCGAGTACGGAGACCTCCTCGTACGCAGGGCGTACTGCACGCCCACCGGTCTGGAACTGGGCAGGTGGATCGCTGAGCAGCGCACCCGCTATTCCAACGGCGAGATGCCGCCACGGCGGATACAGCACCTGAACAGCCTGGGCATGATCTGGTCGCAGGCGGATTACCGGTTCGAGCTGCTCTTCGCGGAAATACGCGCCTTCAAGAAGAGGTACGGCCATCTGAGAATCGCCAAGGGATACGTCGCCCAGTGCCGCGACGGCAGCACTTACAAGCTCGGCCAAATGACCGCACTACTCCGCATTGCACACGGCCGCGGAGAAGTCGACCCCGCGAGAGTGCAGCGACTGAACGCCGAGGGATTCATCTGGGACGCACGCAAGTACCGCTGGGACGAACGCATCACAGCACTCAAAGAATTCAAGGCCCAGCACGGGCACGTGCGCGTCCCGAAGACGTACCAGACGCAACCGCCCGCCGCACTCCCCCTGGGGAAATGGCTCGACAAGTGCGTGCGACGCCATCGAAACAGAAAACTGCCCGCAGATCAGGCAGAAGCACTGTGTGACCTCGGCGTCGCCCTCCCGGCCCCGCCGACAGACCAGGACTCAACGGATCCGCCGCACATGTCTCGCGAATCGACACGGCAGGCGACCCCCGTTTCTCGCACTCAGCAGAACACCGAAGGAGAACTCGTTGGAACTGCACGACAGTGACTCCCGCGTACCGAGCTGGAACATCGAGCACAACGGCCGCGGACGCGACGGGAATATGAACAACCGTCCTGCGGTCGTGCCCGATGCCAACGCCCGTGCGATGGCAGCGTTGGCCGTCGCCGGATCAGCGGGCACCTACGTCGGAACCGCCGCGGTCAGTCTGCTGGGCGCCGCCCGCTGCCTGCTCCTGGACTCCGCGTCCTACGTGATCAGTGCCTGGTGCGCCTCGCGCATCTCCACCGTCCACGCTGCCCAGCATTCAGCCAGATCGCGCACCCGAATGATCACGTCGATCCTGAGGGCATGGCGCACGTGCCACGCGATCCGCTCCAGCGGCCCCTGGTCCTAACGATGGCCTACCACGCGTTCGCCGAGGGCATCGTCGTGACGTACTTCGCGTACTACCTGCTGACTGAGCTCGACTACGGCGACATCGGTCTGGGATGGGTGCTGGGCGCGGTCGGGGTCGGCAGCCTCGTGGGCGCCCTGGTCGCCGGCCGGATGGTGCGCCGACTGGGACCCGGAATGGTCCTGCTCGTCGGCTTCGCCGCGTACCCGATGTGCGGGATGTCGCTCCTTCTCGCCCGTCCGGGGCACGGATGGCTGATCGCTCTGGTGGCCGCGTCGTCAAGGCGGTCGCGGTCACGGCGGCCGCGTCCACTCAGAGGTCGCTCCGCCGGCAACTGTGTCCGCCCCACCTTCAGTCCCGTGACGTCGTCTTCTCCGGGTGCACGCTCCGCCTCACCGCATTCGGCATCGGCCGCTACCGGAACGTCGACCTGCGCGGCAATGACCTCTCCACCGTGCGCGGGATCCCCCACCTCACCCGGGCCCGCATCGGTCCGGGCCAGCAACACGACCTCATCCAGGCCCTAGTGACCGAACTCGAGATCACCGTCGAAGGCGACTGAGAGGCATCGTCGCGACCTTGCGGCAACCACATACGGCTGCGGAAGCCAAGCATCGGCGTTTCGGCCAACCCGCCCCCGCTCACGCGCTCCTACGCCGCAAGGGTCAGTGCACTGCGCACCTTCGAACAACCGCAGAATTCCGGCGCGCGAAAGCCGTCCGAAAGAACACGTGCTCGAAATCGCGGCTGCGTCGTTGAGCACGCTGACGCCACTGCTACACCTCCGGGAGGGAACACATTGACGCCAATCGAACCAGACAGCGACGAGAGCGCGCACCCGCCGAAGGCCGCAGCGGCGGCCACCAGCGGCATCTCGGACGCCGAGCGTGAGCTGTACGGCGGCCGGCTGCGCTACGACCAGTCCTACGTCCGGCACGAGGGGCCACTGACCCGGCTGGCGTTCGGACACATGGCGGCGGCGCTGCCCCGGATGGTGGGCATGGTGCTGCGTACCGGCTGGGAGGCGGACCCTCGGGCGCTCGTCGGCGTCGTGGTGGCGCAGCTCGGGCAGGGCGTGACGGCGGGCTGGGGACTGGTGGCGGTCAACAGCGTGCTCACCGAGTTGTTCGCCGATGGCCCGACCGGGGACAAGCTCCGCGAGTCGCTGCCGTCGCTGGCGGTGCTCGCGGTCGCGGCGGTGGCCACCGCGGTGCTGTCGGCGTGGTCGACGGCGATGTCGGGCCGGCTGGAGCCGCAGGTGGAGCGGGCGGTCTCCGCCCGGTACTACACGGCTGTCACCCGCGTCGAGGTGGCAGCGACCGAGCGGCCGGAGGTCCAGCGGGTCCTGGAGGCGGGAAAGTTCGGCACGGACTCCGCCCGCAGCATGCTCCGGCTGTCGGTCGGCGTGGGCAACGTGGTGATCGGCATGGTGGCGGCCGCCATCGTGCTGGCGTCGCTGCACTGGGCACTGCTGCCGATGCTGCTGGCGATCGCCCTGCCCAAAGGGTGGGGCGCGGTCCGCTCCGCGCGCCGTGAGTACCTCTCCCGTCTCAACTGGGTCGACCACCGTCGGGCGATCGCCTCCCTGCTGGCGTACCTGACCCGTCCGCACGCGGCCGGGGAGATCCGCGTGCACGCCGCCGGCTCGAAGCTGCTGTCCAGTTACGAGGAGATGTCGAGGCAGACGGAGGCGGAACAGCGGCGCCTGGCCCGGGCGCAGGCTTCCACGGACCTGGTTGCCGGCGGCTTCGCGGGGCTGGCGTCGGTGGCCTGCTACGGGGTGCTGTGGTGGCTCCTGGCGTCCGGTGGTCTGCCGCTCGCCGTCGGCGGCACGGCGGTGATCGCCATCCGCACGTCGACGGCGCGGCTCACGTCGCTGGTGCAGCAGGTCAACCGGCTGTACGAGGAGTTGCTGTTTCTCACCGACACCGAGGACGCCATCAAGATCGCCGGGGAGAACGCCATCCCGTCCTCCGGCGCTCCGCTGCCCGCGCCGGTGCGGGAGGTGCGGACGGAGGCGGTGTCGTTCACCTACCCGGGGGCGGACTCCCCGTCCCTAAGGGGTGTGAGCGTACGGGTGCCGCGCGGGAAGGTGACGGCCCTGGTGGGCGCGAACGGTTCTGGGAAGACCACGCTCACGAAGGTGCTGGCCGGGCTGCTGCTGCCCTCCGAGGGACACGTCTGGTGGGTGGGTGAGTCGGGTGAGCGGGTCGAGCTCCGTGAGGCGGACCGCGCCCAGGTGTTCGCCGCGGTCGGGGTGCTGGCGCAGGACTTCCCGCGCTGGGAGATGACGGCAGCCGCGAACGTGGCCATCGGCGCCGGCGACCGGCCAAGGGACATGGACCGCGCCCGCCAGGCCGCCAAGGAGGCGGGCGTGCTCGACCTGATCGAGGGCCTGCCGCACGGCTGGGACTCGATCGTCTTCAAGGGCTACGAGCGCGGAGTCCAGCTCTCGGGCGGCCAGTGGCAGAAGCTTGGGGATGCTCGAACAAGGTACCGGCAGGCGCCGTTCCTGCTGGTCGACGAGCCGACATCGGCCCTGGACCCGCACGCGGAGATCGCCTCGTTCCAGAGGCTGTGGTCCCTGGCCGAGCAGGGGCACGCGGTCGTCCTCGTCACCCACCGGCTCGCCGCGACCATGAACGCCGACCACATCTACGTCCTCGACCAGGGGCGCGTCGTAGAGGACGGCACCCACGAGGACCTGGTGGCCCGCGCGGGCGGCCTGTATCAGGGGATGTTCACTGCCCAGGCCGCCCAGTACGGCCTCGCGCCGACGACGGACACGCTTCCCCGTCCCCGCGGTGTCCAGCCGTCCGACCACGAGGCGGCGAGCTGACCTTCAGCAACGCGACTTCCACCAGCCCGGCCCCCGCAGCACCCCGCCCCTACGACGAAGGTGAGACGACGCTTATGCCTCCCAGCTCCACCGCGATCCGCAAGACCATCGAGGCGTACCTCGGCCGTCACCCAGGCGAGCTTGACGCCCTGGCCGGGCTGCTCGCCGCGCTGGACCGGCCCGTCGACGTGACCGCCCGCACGACGCTGCCCGGGCACATCACGTGCAGCGCCGTCATCGTCGACCGCCAGAGCCGGGTCCTGCACATCCGGCACCGGGCCACCGGTCTCATGCTCACCCCCGGGGGCCACATCGAGCCCCAGGACCGCACGCTGCTCGCCGCGGCGCTGCGCGAGGTGGCGGAGGAGGCCGGGATCCCGCCCGGGGCCCTGTGCCTGACCCGGCAGACGCTCGGCTCACCAGTCGACATCGACGTCCACGACATCGACGCCAACCCCTCGAAGGGCGAACAGGCCCACCAGCACTACGACTTCCGCTACGTGTTCTATCTCGCCGGTGAGGAGCCGCTGGCGATCACCTTGCAGGACGAGGAGGTGTCGGGCGCCGGGTGGGTTCCGTTGTCGGAGGTCACCTCGCCGACGCTGCGCGAGAAGCTTCTCGAGGCGCGGCTGGACGGGCAGCCGGAGCCGGTGAACGCCTCCGCGCTCATCCACGACGGCCAGGGCCGGTACCTGCTCCATCTGCGCGACGACAAGCCCGGCATCTGGCAGCCGGGGGCGTTCGACCTTCTCGGCGGCGGCCGCAGCCACGAAGACCGCAGCCTTGAGGACACGTTGCTGCGGCGGCTGTCTGAGGAGGTCCCCGACCTCCGGCTGGGGGAGCTGGAGCCGTACGCCGTGGAGAGGGCCACCAGCGTCGACGGCCTCAGCGTCCCGATTCAGGTGGTCACGGGCCGGTGGCGCGGAAACCCCGACCGGCTCCGGCTGCACGAGGGCGTGCTGCTGAGGTGGTTCACCCCCGACGTACTGGACCGGCTCCGCCTGCGCCCTGGCACGCGCGACCTGATTCGGCGGCACGCAGCGGAGAAACCCCCGGACGACAAGCAGGACGCGGTTCCCGCCGTGTGGGACGGGGGCAGCCGGACGGTGCTGAATGGCATCGGAGTCCACCTCCACCTCGAAGACGCCCAAGGCCGTGTGCTTCTCGGGCTGCGCCACCCCGATGCGAAGTACGCGGGCGGCACCTGGCACTACCTCGCCGGCCGGTGCGAGCAGGAGTCCGCCCTCGCCTGCCTGGTCCGCGAGGCGGAGGAGGAGGCCGGTCTCGTCATCGAACCCGCGGACGTGGAACTGGCGCACGTCGTCCACGTCGTCGACAGCCCAGGCGCGCTGCCGCTGATGCAGCTCGTGTTCCGGGCCCGCCGTTGGAAGGGAGAACCAAAGATCCTCGAGTCCGACAAGTGCCTGGCCTGGAAGTGGTGGCCACGCCATGAGCTGCCGGACCGGCTCGTCCCCTACACCCGCACGGCCATCGCCGCGATCGCCGAACGCCGCCCCTACTCCCAGCTGGGCTGGTGAACACGGTGAGCACACCTACCGGGAACCAACCCGAGCAGCATGCCCCGTCCGTCCGCAGGCCGGCACCGTCGGGGCAGCGAGGTGAGGGCCGAGTCCGACGCCATGGTCATCGCCGGGATCCTGGCGCTGCTGTACCGGATCACGCCAACCGTGGTCAGCGAAGGTCCGGAGGGAACGGCGACCCGTAACTACGTGGCCGAGGATCGCGCGGGCCGGCGGTGGTTCGTGAAGGCGTACCCCCCTGGCGCTGACGTGGACCAGGAGCGCCGTGCCCTGGCCTTGGGCGAGGCGGCCAGGGCGGACGGGGTTCCGGTACCGGCCGTGCGGCGGACGGTGTCCGGTGAGGTGATCGCGTCGGCGGGCGGGCTGTCGGTGTCCGTGACGGAGTACGTCGCGGGCGCGGAGACGGCCGAGGGCGGGCTGTCCGGCGGCCGGTGGGATGCGGTGGGCGAAGCCGTGGGCCGTCTGCACCGATTCCTGGCCCGCCATCCCGCCGGGCCGCCGCGCCCGGTGGCGGCCCGCGAGGTGTGCGACGTCACGCGGGCCGGACGGCGGCTGGAGGAACTGCTCGACCGCTGGGCCGCCGCGCCGCCAGAAACGGAAGGCTTCGCCGCCTGGGCGCGCGGCACCGCGACACGGCGTCTTGCCGCCCTTCCCGAGCACTGCGCGGACGGCGGCACGAGATCTCCACCGGCGTCACCATGGGACCGGGCTTCTACTTCGGGTCGCTGCAGCTCTACGCGGCCACGACGCTGCCCGGGTTCTGCCGCCTGGCGGTCGCCGCCGACCAGGAGAGCCCGGTCGTCGAGATCGCCACCGGCTCGGACGCGCTGGCCGTCCTCGCCGACGCCTCGCTCGCCTACCTCACGTACGTGCAGACCCGGCACAGTGAGATCCTCGAGGAGCGTGAGTGGGAGTGGTACGTCCACGCTTTCGGTGACCAGGGTCCCGCCCTCGGCGCGAAGCTGGCGGAGGCAGTCCAGGCATGGGACCGGGACGTACGCGGCGACGGCGGCTCGAGCAGCGATCCGGCCATGACCGTGCACCCCGCCGGAACGCCGGACCACCGGCTATCTCCCGGCGACGTGGTGGACAAGAACCACTGCCGCGTCGTGGTGCAGTGGCCCCGCCGTGACGCCTTCCTGCCCTCCCCCGTTAACCGGGGCGAAGCCCGGACCGCTTCCGGGGAGGCATGTGACGGATAGACCGGCAGGCGGCGGTCTTCGCCGCGCCGCCAGCACGTGACGAGCAGACGCGGATGCGGGCCGCTCACGCCGCCGCGGCACACAGCCTCCAGGTGACCGCGTCCGGCCCGGAAGTATGGGGCTGGCAGGGCCGCACCCTCAGCCGGCAGGCCGGGAGCTGCTGGCTGCGCGTCGTGGCCGCCCCGGTCGCGAAGCAAGGCGGGCGGCTGTGGGAGGGCACCGCCTCGGCGGACGCCCTCGTGCCCCGGTCCATGCCCCGGCCGCGGCTGCGGGGCCTGCTCGATTGGACCGCGGACGAAACCGCCTACCGCGCCGAGCTCACCGAATACGTCCCCGTGCCCCCGGTCACGAGCAGTACGCCGGTGCTCGCCCGGGATGTCGCCCTTCCTGACGCGTGGTGGGCGGATCTCCGCGCGGCACTGGAGACGCTCGCCACGGTGCCCACCGATCGGGAGGCGGTACGGCAGCGATGGATCGACAACAACTTCCGCCGCTTCCTCGGCATCGACCCCATCCAGATCCACGCCTACACCACCGGCCACGGCGACCTTCACTGGGCGAACCTCACCCGTGCGCCCCTGATCCTGCTCGACTGGGAGAACTGGGGCGCCTGCCCGTCGGCTACGACCCGGGGCTCCTGCACGCCTACTCCCTGGCCGCGCCCGCGACCGCGGCGCGGATCCGCCACGAGTTCGCCCACGTCCTCGGCACGGATGCCAGCCGCGCCGGGGAACTCGTCCCGCTCGGCCAGCTCCTGCAGGCCTGCTCCAGGGGCGTCCACCCCCGCCTCGCCCCGCTCATCGCCCGCTGGGCCGAGCATCTCACCGACACATGCCCAAGCCGCGTATCGACGTCATCGTCCTGACGATGAACGACCGGCCGTCCGAGGAAACGGCCGCCCAGGAGACCCTCGTGGCACAGGCCGGTGTCGACGTGCGGGTGTGCGTGGTCGGCACCGGCTGCCGACCCGAGGTCGTGCCGCCCGGCGCGCTCAGCATCAGCCTGCCGGAGAACGTCGGCATCCCCGCAGGCCGCAACGCCGGCGCCGAGGCACTCCGTCAGGCAGGAAACCCGCGCACTGGCTGTTCTTCCTCGACAACGACGCCAGCTTCCCACGCCCCGACATCCTCGTCCGGCTCGTCGCCGAGGCCGAGCAGCATCCGGAAGCGGCCTGGGTACAGCCCCGGCTGACGGGCCTGGACGATGTGACCACCCCGCGCCGCTGGGTCCCCCGGCTGCGCGCCTCCGCCCCGGGGCGGCCGGGGAGGGTCACCTCGATGACCGAGGGCATCGTCCTGATCCGGCGGGAGGCCTTCGACAAGGTCGGCGGCTGGGAGGGCAGCCTGTTCCTGAACCACGAAGGCTTCGACCTGGCCTACGGGCTGTACGCGGCGGACTGGAGCGGCTGGTACGCCGCCGGCATCCGTATGCACCACCCGCTCACCACACCGGCCCGCCACGCGCTGTACCACCGGCTCGCCGCCCGCAACCGGATCTGGATCGCATACCGCAACATCTCCCCGCGCTCCTCGCCCTCCACCTGGGCGCGTGGACCGTGATCACCCTGGCCCGGGCCGTACGCGGTGGCGGACTGCGTCAGACGCTGCGCGGGATGCGCGAGGGCTGGACGACCCGGCGTACGCACCCGCGGCACCCGATGAACCGGCGCACCGTATACCGGCTCACCGCTGCCGGACGGCCGCCGGTCATCTGAACCTCCCGCCCGCCCACACCGCGGCGTCCTCCATGTCCAGCAGACCCGCCCTGCGCAGTTCTGCGAGGAGGATCTCGTGCAGGCGGGGCCAGACGCCGGCCTCGGTCCAGTCCCGCAGCCGCCGCCAGCACGTCACCCCACTGCAGCCGATCGTCTCGGTCGGCACGTCCGCCCAGGTCACACCCGTGCGCAAGACATAGATGATCCCGCGCAGGGCGGCCCGGTCGTCCGTCGGCAGCCGACCTGGATACCGGCGACGACGCGGCGGACGAGGAGGGAGCAGCGGGGCCACGCGGTCCCACAGATCATCAGGCACAAGATCATCCGACACCCGCAGAACTCTGCCGCCCGCCAGCCCAACTGCCAAGCCCTGAACCAAAACTCATTCTGAAATGATCAGTAATCCTTGTAGGCGTGCTGGCCCGGGACGGTGCCGCCCAGGTCGAGGTACTCGTATCCGGCCGTGGTCAAATTCTGTGCGAGGTGGCGCAGGAGGGCGTGGCCGGGAGCGAGGTCCGTGTAGTGCGGGTGCATGGCCGGCACCACGGAGTAGGCCCGGCGGTGTCGCGTCAGGCAGAGCTGGGCGGCGACGATCTCGTCGTCCACGGCGAGGGTGGCGATGAACGCCATGCCGGCGCCACAGCGCTCAAGCACGGCCGGCCAGTGGAATGCGCCGGGAATGTGGGGCGAGCCGGCACGCGGCGCGTGGCCGGCCCAGCGGCGCTCGTGCAGGCGGGCCAGGACCGCGTAGGCGGGGAGCAGTTCGTCACCATCGCGGGTTCGCCGGTAGCTCACCTTGTGACGTTGGGCGAGTTCGTCCCAGGCGCGCCGGCGTCGCCTGTGCTCACGTCGGGTCGAACGGGACATCTCCTCATAGGCAAGGGGTAAGGAGATCTCGGCGCAGTCGGTGATGCTGGTGTGCCAGCCCCCAGGAGCGGCGGGGCCGGTGGACGTGAGGTGTCGGGCGAGGGCACTGTCTGCGGGCAGGCCCGCCATATCGACGTGCTGGCCGTCAGCCGCCAGCCCTTGTAGGTACCCGGCGAAAGCCGCCGCCACCTGTGAGTTTCAGCTGCCGGGCCCACGGCGCGGACGTACTCCCCCATCGGCGCAGACAGGGCGACCGTACGCGGTCGGGCGCCCGCACGGTCGCAGACCAGCGGCACAGCGGCCAGGACCTGGCGGGCGGACCCCTCGCACAGGGCAACGACCAGGCGCGAGTTGGGAGGGAGTTGGCGCGCCCACCCGGTGAGCCACGACGGTGACTGATAGGGAGTCGCCTGCGAGTCACGCCGGTACAGATCCGCCCACGACGACGCCATGAAAGCGCCGGCAGCGGCCCCCTCCAGCACACGCACCATCAGATTCACGATCGACTTCTTCCCCTCCGGACGCTCTTCGCGTCGCCTGTAACCACATGATCACGTCACCAGGACGGCGAATCGCCGCATCAATCGCGAGTTCACCCGGACGGGAACATCCGGAACGGGCCATGCAGGACCGGATCGAGCCGCTGATGCCGGCCGATCCGGTCCGCGGACGACGGTGGGCCGACCACCGGCGCACGCTCGAGCCCATTGCGTGGAAGTACCGCATCGACTCGCCCTGGCGTGACCTGCCCGACGAGCTCGGCTCATTGCAGACCGCTCTCAAGCGGCTGATCAGATGGGCGTCGACGGTGCCTCGGAGATGATCCTCGCCGCCGTCCTGGATGCCGCGGACGCCGACGATGGCATCGGACAGTGCCGGCGGACTCCACGGTCATCCGGGCCCACCAACACACTGCCGGAACACTCAAGAGAGGGCTGCCCACTGCGGCGAGCCCGCCGATCACGCGCTCGGACACTCCCGCGGCGGGCTGAGCACCAAGGTCCACCTGGCCGCGGACGGCCGCGCACGGCCCCTCGCCTTCACCGTGCCTCGCGCCTGACCGGCCCGACCTGAGCCGCGGGCCCAGGTCCCGAGACCAGTGCTCGGCTTGCCGGACTCCGGCGAGCCGATCCTGCCGCACTTCCGCACCGGGATTGTTTTCGCTGTAAACGAATTCACTGAGAGTCCCGTGCCGGACTTCCCATGCACCCTTCGCATCAATCCGCTGAAGTCAGGCTCTGACGGCCGGTTCGGCCCCTTGTGTCGCACGCACCCGACATCAACCGCACACCGACCGGCCTACATCCGACCGCCTTCTGAGCAGGTGCGATGGCCCATGTGCCGACCAGCAGGCGGCGCGTACCCGGACGCGGTGACCCGATCGTTACCTTGCCGCCCGCCCGAAGTCTGGTGCGACGGCGGCGGGGATCGTATGTTTTCGCAGACAACTTTCACCGGATCGTCACTCGCCGCAGGATGCCGAGTGCGCCTCCGTCTTCCTGTCCAACGCACGTCCGGCTCAGCCCCGGGCACGCCCCTCCCCCGAAAGGACCCTGCCGTGCGCAAGGGATCCCCCCTCGTCGCAGTCTCCGCGTCTGCGCTCGTCCTCGCCTCAGCCACCGCCTGCGGAAGCTTTTCCTCGAGCAGCGGTTCCGATGGGGCCGGCGCCGGTAAGCCGAAGATCGGCGTGATCCTCCCCGACAGCAAGTCGTCCGTCCGATGGGAAACCGCAGACCGGACCTACCTGAGCGCGGCGTTCAAGGCCGCCGGCGTGGACTACGACATCCAGAACGCCGAGGGCGACAAGCAAGCGTTCCAGACCATCGCCGACCAGATGATCACCAATGGTGTGAACGTACTGATCATCGTGAACCTCGACAGCGGCACCGGCAAGGCGGTCCTCGACAAGGCCAAGGCGCAGGGTGTGGCCACGATCGACTACGACCGGCTCACGCTCGGCGGCTCCGCCCAGTACTACGTCAGCTTCGACAACACCGCGGTCGGCAAGTTGCAGGGTCAGGGCCTCGTGAAGTGCCTGAGCGACAAGGGAGTGAAGAAGCCCGTCGTCGCCGAGCTCAACGGCTCACCGACGGACAACAACGCCACGCTCTTCGCCAATGGCTACAACAGCGTCCTCGACCCCAAGTACGCCTCCGGCGAGTACGCCAAGGGGCCCAACCAGTCCGTACCCGACTGGGACAGCGCCCAGGCCGGGACCATCTTCGAGCAGATGTACACCAGCCAGCCCGACGTCGACGGCGTGCTCGCCGCCAACGACGGTCTGGCCAACGCGGTCATATCCGTCCTGCGCAAGAACCACCGCAGCGGAGACGTGCCCGTCACCGGCCAGGACGCCACCGTTCAGGGCCTGCAGAACATCCTGACGGGTGAGCAGTGCATGACCGTCTACAAGGCCGTCAAGAAGGAGGCCGACGCGGCCGCCGCACTCGCGATCGACCTCGCCCGCGGCAAGAAGCCCAAGACCAACGCCACCGTCCATGACCCGGAAGGCAAGCGCGACGTGGCGGCGCACCTCCTGACACCGGTCTCCGTCTTCAAGGAGAACATCCAGGACGTCATCGACGACGGCTTCGTCACCAAGGCCCAGCTCTGCACGGGCAACTACGCGGCCCTGTGCAACAAGGCCGGCATCAAGTAGCCCGTCGGACCCGAACGCGACCGCGGGTCCCGCGCTCGCTGCGACACGGACCCGCTCTCGCTCAGCCCTTTCAGGAGACTTCCCCATGACATCGAAACCGATTCTGGAACTGCGCGGAATCGACAAGAGTTTCGGCCCGGTACAGGTGCTGCACGACGTCGCGCTCAGCGCGTACCCCGGAGAGGTGACCGCCCTGGTCGGCGACAACGGCGCCGGCAAGTCGACGCTCGTCAAGTGCATCGGCGGAATCCACCCCATCGACGGCGGCGAGTATCTCTTCGACGGGAATCCGGTCCAGGTGCGCAACCCGCGGGACGCCGCCGCGCTAGGCGTGGAGATCGTCTACCAGGACCTCGCACTGTGCGACAACCTCGACATCGTGCAGAACATGTTCCTGGGGCGCGAGATCCGCCGGGGCCTCGTCCTCGACGACTCGGCCATGGAGCAGAAGGCTGCCGAGACGCTCAAGGGGCTGTCCGTCCGCACGGTCAAGTCCCTGCGCCAGAAGGTCTCCAGCCTCTCCGGCGGCCAGCGTCAGACCGTCGCCATCGCCAAGGCCGTGCTGTGGAACAGCAAACTGGTCATCCTGGACGAGCCCACCGCCGCCCTGGGCGTGGCCCAGACCGCACAGGTTCTGGAGCTGGTGCGACGACTGGCTGACAAAGGTCTGGCCGTCGTGCTCATCTCCCACAACATGAACGACGTCTTCGCGGTGTCCGACCGCATCGCCGCGCTGTACCTGGGGCGCATGGCAGCCCAGGTGAAGACCTCGGACGTGACGCACTCCCAGGTCGTCGAACTGATCACCTCGGGCCGCAGCGGTGACCTGGGCCTGACCACATCCCCCAAGGGAGCCGCAGCATGACCGCCGCCCTCACACCCCAGAAGCAGAAGCAGTCCGGCGCCGCCTCCGACGAGGGCAGGCCCGCAGCACCCAGCCTCGGCGACATCGGCCGCGGTTACCTGGAACGGTTGCGCGGCGGCGAGCTCGGCGCGCTTCCCGCCGTCGGCGGTCTCATCGTCCTGTGCGTCCTCTTCTCCCTCCTGCGCCCGGTCTTCCTGTCGAATCTGAACTTCTCCAACCTCCTCACTCAGAGTGCCGGAAGCATCGCCATCGCCATGGGGCTCGTCTTCGTGCTCCTGCTCGGCGAGATCGACCTGTCGGCCGGCTACGCCAGCGGTGTCTGCGCCGCTGTCCTGGCCATCCTGCTGACCAACCAGGGTTGGCCCTGGTACTCCGCGGTGGCCGCAGCCCTCTTGACGGGCGCTGCCATCGGGCTCCTCATCGGCAGCCTCGTGGCGAAAGTCGGCATCCCCTCGTTCGTCGTGACCCTGGCCGCGTTCCTAGGCTTCCAGGGCGTGGTGCTCATCCTCCTCGAGGAAGGCACCAACATCTCCATCAAGGACCCCACGGTCCTCGCCATCGCGAACAAGAACCTGAGCCCGCTCCTCGGCTGGGCCCTTTTCGCCGGGTGTGTCGCTGTTTACGCCGGTCTGCAACTGCGCCGCAGTCACAACCGCCGCAAGCGCGGCCTGCACGACGTCCCCCCGATGCTCGTCGCCGTACGGATCGGGATAATCACCGCGCTCGGTGGCCTGGCCGTGTTCCTCCTCAACCAGGAACGCAGCCGTAACGTCGTCGTCGACTCGCTCAAGGGCGTTCCCATCGTCGTGCCGGTCATCGGCGCCCTGGTCCTGCTCGGCACACTCGTCCTCCAGCGGACCGGGTTCGGCCTGCACATCTACGCCGTGGGCGGCAGCCCGGAGGCGGCACGCCGCGCCGGGATCAACGTCCCCTTCATCCGCATCGCCGCCTTCGTGATCTGCTCCACCCTGGCGGCCGTGGGTGGCATCATCGCCGCTTCCCGGGGCAACTCCGTGGACCCGAACACCGGTGGCAGCAACGTCCTGCTGCTCGCCGTCGGCAGCGCCGTCATCGGCGGCACGAGCCTCTTCGGCGGCCGCGGGCGCGTCATCGATGCCGTGCTGGGCGGTCTGGTCGTCGCCGTGATCCAGAACGGCATGGGTCTGATGGGCTACTCCTCCGGTGTCAAGTACGCTGTCACGGGATCGGTGCTGCTGGTGGCCGCCGGTGTGGACGCACTGTCCCGCCGCCGTTCGGTTCAACATTGAGGTCTTCTCGCGATGAAAGCTGGCCCATCCCAGGAAGAGATCCGCCAGCACAACCTCGGCACCCTCCTGCGTCACGTCCATCTCGACGGGCCCACCTCGCGAGCCGTTCTCACCAGCCGGATGGGTCTCAACCGCAGCACCATTCTCGGCCTGGTCAGCGAGCTGTCCGCAGTGGGTCTGGTCCGTGAGGAGCTGCCGCAGGACACCGGCCGGGCCGGGCGTCCCTCGCTCGTGGTCCGGCCCGAGCCCACGCGGGTGCACGTGCTGGCCTTCGACGTCGGCGTGGAGCGTCTGGCCGCCGCGCTCATCGGGCTCGGCGGGGTGTTCCTGGACCGGCGGGAGTACTCCTGGCCCCAGGAACGCCGGCAGGACCCCGCGGAGGTGGCCGACATCTTCGCCGACTTCGCCCAGCAGCTGCTGGCCTCGGCTCCCGAGGCAAGCGTGTGCGTCGGCGTGGCCGTGGCGGTGCGCGGCATGGTCCGCCACCCCCACGGGCTGGTCACCCTCACCCCGAACATGGGCTGGCAGGACGTCGACTTCGCCGCCGAGCTGGCGGGCAGGCTGCCGCTGGACATCCCGGTCCTCGTCGCCAATGAGGCCAATCTGGGCGCCCTCGCGGAATACAGACGTGGTGCCGGCAGGGCCAGCCGGAACCTCATCTACCTCCATGGCGAGATCGGCATCGGCGCCGGAATCGTCGTCGAAGGCGAACTGCTGCGCGGCGAACGCGGCTACGCCGGCGAGGTCGGCCACATCACCGTCAATCCGCGCGAGGGACGGCGGTGCGGTTGCGGAGGGTACGGCTGCCTGGAAGCCGAGGCAGGCGAGCAGACCCTCCTGGAGGCCGCCGGACGCGACAGTCGTGTCACCGGCACCGAGGCGGTGCGGGCGGTGGTGACCGCCGCTGACCGCGGCGACGTCAGCGCACGTGCGGCGCTGCACCTCGTCGGAGACTGGCTCGGCATCGGCATCTCCACCCTCGTCAACCTCTTCAACCCGGATCTGATCGTCTTCGGCGGCACCCTCCGGGAGGTTTTCCTCGCCTCCGCCGCACAAGTGCGCAGCCGCATCAACACCAGCGCCCTCTTTGCCTGCCGGGAGGATCTGCGCCTGCGCGTCAGCGAACTCGGCAACGACGCCATCCTGGTCGGCGCGGCCGAACTCGCCTTCTCGGAGATGCTGTCCCGGCCGCTGGAGACACTGACCCGTGTGACCGAAGGGTTCCCGGCTCCCGCGCCGCGGGACTCCGGGCTCACGCCCAGCCCGTGACCTGCCGACCACGGAATTACCGCGACGCGACGTTGGCGTGGTCGGCTTCAATGATGGCATCGAAAGGGGGGGGGGTTATTCCGACAAGGTTGTTTGGTTCGATGTTCAGGTGTCGCACCGGTTCGGGGTGCAGCGGTTCGCTATCTGGCCTGGTCAGAGGCACCGTCGGGAGTGCAGTTGGCTGCCGGCACGTCAGGGGCGGTCTTGCCCGACCGCCCCTCCGACGAATGACATCGAGAACTGGTTGCGCAAATGGCGTCGGTGGACCACCAGACCCCCAATACGACTAGGTCAATCAAGGGTTCTCCGCCGACTCGGTGGACGGCGAAGAACCCCGAGGGCTGTTTCCCAACCCTCCCCAGCCCAGTCACCCGCACAAGCCCCCCACACCCGCAGCATCCGACCCAGTTGTCTCAGCAGGCGAGTCTCCACCACGGCTTCACCGACGGCTCACGGCGCGCTCAAAAGCCATCTCCACTACCGGCACAAAGCCCTCTTCAGCAGCCGCCGCCGTGACCAAGCCGGCACCGCGCACTCGGACGACTCCGCGCGAGTCAGTTGGGGGCATGGGCCTCGCCGACGGCGACGGCCCGCGTGTTGGTGGCTTCCGTCCACCCGCCGGCGTTCGTCTCGGTGCCCTCGACGCGCCGGGTGACGGCCCAGATGGAGGGGGCTGTCACGGCTGGCGGCCACCGGGCCGGTCGGTGGGCGCAGGCCCGGCGGATGTCTGCGGCACGATGCGCCGTGACGCCGAGCAAGCCGGCCCGCCCGGCGAGAACGGCGTGCCGCTGCCGACAGTGGACAGACCGCCGCGATGAATCTGGTGAGCGCCAGCACGAAGGTCGCCGCCTACTGGCAGACCGATCCGGAGGCGGCCATCACCTGATCCACGAACTGGTGCCCGGCGGCGAGCTCGCCGCGTACGGGATCCTCGACGAAGCGGTCGAACAGCGGTGCTGATCGGTCTGCCGACACTGCGTCACCACGCGCACCGTCTCGGACCTGAGCGGGCGGCCGAGTTCTGTCTGGGGGCCGTTCCCCACATCACGCTCGCGGTCGCTCCGGCCTCAGCCGACTTCAACTGATCAAGCTCAGCGCTTCTTCTCGCGTAAGAGTCAGGCACGTGAGGCCTGGTCGGCGCACCGCGCGCAGCTGGTCGGCGCGAGCCGCCGACGCGCGGGCATGAGCAGCGGCAGGCCCGGGGGGCAGGTCCAGCGGCTGGACGACGTAGCGCGCCCGATGCCGATGGGGAAACCGTCGGGGCGACGGCGCACTCAAAGACCTTCGGGACGGCGGCGGGTCTGGGCAGTCGGGCGAGGTCCCGCCGCCGTCCGGTTCGTCGGTCGGGTCACCGCGCAGCGGCTCGGATCCGGTCGTATTCCTCACGCGACACGGGTTCCGCGTCCGGTGTGCCGAGCTTGTCGAGGGGGATGCGGTGTGTCTCCCTCGCCGACCAGGCTGCCATCGCGCCGATGATGGTGATTCCGAGGCACAGGCCGCCGACGACGAGCGGAATGTTCGCGGATCCCGGAGGAGCCACCAGCGTGAAGAGGCTCGGCAGGAAGGCGACGATGGCGAGCCCGAGATTCTGGGAGATCGCGAACCCAGTGACACGGGTCCGGGCCGGGAAGAGCTCCTGGAAGAAGCTGGCGAACGTGGCGTTCCAGATCTGGAACAGTACGCCCCACGTTACGACCGCGAGGATGAAGGCGAGTGGCACATTGTCCTGGCTCACGGCGAACAGGTAGGCACATGACAGCACGCCCGATCCCAGTGAGCCGAGAATCATCAGCGGCCGTCTGCCATAACGGTCCGAGAGGTCACCGAACCACGGGATGAGCGCCACCCCGATGAGGTTGGCCACGATGGGCAGCCACAGATAGATGTCCCTGCTCATTTCGAGGCCGTAACCGGGCTGTGTCGCGTACGCCGCCCCGAACACGACCACCGTCACACCGACGACGTTGACCAGTGTCATGCACACCGCTCGTACAACATCGAGCCCGCTTTCCCTGAGCACCTGGACGATGGGGGCCTTCGCGCTCTTCTCCTGCGCTTCCCCTTCAAGGAACGTGGGCGTCTCGTCGACCCGGCGGCGGATGAAGTAGCCGGCGAAGACGACGAGTGCGCTGAGAAGGAACGGGACGCGCCAGCCCCAGGAGTTGAAGGCCTCGTCGGACAGAACTGCAGAGAGTGGAAGGAAGAGGGCGGCGGCCAAGACCTGCCCTGCCTGTGTGCCTTGAAGTGTGAAGCTCGCGTAGTAGCCGCGACGGCCGAACGGCGCCTGCTCCACAATCATGGCGCTGGCACCGCTCAGCTCGCCGGCCACTGCGAACCCCTGGACGAGGCGGAGGAGAAGCAGCAGGCAAGGGGCCAGGATCCCGATCTGATCATAGGTGGGGAGCAGCCCGACCGCGAAGGTCGAAACACCCATGAGCAGCATGGCGAGGACCAGCACGTTCTTGCGTCCCCGCTTGTCTCCCCAGTGTCCGAGGAGCCATGCGCCGATGGGCCGTGCGATGTAGCCGACGGCGTACGTGCCCAGTGAGGCGATGATGGCCACGCCGGGGTTCCCCGTAGGGAAGAACACGGTTGGGAAGATCAGCGCGGCGGCCTGGGCGTAGATGAACCAGTCGTAGTACTCAAGGGCGCTCCCGATCCAGCCGCTCGCGGCTGCTCTCCTGGAGGCTTTCCGGGAATGCGGGGCTCGGCTGGAGGGAGTTCGCGCCACGGTCTTGCTTCTCACGTTCGTCTCCTCGACGTGACGTGTGCGGGTCACGTCGTCTGATCGACTGGATCCGGTGCCGTCTACAGCCGATGCCGACAGTGCGGTGGCGTCTCACGCAAGGATCCGGGGTGGGTAAACGCTTTCTATAGGACAAGACCACCTCCCCTCTGTCAACATCCGAATGGAAACCAGATCACGCGGAGATGCTACCCGGGCCCACATCAGAGAGCCGCCCTTGAGGCCAGACTGGGTCGCCGTCAAGGAAAGCGCTTTCCGTCTGGGGTCGGAGAAGCTACGATCAACGCCGACCATGCGGGAGACACGCCTTGTGAGGCCTCATGCTCAGCGATCCGTCCCCTGCCTTCGGTCCCAGATCGCCGGCTCCGGATCCCCTCTCCCCCGGGGATGGCCTCGGGCATGCTCCAGCCCTCGGCGCAAGGGTCCGATCGTGGGGTACCAGCGGCACCATCGCCGACATTCTTGGCACCCCCGTCCGCCTCACGCAGGACAACCTTGGGCTCGGTCGGGATGCCCAGTCGTCGCGTGCCGGGGGTGCTCGCACATCATCCGTCCCCTCTCCCGGCCGAAGCGCAGAGTGCGCCGAGTGGGACGATTCGACCTCCGCCGGGCGGTCGGCGCATTCAGGTCACGGGCAAAGCCTGCTCAGCCCAAATGGTCTTTCCTGTGGGGCCGTAGCGGCTGCCCCAGCGCTGGGCGAGTTGGGCGACGATGAAGAGACCGCGGCCACCCTCGTCCGTGGATCGGGCCCTGCGCATCCTGGGCTGGGTGTTGATCGAGTCTGTCACCTCACAGACCAGCACGGAGCTTCGAATCAGCCGCAGGCCAATGGGCCCGCCGGCGTGGCGAATGGCGTTGGTCACCAGTTCGCTGACGATGATCTCGGTGGTGAAGGCCAACTCGTCGAGCCCCCAGGCCGCCACCTGCCGCACAACCGAATGGCGCGCCTCGGCAACCACCGACTCCTCGGCGCGCAGATGCTGGAAGCAGATGTCATCCGGAGACACCGCCCTGGTTCTGGCCAGGAGAAGCGCGGCGTCGTCGCGCCGCTGAGTACTCGCGAGCGCAGAAGTGACGTCGTGTCCCAGTCGGCGCAGGGGGGTGCCCGCGCTTCGGCCGGCGTTGAGCGTCTGAACCAGCCGCTCCGTGCCTTGGCTCCAGTCGCTTGCGATCCCGCTGACCAACCCGTCGGTGTAGAACGCCAGCACACTGCCCGGCGGCGCTTCGACCTCCACCGTCTCAAACGGCATGCCGCCGATGCCAAGGGGCGGCCCGGGCTCCAGGTCGAGCAGGCACGCCGTCGTTTCGCCGGGGCGCAGAAGGGCCGGGGGCGGATGGCCCGCACTCGCCACGGCACACTGGCGGCTCACGGGGTCATAGATGGCATAGAGGCAGGTAGCTCCGAAGGCCCCGGCCGCAGCCGCGCTCTGATCGTCCTGCGAACCCGCCTGCGGGGCATCCTGCTCCGCGGCCAGGCGCAGGACAAGGTCGTCCAGCCGGGCGAGGAGCTCGCTGAGGTCGAGATCGAGGTCTGCCAGGGTTTGTACTGCTGTGGCCAGTCTCCCCATCGCTGCGGTCGCCTGCAGGCCATGGCCGACGACGTCCCCGATGACGAAGGCGGTACGCAGGGAGGAGAGAGGGATGGCGTCGAACCAGTCGCCGCCCACACCGCTGCCGGCACTCGCCGATACATAGAAGCCCTCGGTTTCGGCGGCAGGGCCGTCGGTGTGCGCCCTGGGGAGCAGACTGCGTTGCAGGGTGACGGCCCTTCGGTGTTCCTGAGCGAATCGCCATGCGTTGTTGATACTGAGGGCCAGACGTGAGGCGATCTCCTCGACGAGCAGAACGTCTGTCTCATCGAACCTCGGAGCAGTCGCGCCGCGGCCGATGGCCAGGACGCCCAGCAGACCGTTGGGGTCGCGAAGCGGCGCGGTGATGACGGAGCGCACCGTCTCGGGATAAATCGTCCGCAGGAATCGCGCCTCCTCGCTGCGCCCCCGTGTGAGAGCAGACAGGTCATGGGTGAGCAGCGCTCGACCGAGTCGGAGGGACCTGGTGCGGTCCGTGTCCGGAGTGTGAGCCAATGCCGTGGCACGCTTGCGCAGGTCGATAGGGGGTGTGGCGCCGACGTACGCAACGGCTGACTGTCGCTGTTGCGAGGGCCAGGGCCCCGCCGAGCCCGGCAGCGGCGTGCCCTCGAACACCGCAGTGACAAGATCGATCGCAGCCCAGTCGGCGAATTCCGGGACGAACGCCCAAGAGAGCGCCCCGGTCGTCCGCGCAACGTCCAAGGATCCGCCGATGGCGGCCGTCGCCCCGCGCAGCAAGGCCAGATGACGACGCGAACGGTGCTCTCCTGTGACATCACGAGCAATGGTGGCAAATCCTGTCAGGACACCCGCATCCCCGAGTAGACGCAGCGCCGTGAAGGAAAAGACGACTTCATCTTCGGGCTGTTCCCGTGTCCGGACGCGCTGCGTCCAGTCGGATCGCTCACCGTCGTCGCTCAAGAGCAATTGCAAGCGCTCTTCCACGGCCGCCGCATCCTCTGCCACATACAGGTCTCGCAGCCTCTTACCGCGCACGTCACCGAGCATCGTGCTCGCCCGTGCAATGCGCAGGTCCGTGTCATAGACGATTAGCTGCGGCCGACCCTGCTGCACGAGCGTATCGACCAGCGCGTCGTTCTGGCTCCGTAGGTCCGCCTCGTCGGCAGGCACGGCGACGGCGAGAAGGCCAGCTGACCCGTCACCCAAAGGTGTCAACTGGAGAGTGACAGCAATACTGTTTCCCTCGCGATGCCGCAGGAACATACGGCTCTGCAAGCAGTCATCACCCGCTGGGCAGGCCGGTACCGATGCGTCACCTGGGCGGATGACGAGGGTGTGGGCCGAGCGCCCGAGCATATCGCTCGCGGAATAGCCGAGCATGTGGACGGCTCCGGGCGTCCAAGCCAAGATTTCACCCCGCCGGTCCAGGACGGCTGCCGCAAGGTCGCTGGCGCAGCCGTCCTGCCGAGCGTTTCGGGCACGACCTGGAACATCCATTCCGCCTCTTCCAGCATGCGTCAGGCCTGAACGCGAGCCTGTGGGGCAAAGCGATTAAGTGCGACAAGTGTAACCTTCGGGGATGCGCTGCCGAGGCGTACGTCTGCTCTCCCCCGCGAGCACACACTGTCGCGTGGGGATACAACGCGCTCGAACATCGAAGGCAGAGGCGGCGCCTTCCTCCATAGTTGCCGGAGGAGACGTTGCGGCCGAATGCACCCATCTCCGGAGCGCTCCGGCAGTCGGATGTGGCCCTGAGGGGTGGGCCTCTCCGGGGCGCGGGATCTCAGGAAGCCTTAGAGGTCATCTCATTTGGCTACCTCGGTAGGCTGTGGGGCGTGGTGGGGATCGTTGAGCGGCTGGTGCCGGACGAGTTGTGGGAGTTGTTCCA
>NZ_JBVJFP010000029.1:0-29081 GCF_055587785.1 Streptomyces sp. NPDC046379
GACTCGGTCAACGGCAAGAAGAACGAGGGCACGGCGAAGGAGACGGTCCAGGTCGTCGACGTCGCCCAGCTCCTCCTCGACTCCGTCAAAACCCCCGCCCCCGGCGGCCCTGACAGCCCCGGCGGTGCCGCGAAGAGTCCCGAACGCGCCGGAGCCGAACCCCGCACCTGACCCCCGCAACCCGCACACCCGCCCGTCCGCGTGCCGGGCCCCCGGCATACCGGGGCCCGGCACGCCAGGGGCAGGCAGGGAGGGGGCCGTCCGCCGTCAGGACGGCCCCCTCCCGCCTTCGTGCCGGCCCTGCCGGGCCCCGGCACGAGCAGGCCGGCAGCCCGTGGACCGGGCGGGCAAAAGGCCGCCGGGGGCAGAACCGGGCCGGCGCGCCCCCGGCCGCCGCAGCGGCGGCCGGAACCGCCCGCACGCGCCCTCCACGCCCCCTGTCCCGGGTCCGGCCGGCGGCCGCCGGAGGCGTCGCACGCCGGGGCGCCGTGACCTCTGGGGGCAACGGCCCCCACGGCCGGCCGAGCCCGGGCGGGGAACCCCGCCCGGGCTCGGTGATCAAGTGGTCCGCCGCGCTGCGCGGGAGCAGGGCAGCGCCCCATGGCGTGGTGGCGTGGTGGCGTGGTGGATGCCGGTCACGCCGAGAGCCCCCCGGACACCGTGGCCCCGGTCCCCGAGGCCGGACCTCGTGATCCTGACGCTGTCGCCCAGGCAGCCGGCACCCGCCTCGCCCCTCGGTGTGCCAGGACCCGTTCAGGCTGCGGGCCGCGACCACCGGGGCACCGGACGGGCCGGCGGGGCGGCCGGGCGGACGGCGCCGCCCCCGCCGCCGGGCCGCGGCAGGCCGCCGGGCCGCGGTGCGCCGCCGGCCCTTCGGGGACAACACGGCCAGGACAGCGGGGGTGTCCTGGCCGCCCGGCCGCGCACCTGCCCCGGTCGGGGGCCGGACGGACGGAGCCGGAGCCGGCCGTCCGTCCGGGACCGCCGGACACCGCCCCCCGGCACGCCGCTGCCTGCCGCCCTGCCCGGCCGGCACGCCGCTGCCGCCGCCCTGCCCCTGCCCGGCCGGCACGCCGCTGCCGCCGCCCTGCCCCTGCCCGGCCGGCACGCCGCTGCCGCCGCCCTGCCCCTGCCCGGCCGGCGCCCGCTGCCGGCCGGCTCGTGCCTGCCGAGGACGGCCACGCCGGCACCGTCTGCGGCCGGCCTCGGCCAGCGGGTGCGCGCCGTCCTGCCCGTGCCGGGTGACCGTCAGGGCGGTTTGCGCAGCGGCGCCCGCCGGCCGCCGGCAGCGGCCCGGCAGCCGGCGGGGCCGTGCGGCGGCCGGGGGCCCGTGCGGCGCCGTACATCCCCTGTTCCCCTGCCCGTGCCCCGGGCGGGGGATGGTTGTGGGCCTGCGGGGCCTGTGATATCCCTGACCGAAACCCTAAAACAATACGGGATGTGCGGTTTGATTCGTCCGGCTCCGGTCCGGGCGTGAGACGGGGGAGACGTGAACATCGAGGTGTTGGGCACCTTGGACGTCCGCGTGAACGGTGTCTCGGTGACGCCGACCGCGCCGAAACCGCGGCAGGTGCTGGCCCTGCTCGCCTTCCATGCCGGACAGGTCGTCTCCGTGGCCTGCCTGACCGAGGAACTGTGGGGGGCCGCGCCGCCGCGCAGCGCCCGCACGACCCTGCAGACCTATGTGCTGCAGCTGCGGGAGCTGATCGCCGCCGCGCTGCCGGGGCCGTCCGGCGACGGCCCGCGCCGCACGGCCAAGGAGGTCCTGGTCACCGTGCCGGGCGGGTATCTCCTCGACGCCGGTGACGGCGTCAGCGACGCCCGCGAGTTCGAGCGGCTCACCGCGCTGGGCTACCGGTCGATGGACGCGGGCGACTTCCGGGGCGCGGCGCGGCAGCTGCGGCAGGCCCTGGACCTGTGGTCCGGGCCCGCCTTCGCCGGCGTGCAGGCCGGCGAGCAGCTGCAGGCCCAGGCCCGGCGCCTGGAGGAGACCCGGCTGTGCGCGCTGGACCGGCGCATCGAGGCCGACCTGCGCCTGGGCCGCCACCGCGACCTGATCGCCGAACTCACCGTCCTGGTCAGCCGCTACCCCACCCACGAGACCCTGCGCGGCCAGTACATGCTCGCCCTGCACCGCTCCGGGCGCCGCAGCGAGGCCCTGGAGACCTACCAGCGGCTGCGGGCCACCCTGGTGCGCGAACTGGGCCTGGAACCCTCCGCCGACCTGCGCCGCATCCAGCGCCTGATCCTCACCGCCGGCCCCGGCGCCCCCGGCGAGTCCGTGCCCGGCCGCAGCACCGGCGACGGCCGCGAACGCCTCGTCCCCACCACCTGACCCCCCCCACACACACCCGCCCCCGGGCCACGCCCCGCCCCCGGCCGCGCACCCGTCGCCGGGCCGCGCCCCGCCCCCGGCCGCGCACTCGCTACCGGGCCGCGCACCCGTCGCCGGGCCACGCCCTGCCCCCCCCGGCCGCGCACCCGTCGCCGGGCCACGCCCCGCCCCCGGCCGCGCACCCGTCGCCGGGCCGCGCACCCGTCGCCGGGCCGCGCCCCGCCCCCCGGCCCGCACCCGCTGCCGGGCCGCGTACCCGCCGCCGGGCCGCGCCCCGCCCCCCGGCCGCGCCCCGCCCCCGGCCGCACACCCGTCGCCGGGCCGCGCCCCGGCTGTCGGCTGCCGTCTTCCCCGGGGGGCACCCCGGTGCGCGGCCGCCGGGACGCGTGTGCGAGTGTCTTCCCGCCCCGCCCCGCCCCGCCCCGCCTTGCCCCGCCCCGCCCTGTCCTTGCCGGGTCCGGTCCGGCCCCGCCGGGCCCGCCCGGTGCCGCCCGTCCGGCCCGGTGCCGGTGTGGCAGCGGTCGGGGCCGGAATGTGAACACAGGGATTTTCTGAATGACCGGCGTGTTCCTTTCGGCTGGTTTATTAATACTTCCGTGTTTCTCGGAACGCGCCGTGCGGGGCCGGTTCTTCGAGGATTGCTCAAATGCCGCTGAAGGAACCGTTGCCTCCGCCGTGGATACCGCTAGCGTGCAAGTTCGCCGAAGACTTTCCGCCACTGGGAGTGTCCGACGACGAACGGAGGAACCATGGAGATTCAGGTTTTGGGTCCGCTGTGTGCCGCCGTGAACGGGGACTCGATCGTCCCGACCGCCGGGAAGCCCAGACAGGTTCTGGCCCTGCTCGCGCTGTATCCCAGCCGCGTCGTGCCGGTGTCGACGCTGATGGAGGAGATCTGGGGGACGAAACTCCCGCAGAGCGCGATGACCACCCTGCAGACCTACATCATGCAGCTGCGCCGCTGTCTGGGCACCGCGATGGGGCCCGGCGCGCCCGGCGCGGCCAAGAACGTCCTGGCCACCCGGCACGGCGGCTACCTGCTGCAGATACCCCCGGAGTCGGTGGACGTGCACGCCTACGAACGCCTGGCCGCCGAGGGGCAGGCCGCCTTCGAGGACGGCCACGACGAACGGGCCGCCCGCTGCTTCCGCCAGGCGCTCGCCCTGTGGCAGGGCCCCGCCCTGGTGGACGTACGGCTCGGGCAGGTCCTGCAGATCGAGGTCACCCGGCTGGAGGAGTCCCGCCTGGTGACCGTGGAACGCCGGATCGACGCCGACCTGCGGCTGGGCCGGCACACCGAGCTGATCGCCGAATTGACCGACCTGACCGCCCGCCACCCCCAGCACGAGGGCCTGCACGCGCAGGCGATGCTGGCCCTGTACCGCTCGGGCCGGCAGGCCTCCGCCCTGGACGTCTACCGCAAGCTGCGCGAGGGACTGATCGAGGAACTGGGCGTGGAGCCCTCCCCGCCGCTGCAGCGCCTGCACCAGGCCATGCTCGCGGTCGACCCGGAACTCGACGTGGTCGCCGGCCCCCGCCGAGGCTCCACCTTCGACCGCTACGCCGCCTGATGAGGCACGCCTCCAGCTGGGTTCGAGGCGCGCCGGGCATCCTCGAACCCCTCGCAGCCGCAGCCACCACCCTGGGGAGGATGCCGTGCCGGACCGACCGCCCGTGTCTCTGCACTGTTTCGCGCACAGTGCCCGGGCCGCGGGCCTCTTCGACGGCTGGAGAGCCGGGCTCGGCCCGGGCGTGCGGCCCGTCGCCGCCCCCGTGCCCGCACCCGGCGCGCTCAGCCGCGACACGCTCCTGGCCCGCGCGATGGAGCCGTTCACCGTCCCCGGCCCGGGCCCCTACGTCCTGTACGGGCACGGCCTGGGCGCCCTGATCGCCTACACCGTCGTTCGCGCCCTGCACGAGGCCGGCCTGCCCGGCCCCGCGCTCCTGGCCGTCGGCGCCTGCCCGCCGCCCACCGACCCCGCCCGCCTGCCCCGCGCCGGACAGCCGCCCCGGCCGCACGACGACCGCCCCGCCGTCCCGCCCGGCAGCGACGAAGGAGTGCTGCTGCGGGCCGCCCTGCCCGTGCTGCGCGCCGAGCACGAACTGG
Source organism: Streptomyces sp. NPDC046379 (assembly GCF_055587785.1). NCBI lineage: Bacteria > Bacillati > Actinomycetota > Actinomycetes > Kitasatosporales > Streptomycetaceae > Streptomyces > Streptomyces sp. NPDC046379. Next base: position 4,443 of record NZ_JBVJFP010000029.1, read on the forward strand.
CCCGCGCCCTGCACGAGGCCGCCCGCCGCCCCGCACGCGCCCCACTGCCCGCCACCCCGCTGCTCCTGATCGCCCCCCGCGCCGCGGACACCGACGGCTGGCGGCGGTGGACCACCGGGCCCGTGCACACCCGTACCCTGCCCGCCGACGAGTTCGTCCGACGCGGCGCAGCCGCCCTGCCCCGGCTGCTGGGCCGCGCCTGCCGCATCGCCGGCCGCCTGGACCCGCAGCCGGCACCCGTCGGCTGAAGGGAACAGCCCCACCCCGGCCCCACCCCGGCCCCGGTTCTGCCCTGCCCCTGCCCCGAGAGCCTGCCACCAGGGGGTCTGCCCCCACCCGGGGGCCCGGCCCGCGGGCCGGCCCGGGGCACGGCACCGGCACCGGGACCGGACCCGGAACCGGAAAGGAACCGGAACGGAACCGGAACCCCGGCCCGGAGCCCGCGGCCCGGTACCGGAGGCCGCGCGGCCGGCCGCCGGCCGCGCCTACGGCCCCGGACCGCGGGCTCCCGGGTTCCGGTCCGCAGGCCTTTGCCGCCAACAGCCGCCGGTCCGGGCGCCGGGCCCCGGCCCCCGGACAAGGGGGGACCGGACCCGGGCCGGCCCGGACGCCGGGCCCGGGCCGGACCGGTCCCGGCCTCGGCCGGCTTCGGACCACCGGCCCCGGGCCGGACCGGCTTGGGACCACCGGCCCCGGGCCGGACCGGGGCCGGGCCGCCGGTTCCGTCCCGGACGGGTGCCCGGCCCGGTCCGGAACCGGTTCCGGGCCGGGCTCCCGGGTTCCGGTCCGCAGCCGTCCGTCTGTGCGTCACCCGGTTCCGTGGCCGCCCGGTCCCGGGGCCGCCGGTACCGGCCCGTGCCGGTATCCCGGCTCCCGGGGTCCGGATCCCCGGGGCCGCACCGGTGCGGGCCGCCCCGGCCCGGACCTGCCGGTACCCGGCCGCCGGGGCCCGGCCCCCTTTTTCCGTATCCGCCGTCCGCAGCGCCCTGCGCGGTCCGGGCGGCGCACCGTGACCGAGAACGAGGTGTTCAGATGTCTGGTGAGCGTGTGGGCAGGACGAGGCACCGCATCCAGGTGGCCGCGCCCGCCGGCGTGGTCTACGCGGTCCTCGCCGATGCTGCGGCCCTGCCGCTCTACTTCGCCCCGAGCATCCATGTGGAGCGCCTGGACTTCGACGGCGAGCGCGAGCACCTGCTGGTGTGGTCCCTGCTGGAGGGCCGGCTGATGTCGTGCAGCTCCTGGCGACGCCTGGACCCCGTCGAGCGGCGCATCGAGTTCCGCCAGGAACTTCCCTCCGCCCCCCTCGACGCGGTCAGCGGCGTCATCGCCGTGCGCGGCCAGGGCCCCGCCCGCACCGAACTCGACCTCGCCTTCGGCTACAGCGTCCCCCGCCTGCGGGCCCCCGCCGCCCCGCCCCGCCTGTGCGCCGACCTGGAGGGCCCCGTCCATCTGGAGGGCCTGAAGAACTTCGCCGAGCGGTGGACCCGCCTGGACGACCTGGTCCTGTCCTTCGAGGACTCGCTGCGCATCCACGGCCCCGCCGAACCCGTCTACGGCTTCCTCCACCGGGCCGGCTCCTGGCCCCACCTGGTGCCCCACGTCACCCGCGTCGCCCTGACCGAGGACACCCCCGGAGTGCAGCGCATGACCATGCAGACGCTGACCGAGGACGGCGCGCACACCACCGAGTCGGTGCGGATCTGCTTCCCCCACGCCGGCCGCATCGTCTACAAGCAGACCTCCCCGGGCCGGCTGGTGGCCGCCCACACCGGCGAGTGGTCGCTGGACCCCGACGAGAGGGGGGTGACCGTCACCGCCCGCCACCGGGTCCTGCTGCGCGAGGAGGCCGTCACCGACGTCCTGGGCGAGGGCGCCCGCCTCGCCCACGCCCGCCGCCACGTCCGCGCCGCGCTGCGCCGGCACTGCCGCGCCGTGCTGGAGCGGGCCGCCCGCCACGCCGCCAACCCCGTCCCCGCCCCCTGAAACACCCCCTCACACCCCCTGCCCCCGCCCCTGGCGCCGCGCGGTCCGCGTCCCCGTCGCGCGCGCCCCTGCCCGCACGCTCCGAATTTCCCGGAAAATCCGGGCCGGACCCCCCGCGGAATTCTGCGCCCCGGCCCGTGACACGAGTCAGTGATAAAGCGTGCGTCTTTCCGGACGGGACGGGTCGGAAAAGATTCTGTGAAGGAAATCGGCGCCCGGTCCGGAAAGGCCCGGACCGGGGCCGGGAAAAGGAAGGGGCGGGCTGCCCGGGCGGGTGCGTCTCGCGCTCCGCTCGGGCACCGCTGCATAGCCGCTCGGGAAAACGGACTTCGGGCGATTGCTGCCGTTAGCGTGCTGTTCCCGGCGTTGCGGACGCGGGCGGGCCCCCGGAAGGGCGGGGGACGTTGCCGTTCACCATCACCAGGAGGCTGTCATGGGGCACAGACGCCGGGGCCCGGGCGGTCCGGCCCCGCTGTGCGTGGTCGTCGACCCCGGGCCCCCGCCGCACGCGGCCCCGTGGGACCTGGAGCTGCGCGGTCCGCTGGACGCCGCCGCGCTGGAGCGTCTGCTGGGCGAGCTGACCGCCCACCTGGCGGACCGGCCCGCCTGGCGGCACCGGCTGCTGCGGCACGGACCCGACCACCACACGCTGCGGTTCTCGGCGCCCTCCGGAGCCGCGGCCGGCCTCGTCGCGGGAGCCCTGGCCGACCGGCTCACCCAGCCGCCGCCCGCCCGCCCGCAGGCCCCCGCCCCCGCGCCCCCCGCGCAGGCCCGGAGCACCGGCCCCGCCGCCGACGCCGCCGACGCCGCGGACGCCGTGTCCGCCGTGTCCGCCGGACACGCCGCCGCCGGGGACGCCGCCGGGGGTGCCGGGGGTGCCGGGGGTGCCGGGGGTGCCGGGGGTGCCGTGCGGCTGTTCCCGGCGACGCCGCAGCAGGCCGTCCTGTGTGCGGGCGGCGACACGGGGCCGGGCAGCGGGCGGCATGTCGAGCAGCTGATGTGGGTCTGGCACGGTCCGCTGGACGCGGGGCGGTTCGCCGCCGCCTGGCAGTCGGTCTTCGACCGCGAGACGGTGCTGCGCACCGCGTTCGCCCCGGGGGGCCGGCCGCTGCTCGCGGTGCACGAGCGGGTCGTGCCCGACATCGCCCGGCCGGCCCCCGGCGGCTGGCGGGCCTTCCTGGAGCAGGACCGGCTGCGCGGCTTCGACCTGTCCCGCCCCGGACCGCTGCGCCTGACCCTGCTCGCCTCCCGCCGGTCCGCCGCCGCGGGGCGAAGGATCGTGGTCACCTACCACCGGGCGCTGCTGGACGCCTGGAGCGTGCGGCTGCTGCTGCGCGCGTTCTACCGCGCCTACCTCGCCGGCGGCGTCCTGCCCGGCGGTGAGCGCCGGCCCGACCTGCGCGACTACGCGGCTTGGGTGGCCGCCCAGGACACCGGCCCGGCGCGGGAGTTCTTCACCCGCCACCTGTCGTCGGCGCGGCCACAGAGACGCGCGGCGCCACCCGCCGTCCCCGCCGTCCCGGCTGTCCCCGCCGTCCCGGCGGGTCCGGTCGTCCCGGCGGGTCCGGTCGTCCCGGCGGATCCGGCGGGTCCGGCGGGTCCGGCCGTTCCGGCGGCCCCGGCGGGTCCGGCCGTTCCGGCGGCCCCGGCGGGTCCGGCCGTTCCGGCGGGTCCGGCCGCGGCGGGTACGGGGAGGGCCCGCCGCCGGCTGGATCCGGCGGGCGTCGCCCGGCTCGCGCGGTGGGCGGGCGGTCTCGGGGCGGCCGAGAGCAGTGTGCTGCAGGCGGTGTGGGCGATGCTGCTCCACCGCGGCCGCGGCGGCGCCGGGGCGGCGCCGGTCGCCTTCGAGGTGGCCGTCCCCGGCCGCGGGATCCCGCTGGAGGGCGCCGCCCGGACCCCGGGCCCGCTGCGCAACCCCCTGCCGGTGTCGGTCGTGGTCGACCCGGCGGCGCCGGTGGCGGGGCTGGTGCGCGACCTGCGCGACCGGGCGCTGGACGCGGCCGCCTACGAGTGGGTGCCCGCGGACTGGATCCGCGCCTGGAGCGGCGGCGGGCGGCCGGACAGCGTCGTGGTCTTCGAGGACCCGCCGCACCCGGCCGACGGGCTGCGCGGCGAACTGGCCGCGCACGGCCTGGACGCGCGGTTCCCCGCCCTCTGGCCGGCGCGCACCGGGCATCCCCTGGCGCTGCTGGCCCAGCACGACCGGGCGGGCGGCCTGGTCCTGACCGCCGTCCACGACCGGGTCCCGGCCGGCGGGGAGACGGCCGCCCGGCTGCTCGCGCACACCGTGCTGCTGCTGCGCGCACTGCCGCGGGAGGAGGGCTCCGTCACCGTCGCCCGGGCCCTGGACCTGCTGCCCCCCGGCCCCCCGGCGCCCCCGCCCTCGTGCCTGCCGTGCCCCGCGCCCGGCGGCACGGGGGACGGGGACGGCGCGGGAGCCGGGGAGGGGGTGCTGGTCAGGGTGCGGGCGGCGCGCCGGGAAGGTGCGGGCACGATCTGTCTGGTCCCTCCGCCGGGCGCGTCCGCATTCTGCTACGGCCTGCTGGCGGCCCTGTATGCGGGCCCCGAGGAACTCCTCGTCCTCACCCCCGGAACCGGGGGCGGTGCGGGCGGTGCGGCTCGGGGCGCCGTGGCGCGGCTGGGGGAGGGGCGCAAGGTGCTGCTGGCGGGGTTCTCCGGGGCCGGCGCGGCGGCCTGCGACCTGGCCCGGCGTATCGCGGCGGGCGGGGGACGACCGCCGCGGGTGGTGCTGGCGGGGTCGCAGGCCGGGGAGCGGGAGCGGGCCCGCAGCCTGGCCGCCGCCCTGCAGGCCGCCGCCCCGCCCGCCTGAACCGGCCCGGCCCCGCTAGACGCCCCGGGCCCGGCAGCTCCGGCCCCGCAGGCCGCGGTCCGGCAGGCTCCGGGCTCGCAGCCCTCGGCCCCGCAGGCCGCGGTCCGGCAGGCTCCGGGCCCGCAGACCTCGGTCCGGCAGACCTCGGTCCGGCAGGCTCCGGGCCCGCAGACCTCGGTCCGGCAGACCTCGGTCCGGCAGACCTCGGTCCGGCAGACCTCGGTCCGGCAGACCGCGGTCCGGCAGACCTCGGCTCTGCAGACCTCGGTCCGGCAGACCTCGGCCCTGCAGGCCACGGCTTCGCGGGCTCCGGGCCCGCAGGCCCTTGTCCTGCGGACTCCGCCCCCTCCGCGAGCCCCGGCCCGTCAGGCGCGCCGGAAGGCATCTGAGGGGTCAGGGGCGTCGAGGCCATCGGCCGCGCCGCGCCGCACCCGTGGCCCGTGGCCCCGTGCGGGAAAAGGGACCGCGGGCGGGGCGGAGGGGCGGGGGCCCGTCCGGGCTGGGGCTGGGGTGGTCCTCTATGCCGGTCCCATCACGGTTCGAGTGGTTTTCTTCCGTGGGTCTGCAGGGTGGGTGTGTGGCACGGGTCACTTCTGGCCCGGCCGGGCAGGAGGATGGCATGTACGGCACCGAGGAAGAGGACGGCCGGGGATCGGGGGAGGTGCGGGAGGCTGCGGGGCGCTTCCTGCGGGGGGTTCCGCCGCTCATGCTGGCCGGGGTCGACGAGGACGACACCTGGGAACCGCATCTGGTGCGGGGCATCGACTGACGTCCCCCGGGGCCCCGCCCCGCTCTCTGGTTCCCGGTCCTGCTGTTTCCCGTTCCCTGGTTCCCGCCCCTCGTTCCCGTTTCCGGGTCCGGGGGGCGGGGGGTTCACCATTCGATGAGGGCGAATCCGGCGGCCATGCCGCCGCCGAAGCCGGCGGCCAGGACGAGGTCGCCGGGGCGCAGGGCGCCGGTGCGGGCGGCGGAGTCCAGGGTGATGGGGACGGAGGCGGCTCCGGTGTTGGCGTAGTGGGTCAGGGTCCAGTGCATGGTGGCGTGGGGCAGGGCCAGGTCGGCGAAGACGGTGTCGAGCAGGACGCCGTTGGCCTGGTGGGGGACGAAGTGGCGGATGTCGTCGGGGACGACGCCGGCTTCGTGGAGGAACTGTTTGGCCAGGCGCGGCAGGTTCTCCTCGACGAAGCGGCGCACGCCGCGGCCGTTCATCGCGAAGTACTGCAGTCCGGCGTCGAGGCCGGCCGCGTCCAGGGGGCGGCGGCTGCCGCCGGCGGGGACCTCGATGAGGTGGGAGAGGTCGCCGAAGGAGTGCAGGGCGACGTGGCGGATGCGCGGGCCCGTGTCGGCGGGGCCCAGGACCAGGGCGCCGGCGCCGTCGCCGAAGAGGACGACGGTGCGGCGGTCGGCGGGGTTGAGGATGCGTGAGTAGAGGTCCGCGCCGATGACCAGGGCGTGGCCGCCGGTGCGGTGCAGGACGTCCTCGGCCGCGGACAGGGCGAAGACGGTGCCGGAGCAGACGGCGTTGATGTCGAAGGCGGCGGCTCCGGTGGCGCCGATGAGGTGCTGGACGTAGGCGGCGGTGGGGGGCTGGGGGCGGTCGGGGGTGGAGGTGGCGACCACGATGACGGACAGCTGGTCGGCGGTGACGCCGGCCGAGTCGAGCGCGGCGCGGGCCGCGGCGGCGGCCAGGTCGGAGGTGGCCTGGTCCTCGGCGGCCCAGCGGCGTTCGCGGATCGCGGTCTTGAGGGTGATCCAGGCGTCGTCGACTCCGGCTGCCGCACCCGCCTCGTCGTTGGAGACGACCCGGTCCGGCACGTAGGCGCCGGTGCCGAGGATCCTGACGTCGCTCATGCGGTGGCCCTCCCTGTGGGCTGTGTGTGGTGTGGGGAATCGCTGTGCGTCCGGGGGCCGGCCGTGCGCGCGGCCCCGCCCCGCCCTCCCCGGCCTGCGGGGTCTCTCCCTTTTGCCCGGCCCCCGCCCCCGCCCCCGCCTCCGACCTCGGCCCCCGGCTCCCGGCCTGCCGGGCCCGGCAGGCCGGGAGCCGGTCTGCGGCCGAGCACCGGGCCGTCGAGCCCTCGAGCCCTTGAGCCCTTGAGCCCTTGAGCCCTTGAGCCCTTGAGCCCTTGAGCCCGCTCCCCTGCGTCCGCGCCGCGGGACTGCGGGCGGGGCGGCGGGGCGGGGGTGGGGGGCCGGGAATGGGCGGTGCCGGGTGTGCCACGGTGTGCCGGGTGTGGCGGGGCGGTGCCTGTGCCGGTCCCGCCGGGCGGGACGACGGCGGGACGTCGGCGGGACGGTGGCGGGACGGCGGGCGGCCGGAAAGAAGGGGGTGAGAGGGGCGGAGGGGAGAGGTGAAAAGAGGGGGTGAGGGGGCTGGGGTGGGGGGAGGGGCGGGGGTCAGCGGGTTTCGTACAGGCGCTTGTGGCCGCTGAGTCCGGCCAGGCGGAAGGGGCCGGTGGTCTGGGCGGGGGTGGGGTGGTCGCCGCCGTCGGCGGGGAAGGACCGTTCGTGCAGGGCGCGGTAGCCGGCGTAGTCGACGTCCTTGCGGCGGGCGATGGCCTCGCGGTGGGCGTCGGTGCGCAGGTGTTCGCGGTAGCCGTCGGCGACGGTGCCGGCGAAGAACTCCGCGACGCTGCCGGAGCCGTAGCTGAGGAAGCCCACCGGCCGGCCGGTCAGGTCGCCGGCCTGGTCGAGCAGGGCGGCCAGGCCCAGGTAGACGGAGGCGGTGTAGCTGTTGCCGATGACGTTGTTGTAGGCGGTGGTCAGCCCGACGGCGGCCTCGACGGCGTCCTTGTCGGTCTCCTGCCCGCAGTAGTTGAGCAGGTGGCGGTGGGCCTTGTAGGCCATCTTGGTGAAGGGCTGGTGGTAGCAGAAGGCGGCGAAGTCCTGCAGCGGGCGGCCGCCCTGTTCGCCGTAGTCCTTCCAGGCGCCTTCCAGGGCCTGCAGGTAGGCGGTGATGGACTCCTGCCCGTCGACGAGGGCGGCCTCGCGGTAGTTGGGCCGCCAGAAGTCCATGACGTCGGCGGTGAACACGCCCGAGGGCTCCTCGATGCGCACCAGGGCGGGATCGGCGCCGACCAGCATGGCGACCGCGGCGGCGCCCTGGGTGGCCTCGCCGGGGCTGTCCAGTTCGTACTTGGACACGTCGCTGGCGATGACGAGGACCTGCTGGGAGGGGTCGCGGCGGACCAGGCCGATGGCGAACTGCAGGGCGGCGGTGGCGCCGTAGCAGGCCTGCTTGAGCTCCACCACGCGGCAGGCCGAGGACAGCCCGAGCAGGGAGTGCACGTAGATCCCGGCCGCCTTGGCCTGGTCGATGGAGGACTCGGTGGCGAAGACGACCGTGCGGATGCGGTCCGTGCCGTGCCTGGCGACGACCGGGGCGGCCGCGGCGGCGGCCATGGTGACGATGTCCTCGTCGGCGGCGGGCACGCTCATCGACCGCTGGCCGATGCCCACGTGGTACTTGCCGATCTCGGTGCCGTTGTACGCGGCGAGTGCCTCGTGCGTCAGGGCGAACTCGGTCGTCGCCAGGGACAGGTCGTGGATTCCGATGGCCGGATCGTTGGGCATGGTCGTCAGACACCAACCTTCGCTGTCGTGTGGTCGCGTTCCAACTTCACGTGCGCGCGCATCAGTTCGCCGGGGTTGGTCTGCGCCGCCAGCAGGGACAGCTCGCCGCACAGCACGGTCGCGGCGGCGATGACGGCCAGGCGGCGCGCGTTGTGGCCGGGTTCGGCCTCGGCCCGGCAGCCGAGGCGGGCCAGGTTCGTCTCCACGAAGCCCAGTCCCTTGCCGTTGCCCACCGTGCCCACGATCAGGTTGGGCAGGGTGCAGGAGAAGTACAGGTCGCCGTCGCGGTCCTCGGCCATGGTCACGCCCTGGGAGCCCTCGACGATGTTGGCGGCGTCCTGCCCGGTGGCCAGGTAGAAGCCCAGGAGCATGTTGGCGAAGTGGGCGTTGGCCGAGCGGATCCCGCCGGCCAGCAGGGTGCCCAGGAGGTTCTTGCGCAGGTTCAGCTCGGCGATCTTCGCGGCGGTGGTGTGCAGGACGCCGGTGACCACCTCGCGCGGCACGAGCAGCTCGGTGACGACGTTCTTGCCGCGGCCGAGGATCCCGTTGATCGCGGTGGCCTTCTTGTCGGTGCAGTAGTTGCCGGAGATGGAGCCGTAGGAGATGCCGGGCACGGTGCGCAGCAGGTGCCCCAGCAGCGCGTCCGAGGCGAGGGTGGCCATGTTGTGGCCGGAGGCGTCGCCGGTGGAGAACTCGAACCGCACGAACAGCAGGTTGGCGGTGATCTCGTGGCGGATGCCGATCAGGCGGGCGAAGCGGCTGCAGCCGCGCACCACTTCCTGCAGTTCCTCCGTGCGGGCGTGGATGGCCTGCGCGGCCAGGTGGGCGGTGTGGGCGTCGGCCGCCTCCACCAGCACCGAGCGGGTCATCCGCTCGTCGACCAGGGTGGCCACGATGCCCTTCTCGGCGAGCATGGACACCTTCGCCCCGCGGCCCACCGACGGCCACAGCGGCGACTCGTAGGTGGCCAGCGGCACCTGCGTCTCGGTGACGGCGACGTTGCCGGAAATACGAAGGGGCCCCACCCACCTCATCGGGACCCCGGCCACCGCGTGCGTGTCGGTCATCGTGTGCTTCCCGTCGTCTCGGCGGCACCCGCGCCCGTTTCGGCGCCGGCCCCCGCGGTCGTGGCCGTGTGCGCGGCCGGGTTCATGGTCGTGCCGGCCGCGCCCGCGGCGGCGGCGGTGGTGCGGCGGGCCAGGCGGGCGGTGTCGATGCCGCGGTCGGCGCAAAAGGCGCGCAGCGAGCCCTCGATGAGCACGTCGCAGCCGGTCAGCGCGGCCGGTGTCGGCGCGCCGAGCATCGTCTGCAGCGCGGCCAGCTGGTCCAGCCATGTCTTCAGCTGCCCGACCAGCGCCTCGACGCCGCCGTCCAGCAGGGTCCGCAGGAACCCGCCGGAGGCGCCGACGGCCGAGGCGCCCAGCGCCAGCGCGCGGGCCACGTCCAGCGGGTGGCGCACCCCGCCGGAGGCCAGGACGGGAAGTCCCGCGTCCTGGGCGTCCAGGAGGCAGGCGGCGGTGGACTGGCCCCAGTCGTGCAGGTAGGCGTAGTCGCCCAGGGCGCGCCGGCCGTTCTCGATGCGGGCGAAGTCCGTGCCGCCCCGCCCGCCCAGGTCCGCCGCCGCCACGCCCAGCTCGCCCAGCAGCAGCACGCTCTGCCGGCTCAGCCCGTTGCCGACCTCCTTGACGATCACGGGCACGTCCACCGCGGCCGCGATCTTCTCGATCTGTCCCGGCCACGACCCGAAGGAGCGGTCCCCCTCGGGCATCACCGTCTCCTGCACGGTGTTGAGGTGGATCTGCAGCGCGTCGGCCTGCAGCAGGTCGACGGCGCGGCGGGCGTTGTCCACGGACGCGGTGGCGTTGATGTTCGCCATCACGAACCCGCCGGGGTTGTGGGTGCGCAGCACGCTGAACGTCTCCGCGCAGGAGGGGTCCTTGAAGTAGGCGCTCATCGAGCCCGACGCGATCGGCACGCCGGTCTCGCGGGCGGCGGTGGCCAGATCCCGGTTGATCAGGCCCGTGTTGACGCTGCCCCCGGTCATCGCGTTGATGTAGAGCGGCGCCGTCCAGGACACCCCGGCGAACCCGGTGGCCAGGGACACCTGCGGCCGGTCGATGCCGGCCAGGGCGTGGTGGACGAACGACACCTCGTCGAACTGGTTGTGTCCGCTGTGCCCGCGCTGCTGTTCCACGGCGAGCCGGACATGGTCGTCCTTGCGTTGAGCGATCATTTCTCGATCCCTTCCAGGGCGGGACCCACCGGCAGGGGCAGCACCCCGGCCGTCTCCCACCGTTGCCTGAGCTCTGAGATGTCCCGCGCGGCGGCCGCCTCCATGAGGGCGATGCCGCAGTCGCCGCCCCCGGCGCCCGAGGGCTTGCCCGCCCCGCCGAAGGCCTCGGCGGCGTCGCACAGCGCCGTCAGCGCGGGCGTGAAGATCCCCAGACCCACCTCGCCGTCCAGGCGGGCCAACTCCCGCCGGGCCAGCCGGATCTGCGTCAGCAGCCCCGCCGCGTCGCCCTCCTCGAGCGCCGTGGCCGCCGCCTGCACCAGCGCACCGCTGGCCTCGGTGAACCGGCGGTGCGCGGGCGTGCCCCGCCAGGGCCGGCGGTGCAGATCGGCGACCAGGGCCGCGGTGGAGGCGGGCCGGCCGGTCCAGCCCACCTGCAGCGACAGCCCCGCCGGCGCGGGCAGCGGCCGTACCAGCAGATGCGGCCACGGCTCGCGCAGCGCCGCCTGCACCCCCCGGCGCCGGGCCAGGTCCGCCACGAACGCCCGGTCCGGCGACCGGTACAGGATCCAGCCGCCCCACGTACTGGCGGCCAGATCACCGCCCGAGCCCTTCGCGTCCAGGCCCGCACCGGCGATCATCGCCAGCCGGAACCGCTCCTCGGCCGTGGTCTGCAGCCCGCAGAACGCGGCCACCGCCGCCACCGTCGCCACCGTCACCGCGCCGCTGGAGCCCAGCCCGAACTTGCGGCCGTCCTCGTGCAGCCGGCTGGTGACCGACACCTCCAGCGCCGGCGCCGCCCCGCCCCGCTCGGCCAGCAGGGCGCACACCACCTCGACGGCCGCCACCACATGGGACAGCCCCGCGCCCGCCGCCGCGTCGGCGCCGCACACCGCCAGCCGGCCGTCCCGCCGGCGCCAGCCCACCGGGGCCGGCAGCAGATCGGAACGCACCACCACCGCACCCGGCCCGCAGCGCCGCGTCCAGTGCGCGCCGGGCGCGGCGACGCTCACGGTCACCTGCCGGTCCACCGCCACCAGCACCGCCGCACCGCCCGGCTCCACCACCGCGTACTCGCCGGCCACGAACAGCTTGCCCGGCGCCCGGCGCACCACCGTGCGCTCAGACACCACCGCCCGCCACCCCCAGCCCACCCGACCCGGCCGGCACGCCCGCCCGGCCGGAGCCGTCAGCCCCGCCGGAGCCGTGGACCCCGCCGCCGGACGCGCCGGTTCCGCCCCTCTCACCGGTCTCACCGGTCTCACCGGTCTCGTCGAGGAGGCGGGCGGCCGGCCCCGGGCCCGCCACCAGCACCGAACCCGCCGGCAGCACCGCGCGCACCGCGCCGGCCACCCGCTCGGCGTCCGCCCGCCGGCACAGCACCTTCACGTTCGGGCCGGCGTCCATCGTCGCGTACGCCGCCACGCCCTCCCGCCGCAGCTGCACCACCCGGTCCAGCACCGTCACCGACGCCGGCGACAGATACCGCACCGCCGGACGCGCTGCCAGCATCGTGGCGTGCATGCCCAGCGCGTTGCGCTCGGCGACCTCGCCCACCGCCTCCAGATCACCGCGCAGCAGCGCCGACCGCATCACCGTCAGATCGTCCGCGCTGGAAGCCGCCCACGGCCCGTACAGCGGCGAGGTCGCCACGGTGCGCCGCATCGCCTCCCGGCTGGAGACGGCCTTGGGACCGGCGTCCACCACCGCCACGACCAGCGCCGGATCCAGGTCCCCGGCCGGCACCGGCTCCGCGTACGAGCCCAGGTCCGCCTCCGCGTCCGTGCCGGCGCCGGGGCCCGCGTGCCAGACGGCGAAGCCGCCGAACACCGACCGCGACGCCGACCCCGACCCGCGCCGCGCCAGCCGGGACAGCCCCCGCGCGTCCAGCTCCAGCCCGTAGGCCGCCGCCGCGGCCAGCGCCAGCGCCGCGAACCCGCTGGCCGAGGACGCCAGCCCGGCCCCCGTGGGAACGGTGTTGCGGGTGTGGACCACCGCCCGCTCACTGCGCCCGGCCCGCTCGCGCACCAGGTCCAGGAACGCGGCGATCCGCCGCTGCGCCTCCCCCTCGGCCGGCGTCCCGTTGAACACGGTCACGTCCTGCCGTGCCCCGGGCTCCAGCCGCACCCGGGTGGTGGTGGGAAAGACGTCCAGCGTCATCGACAGGCTGTCGGTGACGGGCAGCATCAGCTTCTCGTCCCGCTTGCCCCAGTACTTGATCAGAGCGATGTTCGGGTGCGCGACGGCGACGGCACTGCCCGCCGGCCCCCGCCCCGCCCCCGCACGGCCCTGCGGCACGCCCCGGTCCTGCGGCACCTCACGGTCCTGCGGCGCCTCACGGGCGGCCTGCATGTCACGGCGCATCATTGTCGAGCCCTTTCAGCGGTACGACCCACGTCTGCTCGGCGCCGGCCTCGTGCAGCCGGCGTGTGACCTGTCGGGCCTGCTCCGGCCGGGTCAGCGCGATGACGCAGCCCCCCAGCCCGCCCCCGGTGATCTTCGCCCCCAGGGCGCCCGCCCCCAGCGCGGCCGCGACCAGCGCCTCGATCCGCCCGGTGCTCAAGTCCCCGTCCCGCAGCAGACCGTGATACTCCGTCAGCTGCACGCCCAGGTCCTCCGCACGGCCCTCGGCCAGCGCGCTGCGCGCCGCCTCCGTCAGCTGCGAGGCCCGCGCCACGAACTCCTCCCGCGCGCCCGCACGGGCGGCGAACCGCCCGCGCAGCCGCTCCACCGCCTCCTTCGTGCTGCCCGCCGTGCCGCTGTCGGCGACCAGGAACAGCACGTCCGCGCAGCCGACCCGCAGCTCCTCGCACCGGCCCGCCCGGAACAGCAGCGGACCCCGCGCGCCCACGGCCCGCGCGTCCACCCCGCTGGCCCGCCCGTGCGCCATGTTCTCCGCCGTCTGCACCAGCTCGAACACCGCGTCCTCGCCCAGCTCGCGGCCGAACAGGTCCGCCAGCGCCAGCACGATCGCCCGCGAGGTGGCCGCACTGGACCCCAGCCCCCGCCCCGGCGGCACCGCACCGTCCAGGATCACGTCCAGATGCGGCCCGTCGGCCACGCCCGTGCGCGCCCTGAACTCCGCCACCAGCCGGCGCAGACCGTCCGAGGCCTGCGTCACCATCGCCGTCGACGGCGAACCGGTCATCGTGTACGACAGGCCGTCCTGGCCGTCGCCCGGGCCCGCGGAGAAACCGGCGCTCGCCGTGACCGTCAGCTGCGGAACCGGCAGGGCCAGCGCAGCGGCGCCGTAGACGACCGCATGCTCCCCCAGCAGGATGGCCTTGGCGTGGGCGCGTCCGATGCCGACGGAACGGGCGGGACGGCTCTGCGGCACCCCCTCCACCGAGGTCGGTAAAGTCAACGCACTCAGCTCCCTATGTCTTGTCTGCACGCGGGCATGATCATGAAAGAGCGCATCATCCGGAGTCGGGACGAGGAACGAAGCAGCGCGCCGGAACACCGCCGCCGTGCCCGCACGGGCACACCGGCCCGTCACGGGCAGGACCACTGGAGGGAAAGGCGGCCGCCGCACGCACACACGGGGCGCACGGCCGGCCTGACGAGGGAGAAAGCCGGCGCCGCCCCCGCACGGAACCGGGCCCGTGACACGCGAAGCGGCGACTGCGGCACGCACACCACTGCCGCACAGCAACTTTTGGGCAGGGTAGACGTGGGTAGATAGTGACACGCGGTCCCCGCCCACGCCAACCGCCCCTGAAAGTGACCTGCGTCACTTGCGGCGGGGAGGGTGCACGCCGTGCACGCCGCAGCCCGGACCGGCGCAACACCCGTGCGCGAAGGGGGAGTTGACGCCGTCCCGCCGTGCCGCGCCTGCCGCCCGCGGCGGAACGGGACGCCGGGCGGACACCCGGCGCCGGAGAGGAAGCGGGCGGCGGAACCGCCCCGGATCCGATACGCCGTCAGCAGCTGATGCAGCGTCAGGCGACGGGGGGCGGGCGGCAGCCCGCGCAGCGGCGGACGCCGGACGGAGGGACGCCGGACGGCGGACGGCAGGCGGCGGGCGGCGGGGCGGCGGGCAGGGCGGGAACTTCGGGCGGACGCCGTCTCTCCCGGGCCGCCGGGACGCCCGCCTTTCGCGGCACGGGCGCCAACACCGGCTGCCGCGGCGGGAATCGGGAGGCGCCCCGGCGCCGGGGGCGTCCCCTGCGGCCTCCGGCCCCCCCCGGGGGGGGAGAAGGCTCAGTCGCGGGGCGGGACGGCCGCCCGTGCGCGGGTGCGCCCGCAGACGGCGGTGCTCACCGCCCGACGCCCTCCACCGCGGCGCGGACCTCCCTCACCGTTCGCCACGGGGGAGTCGCCCGTACCGCCGCCCGCGAGAGGCCCGGGGAAAACCGGGGGAGGGCAGGACCGCAGACGCCGGGGCCGCGCCCCGGGCACGCCCGGGGGTGCCGTACCCGGGACGGCCGTCGGCCCGCGCGCCCCGGGCGTGCGTTGCGCGCGGAATGCTGCCCGCCCCGCATGCGCGGCATGCGGGGCGGGGTGGGGCGGGGGAGTGTTCAGGGCCGGCGCCGGCGGGCTATCTCCGTGAGTTCCTCGATGTCGAACTCCGAGCGGCAGTGCGGCGCGCCGTAGCGGGTGATCTTGCCGCGGCTGACCCACTTGCGGATCGTCGCCTCGGACACCCCCACCGCCAGGGCCGCGACCTTGGTGGGGACGAGCCGGTGACTGGGCGGCTTCCTCATGCGCTGACGCTCCTTCGCTGCCGTTCCATGAGCTCCCTCAGGCCGAGCCACTCGCGGATCTCCCAGGTGTGCCCGGCGGAACAGCGGATGCTGCTGATGCCGGCGCCCTGGCCGCGCGGGGAGACGCTGATGGTTCCCGTGCACTGGTCCACGACGCACTTGCGGATCAGGGTGTGCAGGTCGCTGGGGTCGGGATCGATGGTCTGGCGCAGTTCGGTGACCAGGCCCTCGATCTCCTCCGCGAAGTCCACCGCGGGGGGCTGCGTGACCAGCCAGTCCAGGTGCAGCGTCAGGAACCGCGCCAGATGGGGCACCGCGCGCGGCGGTGCGGTGGTGCGGAGCTTGTCCACGACCATCCCCGACCACGACTCCAGGAGGGCGAGGATGCTGTGGCGGGCGTCGAGCACCGAGATGTTCAGGTGGTCGCGCCTGCGGCTGCCCGACACCTTGGTCGGGTTGGTCTGCCGGGACGTCGGCGACGCCTGGTGCAGGCACTCCTGGTGCAGGCCGGGCAGTGCGCGCAGACTGCGTTCCACCCGCCTGATGCAGGCAGTGCACAGAACGGACCCGGCGGCGGCGCGGCTTTCGTGGGTATGGCTTCTCGGGCATGGGTGAAACGTCATCGAAGCTCCTTCATGAGGCAGCTCGCCCCCGTAAGCGCGGTGCGTCGCAGGGGTCTCCCGTGCCGGTCGGGCAGGTGACGTCCGTGTGCTCCAGTCCGTGGCCGACCAGGCGGGTGGGGAGAACGGCCGTGCGAGTCCCGGCGAGCGGTTCAATTACACCGACCGCGCACTCGAATCCCGATACAGCCTCGTTCCAGGCCCCCGGCCCGCGCCTCCCCGCCCCGCTCAGCCCGCACCCCCCGGCCCCGCTCAGCCCCGGCACAGCCCGCGCGCCCGTCCCGGCCCGGCCCCGCTCAGCCCGCACGCCCCGCAGCCCGCACGCCCCGCGGCCCGCGCGCCCGCCGGGCACGTCCCCTCCGACGCCTGCCCTCGCCGGCCGCCCTCCTTGAGCCCTCTTCCACCTGGAAGCGAGCCCCCGTTGAGCGCCTGCCCCGACCGTTGCCCCGGGAAGGAGACACTGTGGACGGTACGCACGGAGGCGAACGCTCAGAAGGCGTCCCCCTCACCGCGCAGCCGCCGGCGACGGCAGCCCGGCTGCCCCGGCACGACCCGCTGCCCCCCGCCGGCCCCAGGGCCCGTGACGGCGCCCGGCCGGCCCGCAGGCCCGCGACGCACCTACAGGTGTGCCTCGTCGGCGCCGGCCCCCGCGGCCTGTCCGTACTGGAACGGCTCTGTGCGCAGGAACGGAAGTCCCCCTGCTGGGACGCCGTCACCGTGCACGTCGTCGACCCCGACCCGCCGGGCGCGGGACGGGTGTGGCGCCCCGACCAGTCCCGGCACCTGCTGATGAACACCGTCGCCTCCCAGGTGACGGTCTACACCGACGCCAGCGTCTGCATCGACGGACCGCTGGAGGAGGGCCCCAGCCTGTACGAGTGGGCCAGGGCCGTGCGGGTGGGCAGCCTGGAGGCCGGCCCGCACGCCCGCGAGGAGATCCTCGCCCAGGCCGGCGCGCTGGGCCCCGACTCCTACCCCACCCGCGCCCTGTACGGCTGCTATCTGACGTGGGCGTTCGAGCGGATCGTGCGCAACGCCGCCGCGCACGTACGCGTCCGCGTGCACCGGTCGCGGGCCGTCGCCCTGGACGAGACGCCCGCCGCCGGACCCGGCCGCGGGGCGCAGACCGTCCGCCTGGAGGACGGCACGCTCCTCGCCGGCCTGTCCGCCGTCGTACTGGCCCAGGGCCACGTCCCCCTCGCCCCCGCCCCGGCCGAACGCGAACTGGCCGCCTTCGCGGACCGGCACGGCCTGCACTACCAGCCGCCCGCCAACCCCGCCGACGTGGACCTCTCGCCCGTCCGGCCCGGGCAGAGCGTGCTGCTGCGCGGCCTGGGCCTGAACTTCTTCGACTACATGGCGCTGTTCACCCACGGCCGCGGCGGCGTCTTCACCCGCGACGGGGACGGCCGCCTGCGCTACCTGCCCTCCGGCCGCGAACCGCGCCTGTACGCCGGCTCCCGCCGGGGCGTGCCCTACCAGGCGCGCGGCGAGAACGAGAAGGGCGCCCACGGCCGCCACCGCCCGCGCCTGCTGACGACCGACCACGTCGCCCTGCTGCGCGCCCGCGCCCGCAGGGGCACGGCCATCGACTTCGGCGCCGACCTGTGGCCGCTGATCGCCAAGGAAGTGACCGCGGTCTACTACGCGGCCCTGCTCGCCCAGCGCGGCGAAGGCGCCGCCACACGCGAGAAGTTCACCAAGCGCTACCTGCGCGCCCGGCCCGGCCCGGCCGAGGACCGGCTGCTGGGCGAGGTGGGCATCGGGGCCGCCGACCGCTGGGACTGGCGGCGCGTCTCCCGCCCCTGGGGCAGCCGCACCTTCGAGGACCTGGCCGACTTCCGCCGGTGGCTGCGCGCCCACCTCGACGACGACGTGCGCCTGGCCCGCCAGGGCAACGTCAGCGGACCGGTCAAGGCCGCCCTGGACGTCCTGCGCGACCTGCGCAACGAGATCCGCCTCGCCGTCGACCACTCCGGCCTGACCGCCGCCTCCCACCGCCGAGACCTGGACCGCTGGTACACCCCCCTCAACGCCTACCTGTCCATCGGCCCGCCCGCCTCGCGCATCGAGGAGATGGCCGCCCTCATCGACGCCGGCGTCCTGGACGTCACCGGTCCCGGACTGCGCGTCGGCGCCGACGCCGACGGCCCGCACGGCCCCTGCTTCACCGCCTCCTCCCGGGAGGTCCCCGGCGTGTGCATCCGGGCCACCGCCCTCATCGAGGCCCGCCTGCCCGAGACCGACCTGCGGCGCACCGCCGACCCGCTGATGATCCACCTGCTCAGCACCGGCCAGTGCCGCCCCCACACCGTCCCCGGCACCGGACCCGGCCACGACGCGGACTACGAGACCGGCGGCCTGTCCGTCACCGAGCGCCCCTACCGCCTCGTCGACGCCCACGGCAGGGCGCACCCGCGCCGCTTCGCCTACGGCGTCCCCACCGAGTCCGTCCACTGGGTCACCGCCGCCGGCATCCGACCCGGCGTCGGCTCGGTCACCCTGGAGGACTCCGACGCCATCGCCGCGGCCGTCCTCGCCCTGCCCCAGGCACCCGCCGCCCCGGACGAGGCCGCCGCCCCGGACGAGGCCGCCGCCCCGGACGAGGCCGCCGCCCCGGACGAGGCCGCCGCCCCGGGCGGGGGCACCGCCCCGGGCGGGGAGCCCGCCCCGGACGGGGAGCCCGCCCCGTGACCACCCCGCACCGGCCCCCCGGCGCCCCGCCCCGCGGGGCGCCGACCCCCGGCCCCTCCGCCGCCCCGGCCCCGGCGCCGGCCTCCGAAGCGCCGTCCGCCCAGGACCCGGCCTCCGAAGCGCCGCCCGCCCAGGACCCGGCCCCCGAAGCGCCGTCCGCCGGGGCGCTGGCCCCTGTGGCGCTGCCTTCCGGGACTTCGGCCTCCGGGGCCCCGGCTCCCGGAGCCTCGCGGCCGGGGCCTTCTGCCCCCGGGGCCGCACCGCCCGGGACTTCGGCCACCGGGGCCGCACCACCCGGGACCCCACCGGCCACCGCAGCGCCGTCTCCCACGACTTCCGCGTCCGGGATCCCGGCTCCCGGGGCCTCGCGGCCGGGGCCTTCTGCCCCCGGGGCCGCACCGCCCGGGACTTCGGCCTCCGGGGCCGCACCACCCGGGACCCCACCGGCCACCGCAGCGCCGTCTCCCACGACTTCCGTGTCCGGGATCCCGGCTCACGGGGCCTCGCCGACCGGGACTTCCGCCTCCGGGACCCCGGCCCCCGAGGCGCTCCCCGCCGAAGCCCCGCCCCCCGCAGGCCCGGCCACAACCCCGGCCCCGGCCCCGGCCGCATCTCCGCCCCCTCCCGCCGCCCCCTCAGCCCCCGCCCCCCTGCCGCCCCACCTCGACGCCGGCCTGCTCTCCCCGGTCCGTGCGGGCACCCCCGTCGAGGCGGCCGTCGGGGACCGGGCCTGGCTGCAGGCGATGCTGGACGCCGAGGCGGCCCTGGCCCGCGCCCAGGCCCGCTGCGGCACCGTCCCCGAACAGGCCGCGGCGGCCATCACCGAGGCGGCCCGCGCCGACCTGTACGACGTCCGCGAACTCGCCCTGGCCGCACGGGAGACCGCCAACCCGGTCGTGGGCCTGGTCCGGGCGCTGACCGCGCAGGTGGCCCGCGACTGCCCGCAGGCCGCCGAGTACGTGCACCGCGGCTCCACCAGCCAGGACGTCCTGGACACCGGCGCCATGCTGGTCGCCGACCGCGCCCTGCGCCTGATCACCGCCGACCTGCACGCCGCCGCGGACGCCCTGGCCGCCCTGGCCGCGGCCCACCGCGATACCGTCATGGCCGGCCGCACCCTCGCCCTGCACGCCGTGCCCACCACCTTCGGCCTCAAGGCCGCCGGATGGCGCCATCTGGTCCTGGAGGCGGCCGAACGCCTGGAGCGCCTGACGCACGGCGCACTGCCGGTCTCCCTCGGCGGCGCCGCCGGCACCCTGGCCGGCTACCTGCACTACGCCCCCCGCGGCACCCACCCCGCCGCCCTCGTCGACGACCTCGCCGCCGCCTTCGCCGCCGAGACCGGCCTTGCCGTGCCCGCCCTGCCCTGGCACGCCCTGCGCACCCCCGTCGCCGACCTGGCCGCCGCCCTCGCCCACACCGCCGGCGCCCTCGGCAAGATCGCCGCCGACGTGCTGGTCCTGGCCCGCACCGAGATCGGCGAGGTGAGCGAGCCCCACCCCGCCGGACGCGGCGCCTCCTCGGCGATGCCGCACAAACAGAACCCGGTCCTGGCCACCCTCGTCCGCTCCGCCGCCCTCCAGGTACCCGCACAGGCCGCCGTGCTGACGCAGTGCCTGGCCACCGAGGACGAACGCTCCGCCGGCGTCTGGCACGCCGAATGGCAGCCGCTGCGCGAATGCCTGCGCCTGACCGGCGGCGCCGCGCACACCGCCGCCGAACTCGCCCGCGGCCTGACCGTCCACCCCCGCCGCATGCGCGCCAACCTCGACGCCACCGGCGGCCGGCTGCTCTCCGAGCAGCTCACCGCCCACCTCGCCCCCCGCCTGGGCCGGGCCGCCGCCCGCGACCT
This sequence comes from Streptomyces sp. NPDC046379, assembly GCF_055587785.1. Classification (NCBI taxonomy): domain Bacteria; kingdom Bacillati; phylum Actinomycetota; class Actinomycetes; order Kitasatosporales; family Streptomycetaceae; genus Streptomyces; species Streptomyces sp. NPDC046379. The sequence continues at coordinate 24,928 of NZ_JBVJFP010000029.1, forward strand.
GCTCACCGACGCCTCCCGCCGCGCCGCCGCCACCGGCCGCCCCCTCGCCGACGTCCTGACCGACGACCCCCGCCTCGCCGGCGTCCTCGACCGTGCCGGGGCGGCCGCCCTGCTCGACCCGGCCGCCTCCACCGGCGCCGCCGGCCCCCTGGTCGACCGTGCGCTCGCCCCGCAGCGGCCCCGGCCCGTCCCGGGCGGGGGACAGGCGCCGTGACCCCCGGCCGCTCGAGTTCCCCTCGCAACCGCCTCAACGACCGCTCAAGACCCCGCCCCCCGGCGGCCGGAACCTGTTGCACCCCCGCCCGCGCACCGCATGATGAAACCACAACCCACCCGGGGGGCAGGCGAGTTGAGGCTGGACAGTACAGTGGACGCACACGACGGGCACGGCCACGCCGTGGTCGTCGGCTCCGGCATCGCCGGGCTCACCGCGGCGCGGGCCCTGGCCAACTTCATGGACAAGGTCACCGTCGTCGAACGCGACTGGGTGCCCCGCGGCGCCGTCGTCCGCCGCCGCGGCATACCCCAGGCCCGCCACACCCACATCCTGACCGCCGCCGCCGAACAGGGCCTCGAACAGCTCTTCCCCGGCATCGGCCGCGACCTGACCGACGCCGGAGCCGTCCGCGTCCGCCCCGCCGACATGCTCGTGCTGGGCCCCGCCGGCTGGCTGCCCCGCACCACCGCGGGCCCCGCCGTGCTCAGCGCCGGCCGCGACCTGATCGACTCCGCCGTCCGCGACCGGCTGCGCGCCGACCCGCGCGTCGACTTCCTGCACAGCCACGAAGCCGTCGCCCTCCAGGGCGGCCGCGACGACACCGTCACCGGCGTGTGGGTCCGCCGCCGCGACCGCAACGCCCCCGGCGGATGGGGCCCGCGACGGCTGATATCCGCCGAATTCGTCGTCGACGCCACCGGCAGCGCCTCCCGCGCCCCGCAGTGGCTCGCCGACCTCGGCTACGACCGCCCCCGCGAGACCACCGTCCGCGCCCCCGGCGGCGCCTACGCCACCGCCGTCTTCGCACCCCCCATCGGCCATGTCGCCGACTTCACCAGCCTGTTAATCACCGCCTCGCCCGACCACCCGGGCCGGGGCGTCCTGCACCCCGTCGAGGGCGGCCGCTGGTCGGTGACCGTGAGCACCGGTGACGGCCCGCCGCCCACCGACCACGCCGCATTCCTGCACGCGGCCGGCGCCCTGCGCCACCCCCTGCTGCACGACCTGCTCGCCCACGCCACCCCCCTCGGCCCCGTCCGCACCGGCCGCCACACCCCGAGCCGCCGGCGCCACTACGAGAAACTGCGCCGCTGGCCCGACCAGTTCCTCGTCGTCGGCGACGCCTGCCTCAGCCTGGACAGCGCCCACGGCCAGGGCATGACCACCGCCATCGACTGCGCCCTCGTCCTGGACCAGCTCCTCGCCGTCCACGGCACCGCCGTCGGCCTGTCCTACCGCCTGCGCCGCGCCCTGGCCCACCGCCTGGCCCCCGCCTGGCGGGCCGCCGCCCGCACCGCACCCGCCCCGGGCCCGCGCGAGCGCGCCGCCCGCCGCTGGGCCGCCCGCCTGGACACCGCCGCCACCCGCGACCCGCACACCGCCGCCCTCCTGCTCACCCGGCTGCACACCCCCGACCGGGCCCCCGCCGCGCTGCACCCGCGCACCCTGCTGGCCGGCCTGCGCCCCGGCCGCACGGCCGGCGCCCAACCGCCCAGCACCACCCACGGCCCCGGCGCCCGCCGCAGGCCCGCCCCCGCACCGGGCGGCGCCCGGCCCGCCGCCGGCGTCTCCACCGGCTCCGCCCGCTTCGGCCCCGCCACCGGCTCCTCGGCCGGCTGGCCCGCCGCCGCCCCGGCCGGCGACCGCCCCCGCCCCCGCCCCTGACCCCCACCCGACCCCGACCGGCCCCGGAGAGCCCACCCGGTCGCACACCGCACCGGCCGCGGTCCTACCCTTCACTCATGACCAGAATGGATCAACTGGCCGCCCCCGAAGCGGACTTGATCACCACACGCGCGCCCCGCCCGGGCAACACGGCTGGAAAACCAGCCCCCTTACACGCGAGGGAGGCCGAAATGCAACCCCGGAACTCGCAACTCACTCGAGAACGGCTACAGTTGCGGCAGGGCTCCGGCTCAAGGACGGTTGTCCCAGTGCATTCCGCATCGATAGCGTTCCAGCTGCTCCAGGGCACGGGCCCGCTTGCGCCGCGGCAGGCCGCCCCCACCGCCGACCGGCGTCCGGCCGGCCCGGGTGTGCCTGACACGGCCGAGCGGCGAGGGGAGAGCGCGCGGGTATGAGCACGACCGAAACGGCGCCGCAGGGCACACGCACCGACGTGCCCAAGGGTGAGCGCATCGCCGACTGGGCGGACGGGCGGCTCGGCCTGTACCACTTCCGGTTCCTGGTCCGCAAGGTGTTCCCCGAGCACTGGTCCTTCATGTTCGGCGAGATAGCGCTCTACAGCTTCGTGATGCTGCTGCTCACCGGCACCTGGCTGACCTTCTTCTTCGACCCCAGCATGGCCGAGACCGTCTACCACGGTTCCTACGAGCCGCTGCAGGGCGTGCGGATGTCCCAGGCCTACGCCTCGACCGTGGACATCAGCTTCGAGATCCGCGGCGGCCTGTTCATCCGCCAGCTGCACCACTGGTCCGCCCTGATCATGATCGGCGCGCTGTGCCTGCACACCATGCGCCACTTCTTCACCGGCTCGTTCCGCAAGCCGCGCGAGGCGAACTGGCTGATCGGCTTCACCATGCTGATCCTGGTCACCCTCGAGGGCTTCCTGGGGTACTCGCTCCCCGACGACCTGCTCTCCGGCACCGGCCTGCGCATCGCCTCCGGCATCACCCTGGCCATCCCGCTGGTGGGCACCTACGCCCACATGCTGATGTTCGGCGGCGAGTTCCCCAGCCACGAGGTCATCCCCCGGATCTACAGCCTGCACATCCTGCTGATCCCGGCGCTGGTGTTCATCCTGCTCTCCGTCCACCTGATCCTGGTCTTCTACCACAAGCACACCCAGTTCCGGGGCGCCGCGCGCACCGAGAACAACGTCATCGGCCAGCCCCTGCACCCGCACTACACGGCCAAGGCCGGCGGCTTCTTCTTCCTGGTCACCGGCACCCTCGCGCTGATGGCGGGCATCGCCCAGATCAACCCGGTGTGGACCTACGGCCCCTACCGCGCCGACCAGATCTCCCAGGGCTCCCAGCCCGACTGGTACATGGGCTTCCTCGAAGGCGCCCTGCGCGCCTTCCCCGCCTGGGAGTTCGTCATGTGGGGCGGCTACACCGTCAACATGGGCGTGATCATCCCGGCGGTCATCCTGCCCACCGTGATGATCGTGGTCCTGGCCGGCTGGCCGTTCCTGGAGGCCTGGGTCACCGGCGACCGCCGCGAGCACCACCTGCTGGACCGCCCGCGCGACCACCCCACGCGCACCGCGTTCGGCTCCGCGTTCATCGCCCTGTACATGGTGCTGTTCTTCGGCGGCGCCAACGACGTCCTGGCCGAACGCTTCGACCTGTCGCTGAACTCCATCACCTGGGCCGTGCGCATCGGCGTGTTCGTCGTCCCGGTGGCGACCTACGTCATCGCCAAGCGGATCGCGCTGGGCCTGCAGCGCCGCGACCGCGACAAGCTCCTGCACGGCCGCGAGACCGGCCGCATCAAGCGGCTCCCGCACGGCGAGTTCGTCGAGGTCCACGAACGCCTCGAGCGCGGGCAGGAGTACGCGCTGCTGTCCAAGGAGGACTACAAGCCGCTGCCGGCGCCCGCCACGGCGGACGGCGACGGCGTGCCCAACCCCAAGGCCCGCAAGGAGATCCTGCGCTACCGGCTCAGCCGCTGGCTGTACGGCGAGCAGATCGCCAAGCCCACCGTGCAGGAGATGCGCCAGGCACTGGAGCACTTCCAGCACTCCGCGAACGGCCACGGTTCCCCCAACGGCCACCCCGGGACAGGCGCCAAGAGCCTGGCCGGAGCCGAACGGGCGGACCGGGAAGGCCACTGACCCGGCGCCGCACGGCACCGCGGAACCGGCTCCTGAGCCGCATACGGCGGCGGGGGGGGGGGGGGGGGGGGGGGGGGGGGGGGGGGGGGGGGGGGGGGGGGGGGGGGGGGGGGGGGGGGGGGGGGGGGGGGGGGGGGG
>NZ_JBVJFP010000030.1:0-27474 GCF_055587785.1 Streptomyces sp. NPDC046379
CTCAACTGAACCCTCCCCGTGCCCGGCCGAGGCCTGCGCAGCCAATGCGCTCCGGGTTCTGCGCACCGGCTGCGCAACGGCCGGCTGCGCACCGAAGGACCGCCCGCTGCGCAGTGCGCACCAGGTTCGGCTGCGTGCTGCGCAGCGGGTGCGCCGTAGTGCGCAGCCGGGCGTCCGCGGCGTCTGGTGCGGCTGCTGTCCGGGGTTCCGGGTGCCGGTGTGTGCGGCTGCGTGACGGGTCTGCGCATTGTGGCGCTGACCTGCATGGTCAGGGCCCATGGTAGGGGTCGGGCGGGCTGTGCTCGGGGTGGCTGCGCACTCCGATGCGCAAGGGCCGGGCGGCCGGGCTGTGCAGTGCGCAGGCGGCTGTCGCAGGTGCGCATCGGGCCGGTGTGTGCGCAGTGGGCTGGCCTGCAGGGTCAAGGCCGCTCTGTGAGCGGCTCGTCCGGCACTGGGGGAGTTGATCACCTGGGCCGCGAGCACGTTCAGATCATGCGCGTCACTGCCGGGGCTCCGGCAGGTGACGCCCTCCCGCCGGGGTGACGGGCCGGCCCGCGTTGTGCAGCTCTTGCAGAACAGGGTTGGGTCAGTCGGTTCGGCCGATCCGTGCGAGGACGTCCTGAAGTCGGCGGACGGCATCCTCGGCCTCGGTGTAGTCGTCGTGGCTGGGGAGGACGGTGCCGAAGGTGCCGCCGTGGTCGGCGGGCAGGGCGCGCCAGCGCAGGACGGGTTCGAGTGTGTTGAGGGCGCCGGAGAGGAACCAAGCCAGGCGGCCGTGGGTGCGTGCGAGGGAGATCGCCAGGACGGCGAGTGTTTCCCGCAGGCGTTCGAGCCTTTTGATCGGCGGCAGGGCTTCCTGGGCGTGGGGCGGGCCGACGGCGTCACGCAGTCCGGCTTCTGTGTCGAGAGCGAGGGCGCGGTCGTCCGAGGTCACTTCCCACACATGGTCCTGGATCTGCTGTTCGGCTTCCTCGGCCAGTACTGCGGCGATCCTGCGCATGTCCATGTGAATCACCCTAATGACCGAGTCTGGCCCGGCCGGACGGGGCCTTGCCGACCTCGATGATGTGCCAAGGCCGAATCAGGCCCTGACCGGCTGTGGTCGGGGTTGGGCGGGGTCGTGGTCGGGGTGGCTGCGCACTCGGCTGCGCAAAGGCTGCGCGGCCGGGGTGTGCGGTGCGCAGGCGGCTGGCGAGGGTGCGCACCGGGCTGGTGTGTGCGCAGCGACCTGAGCTGCATGGTTGGGGTAGCTGTGGCCCGTGGTCGGGGTCCGTGGTTGGGGTTCGGCGGCCATGGTTGGGGTTAGGTGCGGGTCGTAGTCGGGGTGGGCATGCCGGGCTGATCTGTGCTGCTGCTCCGGGTGGCTGGTGCGTACTGCGCTGGTGTGTGCGCAGTGGGCTGGCCTGCATGGTTGGGGTAGGCGTCGGCCCGTGGTTGGGGCGGGTGATGTGTTGAGGGCGGTGGAGGTCGCCTGAACGGCCTACGCGTATGCACGTTGAGTGAGCGGGGTCCCCCTGTTCGGGCGAGTGTGGACGGGAGCGCTGCTGCTGCGTTGTCGTGAGCACTGCGTCGGGAGGCGTCATGGTCGTGATCGCTGTGATCCTGCCGACGCTGCTGGTGCTCATGCTGTTCGGGCTGGACGCCTGGGAAGAGTTTTTGTTCCCCCGCCCTCCAGACGGCCCCCGGCCGACCGGGCGGGACTGCTAGTCGCTACCGACGGCCGGACCTCGGCAGCGAACGCCCCCTGGTTCCAGGGCACGCACTGCTCGGGTTCGTGCACGGGCCGCCGGACCGGCGCGCCGGGTCCGGCTCGGAGGACGTCGGTCAGCGCTGCGGCGAGCACGGGTACGTCCCGCAGGACAGCGGCCGTGTCCGGTTCGGCGGCCGCCGCGCCCAGCGCGCTGATCCGCTCGTCCCCCTCGACCGCTGCGGTGCCGTCCAGGACGAACAGAAGTCTCGGCAGGGGCGGGCAGTGCGGCCGTCGTGCTTCCGCACCTGTCCTGGGCTGTGCCGGCTGCCGCGGGATGAAGGGGAGCGTGCCTGCACGGCTGTGTGGAGGCGCGCGTAGGCGGCCGGCCGCGCGCCCAGGCGCCCAGGCTCTGCGGTGGCGCGGTCGACGTCGGCGAGCGCCTGGAGCACCGGGCCGCACCCGCTCGGGCCGGTGCGGTAGTGGAGCAGCGCGTCCGGGACGATGCCCTGGCCGCCGGTGATGCCGTGGTGAGGGCCGGGGATCCAGTCCAGGGGCCGGCACGGTTCCCCGCGGCGGCGGGCGTCCTGGACGAAGGCGAGCGCGACTTCGTTCACGGCCGGCGCGTGCCCGGCACGCTGCCGGGCCGCGCCGCGGTCCGGGGCCCGCTCCTCGAGGGCCGCCCGAGCAGCCCGGGCTACTGGCCGGCGAGCCGTGCTCCGGCAGGGGTGGGGAACCGCACCCGTACCCGACCGGCCCGCCCCACCGCGATCCGGTCCACTACCCCTTCGGCCCGCAGTTGTGCGAGCCACCGCTGGGTCTGCGTGGATCCGGGTATCGGGCGTCAGGAGGAGGTGCAGTTGCTCGGTGGCTTTGTGCGCCGGCTCATTGGGACCGGGCTGCTGGCCGGCTTCCCGGGGTTGGCGCTGAGCAGGGCGGCGCCCAGGGGGGTGAGGGTGTGGAGCACTGTGTTGCGGCGGCGGGTGGTGGTGATCAGGTCGGTCGGGGTGGGTGAGGTGGGTGAGGGCGGCGTGCCAGAAGGAAGCGGGCGGGCACAGTGGTCTGCGGGTGGTGCGGCCGTGTTGTTCGAGGTAGTCGGCGAGCCGGAACATCGGCCCCGCGGTCGCCTGGGGCGGGATGTCGGCAGGTGGGGAGGGCGTGGGCGGTCGTCGTCGGGGCCGGGGGGTGGTGTTGCGCAGGGGGGCTTGTTTGCCGTGGACCAGTTCGGCGAGTTCGGCGAAGGCCTGTTCGGCCCAGTCTTCGGTGAGCTGGTCGTAGTCGGTGTCGGTGAGATAGTCGGCGGCGGCGTCGATGAGGAAGGCCTGGGGCAGGTGGAGGCCGACACCGAGGCGGCGCGCGTCCATCGCCGCCTCCAGCACAGCTCTGGCCGCAGGGGTCGCCCGTTCGTAGCGGTTGAGCAGCTCGGGGGCGCCGGCCAGGTCCTGAGTTACTCGCCCGTCGGTGCCGGCGCGGGTGAGGGCATCGGCCAGGAGCCGGTCGCCGTCCCGGGCGAGGGCTGTCGCGGTGGCCAGTGCCTGGGCGTCGAACGCTTCGGGGACGCTCAGCGTGCGGCCGGACAGGAGTTCGCGCACCCGGCTGTGCGGGTCTTCCCCTCCTGGGGAGGGCAGGGCGGTGTAGCGGGCGGCGTATTCGGGCCAGAGGGTGCCGAGTACCAGCACCGGACTTCGCTCCGGGGTGGTGAGCAGGCCATGGAGTGCGGCGGCGATGCGCTCACCGGCTTTCCGGTCGCCGAGGTAGTGCTGGGCTTCGTTCAGCCACACCACGGTTCGAGGAGCGACGCGGTGCAGGTCATCGAGAGCGGCCTCGGCGCGGGTGGGGTCGAAGGGATGCCACAGCCTCCACCCCATGCCGGCGAGCGGCTGCACAGCCTCCCAGCACGCCCGTGTCTTGCCGGTCGACGAACCGCCCACCAGGACTACCATCCGGCTGCGGCCGGCCGCAGCGTCCCGCACCGCCTCCGCCAGCGCCAAGTCATGCCCGCGCTCGACGTACCCCGGCAGCACCCGCGCCCCCGGCGCATCACTGCCGGGAGCGATGCTCCTGGGCCCGGCTGGATGGACTTCCAGAGCATGCGGCTCCCACTGCTCGATCAAACGGCCCGGCGCCGGCCGCTGTTCTCCCCCGCCTGCGTCCGCGTCCCGCCGCAAGGCCAGCAACTCCCCGACCGGCAGCTTCAACGCGCGGGCCAGAGCCTCCACCGTGTGCGCCGAGGGCACCGGCCCGCCGGCCTGGAAGGCCTCCGACACGGTCGTACGCCCCAGCCCCGACCGTTGGGCGAGTTGCGTCTTGTTGATCCGGTTGCGGGCCAGCCCGTCGCTCAGCTTCCCGCGCAGCTCCATGAGTGCCGGATTGTCGCCGTTGCCGTTTTGCTCGTACTGCACCCGCTCGCCCCCGCCAAGCCGTGTTCGCCGGTGTTCATCTTCCTCCGGCGAACCCCGGCGAACAGGGTTTCCGCGACTTTCGACCACGACACCCCATCTCGTGGACCCGGAGCCTGCCGTGACCGTCGCCGTCGCCCTCCTCACCACCGCACTCGTGATCGTCATCGCCCTGCTGACCGCCGCCGGCGCGGCCAAACTCGCGCGCTTGGACGGCGCCACCTACCCGGCCGCTCTCACCCGAGCCGCCACCGCCTTCGCCGCGGTCATCACCCTCACCGCTGCGGTGGCGGGCGCCCTCGCCGCCCTCTTCACCTGACCTCCGTCTGAACCAGCCCACCGGCCGCAGACCGACGACCCCAAGTACCGAACCACTCCTGGAGGACTCTCGTTCCAGGTCGTCGCGCCTCGCAAAGGGTGCTTCAGTCGACAACGTCCGAACCAATGAGGTCGGCGCGTACATCACGAACATGCCGTACGTGCCAGAACACCCCCCGGATACCCGTCAGGCATGCCGCCTGCAGGCCACTTGCCTCACGTGTATTGACCGAACTAACTCTCGGGGCGCGGAGCAACCTCACCGCTGCTTCATCAAGGACGACAGAGGGTGTCGGGTTTACGGCCGACGATGGACGTATGCGCGAAACCCCAGAAGAACTCGACAAGCTCCAGTCCCTCCTCGACTCCTCCCTCTCCGGCTCGACCGCACACCTCCGCTCGATCGTCGAGGGTCGCACCATCACGGCGGCGCAGCTCACCGGGGTCCTCACCGGCATGTGCACGCTCGCCCTCTCCACGGTGACCGCAAAGGGCGAACCGCGGATCAGCGGTGCCGACGGGCACTTCCTTCACGGCCGGTGGCACTTCGGCACGGCGCGCAACGCCGCCAAGGCCCGTCATCTCGCGGCCCGTCCGGCCGCCAGCGTCGCGCACATGCGCGGCGAGGACCTCGGCGTGTTCACCCACGGCACGGTGGAGGAGCTGAATCCTGAGGACGCCGAGACCACGGCCGACTGGCAGGAACTCCTCGCCTACTTGAAGGACTTCTACGACGACCACGCCTTCGACTGGAACCGCGAGGTCGTCTACTACCGGCTGAACCCGCACTGGATGACCGTCTACGCCCCCGACCTCGACAAGCTCACCGGCACGTGACGCTGGCCCCGTCGCCGAAGGCCTGCACCTGCGCGTACGTGGGTGCGGGGCCGGTCGACGGCGCGTCGCGTACCGCCAGCGCCGTGGCGACGGCCACGCCCAGCGCCCGCCGGTACAGCAGAGACCCGAGGCTGCCCCGCCCGACCGGGTCGGTGGCAGCCGGGCCGACGCGTAGTTCGGAGAACATGCCTGACACCACACCTGAGCTAACTGCCACTTTCACAAGCTCGGGCCCGGCCTGTCCGGCCGCGACTGCTACAGCACACAGGCCATCCGGGAGGCCGACGACGGGGTGTTCATCCGCCTGGCCACCCCCTCACCATCCCCCTGGCCCATCCCGGAACCCGCGAGGCCGCGCCGGAGGAGACATGCGGCGCGGGCCCCGACCGATCTCTGTCGGCCGGGGCCCGCGTGCGACCGAAGGAAGGACGGCCACATACCGGCGAACCCCGTACCGCATCCCTACGGCATCACGCTCTCCTCACGGGGATCACCGCGCGAACCACAGCGTCGTCCTCGCATGGTCGGCGGCCGCCCCTGCTGCCTGGACCGCCGGCGTCCCCGCCGTGCTCGCCGCCCTGGCCCGGCCGGAGCTCGCCGCGTCCTACCTTGCCGCCGCAGCGAACCGCCCCGGCGCCTTTCCCGCCGACCCGGCCGTGTCCGTCCTGCCGATCACCTAATAGGCCGTGTTGGAAGTGTCGGTCAACACAGGTCATGATGCGGCTTCAACCTCCTGCGCAAGCGGGTGCTGCTTGTCTCCTGAGCGCACTGTCAGTGTCCAGTGCGACGATCCCCAGACGACCGGGAGAGACATGGGCACCTGGGACATCGGCCCCTTCGACAACGACACCGCCGCCGACTTCGCCGGTGACCTGGACGAGGCAGCACTGGAAGAACGCGAAGCCATGATCCGGGGCGTGCTCAGGCGTGCCGCCGGGCCGGCGGAATTCCTGGGTGTCTACGACGGCGAACGTGCAGTGGCCGCGGCGGCCCTGGTCGTCGCCCAGCATCCTGACGGCGATCCGGCGTGTTCGAACTATGGCCCATCAGAGCCGCTACCGGAGTTGCCTGCAGACCTTCGGATGCTCGCCGTCGACGCCTTGGACCAAGTGGTTTTAGCCGGTCTGAACTCGCCGAGCTGTGGGCCGAAGCTGCGAACTGGTCGAAGTGGCGCCAGGACATCACCCGCCTCCGCGGCGTACTTGACCCTGCGATCCCGCCACAAGGGGAAGCCCTGTTCGACATTTGATTGGTGACCCACAGTCACGGAAAGCAGGCGGTGGCCTCTCCGATCAACCGGTACGCCCGCTGAGGATCTCGCTCGGTAGGCTCTCGCAGGGCCGCCATCAAGGACTCGGCCGCGGACGCATCGTGTACGGGGTGGGACAAGAGGTGGTCACGTCTGTCCGAACGGTCAGACGCTGGGCAGGAAACGGCCCGCCCCGGCGGTACCCCCCGGGCTGTCCGGGGCGGGCGGCCGCCGCCTCCCGCCTCCCTCTGCCAGGCTGCTTGGCGCGGGCCCCTTTCCACGGGCTCGTCCCGTCTCACGGGATGCCCCTGGGGATGGTTGCTTGCCCTCTCCCGTGTGACGGAGCCGGTTCGGCGGCTTAGCGAGCGTGCTGAGCTGGCGCGGGCACGCTGTGGTCAGCCGCCGTCCGTCGGCCGGGGCGTCCTACCGCCGAGGAGGAAATACCCGCGATGAGCGAGCAGACCGCCCCTCTGGCCGATGATCTGAGTAGCTGGCTGACCGAGGCGGGTCCGGATGCATACGCGCTGATCCGCGTGGTTGCGGGGACCGATCCGGTCGACTGGCCGGCGGAACGGGCCCCCGGCGTAGGGCTGACGGGCGTCACTCGCGCCGGGATCACGCCCGCAAGTGTGGCCGTGGAAGAGGTCTGTCGCGGCCGGGGGGAGGCCCTGCGCCGCTGGCTGCACCTCGACGATGGGCGGCACCAGGTGGCCATCGTCGGCGCGGACGACCTTGACCCCGGCCTGCTGCGCGAATACACCCCCGGTGAGCTGGCTGCGAGCGTGTGGCCGGATCTGCCCGCTGGCCGGACACAGTTCTCCCGCCTGCTCAGCAGCTGGCTGCATCGGCGCAGCGCGGAGACACCGAAGGAGTTGGAGCTGGAGCTGGGCTGGGTCACCGCGTCTGCCGCCTGGGCCCGTCACATGCGGGCGTTCACCCCCGTCCCGCCTCCGCCGGTGCTGTCTCAAAGCCTGGCGAGCGGGGGTGAGGTCGCGAGGCCGGCCATATCGACGAGGCCACCGAGGAGCTCGTCGTCAGCACCGGGCGGCGGGTGGCCGAACTCCTGGACCGGCTGGAGGATACTCACCGGCCCCGTGGTGAATTGGCCGAGGACTGGCGCGCGCTTGATGCCTTGGCCCGGGACATGCCGGAGCTCAAGGAGAGCGCCGACTGGCTGCTCGACCAGCTTTCTCTTCGAGACGCGCACGCGCAGCAGTTGCGGGCTGTCCTCGAGCCGGACATCACCGACCATCTGCGTGACCGGCGTGCCGACGCGAACCTGCCGGGAATCGGTGCGCCCGTGCTGGACGAGGCGCGCACCGCGCATCTGGTCCAGGCCCGCGAGACGGTGCGGGCCTACACTGCCGCCGCATACTCGGGACGGGAGGAGGAGGCACAGCAACTTCTGGACGCCTTCCCGATCCCGGCCCGGACCCTGGAGATCAGCGGCCCGGCCGCCGCCTGGCGCCGGATCTCGGCCACCGCGCGGGACGCCGTCGCCGCCCTGGAAGCGCAGCGTGGGGTGTCCCCGGCTGACGACGGTGCCGGCCCGGAGCTGGTGCACGCCGCGACCTCCTACCTGGCTGCGCGTGAGGGCCAGTTGCATCTCCTGCACGACGCGCTCGGGCGCCTCGCCCATCCCGTCCCGGTGCCCGGCAACCTGCCCGACGGACTCGCCGAGGTCGCAACTGTGCGTACTGAGCGCCGCGTCATCGAGGCCTTCGGCAGCATCGACCGCGCTCGCCAGGTACTCAACGGACAGATCAGCTACCTGCTCCAGCAGCCGGTTCCCGCCCACCGGCGTACCACCACCGGCGCCGAAGCCGACCTGCTGAACACGGTGCGAGACGCACTGGAGCAGGCCTCCGCTCCCGCCACGGCGCTCGATGGCGAGTACATTCGCACCCGCCTGCAGCAGGCCATGGCCCGCCCCGCCGCCCCGGTGAGGCCCACCGCCCACGACGAGGCCCACACCCAGGCCCTGACCGTCGGTTCCGCCCACCCCGCAATGAACCGGTGACCGGGGTGCTTCCGCAAGGGTGAGATCAGGCTGCCGGGGACGCCCAGGACCCGGCGTGCCTCGAGGTGCAGGGTGCGGGCCAGCTGGTTTGAGGTGCCGGTGTCGGCCGCCGGATCGGATGGCAGGTCCTTGATGGACGGGCTTGTATCGGGCGGGTTCGGGGTGGGGCGGGGGCTCACGTCATCGGCTCCATACGGATGGGGTAGGCAGCAGGTGCCACCCCATCTACGCGCGCCCGCAGGTCTCTTGGGCCGCCTGGGCGGTGAGAACGCCGCCGGGCGGGAGAAGTGCGGCGCACAACCATGTTCCACGCCCCGCTCGGCGGACCGCGAGCTTGCGCCGCGCGGGCTGTGGCCTGGCGGTCCCGCCTGCGGGGAGAGCCGGGCAAGTCGCGGACGCGCCACGCGGGAGCGAGGCAACCGGGCCCGCCGGCACCGCCGTTCCTTGCCGAGGATCGGAACCGTCCGGACCTCGACCGTGCCGCTCGGCCCGGTTTCCCCCTCCACACCCAAGGAGCACTCGCGTGATTGCTAACCAGCGCGTCAGGCACGCTTTCCTGGCCTGCACCATGGGCCTCACCGTCGCGGTCGGCGGCATCGCCACCGCCTCGACGGCACAGGCCGCCGACACCGGCCGCACGAAGATCTCCTGCAGCGCGGTCAAGATCCGCAAGGCGCCGTCCAAGACGGCCACGGTGGTCGGCATCGGCTACCGCAAGGACAAGGTCGCCTACGACCAGTGGGTCTACAAGAAGGCCGAGAAGCGGTGGTACACCCGCGGAACGGTCACGCGGAGGAGCGACGGCAAGAAGATCCGCGGCTACATGGCCTACGAGTGCGCCAACCCCTACGGCACCAACCCCGCACCCACGCCGCCCATCCCGAAGTAGCTCTTCGACGGCGTGTTCCCCCGTGCGGCACCAGGCGGGTGCACTGGCCGGCCACCCTTCCACGCCCGGCGGCCGGCCCGCGCACCTGCCATGCCCCTGCTTCCCGCCGGGCCGGACTGCTGGCGTCGAAGGGACCGCAGCTGTGGGGCGGGTTGGCGACCATCCGGTCGGCCACGCGCACCTGCCCTTCGTCGACGTCGAAGCCGATCGGACCACCGGCGAACCCGCACTGAACTGTCGCCATCTTGAAGTCGCAGGTAAAAGGGCTGGTGGGACCGGCTCGCGGGGTGCTCGCGCTGGTCATGGTCGGCGGGCTGCTGCGTAGATCATCTGTCAGCTGGAGTTTTGATCTCCGTGGCATTGGCACGGCTGGTCGGTGGTGGGTTTGCTGGGGATGCGATCATGGTCGAGTCGTGTTCATTCGCCCGTGAGGTGGTCTTTTGAGGAAGGTGGCGCTGCGTTCCCACGCACTGTTGCCTCGGCAGTACGACCACCAGAAGGTCCTGGCGACCACAGTGGACGCCTGGGGCCGGGCTCTCTGGTTGATCTGCCCCGATGCGGAACTCCAACCAAGTTCGTTTGGCAGGGCCTACCCCCAGCCACGCAGCCGGCCCTACGACGCGCTCCTCGTCATCCATAGCGGCGGCACGGTCCGGGAACAGCTCCTGCGTGGTGTGAGCTTGCGGGTGACCCGGTTGGATGCGTTGCCCAATGGCCGGTTGGTCCTGGAAGGCTCCGGTGACGCGAGGGAGCACAATGCTCAGATCTACGGGCCTGACGGCCGACGCCGCCGAAGCTTCGCCATGGGGCGTGCGGTCGAGTACCTGATGGCGGACCGGCGGCACCATGTATGGAGTGCCTACTTCGACGAAGGCGTGTACATCGACCCGATCAGCGCCGCCGGCCTGGTGCGCTGGGACAGCGGCGGCAACCAGCAGTGGGGGTACACGCCTCCGGAGGGCATCGAGTACATCGATACGGTCTATGCCTTCAATGTTGACGACGGTGTCGCGTGGGCCAGCTACTACCCGACTTTCCCGCTGCTCGAGGCCCGGACCGACGGTCAGATCCGGCTACGGAGGACTCCCGTGGTCGCTCCTGCGGGCATGGCTGTGCACGAAAAGCAGATCGTCATGCTCGGCGGCAACCGGCAACCAGACCGCCTGCATCGTTGCCGCATGACAGAGCATGAGGTTCTACTGATAGAGGAAGCCTGCCTCACCCTGCCCAACGGTGCACCGCTCAAGCGGTACGCACGCCCTATCGGACGAGGCCGGCACTTGTACCTGCGTGGCGCATCGCTCAGGCAGTGGTACGTGATGGGTATCTAGGCTGTTCCAAGTGCTCTTGGGTTTTGAAGACGGGGTCCGCCGTGTCCAAGACCTGAGCGCAGGCACGTGAGGGCGGCCAGGCTCCAGCAGACGGGCGGCCTGCCAGCGGCGACCAGGCAGTGAGAACCGATTCACGAACACCGCGGCGGCACCCCACCAGGGGGTGGCGCCGCCAGCCGTTGCGGGCCCGACGGCCGCCCCTTGCGAGGCAGCGTGGACGAGCACCGCCTTCGGGCTGCTGTGGCCGCCCGACCGTGCCTGGGGCGGAGGGCCGGTACGGCTGCCTGCCGCCTTCACCGCCCCGGCTGAGGCCCGTGAGGCGGACCGGCGAGAGGGAATGCCGCACCAGATGCTGGGACGTGACGCCCGGTGCCGACCGCTGCCGGGGAAGCGGCGTTGAGCAGGGCTCCGCGCCCTGTTGGGCTTGGTCACCAGCGGCCCACCCCCGTGCCGCTGCCACCGCCCGCACGGCGCGCGCCCCTGACAAGCCCGCCGTGCGGGCCCCCCGCGAGACCCCCCGACTTCCCCCCTTGCAGAGGCAGGCAGGCGATGGCCCACGCGCAGGTCCGCGACACCCCCTGCACCGCCCCGGCTGCAGACCTCGCACCACAGGCGCCCGCACGTCACGTCCTGGCTGGCCCCGCGACGGCACCGCGCACCCCGCCGACCTTCCGCGGGGTGCTGCGTCACCGGTACTGCCGCCGCCTGCTGATCGCCTCGGTGACCGGGCGTCTGCCGCTGGGCATGGTGCCCGTCGCCCTGATCCTGGCGGCGCAGGCGGACGGTCATTCCCTGGCGACGGCCAGTGTGCTGGCCGCGCTCTACGGCATCGCACCGGCGCTCGGGCTGCCGCTGCTGGGGCGGCTGGCCGACCTGCGCGGCCTGCTCCTGCCCTGTTACCTGGGAGCCGCCCTGGTCGCCACCGCGCTGGGCACCCTGGCCCTGGCGGGCACCTCCCACCTGGTCCTCACCGCCGCGTGCGTCGCCCTGGCCGGAGCCGGATGCCCGCCGCTGGAGGGCGGGCTCAGATCGCTGTACCCCACTCCCCGACGCCGCGCTCGTCCGCACCGCCTACACCCTGGACTCCTCCACCCAGCAGATCGTCTACGTCACCGGTCCCGCCCTGGCCATCGCAACGGCCACCTGGCTTTCTCCGGCTGCGGCCCTCGCCCTGGCGGCCGCCGTCACAGTGGCCGGCTCCGTCGCCTTCGCCACCACCCGCCCCGCCCGCACCTGGCGCGCCGCGCAACGCCACCGGGACCGGCTCGGCGTGCTGCGCCCGCCCGCCATGCGGCCCCTGCTGATCTCCCTGGTCTTCCTCGGCGCCACGGTCGGCGCCCTCGACGTCGCCGCCATCGCCGTGGCCGACCGACAGGACGCGTCGTGGCTGGCGGGCGCGCTGCCCGCGGTGTTCTCCGCGGCGGGGCTGCTCGGCGGTGTCCTGTTCGCCCGCTTCCAGCCCGCAACCGCCCCGAAGCCGCGTCATCTGATGCTGCTCGGGGCGGCGTTCACCGCCGGATGGCTTCCCCTGCTCGCCCCGCTCCCGGCCCCTGCGGTCCTCGCTCTGGCGATGCTGCCGGGCGCCTTGTTCGTCCCCCTGCTGACCGTGGCCAGCCTGATCATCACCCTGCTCGCCCCGCCGGGCACGACGACCGAGTCGGCCGGCTGGATGTCCAGCGCGATCCGCCTCGGCCTGGCCGGCGGCACCGCCCTGGCCGGCCCGCTCGGCGGCCACTTCGCCGTCCCGCTGATGGCCGCCGCCCTGTGCGCGCTGCTGCTCTCGGCCCGCAGCGTGCCCGCGTCCGCCCCGGCTGCAGTGTGAGGCGGACTGACATGGAGCACCGCTCCCGCCTCCCGCCGCAACGGCATCCGCGACCGCCGTAGCGGGGCCTGGCGCACCACGACGGCACCCCGGGCACGGGCCTTTGCGCGCCTGCAGGCTGCCTGGCACGACCGCCCAGAGCGAGGGAGACTGCTGTGCCTGCTTCGTCCGTGCTCCGCCGCACCGTTCCCGCCGCCGCGACCGCCACGCTCACCGTCGGCGCGGCGGGCTCGTCCGCCCTCGCCGCCGCCCGACGGCCGCGTCCGCCCGCGCCGCCGCCGCAAACTTGCCCCACCTGGATCGTCATGAGGAACGGGGTCGACTTCAGTGCCGGGCCGTCCACCGCGTACCGGTCGATCGGCTGCCTCTCAGCGGGACTACGGCACGAAGGCCGCCGGCAAGGGCTCGTGGGTCAGGCTCCGGCTGAGCGAGCGGCCCAAGTCCGGCCCCATCAGGTGCGCTGCGGCCTTGGCCCACGGCCCGGTGCCCGGGCACCGGGCCGTCGCGGCTTCCCGGGTTCCCGGGTGGGACGCAGCGGTCGCTAGACCTCCGCCGGAACCTTTTCGGCCGCCGTCTTGGGAGCCTGCTCGCCCTCGCCCCCTGCGGGCTCGTCCGCAGCGGGCAGCTCACCCGTGTCGGCGTACGCGGTGTACATCGGAGCTCCCTGCCGATTCGCCTTCTCGATGACGTCCTTATCGGCGAGCCTGTTCAGGACGTTGCGCACCGTCTGGATGGACGTCGACCGGCTGGGATGCTCCTTCGCGAGCTTGTCGGCGACCTCACGGGCCAGCAGCGGCTCCCCGGGCGTCTTGAGGAGCAGGGCCAGGATGAGCTCGCGCAGCGGCGGCCCCGACTTCTCCTCGGCCGCGGTCTTCTCCGCCGGCGCCTTCTGGTGGGGGCCTTGGGTGCCGGAGATGGCTCAGCCGCAGCCTTCTTCGCGGCGGTCTTCTTCGCCGTCGTCTTCTTGGCCGCAGCAGCCTTCTTGGCGGGCTTCCTGGTCGTTGCCGCCTTCGCCGGCTGGTCCTGGCGCGGCTGCGGAACGGTCTGGGGCAATCCGGTGACGGCCCCGGCGGGGGCGGCGGGCTCAGGCTGTTCGGCCTGGGCCGCCGAGGGGGCCTCGGCTTCCTCGGCCGCTGCGGCGGCGGGTTGAGCCTCGGGAACGCGCGGTGCGGCCGCCCCGGGCAGACTCCCCAGCGCCTGGGTCAACCAGGCCTCCTCCACGCCGAGTTGCTCGAGGCGCTCCTGCAGACCGGTGATCTGGGCGGTGATCTCGCCCTGCTCCTTGCGGTTGGCCTCAAGGTCATCGGCGTAGTGTTGTGCGTACTTGTTCTGGATGGGGGTCTTCTCGGGCACGTCGGCCACGACAGCACGCTCCTTGTACCTGGGTGTTGCTGCCGGATGTGCCGGATGTTACTCACCGCAAGGGAGCGGCAGTGGCTCTCCCGCGCGATCTCCACCCTTGCGGGCGTGGTGGAGACCGCACTCACGTCCCGGTCTCCACGAGCACCGGCCAGGTGTCGGGTGCCCAGCCATGTCACCTGCCAGTCGCGCGCAGGTCTCGTCAGCCAGTCGCGGAGGTGTTTATCTCGGTGTCTGCCAGACATGAGGCATGTGAGGTATACATCAACGCACCAACATGCCTCACAGCTATTCGAGGGGTGTTCAGGCAAGGTGGTGATGTCAGGGATCAGACGGTCTGGTATGTCGCCCTGGTTGGGTCACTCTAGGTCGTCCCATGCCCACGAAGGAGCGGCACTCCCATCGGGCTCCTGCCCGAACCGGAACCAGTTCCGGTGATCGCTGCCTTTGATGAACTGAGCAAAGTGTCCCGCTGCGGCAGCCCGTGCTGCGAGGGCGGCAGTTTGCTCACCCGCCCCGACCTCCCGCAGGCTGTGCAGCAGGTGCGCCACCGCGTGCGGGTCGTCGAGGGTGATGTGCGCGGCGGGGTCGCGGGCCAGCAGGGCGGCAGCCTGCTCGTCTGCCCCGACCTCCCGCAGGCCGTCCAACAGGCTTACCACCCCGCGCGGGTCGTCGAGGGTGATGTGCGCGGCTGCTCGCGTGGCCAGGGCGGCAGCCTGCTCGTCCGCCCCGGCCTTCCGCAGACTGTAGAGCAGGAAGCTCACCGCGTGGGGGGCGTCGAGGGTGATGTGCGCGGCGGGGTCGCGGGCCAGCAGGGCGGCAACCTGCTCACCCGCCCCGACCTCCCGCAGGCCGTCCAACAGGCTTACCACCGCGCGCGGGTCGTCGAGGGTGATGTGCGCGGTTGCTCGCGTGGCCAGGGCGGCAGCCTGCTCGTCCGCCCCGGCCTTCCGCAGGCTGTGCAGCAGGTGCGCCACCGCGTGCGGATCGTCGAGGGTGATGTGCGCGGCGGGGTCGCGGGCCAGCAGGGCGGCAACCTGCTCACCCGCCCCCACCTCCCGCAGGCTGTGCAGCAGGATGCTCACCGCGTGCGGGTCGTCGAGGGTGACGTGCGCGGTTGCTCGCGTGGCCAGGGCGGCAGCCTGCTCGTCCGCCCCGACCTTCCGCAGGCTGTGCAGCAGGTGCGTCAACGCACGCGGGTCGTCGAGGGTGACGTGCGCGGTTGCTCGCGTGGCCAGGGCGGCAGCCTGCTCACCCGCCCCCACCTCCCGCAGGCTGTCCAACAGGAAGCCCACCGCGCGCGGGTCGTCGAGGGTGACGTGCGCGGTTGCTCGCGTGGCCAGGGCGGCAGCCTGCTCGTCCGCCCCGACCTCCCGCAGACTGTAGAGCAGGAAGCTCACCGCGCGCGGGTCGTCGAGGGTGATGTGCGCGGCGGGGTCGCGGGCCAGCAGGGCGGCAGCCTGCTCGTCCGCCCCGACCTCCCGGAGGCTGTGCAGCAGGATGCTCACCGCGTGCGGGTCGTCGAGGGTGATGTGCGCGGCTGCTCGCGTGGCCAGGGCGGCAGTTTGCTCACCCGCCCCGACCTTCCGCAGTCTGTAGAGCAGGAAGCTCACCGCGCGCGGGTCGTCGAGGGTGATGTGCGCGGCGGGGTCGCGGGCCAGCAGGGCGGCAACCTGCTCACCCGCCCCGACCTCCCGCAGTCTGTAGAGCAGCAAGCCCACCGCGCGCGGGTCGTCAAGGACGGTGTGAGTGGCGGCCCACTGGGTGGGGCGGGGGTCAGTGGGGTGCAGGACGTGGAAGTGGTTGATGAGGGCGTCCGCGGCGCGGGGGTTGCCGTGGGTGGTGGCGTGTTTGTGGAGTTGGGCGGCATCCCGGTACAGGCCCCGGTCCCAAGCGGCTTTGCCGAGTGCGAACAGTTCGGCGGGGTGGGCGTGGGTGGCGGCCGCGGTCCAGAAGTCGATCGGGGGGATTTGGTCGGCGCGGTGGCGACGGCCGTACTGGTCGAGGTAGTCGGCCAGCTGGTAGCGCGGTCCCTGCGCCTCGCGGGCGGGCGGCCCGGCAGCGCGGCCGGCAGCGGAAGCTGGGCGCTGATTGCGCTGATTGCGCTGGTTGCGGAGGGTAGTCGTCTTGACGGCTGTGAGGATACCGAGGATGCCGTTGCAGTCCTGGGTGACGTAGTCGAGGGTTTGGGCCAGCCAGTCGTCACCGGTGGTGTTCCATTTGTCCCATTCGCTATCGGTGAGGTAGCCGGGTGCGGCGTCGGTCAGCCAGGCCAGGGGGATATGAGGGCCAGCGCCGAGACGCCGGGCGTCCATGGCGGCGTGGATGAGAGCCCGGGTTATTCCCTGGGCTGTGCGGTAGCGGGCCATCAGGACGGGTACGCCAGCCAGATATTGGGTGATCTGGTGGTCCTGAGCCTGTTTGGCGGCTTCGGCGAGGCGGGGATCATCGCCACGGGTGCCAGCGAGTGCGGTAAGGTCGGCGGGGGCGAAAGCATCCGGCACGTCAATCCTGTGACCGACCAGCAGATCGCGTGCCTGGGGGTGTCGATCGGGATCGGTGCGTGCGGTCAGCCTGTGCCAGTGCTTCGGCCACAAGGTAGCAAGCACCAGGATCGGGCCCCGGGTCGCATCGCGCAGCAAGATCCGCAGCCCGGCTGCGACCTGCTCGCCCAGAGGGTCGGGACTCAGGTAATCCTGGGCCTCGTTCAGCCACACCACGGTGCGCGGGGCGACATCGGCCAGCTCGGACACCACGGCATCCGGGCGGGTCGGGTAGATCGGATGCCACAACCGCCATCCGTCGGGGAGCTTGCCTACGGCTTCCCATAACGCCCGGGTCTTGCCCGTGGAGGAATCACCGACCAGAACCGCGATGCCGCTGTGCCCGGTTGCTGCCGCCTCCACCACCGCGCTCAACTGCGTATCGAACTCTCGCTCCACATACGCAGGCAGTGCGCCGAGCCGGTGACTGGCGGCACCGGGGTCGATAGCCGGATGGACTCCAAGGTCCTCAAGGACAAGCCGGTCGTCGAATTCGCTGATCGGCCGCCCCACGCCCGTGGCCATCCGGGCCTTGACCCACAGGTCGCGCACCCGCCCAGTCACATCCTGCACATCCCAGCGGGCCAGGCGGGCCAACACCGAGCCGACAGAAGCTGCGTCGGCCTGGCTGGGTGGCAGGGACGGGCCGCTGATGATGCGGCGGATGGTGTCCCGGCTCGGTGATCCCGGCAGGCTGTCGTCGACGACGCCACTTGCGATCTCATCCAAGCTCGGTGCCCCTGCCTCCAGGTACACCTCGTACAGTAGATCCTTCAGCTCCCGCAGAGGCCGGGGCCATCCGACCCGGGCCCGCTCCAGCACTCGCGGCCGCGTAACTCCTTGCGGGCCGCCCCCCGTGTCGCGACTCATCGCAGCATCATCCCCCACCCATGCGTCCGGCGCAGGCTGAACACGGCCGAGATCGGACCGGGTTGGCGTCTTGTCGCAACTGGTAGTCGATCTTCCAACAGGGCCCAAGGTGGGCAGCGAGCCGGCCGGCTGCCCACTTGCTGACCACGACAGTGGAGGTCCTATGTCCCGCACGCCCCTGACACGCCGCGAGCGCCTGGCCTTGGCCAGTGCAGCGCTCAGCGGTGCTATCTCCGGAACCGTCCGGGCCTTCACCACCTGGCTTCTGGAGCGGCTCACCGCTTAGCCCGCCCCGAACCCAAAAAGGGAACACTGTGCCGGGGCCATACAGGCGGTCCCGTGCGACGTGCGAACGGGGCACGGGACCGCCGAGCCCCGCTGTCCTGTCAGAGCCGGGCAGGCAAACTATATGAAAAGGGATGATCGGGTGCACGTATCTTGCGCGGGCCGCGCCGGACCGCCGGCGTTCCGCGCCCCGGAACACGGTCAGCGGTCGTGTCCCGTCCCCTGACCGCCGCAGCCCCGCCCAACCACGCGCGCCGTCTGCGGCGAGCATGCTCGTTGATCTCGGCCGGGCTGCTACTGCAACACTGTTCGTCCCAGGCGGCCCGCCGAGGGCTCCCGTCCCAGCGGCACGGGCCGCCCGTCTTCTCGAGGAGCAAGTGGTGAGCGCAGAAACGCCGTCGGGTCCGGCCTTCACCCAGGTACGGCTGACCGGGCCGCCCGCGGCCGTCGACGCACTGGTGGCACTCCTCAGCGGCAGCGCCGAGGTCATCTCCGACTTTCCGTCGACTCCCGCCACCGACGGCGACATCGAGCGCGTGGTGGACCTGGTCACCCACCCCGACCCCCGGCCCGTTCCGGCCGAGGGAGGCGTGTCGGTCACGGTGCAGAGCACGCTCGTGGCCGACGGCGGAGCCTTCAACGGCCTGCCCGAAGAGGCGGCGGCCCAGGAAGTGGAACACGCCGTGACCAAGGCGCTGCAGGCCCTGCCGCACGTCAGGGAGGCCAGCAGCCGCGTGGTCTCGGCGTGGGGCCTGCCTGCACCGAGGCAGTGAACGGCCGTGGCGGGGGCAGAGGCACAGCTGGACGAGGCAGGTGTGTCTCTGTGGCTGGCGGACTGGAAGGTCGACGGCGGCGGAGCCTGGTCGGGACGTCGCATCATGGCCCAGGTGGGCGGCGCCTACGCCGGACACCTCGACGTCTACGTCCACCCCGACGGCCAGGCCGTCGAGGTCGCGGGACTGGAAGTCTCGCCCGAGCACCAACGGCGGGGCCTGGCCTCGGTGATGATGGACGCGCTGTACGCGGCCTACCCCACCGCGTGGATCAACCACGGCGGCAGGGGGCCCGCGGGGACACGGTGGTGGGACCGCTACAACGAGCCCGCGCCGGAACGCAACGTCCACAACCGCCCGCCGGCGGAGTGGGCCCATTACTTCGATCCGCTTGTCGTGGCCTCCCAGAAAGCCCGCAATGCGTACCGCAACCGCTACGACGGCGTGGACGGACACCGCGAAGCCGTCTACCGGTACGGCGAACCGATGGAGGCGGAAGCCCGGCAGTACGCCCACCTCTTCCACGAGCCCGAGCCCCAAGGGCCGAACCTGCAAGCCGATGAACTGTACGGCGGGATAAGACTGTTCCTGCCGCCCGGGCTGCACCGCGTCGTGCACGACAGCAGCCGTGACGCCGCCGAGCGGGCCGGGCTCGTACTCGACCACCTCGGGCACGGCAACCTGCCGCACCACTCCGCATGGAACGCCACCGAGCGCGGCGCGTTCGAGGACCTCGCCCACGAGCAGGTCTTCGGCACCCAGACCCGGCAGCCGGTCACGCACCTGACCTTCCGTGTCCTGCCGCTGACAGACCAGCAGATGCCGCCGCACGAGGTAAAGGCGACGTGGGTGCGCTTCCTCGACTCACCCGGGATCGAGGTGGAGCTGGCGGGGATGGCCTGGCGGTCCCCCCAGCGGCCGTGGCTCACGCACACCGCCGCCTTCGACCCGCCCCTGGATGCCGCCATCGCCCCGAAGTACCCAGCAGACGCCAGCCCTCAGTACCGGGCCCGGTACAGCGAGATCGGCGACCTGCTCCCCGGGCAGATGCCGAGCCGCGGCGAAAACGCCTCGCCGTATGCGGGGCGCGAGGCGGAGATCCGGGCCTGGGCGGACAGACTCCACCAGGGCATCGCCCAGCGGGCCACCGACAGGCGGGACCCTGCTTCCGGGCAGTCGGCGCCCGCCGATCACCAGGTCCACCAGCAGCATCCCCCGCAGCAGATACCACGCAACCGGTAAAGCGCCCGACGCCCGGGCGGTCAGCGGGGCCGCCGCGCCGAGCAGGCCACCCGAGCCGGGATACCGGAGCACGGGGATCGGGGCAAATCCCGCCCTGCGGGAGTGCGGAAGGCCGCGTCCTCCATTCGGCCGTCCTACCGGTCGGGCGTCAGACCGGGCCCGGCGGCAGGGGGAGGGACCTCGGGGTGCACGGGCTGAGCTGCCGGTCCGGGAGGTCGCGGGGGAGCAGGCGCTTCCGCGGCCCGTGCGCGCGCTTCTTCAGCGATCGCGTGGGCCTGCTTCGCGTAACGCTCCGGCAGTGGGCGGCCATCCTGCTCGGGCCGGGCTTGCCAGGCGGCATCGGCCGCATTCCAGTCGCCGGGTGTGCCTGGGGCCAGTAGCGGGGTGAGGAAGGCCTCGGCCGCGGTGGCCGCCTGCGTCCAGGTACTGCAGCCGTGCAGCCCGGGCACCTGGCGGGCGGCTGCCGGGTAGCGGTCGGGCCAGGCCGGCCCAGAGGGCTGGAATGCCGGGGGGAGAGTGAGCTCAACTCCAGGGGTAGCGGTGAGCCGCCGCCGGCGGGCCTCGGTATGCAGGGCGAGTTGTGCGCAGCGGCCGTCGAGGTTTTCGCGCTGGCTGATGAGGAGGATGTCCGCCAGGTCCCGGTAGCGGCTGGAGGGGGAGCCCTTGTGTCGTTCGTACATGGCGCAGACCTTGTCCGCCAGGTGGTTGACGATCGGGTAGAGCCTTGCCTCGGGCCAGTCGGCCGGCCAGGCCAGGTCGATCAAGGGCGTGACGCGGCGCACGTCGGGGGGCGCGCTGGGGGCGTGCCCGGTGACCACGTCCACCTTCACCACGCCGACTTCGTGTGTGCCCAGGTGCACGCGGAAGACCTGCTTCGCGCCGGCGGCCCCGTTCTCGTGCATCGACGTCCGCGTGGGCGTGAATCTCATGTAGTCGTTCAGGTCGTGCGTGGCAGCCTCGAGCAGGTCGGCGACCGCTTCCCCGATACCGTCCCCGGTGCTGCGCTGGATGTCGATGTCCTGGCTGAGACGGGCCGCGGCGGCGTACCGCATGAGCAGGGCGTGACCGCCCTTGACGATCCAGGCATCGGGCTGAGCGTGGAACACCCGGGCGATCAGACGGCTGAAGAAGTAGGAGCTGAGCACGTCTGCCACGGGCAGGCCCTCACTGCGGGCCAGGAGCTGCGCCTTGTGCTTGAGCGCGCCGTAGAACGCGGTGGGGGTCGTGTAGGCATCTCGGGCCATCGTGCTCCTGTAGCGCGCGGACACAGGCGGTCAGCCTACGTCCGCACACGATGAGCGAGCGCGTCGGACGGGAGCGCCGTGCAGGCGCAGCGATGAGAGAGGGCGCCGCCCTTGCCCGGAGCCTCAGTCCGCCACCGGCTCGGGCGGC
This sequence comes from Streptomyces sp. NPDC046379, assembly GCF_055587785.1. NCBI lineage: Bacteria > Bacillati > Actinomycetota > Actinomycetes > Kitasatosporales > Streptomycetaceae > Streptomyces > Streptomyces sp. NPDC046379. The sequence continues at coordinate 21,017 of NZ_JBVJFP010000030.1, forward strand.
GGCTCGCCGGCGTCGGCCAGCAGACGACTGATCAGGTCATGGCCTGACGCGGACGCGGGCAGACCATACGCCGGGGCGAACACGGCAACCTGCTGCGCCAGAGACCGCAGGTCGACGAGGCCAAGGCGTGCGGCGTCGGCCACCACGCCCCCGACATGGCCACCGTCCAGACCGGTGTGCAGCAGATCCGTGATGGTCCGTCCCACTGTGGTCACTGGCAGGCCGTCCATGACGGTGATGTGCGCGGGGTCCGGCCTGGGTTCATGGTGCACGCGCACCCCTGTCTCGACCGTGCCGCTGTCGGCGGCGAGCATCTCCACCATGCCGACGGGCAGATCGCCCAGCCCGTGCAGACGGCAGGCCGAACTGTGAGAGATGACGCCGGAGTTGCCGGTCAGCCGCTGCCAGGCGGGCCTGCCCGGTTCCAGCTGGAGCCAGGCCACCTTGATGTCCAGATGAGGAGGCAGAGGCGCTCCGGCGAGCTGGAACACGCGCGCTCCCGCCACCACGAGCACGCCCGCCTGGACCAGACCGCCGAGACAGACCGTGTCCACGCCGACCTGCTCAGCCTGCTCGGCGGTGACCAGGCCCCACTGCTCGGCCGTCACACGGCTCAGTGCCACCAGCGCATCGACGTAGTCCACGTGCCCATCCTCCCCGCTTGCGCACCGGCCGCCCAGCGAGGGGGCATCGAGTGACGGGCGTCGACGGCGGGGATCCGCTCAGAGTCGGGCGAGGGCTTCCTCGATGCCCCGACCTTGCCTCCCGGTGCCCACGAGGGCGGATGCAGCCCTTCGAAGGGATCGAACCCGCACTGCTCGATCACCCGCTGACGACCAATGACGCGATCGCAGGCCGCTCGCCGGCCGACCCGTGTGACGTTGTGGCCATGTGGTGTCGGCACTCCCGCCCGATCGTGCTGACCGAGCGCGGCGACACGGTGACCGAGAACGCACTCCTGGCCGCCGCTCGCCACGACGGCGTCACCGTCATCCGCAACGCCAACGCAAGGACACCGCCGCACCCTGCCCGACCTGCTGATAAGCGAGTCGGGGAGGCGCCGGGGCGCGTCGGGATCAGGCGACGGTCCAGTCGCGCAGCTGGCGGGCGGTCCGGGCGACGCCGAGCGATCCAGAGGCCGCGTCCCGTACGAGCGCGACCGCCGCCTTGGGCGGGTAGTCGAGTTCGCGCGCGTTGAGGATCAGGTAAGCCTCGGTCGCGTGCCATGCGAAGGCTTCGTTGGAGTGCTCCAGGCACGGCAACTTCGCCAGGGTCTGCAGCAGCGCCCCAGCCTTGAGATACAGGGATCCGTAAATGTCGCGCTCCATCGCGCGGGCGTTGACCCGGGCGACAGCGGCGTACAGCGGCCCGAGGTCGTCGACCTGAGGATCACCGTCGAGCAGCTCGGCGGCATGCAGCAGGAACGCGACGTCGAGCGGGTGGAGCGGTTCCGGCTGGGTCACGCGGCGTGGCCTCGCTCCTGGTGCTGTCCGAGATCCCGCTGCGCTTCCTGCTCGGCCGCCCGCTGTTCGGCACCGGGATCCAGACTGCTGGGCTCCGCAGCGAAAGCCGCGCCGCTGCGGGCCATGGACGCCTCAAAACCGTCCAGGAACCTGCGCTCCACGGCGGTCGCGCGGTCATAGGCGGCGGAGAGGATGTACTCCTGCATGCTGACCCCCGCCTGCTTGGCGGCGGCCGCGATAGCGGCCCGCTGCGCAGGGTCGGGGAAGCGCAAGCTCATCGCTTTGGGATCCGACATGGTATCCACGGTACCAGCGGTACCGCATGCGTGTCTCTGAAACGCCGCGGGCAACCCGGCCGCCGCGGCCATGCCTGGTGCCTCCCGCCACGGTAGGGGCCGGGCTGAAGCCCACGGGCGCAGGACCTGCCGGCCGCATTGGTGTGACCAGGCCACCGCCGTCGGCGGTGGATCAGCCGGGCACTGGAAGTGCGGGCGTGCAGATCCGGCACAGGGGAAGGGTGGCCGTTGCTCGAGTCGGTGTTGGCCTGGGCGCTGGACCTCGACTCCGCGCTGGCCGGTCTGCACCGCCGGGTGTGGGAGGCGGTGGCCTCGGACAGCCGGCCCGGGGCCCTCAACCCTTTCCATGAACCTGGGCGCTGGAGCCCGCACATCACGCTCGGCCGGGCCCGGCGGGCCGGTGCCTTCGCTGACCGGCGGATCCCCGAACTGCTGCCGGCGCCGCCGCTGTCGGCACAGCTCACCACCCTGCGCAGCTACGACACCCAGACAGGCGCCCTGGAGGTGCTGGAGCCCCGCCCCTGAGACGCTGTCCCCGACGTTGGAGCCGCAGCGGGGGTCCGGCGATGACCGGTCCGTGCAGTGTGGTCAGGACGTCCGCCGCCCGGCGCGCGTGGCGGGTCAGCTGGGTGCGTGGATCAGTGGAGCGGCCTGCTCACTTCCCAGCCGACCCCGGGCATCGGCCCCGCCGGACGCCGCGGACGCCCGGCTGCCAGTGCACATCCGTCCCGATCCGCATTGTGGCGCTGACCTGCATGGTCAGGCCAGGTGCCGATGCCACCAGGTCTTTCACGCTGTTTCGCGTGCTGCTCGTCGAGCGCGGCAGCGACGTCGCGGAGGCCACCGCGGTGTTCCTGTCCAGCGTCCCGGACCACGACGCCGTCACCGACCTGCTCCACCGAACTGTCCACCTTCGGCGGGGAACCGGCGGACCGCGGTGCACACCGGGCTGGTGTTGCGCAGTGGGCTGACCTGCATGGTTGGGGTAGCCGTGGCCCGTGGTCGGGGTCCGTAGTTGGGGTCTGGTGCGGGCCGTGGTCGGGGTTCGAGGCCCAAAGGTCTTCGTGTGCGCCACCGCCCCGCCAGTTTCCCCGCCGGCACCCGCAGATCCGCTGCTTGTCAGCCGCCGGTCCTGTTACCCGGCCCGCCGCTGCTCATGCCCGCACGCCGGCGGCTCGCGCCGCACCAGCTGCGCGAAGTGCGCAGGCCAGCCCGCGCCGGCCTCCTCCAGGCCGTGGCCCGAGCCCTGACCGGCGGCACCGGCGGTCCAGGGCACGCGCCGCTCGGGGTCGTGCAGGGACCGCCGGACCGGCGCGCCCGGCCCGGCCCGCAGGATGTCGGTCAGCGTCGCGGCGAGCACGGGAACGTCCCGCAGGAAGCGGGCCGTGTCCGGTTCGGCGGCCGTCGAACTCAGCGCGCTGATCCGCTCGTCACCCCGGCCGCTGCGGTGCCGTCCAGGACGAACAGCAGCCTCGGCAGGGGCGGGCAGTGCGGCCGTCGTTCCTCCCGCGCCACCTCCGGCTGAGCCGGCTGCCGCAGCGGGTGGGGAACCACACCCGCACCCGACCGGCCCTCCTCACCGCGATCTGGTCCACCACCCCTTCGGCCCGCAACTGTGCGAGCCGCCGCCGGGTGTGCCCGATCCGCTCTCCGGGCGTCAGGAGCAGGTGCAGCTGCTCCGTCGTCGCCATCCCGTACCGCACGAGCACCGCCACCACCATCCGGTCGGCGCCCGCCGCCTCCACGTCCCTCATCCCGGCCGCTCCCGTATCCGCTCCGTGCGGCACCACCCCTCGTGCGGGTGCCGCGTTCACGGATCACGGCATCAGCCGGCCCCGACCATGACGCCAACCATGAAGGCCCGACCACGATCACGATCCGACAACTCCCCCCGGCAACCCTGACCACGCCGACCACCTCGTCGCCGCCGCCCTCAGGCAGGGGTCGGCGGGAACGCTCCCGTCCATCAAGGCGACCTCCCCGCAGGGCACCCTGGTGGACCTCGCCTACACCTACGGCTACGGCACCGACGCCGCCACCGACGGCAGCAAGATCCGCACCAGCACGGACCACGTCCGCAACGCCAAACGCACCTACTCCTACGACGGCGCGGGCCGCTTCTCCTACTGTGTTGGACTTGGCGGTCAGCTCGCTGGCAACCTCACCTCGCAGGGCACCGACCAGGGGTGCCCGCGCGGCACCACCTACACCTACAACGACGCCCAGCAAGGTCGTAGCAGTACTGCCAGGAGTCCGTGACCGCCCCGGACTTCTCCTCCTTGGCGGATGGACGTCTTCGGCGACACCGCCTACTCCGCCGGCGATGCCCGCCACAGCCTCCACGAGGCCGGGCACCGGCTGTTCCTCAAACCCGCTCCGATTTACCCGCGAGCCCGGGGGCACGCTGAACTCCATGACGACCGGGGGCAAGACGTACTACTACCTCACCGACGCCATCGGCAGCGTGGTCGCCCTGGCGGACGCGGACGGCAACAAGGTCAACACCTACACCTACAGCCCCCGCGGCGTGCGCCTGCTGGCCCAGTCCTCCGAACCGGTCGCCCAGCCCTACCGCTTCGCAGGCAATTACCAGGACCCCACCGGCCTCTACCACCTCCAGCACCGCTACTACGACGCCAACATCGGCCGCTTCACCCAGCCCGACCCCTCCGGCCAGGAGAAAAACCCCTACCCCTACGCCGAAGGCGACCCCGTCAACCGCATCGACCCCAACGGCACACTCAGCATTGGCGGAGTTCTCGAGGGTCTAGGCAAAAGCAGTGATCTGGTCAACACCGGTATTGCCGCGCTTCAAGGCGACACCCGTGCTGCGTGGGCCAGCGTGGCTGGCTGGGCTGTCGGAACAGGGCTGCGGCGCCCTGACCGCAGGGACAGCAGTGGGAGCGGCTGTGGCACCCGCTGTATGCGCGGGTGTGGGATTCTACGCCGGCGAGATTGTTTCCGGCGCCATCAAGGGAGATTAAGTAGTTGTCGCAATGCTGGAGGGGCTAAGGCCCCTCCCGCCTAATCCGGAAGGAAAAGCATGGGGAACGGCAGCTTCACCGACGCCAGCAGGACTCGTCGAAATCTGCGATGGACAACCATTGCCTCCATACCATGCGTCCTGCTTTTGCTCTACCTGATTATGGCGCAAGGAATTAGTGAAGCATGGATCGGGATCGGCATTGTTGCCGCAGTCTTGGCTCTCATAATATGGCGCTTCAAGGGACTTGGTGATAGCGGCCTTCCCCCTCAACACTGAACCACCTGACCCAACTAGCCGGCGCTGCTTCCCGCTTACCGGCAAGCTCAGCATCCAGATCAACACCTACACCTACAGCCTCTTGGGTGTGCACATTCCGGCTCAGCCGTCCGAGCCGACACCTCAACTCAAGCAGCCCAACGAAGCGATCGGGGGAGCCACTTCTAGCGGCTCCCCCGATCGGAAAGAAATAAATACCGGGGGTTCCGTGGGTTCTGGGGTGTGTCAATTTTAACGGCTGATCTTGGTTGTTGAGTGGTCAGTTGTTGCTCGGGGTCAGGCGGCCCTCGAAGGCCGACAACTTCTGCGGCCTCAGCCGGTAGACGCGCCGTTCTCTCGATTCGGGTGCCTGATCGGAGAGAACAATGCTGGAAAGTCGTCGGTGCCGCGATGGCCCTGACCAGGCAGATGCCGATCTGGGCTCAACCGGCCCGGTGGCTTCCCTCACGGCCCTCGCTGCACATCTCAGCTCTCTCGGCCTCCACACGAGTGATACGTGCGATGACTGCCGGGTGGGAGGCCAAAACGGCGGGCAGCGTCGTCCCGGTGTCGGGTCTGTAAATCGTTCGGTGTGCTTCCCGATCATGGAGGATGCATCGATGACCAGTGAGAACCTGGGCGAGTACGAGGCCGGCGAGTTGGCAGCGGCTGCGTCGGCGAAGGCTGTGGACGACCAGCTGATCGACGAGCTGATCGACGAGCTGGTGAGCCGGGCCCAGGCCGAGGGCCTACAGCTGACCGGTGAGGGTGGGCTGCTCCAGCGGCTGACCAAGCGGCTGCTGGAGTCCGCCCTCGAAGGCGAGATCACCGACCACCTCGGCTATGACAAGCCGACCCGGCGGGCAAGAACGGCGGCAACGTCCGCAACGGCAAACGCTCCGAGACGGTCCTGACCGACGTCGGGGCCGGTGAAAATCACCGTTCCCCGCGATCGGGACGGCTCCTTCGAGCTGAAGATCGTCAAGAAGCGGCAGAAGCGCCTGACCGGCGTCGACGAGATGGTCATCTCGTCGGCCGCGAAGGGCCTGACCACCGGCGAGGCCCGGGCCCACCTGGCCGAGGTCTATGGCGTCGACGTATCCCGCCAGGCCATCTCCACCTTCCGTGCCCATGTCGGTCTGGACCAAGGCGGCGTTGGGGCGCGGCTTCGTCCAGTCTGCCGACGGGAACGTCTGGTCCTCCCCCGGGATTCTCCTGACGGGAGTGTGATGGGCGTCACTGAGGTCGGGTCTTCGGATTTGCTTCGGCGGCCGTTCTTTTCTGGCGGCAGGTCGATGTGATGAGGCTGGAGACAGCAGATGGCCAGTAACAAGTCATCTCAATTGGTCAGTCGTCGGTAGCGGATGAGGGTGCAGGCGATGCTGGTAAAGGCCAGGAAGTGGCTGGCTTTGCGTTCGTAGCGGCGGTGGAGACGTCGGCAGCCGGCGAGCCAGGCCA
>NZ_JBVJFP010000031.1:0-26555 GCF_055587785.1 Streptomyces sp. NPDC046379
GCCGATGAGTCCGACGCTCAGCCCGCCGCGTCACCGGCCGACATGCGGCTTCCCGCCGCGGCTTGACATAGGAGCATCGCCGAGCTCGACCGGCCCTCGAAACGCTCGTAGCGTTCATCGACGCACACCGCCAGGTGTTCGGAGTCGAGTCGATCTGCCGTGTTCTGACCAGCCACGGGCTGAAGATCGCAACGAGCACCGGCATCGACGCTTCGATCGGCACCGTCGGCGACGCCCTGGACAACGCACTCATGGAGTCCCAGATCGGCCTCTACAAAACGGAGTTGATCAAACCGCGGAAGCCCTGGCACGGCCTTGCCGACGTCGAACTCGACACCGCGGAATGGGTCGACTGGTTCAACAACCAGCGCCTCCACTCCGCGATCGGAGACGTCCCGCCCCACGAGCACGAAACCGACCACTACGCTCAACACCAGCCCCAACCGGCGGCTGGCGTCAACGCATAGAGCCTCCACCGATCCCGGAGCGGTTCACCGCCGCGCCTCCACGACGGAGCGAGCAGCCAGAGCACCCTCCCGCCGCTGCGCCCGCTCCCGAGCCCAGGCCGAGCGCCGGCGCACGACGGATGGAACAACGCCGCACCGCCCGCTATCGGACGGTGACCCCCTTGAAACCAGGCCCGAGCCCGCGCCGCTTGCCGCGTGATGCGGTGCCCGTCCGGGCGTTGAGGGCCGTGACCACCGCCTGGGCGGTCTGTGGGGTGAGGCCAGCGCTCACCTGCCCCGAGGCCAGGACTCGTGCGTAAGCGCCCGCTCCGTACGCATGAAGTGCGTCGGAGAGCACGGCGGCCGCGGTCTCCGCCGGGCCCGCACCCCAGCCGTCATCGGCCTGCTGCGCCTGCCGGGGGAGTGTGTCACCTCGGCTGAGCAGTACGGCCAGGGCCTGCGCCTCGGATGCCTCCAAGGTCACGGTGACCAGCGCGGCCCCGAGCTGGGAACGCGGTGACGGGTCAGGCCGTACGCGGCCTCGAGGGCTGACCTGCTCCGCGACCCGCGGGTCAGCCCCGGCAGGCAAGCCCAACCCGGACGACGACACCCCTATGAGCTGCCCGCGACCGAGGGCAAGCGCGGCGATTCCGAAGTGGCCGGCCTTCGCCCGCCGTCGCCCGGTGCAGTGGGAGGTGGAGGCGCTGGAGCCGGCCGAACTTCAGCGCCTGGTTCTCACCGCCGTCGCCCCGTACATCGACCGCGACGTCCTCGCCCGGCAGATCGCCCGCGAGGAAGAGCAACGCCGGGCCCTGGCCGCCTTCCTGGACGGCTGGAACGCGGCGGGCGGGGGAGCGCCGACGTATTGCTGTACGGGCGCCCGCCACCTCAGGCGGGTGTGGGCGCGGGTGCCGGGCGCAGCGCCGCGAGCGGAGAGCGCCGGCCTTTCTCCACGGTGCGCAGTTGCTCCCAGTCGACCTCGGGGTGGGCGTCGACCACCGCGTCGATGGACGCCGTGGTGTAGAGCGCGACGTCGACGGCTCCGGCCCGGCTGGTGCCGAAGCGGACCTCGATCGACTGGGGGGAGCGGACCCATCCGAGCCGGACCATGTGGTCGAAGTCGGCGCGGCGGACCCGGAGGCGGGCGGCGGCCTGCTCGGGTCCGAGCGGGGTGTCGGCGGCGGCGAGGTCCGCCAGGTCCTCGCGGCGGCAGACCTGGTCGACCTGGTCGGGGTGGTGCAGCGTTCCGTCCGGGTTCGCGCTGAGGTCGACCAGCAGGCCGCGGTCGACGAACCGGCGAACGCGGTCACGTTCGCCTTCTCGCCGATCACGTTCGGGGTGCCGAGCGCGTCGGCGATCCGGTCGGCCGCCGCGCCGCCGCTGATCGGCGGGGAGGGCATCGCGGCCCGGAAGGCGTCGGCGTCCAGCGCCTCCACAGCGGCCCGGGACCACCGGGACGACGACACGTCGGGGGCGGGGATGAGGCCGGTGTGGCGGGCCCACCGGAAGGCGGCTGCGGGCACCTTCAGACGCTTGGCGGCCTGGCTCGCGTCGTACTCGGTTCGTCGCATGAGATCACCTCTCGCTCGTTCGCCCGAAGCGGCGAACAGAACATGGCAAGGAACATGAAAAGCTGTCAATCATACGTAAAAGGGGTGAGTTGGACCCGTATGGCTGGAGCTGCGCACGCGTACGCGAAGGGAAAATCACCCGTCCGGAAGCCGCGGTGCGAACCCGGTCCAACTCGGCGCCCGCGCCCGTGCCGCTGTCACCTCGCTGGCGACCAGCAGGGGAGTCGGCAGGGGAGAGGTCGGGGCGCGCCCGGTGCCAGCGGGCAGCGTGCCGCCAGCGGCCGGAGGTGTCGCGGGCGACGTCGACGCCGACTTTCACCATCAGTTCTGGCTCCACCAGCGTCTTCCTGCTGGCCCGCCCGGCGGAGAACGACCAGCCCGTCCATGGATGCCCGCGCCGGGCCCGGTGGGGCATCCCCGCCACTGCCGTACCGGCCGTCTTGGCGAGGGTGGTGGTGCGGCCGACGTACTGAAGGCCCCTTCCGGGCCGAACCGGCCCAGCGGTGTCCGGGGCGAGGTCAAAGAACCCGATACCGCGCCGACCGCCGCCTCCGTCGTCTTGCGCGTCTTGTACTTCTGCCAGTCGCACCGAGGGGCGGTAGGGATCGTCCAGCCGCTTGAAGACCACGCCCTCCATCCCGACCGACGCCCACGTCGGCCACTCGCGCACCGTGGCCGCCTCGGTGGTCGACGGGCGCAGCGCTCACGACGCCGGCAGCCGCCGTGCGGCTGTCGGCCGCGCCCAGCCGCTGCGCTGGAGCCGGTCTGCCGGTGCTCGTCGTACGCACCGCCCCACTTCACTTGACGGTTCAAGTTAATCGGCCTACCTTTACTTGAAGCTTCAAGTCATTGGGAAAGGTCCGACACCATGAACGTCACCCTCTGGATCATCGCGGGCCTCTTGGCCGTCGCGTTCGCCCTCGCCGGTCTGATGAAGGTCGCCCAGCCGAAGGAGAAGCTGGCCGCGTCCGGGATGGGCTGGACCGGCGACTTCTCCGCTGGTGCGGTGAAGGCCATCGGCGCGCTGGAGCTGCTCGGCGCGCTCGGCCTGGCCCTGCCCGCGGCCCTGGACGTCGCGCCGGTCCTGGTGCCGCTGGCGGCCACGGGGCTGGCGGTCCTCATGCTCGGCGCTGCGGTCGTCCACGCCCGCCGCAAGGAGCAGCAGATGATCGGCGTGAACGCCGTCCTGCTGATCCTGGCCGCTGTCGTGGCGTGGGGCCGCTTCGGATCTTACGCCTTCTAATCTCGCCGCAAACCAGTCGAAATCGAACCCAAAATCTTTCGGAGATCGCCATGCGTGCACTGAACGTTTCCGAGCCCGGTGCCCAGCCCGCCGTGTCCGACCTGCCCGTCCCGGAGGTCACCGACGGCCATGTCCTGATCCGGGTGAGGAACGCGGCCCTGAACGCCGTCGACAACGCCCTGGCCTCGGGAATGATGGCCGAGATGATGCCCCACGCCTACCCGCTGGTGCTCGGGCGGGACGCCTCCGGTGTGGTCGATGCGGTCGGCGCGGGCGTCGACCATGTGGCCCCCGGTGACGAGGTCTTCGGACACGTCCTGCTCGCCCCGCCGATCCAGGCCGGCACCCTCGCCGAGTACGCACTGCTCCCGGCCGCCTCGGTGGCGGCCAAGCCGGCCGGACTGGACTTCGCCACGGCCGCGGCCCTGCCGCTGGCCGGCACCGCCGCCTACGCCTCCGTCGAAGCCCTCGACGTCCAGCCGGGGCAGGTCGTCCTGGTGGTCGGCGCCACCGGCGGCGTCGGCTCCTACGCCGTGCAGCTGCTCGCCGCCCGTGGCGTCGGCGTCGTGGCGACCGGGACGCCCGCCGACGCCGATCGGCTCACCGGTCTGGGTGCCGCGACGGTCGTCGACCACACCGCCGCCGCGCCGGTCGCCGACCAGGTCACCGCCGCCTACCCGGACGGCGTCGACGGCCTGATCGACCTGGTCTCCCGCAGTGCCGAAGGGCTGCCCCTGAGTGCCCTGCGCAAAGGCGGCAAGGTCGCCAGCACCCTGAACGCCGCCGACGAGCAGGCCCTCGCCGCGGCCGGGCTGACCGGCAGCAACATCATGGCCACCCCGGTCCGCGAGGTCATCGAGCCGCTGGCCGCCCTGGCCGCCGAGGGCACCGTCAAGGCCGACATCGCCGCCGTCCTCCCCCTGGAGCGGGCCGCCGAAGGGCTGGCGACCCTCGCCGCCGGCCACGCTCGCGGCAAGATCATCGTCAACGTCGGCGACTGACCCGGACCACCATCCTGCCCCGCTGCCCAGCTCCGCCCACCCCGCCCGGAAGGGCGGTGGCCTGCATCCCTGACAGAACCGACGGAAAGCCCTTCTCGTGATCATCGTCACCGGAGCCACCGGCCAGCTCGGCCGCCTGGTCGTCCAGGACCTGCTGACCCGCCTCCCCGCCGACCAGATCGTTGCGGCCGTCCGCACCCCGGACAAGGCCGCCGACCTCGCCGAACAAGGCGTCCAGGTCCGCGAGGCCGACTACGACCGCCCCGACACCCTCAAGGCCGCCTTCGAGGGCGCCGAGAAGATCCTGCTGATCTCCGGCAGCGAGGTCGGCCGCCGCATCCCGCAGCACCAGGCCGTCATCGACGCCGCCAAGGACGCGGGCGCCGGCCTTCTGGCGTACACCAGCGTCCTTCACGCCGACACCTCTACCCTGCCCGTCGCCCCCGAGCACCAGGCCACCGAGGAAGCGATCAAGGCCAGTGGCCTGACTTACAGCCTGCTGCGCAACGGCTGGTACAACGAGAACTACATCCCCGCCGCCCAGCAGGGCGCGGCCAACGGCGTCATCATCGGCAGCGCCCGCGACGGCCGCATCTCCTCGGCCTCGCGCGCCGACTACGCCGCAGCCGCCGCCGTGGTCCTCACCGGCGACGGCCACGACAACACCGTCTACGAGCTCTCCGGCGACACCGCCTTCACCATGGACGACGTCGCCGCAGACATCACCGCGGTCACCGGTACCCAGGTCACCTACCAGGACCTGCCCGCCGAGGCGCACTTCCGGGCCCTGACCGAGGCCGGTCTGCCCGAGCCGGTGGTGGAGATGCTCGTCGCGATCGACGCGGGCACCGCAGAAGGCCGCCTGGCCGGCACCACCGGTGACCTCTCCCGCCTCATCGGACGGCCCACCACCGCGCTGCGCGCGACCCTCACCGCTGCACTCGCCGACTGAACCAGCCGCACACGCCGTTCTTCACGGGCGCCGGTCCCGCGTCGCCGCCTTCCTCCGTCACGCGTCCCCTTTCAAGGAGATCCTCATGTCCACCTCACCCTCTTCCGCACCCTCGGCCACGTCCATAACGCAGGCGCCCGGACGGGGCGCGGTCGCCGGATGGCTGCTGGGAAGCATCGTGGCCGCGGGCGTCGCCAACGCGGTGATCGCCCTGATCGCCCTGGCGGCGGGGGCCTCCGACGACTTCCAGCCCCTGCAGCCCGGCGCCTACATCTCCTTCACCGTCCTGGGCGTCCTCATCGGCGCGGCCGGCTGGGCGGTCGTCCGACGCCGCTCGGCCGATCCGCGGGCTCTGCTGACTCGGCTCGTTCCCGCCGTGGTCGTCGTGTCCCTGGTCCCTGACCTGATGATGTTCTTCAGCGACTACAAGCCGCACGCCGACGCCGCCGGAATCATCGCCCTGATGCTCATGCATGTGGCGGTCGCCGCCATCGCGGTCGCCGCCTACCTGCGCGCCCTTCCCCTGAACGACACCCCCCGCGGCTGACCTGCGAGCTGCCCCCTCCCCGTCGGCGGGGAAGGCCCCAGCCCTTGATCCGTCCAGCCGCGGAGCGGGAGGTACACCCATGCATGAGACAGTCGCCGTCGCGCTTGAAGCGTCAAATTATTGTGGGGGTATGAACACCGACGAGCCGAACTGGTTGGATGACGAGGAACAGCAGACCTGGCTTGCCATGGTCGGCATGCTGGTCAGCCTCCCCGCCGCCCTGGACGCCCAGCTTCAGCGGGACGCCGGCATCTCCCACTTCGAGTACCAGGTCCTCGCCGGGCTCTCCATGTCCCCCGAGCGCACCCTGCGGATGAGCGACCTGGCGGAGTTCGCCGAAGCCTCCCTCTCCCGGCTCTCCCACACCGCCAAGCGCCTGGAGAAAAAGGGCTGGCTCACCCGCACCCCCGACCCCGCCGACGGCCGTTTCACCCTCGCCGTCCTCACCGACGCCGGCTGGGACAAGGTCGTGGCCACCGCCCCCGGCCACGTCGCCGAAGTACGCCGCCTGGTCATCGACCCCCTGACCAAGGCGCAGGCCAGGCAACTGCGGGAGATCAGCCGCCGCGTTACCGACGCCATCGACCCCGGCCGCACCTGCCCCCCGATGCTCCACTCCTGACCCGCATCCCTCACCACCCCCTGCCCCGGGCGGCTGCGGCGCACCGATCCCCATCCCACACCCACCCCCGCCTGCTCGACGGCCCGCAGCCGCCACGGAGACCACCATGCCCGACCTGCTGAACCCCGCCACCCCCGCCGGCGCCTACGACGCCTTCCTCCCCGGCGCCCTCACCCGGGCCGCCGCACACCGCCCCTGGACACCGGCCGACGGCCCCCTGCCCGCGATATACCTCAGCCACGGCGCCCCGCCCCTCTTCGACGACGGCCCCTGGCTGCGCGAACTCTCCGACTGGGCCCTGTCCCTGCCCAAGCCCAAGGCCATCGTGATCGTCTCCGCGCACTGGGAGGACGCCCCGTTGATGCTGTCGGCCCCCGCGGCCGGCACACCGCTGTACTACGACTTCGGCGGCTTCCACCGGCGCTACTACCAGATGCGCTACGCCACCCCCGACGCCACCGGCCTCGCCGCCCGCCTCGCCGCGATGATGCCCGACACCGAACCCCTCCACCAGCACCCCACCCGCGGCCTCGACCACGGCGCCTGGATCCCCCTGATGGCCATGTACCCGCTGGCCGACATCCCCGTCGTACAGATGTCCATGCCCACCCACGACCCCCAGCGCCTCCTGACCCTCGGCCGCCGCCTGGCCCCCCTGCGCGATGAGGGCGTCCTCGTCATCGGCTCCGGCTTCATGGTCCACGGCCTGCCCCACATCACCCGCGACATGATGCTCCACGGCACCGTCCCCGCCTGGTCCTCCGGCTTCGACGACTGGGCCGCCGACGCTCTCGCCCGCGGCGACGTCGACGAACTCGCCTCCTACACCCGCGCACCCGGCATGCCCTACGCCCACCCCACCCCCGAGCACTACCTCCCCATCTTCATCACCCTCGGTACTGCCAAGAACCCCGAACAGCCCGCCCGAACCGTCATCGACGGCTACATGGTCGGCCTCGCCAAACGCTCCTTCCAACTGGCCTGACCCCCACCACGACCCCACCCCCACGCTCCAGGAACCAGACCGGCAATGACCGCCCCTACTCCCGGTCACTGAGCAACGGGCACCACCGCCGCACCGAACTCAGCTGACCATCCGGCCCTCGTTCTGCCTACTCACATGACCCAAAGAAACGTCCTGGCCAAACTGGTCACCGGGCCCGCCGGACGGCCGGCTGCTCGACACCACCGGCCTCCCGCCCGACGAAGTCGGCACCGGCGTTGCGCTGTCCACCGAGCTGGCGGATGCCGGGCCCGTACCTGTGCGTCCTGCGCTGTCAGGTCGCGCACGGTCCTACGCGCTCGCCGGGAGCAGGTCAGGACGGAGGGTCCGGCTCGGCGACCGACGGCGGGGGAGGGCTCATGGGCGGTGGCCCTGGCTCAGCGTTGTGGCGGCGTCCTGTCGTGGGCGTGGTGCGGGGACGGATAAGTCGATGATGCGCAGCTGAACGTCGGGTTCGCAGTGGGGCCCGCAGCCCGGTGGCCAGCAGACGGCGGGCCTCCTCGCGGCCGACCGACTGGCGCCGCCTGCCCGCCATGTGGCAGGGGCCGGCGTGGACCTGCACCGGCGGGCGGCCGGCACGATACCCAGCTCGACAATCCACTCCGGCGGCACCGGCCTGACCCGGCGACCGTGCCTCCCCTCTGCCTGCCGCCGCAGCAGCATGCTGGTCTTGGTGTCGATGTGCCGCAGGAAGCGCATGTGCCACTCGTGCAGGGTGCGTGGCGCTCCAGGTCGGGCGGCAGGTCATGGAACCCAATTTTTGATTATGTGCGGATGGCACGCGCCGCTGGCTGGCCCGTGCCTGGGGAGCCGTTCGGACCAGTTGGCCGTCTGCCAATAGCTGCCAGGTCGAGTGCGCGGTCCGCAGCTGGGTTGTCCTCACCCCGCCCGATCGTCCATGCCTGCTGCGACCCCGATGTTGCGGCCGGGTCTCTTCGCCCTGCGGTCATCCTCAGGTAGGAGAACGGCGTCCTCGTCTCGCACGAGGACGGCCTCTTGCCTGCTGCATGGCCACGAGGACCAGGTCACGGCACCGGCACGATGCTCCGGCAGCACCTGGAAGGACAGCCTTGGTATCTACCTGAGACCCACTTTGGGAGAGACCTTCTCGTGGCTACCTTCCTGTACCGACTGGGCCGAACCGCCTTCCGGCGGCGCTGGCTCGTGACCTTGTTGTGGGTGGTGGTCCTCGGCGGTGTCGGTCTCGGCGCCGTCAAGGCCCCTGCCGCCGGTGACGAGGGCACGTCGTTCATGCCCGGCATCGAGGCCCAGAAGGCGTTCGACCTGATCGGGGAGCGCTTCCCCGGCTCGGACGCCAACGGCGCCAATGCCCGCATCGTGTTCATCGCCCCCGGCGGGGAGAAGGTGACGGCCGAAGAGAACCGGGCCGCCATCGACGAGCTGGTGTCCACCGTCGCCGAGGGCGCACAGGTGGACAGCGCCGTCGGCCCTTTCGAAGCCCACGCGGTGAGCAAGGACGCCTCGACCGCCTACGCCACGGTCGACTACAAGGTCAAGGCCGATGACCTGACCGACGCCAGCAAGAAGAGCCTTGAAAAGGCCATCGACCAGGCCCGCGAAGCGGGGCTCACGGTGGAGGTGGGCGGCACCGCTCTCGCCTCGCAGCCGGCCGCAGGGGGGTCGGCCGAGGCGATCGGCATCGCCCTCGCCGCCGTCGTCCTGCTGATCACCTTCGGCTCCCTGGCCGCGGCCGGGCTGCCGTTGCTCACCGCCGTCATCGGCGTCGGTGTCAGCATGTGCGCGATCCTCGCCCTCGGCAGCGTCCTAGGGCTGTCCATGACCACCGGCACGCTCGCCTCGATGCTGGGGCTCGCGGTCGGCATCGACTACGCCCTCTTCGTGGTCTCCCGATACCGCGAGGAGCGCGCGAACGGACATGACCCGCGGGAAGCGGCGGGCCTCGCGGTCGGCACGGCCGGTTCCGCCGTGGTCTTCGCCGGTCTGACCGTGATCATCGCGCTCGCCGGCCTGACCGTGGTCGGCGTGCCGATGCTGACCAAGATGGGCCTGTGCGCCGCCGGAGCGGTCGCCGTCGGCGTCCTGGTCGCCCTGACCCTTGTGCCCGCGCTGCTCGGGATGTGGCCGAACGCCGTCCTGTCCCGCAAGGTCCGTAAGCCCGGCAAGCGGGACGGCGGCACCGGGCGCCGCTCCGGGACCGCCGGCAGTGGCGGGACCCGGTGGGCGCGCTTTGTGATGAGGCGGCCCCTGGCGGTCCTTCTGCTGGGCGTGGCCAGTCTGGGAGCCCTGGCTCTGCCCGCCGCTCAGCTGGAGATGGGCATGCCCGGCGCGGAGGCGAAGCCCACGTCGACGACGGAGCGACGTGCCTACGACGCTCTGGCCGACGGCTTCGGTCCGGGCTTCAACGGCCCCCTGACCATCGTCGCCGACGTCAAGGGAGCCGCTGACCCGCATGCGGCAGCGACCGCGGTGGCCGAGCAGATCAAGGACACGAAAGGCGTCGTGTCCGTCACGCCCCCGCAGTTCAACCAGGCCGGGGACGCCGCACTCTTCTCCGCCGTGCCGGCCACCGGCCCGAACGAGGAGGCCACGAAGGACATCGTCCAGACCATCCGGGCGGAGCGTCCCGCTCTGGAGGCGGACACCGGTGCGACCTTCGAGGTCACCGGCAGCACCGCGATGAACATCGACATCGCACAGGCCCTGCAGGACGCCCTGGTGCCCTACCTGGCCGTCATCGTGCTGCTGTCCTTGCTGCTCCTCATGGTGGTTTTCCGCTCGATCCTCGTACCCGTCAAGGCGGCCCTCGGCTTCCTGCTGTCGGTCCTCGCCTCGCTTGGGACGGTCGTTGCGGTATTCCAATGGGGCTGGGGCGCCGAACTGCTGGGAGTGGAGCAGACCGGCCCGATCATGAGCCTCATGCCGATCTTCCTGGTAGGCATCGTGTTCGGCCTGGCCATGGACTACGAGGTCTTCCTCGTCGCCCGCATGCGCGAGGCGTACGTCCACGGTGAGCGCCCCGCCCATGCCGTTGTGAGCGGCTTCCGGCACAGTGCCCGCGTGGTCGTCGCCGCGGCCGTGATCATGATGGCGGTGTTCTCCGGCTTCATCGGGTCCGGAGAGTCCATGATCAAGACGATCGGGTTCGGTCTCGCTGTCGCGGTCCTCTTCGACGCCTTCGTCGTCCGCATGGCCCTGGTGCCCGCTGTACTCGCCCTGCTGGGGGACAAGGCATGGTGGCTGCCCCGGTGGCTCGACAAGGCGCTGCCCCGAGTCGACGTCGAGGGCGCCGCACTCACCTCCCAGACGCAGGCATCCGCTGCGACGGGCGCTGAGGCTCACACGCGAGAGCCGGCCCGCACTGTCTGACACGAGGCCGCCTCAATACGCGCCGCGGCGCCGTGCAACGGCGCCGCGGCGCGTCTGCCACCCTGAACCGGCTGGCCCACCTCGGAGTACGACGATGACCGAACGATGGAAGCACCGCGCCACCAACCGCCCTCACATGGCCCACCTGGTCACCACGAGCCTGCTGCTCGCCTTCACCGTGGGCGGCGTCTTCCTCACGCGGACGGTCGCCGTGGAACCGCTCGTCCTGTGGCCCGGCCTCGTGCTGTCCGCCGTCGCCTGCGCCGTCCTGCTGCGCCGCCGCAGCCACCCTTTTGTCGTACTGCTGGTGACCACGGCATGCATCATGACCGAGGGCTTCCTGGGGTACCTCCTGACGCCGCTGCTCATGGGCCCGATGCTGGTTGCGCAGTACACCGTGAGCCTGCGTCCCGAACGCAGGACCACCTGGTACAGCGCCCTTGCGGCAGCGGCCGGGATCGCGCTCACCGGCTTCCTCACCACCGACTCTCCGCACGAGTGGATCATCGGCCTGGTCAATCCGGCAGCCTGGGTTCTGATGGTCGCCTCTTTCGGCAGCTACGTGCGCGTGCGCCGCGAGTACGCCATTGCCCGCGCCGAGCACGTCGCCCAGGAGCGGGAAGAGGAGGCGCGTCGACGGGTGATCCAGGAGCGCATGCGCATCGCACGAGAACTGCACGACGTGGTCGCCCACCATCTCGCGCTCGCCAACGCCCAGGCCGGCACCGCCGCCCATCTGGCCCGGACCCATCCCGACCAGGCCATCGCCATGATCGCGAAACTGCCGGAAGTGACCGCCTCGGCCCTCCGCGAGCTCAAGGCCACCGTCGGCTTGCTGCGCCAGGACACGGACTCCCAGGAGTTGGCTCCCGCGCCGGGCCTGGAACAGCTGCCGCAGCTCCTCGCGACCTGCGCGTCAGCGGGCCTGGACGTCTCCGTCACCACCGAGGGCCGGCCACGACCACTCCCGCCCGGCCTGGACCTCACGGCCTACCGGATCGTCCAGGAAGCACTCACCAACATCACCAAGCACGCCGCCACACCCTCCGCACGAGTCCGGCTGAACTACACCCGCCACTACCTGACACTCACCATCACCAACGACTCCGGCTCACGTCCCAGGACCGCTCCCGGCCCCCCCGACCGCAGCCGTGGCTTCGGACTGCTCGGCATGCGCGAACGGGCCCTGTCGGCAGGCGGGACTTTCCACGCCGGCCCGCGCTCCGATGGCGGTTTCGAAGTGGCCTGCTCGCTCCCCCTTCCCAGCTCCGAGGAAAGCACCTCATGACCATCCGAGTTCTGCTCGCCGACGACCAAGCGCTGCTGCGGGCCACGTTCCGCATCCTCATCGACTCCGATCCGGACATGACCGTCGTGGCGGAGGCGGCCGACGGCCGGCAGGCCGTAGAGCTCACCCTCGAGCACCGTCCCGACGTCGTCCTCATGGACATCCGCATGCCCGACACCGACGGGCTGGCCGCCACGGCCGACATCTGCGCCCGGACCGAACTGTCGAGCACCCGGGTTCTGATCCTCACCACGTTCGAGAACGACGAGAACGTCGCCATGGCCCTGCGATCCGGGGCGAGCGGATTCCTCGGCAAGGACGTCGGCCCCGACGTCCTGCTGGCAGGCATCCGCACCGTGGCCGCGGGCGAATCCCTGCTCTCCCCCACGGCCACCCGTGCCCTGATCTCCCGCTTCCTGGCCACCCCGGCCGACCACGTGCCCCTCACCACGCCGGAACGCCTCAGCCTGCTCACCGAACGCGAACGCGAGGTCATGGCGCTGGCCGCGCTGGGCAAGTCGAACCACGAGATCGCCGACCAACTGGTCCTCAGCCCTCTGACCGTGCGCAGCCACATCTCCCGCGCGATGACCAAACTCCACGCACGCGACCGAGCGCAACTGGTCGTGATCGCCTACCAGAGCGGCCTCGTCCGGCCGGCCCCCGGCGGCTGACGCGCAGAACCGGCATGATCACCGCTATGCGCACCCCAGCTCTGTGACGGCGGCGTGGACACCGACCGGCAGATGGCCCGGCCGGCCCCCGAAGCCTCGGTCGCCGACAGCCTGCTCCACCCACGTACTGGTGAGCATCGGTGCAGCACAGAAGCGGCATCCTGCTGTACCGATCAGTTCTGGCCTCGCTCCGAGTCTGCCTCCGCTTCAGGCCACCGCAGCGCAGCTGCCGCAGCTCGCCGTCGGCATCGGCGGCCGCCTGGACGTGCTGGAACAGCCGCTCCCAGGTACCGTCGGCCGACCAGAGCCGATGGCGACGGCAAACACCTGATGACCCAGGACAACGCAGACTTGCTCCTGGTGTGGGACACCGCCGCTCTCAGTCCGTGAAGCCCTGTTGCGCGCACCTGCACCCCACGCCACCAGTCCTGTTTCACCCCGACGGCACCTGCGTACTGCCACCGCGACCCGTCCGCCTATGTGAGGCGGTAGGTGGCAGCCGTCACGATAAGGACTGATCCGCCGTGGCCGGTGCGGCCGGGTGCGGCTCGCCGGGGAGGAAGGTGACCTGGGGGGCGCCCGTACGGGGATGGACGGTGACCTCGCTCGTCACGCCGTAGACCTCCTTCAGTAGTTGGGGCGTGAGAATGGCAGCCGGCGGGCCGGAGGCGGTGACCGTGCCGTCGCGCAGGACGTACAGTCGGTCGCAGTAGTAGGCCGCGAGGTTGAGGTCGTGCAGGGCCACGAGGACCGTCGCCGGCAGGCGGCGCAGGATGCCCAGGACGTCCAGCTGATGCCGGATGTCGAGGTGGTTGGTCGGCTCGTCCAGGACGAGCAGGGACGGCTGCTGGGCCAGCGCGCGGGCGATGAGGACGCGTTGGCGTTCGCCGCCGGAGAGGCGGGCGAAGGGGCGGTGGGCCAGGTCGGTGGCGTGTACTGATTCCAGGGCCGTCTCGATCAGTTCGGCGTCTTCGGGGGTGTCCCCGTCGAGCAGCCGTTTGTGCGGGGTGCGGCCCATCGCGACGACCTCGCGCACCGTGAGGTCGAAGTCGGCGCCCGACTCCTGCACCACTGCCGCCACGGTCCGGGCGAGTTGCCGTACGGGCAGCGACCAGGCGTCGGCGCCGTCGACGGTGACGTGGCCGGTCACGGGGCGCAGGACGCGGTAGACGGCGCGCAGCAGGCTGGACTTGCCGCTGCCGTTCGGCCCGACTAGCCCGATGACCTCCCCGGGGCGTGCCGTCAGGGAGACGTCTTGGACGAGGCGGTGTGCGCCGGCGGTGAGGGTGACGCCGTCGATGACGAGTTCAGTGGCGGTCATGCCTCTCCTCGGTCGGTGGTCCGCCGTGCGTCGCGGCGCAGTAGCCACAGGAAAAACGGGCCACCGCACAGGGCCGTGAGCACGCCGACGGGGATCTCCATGGGTGCGGCGACAACGCGCGCGGCGATGTCGGCCCAGACGAGGAAGACGGCGCCGCCGAGCGCGGCCGTGGGAAGGACGCGGCGGTGGTCGCCGCCGACGACGAGGCGGACGATGTGCGGCAGCATCAGGCCGACGAATCCGATCGGTCCGCACGCCGCGACGAGGATGCCGGTGACCAGGGAGAGCAGGACGAACATGCGGGCGCGGAAGCGGGCTACATCAAGGCCCATAGTGGTGGCGGCCTCCTCGCCGGCGAGGAGCAGGTTCAGGTTGCGGGCCTGCACCAAGAGGACGGCGATGCCCAAGAGCAGGGCGGCGCTGGGCAGCCAGAGAGTGTCCCAGTTGACGCCGCCGAGGCCGCCGAGGGTCCAGGCGAGGACCGCGCGGGCTTCATTGCCCCGGTCGGTGGTCAGCAGCAGCAGGTCCAGTACGGCGGTCAGTACTGCGGCGACGGCCACACCCGACAAGACCAGCCGGGTCGACGTGATCCGACCGCCGGTGCGGGCGGTGACGTAGACGAGCAGCAGTGCCCCGAGTGCCCCCGCGAACGCGGCGACCGACAGCGAAACCGGCCCGAACAGGGTGACCTGGAACACGATCACCGCAACGGCGCCCAGGGATGCCCCGGAGGAGACTCCGAGCAGGTAGGGCTCGGCGAGCGGGTTGCGGATCAGAGCCTGCAGGGCGGTGCCCACGACCGCGAGTCCGGCGCCGGCCACCGCCCCGAGAAGGACGCGGGGCGCGCGGACGTCCAGCACGATGGTCTCCCGCGCCCGCGACCAGTCCGGTTCCGCCCAGTCGGCGCCCAGCGCGTGCGTCACGATGCCCCACACCTGGCCGGGCGGCACCTGAACCGAACCGATCGCCAGGCCCGCCGTGGCGGAGACCATCAGCAGGGTGGCCAGGACGACGAGCGTGACGGTGAGACCGGCCGGCCCGGCCCGCCTGTCGTCCTGTTTCCCCGGTTTCACGGCCCGCCCGGTGGCGTCGTCGGTGACCGGAGCCGTCACCGGAAGCTCTCGGGGTGGATGCCGCGGGCCAGGTCCTCCACCGCGTACGCGGACCGCACGCCGACCAGGGTGGCGGTCAACGGCAGCACGACGAACCGCTTGTTCCTGATGGCGGGCACGTCCCGCAGAGCGGGCTGGGCGAGCAGGAACTTCTTCTTCTGCTCGACGCTTCCGGCGCCCGCGTAGTCGTAGACCGCGATGACCTCTGGTTTGCGTTCGACGACCTGTTCCCAGGAGACGTCACCGAAGACGTCGTCGAGGCCGGCGAAGACGTTCTCGCCGCCGGCCAGCCGGATCAGTTCGGTGCCCAGGCTCTTGCCGCCCGCGGTGAAGGCGGTCTTGTCACCACTGTCGTAGACGAAGACGGGTACCTCGGGCTCGCCCTCGACGGCGTCGGTGACCTTGCCGACCCGCGCCTGGAGGTCGGAGACCAGCTTGTCCGCCCGGCCGGAGACGTTGAAGATCCTGCCAATGGTGCGGATCTCGTCGTAGGTGTCGGCCATCGTGACCCGCTTCTTGCCGCAGTACTCGCGGTTGAGGTGGGTGTCGATGCCGGCGTCGGCGAATGCCGAGCGGGAGCGGCCCTCATTCTCGGCGAAGGCGCTGCCGTAGCCGCCGTAGACCAGATCCGGTTCGGCCTCCAGGACGGTTTCGAAGGACGGCTCCTTCTTCGCCAGTTCCGGGATCGCCTCGTAGTCCTTCTTCAGTTCGGGCAGGACGGCGGAGTCGGAGAAGGCAGTGCCGACCATGCGGTCCTTCAGGCCCAGGGAGAGCATGAGTTCCGCCGGGTGCTGGTGGATGGTGACGACGCGGGCGGGCGCCTTGTCGTACGTCGTCTTCACGCCGCAGTTGTCGACGGTGACCGGAAAGCCGTCGGCCGACGAGGCCGCGGCCTTCGCGTCCTTGGCGGTGTCCTGAGACGATCCGCAGCCGGCGGTCAGCAGGGCCGCCGACAGTACGGCCGCGGCCGCCGCCCGCAGGGCGCGGCGTCGGCGGGCAGGGGTGAACAGCGGGGGACGGGACGTGCCGTCGTACACGTGAAGCCTCCTGGGGAGTCCGCGCTCCTCGGAACGGGCCCGCGACAGGCCAGTGTCCTGACTCCCGGATCGACGCTCCCCCTGGCCTTCCCGCGCGGCGCGCAGTGGCGTGTCGAAGGGTGCACTCCCCGGTCACAGTGGCGGGACCGTGCCGGACTCGCACCGGCTTCCTGTCTCCCGTCGCGGCGATGACCTGCTGATCCTACGATCCCCCGCGTCCTGGCCCAAGGGCGTGCGGACCCCGCCGCACACCCCTGCCGTTCTGCGTCACGCCTCGCGGACAGCCCGCAGCACCAGCCGCTCGGCGTTTTCGTCGTAGGGACGGCCGTCGAAGCGGGACATGAAGGACACCGTTCGTGCTGTGCGTGCCCTCTTGGACCCGAGCCCCCAGGACACGTACCGGGAACTCCTGGAGACGGCCCAAGTTCCTCGTTGACCTGGGTGGTCTCCCGGGACGTCAGCGACGAGTACGCCGAACTCGTCGAGCAGCTACTGCAGTCGCTGACCCCCGTGGAAGGCGTGGCGGAGCGGTGGGGCCGAGGCGAACCGCGTCGGCACTGGCGGGGCAACGCAGTCGGATATTTTTGGAGTTTCGGGTTGCTGGGACGCCGGGCAGCTGTGCAGACCCGCAGTCATCACGCCACCTCTCCTCATAGTTCGGCCGGGTCGCGGATGCTGGCGGTTCCGGAGCGGACGATCCAGGTTCCGCTGCCGCGCGGGGTCTCGTCGGAGCGGGCCTTGAGGTCTTCGACATCGAGGACCGGCGGCCACTGTGTGCCACGTTCCGACCAGTGGACTCCGCTGAGATCCATGCCGGTCAGGTCGACGTCGCTCAAGTCGGCGGTGGTGAAGTCATCCAGGAGCGTGTGCAGCGAGTTCTTATCGAGCATGGGGGGCTCTCGGCGGAGCGCCGCACCGATGGCCCGGCCAACCTCGGTAGTGCGGACATCGACGACGGTGCGGACGACGGTGCGCGCCGCCTCGCTGGCATGGTCGAGGTCGAGGTCGAGGTCGCTGGCACGGGCGAGGGCGAGGTCGAGGATGGAGTTGAGGTCGCGGGCGCGGGCGCGGGCGCGTTGGAAGTCGAGGTCGTGGTCGAGGCGGAAGTCGCGGTCGCTGGCGTGGTCGTCGCTGAGGGCGAGGTCGAGGAGGCCGTTGATGTAGCGGGCGCGAGCGCGGGCGCGTTGGAAGTCGCGGTTGATGGAGCCGTCGAGGTTGTGGGCGAAGCGGCCGGCGAAGTCACGGGCGTAGCCGAGGTTGCGGTTGAGGCGGCGGCCGAGGAGGGCGAGATCGAGGTCGCGGTTGAGGTCGCGGGCGAGGTCGAAGGCGAGGTCGAGGATGAGGTTGAGAGGGCGGACGATGATCACGGCGGGAGCGAGGAAATCGTGGTCGCGGGCGAGGTCTCGGAAAGCTTGTTTGACGTGGGGATGGTCGCGCAGGGTCATGCGGTCTGAAGGGCTGAGGGTGCGGAGGAGTTCCTGTGCGCCGGTGTGGTCGTGGGGGGCGCGGTGTGTGCTGGGCGGGGCGGCTGGTTCTGGGGTGGGGGGCAGGATGGCGGCGAGTCCGGCTTCGGTGTCCAGGACGGTGTCGAGGTCGTCAGCGGCGGTGTCCTGGCGGGAGTGGATGAGGATCTCGCGCAGTCCGGCTTCGACGTCGAGGACGTCGTCCAGTGCGCTGGTCAGGGCATGCTGGTGCTGAGCGAGCCGGCGGTCCACCGTCTGGTCGTCGTGGTGGTGTGCTCGGTGGTCGGTCACTGTTCCTCCTCCCGTGCCGTGAGGTAGGCGGCCGCGGAGCGGCGGGCTTTCATGAGGTTGGCGCGTACGGTCTCAGCGCGCAGGCCGAGGAGCTCGGCGATGTCGGTGGGGGTGAAGCCGGCCAGGGTCCAGGCCAGGATCTGGCGCTGTCTCGGCGGGAGGCTGCGCAGCACGGGCAGCACGTCATGCGTCGCCTCCCATTCCGCGATGGCGTCGGGGCGGGCCAGCAGGGATGTGGGCTCGGGTACTTCGTCGACGGGTTCTTCGACGGAGGCGATCCTGCGGGCGAGGGCGCGGGAGGCAGCTTTGTACACCCACGCCTTGGGGTGGGTGATGTCGGCCCAGTTCCGGTAGGCGTGGGTCATGACTTCCTGGGCGATGTCCGCGGCGGTCTGCACGTCGGCGCCGTGGCTGGCCAGGAACACGACCAAGGAGCGGATGCGAGTCCGGTAGAAGGCGGAGAACTCGGCGTCCTTCTGCTGCCGGGCATGGTGACGTTGTCCGGGCGGGCCGACGGATGGGAGCGCGGTGGACGGACGCTCGGCACCGTCTGCTGCGTCGTGGGTGCTCACGCGGCCTGATCCTCCCCACCGGCCGGAGTACGGATGATCGTCACGTGCAGGCGGTGGCCGTCACGGTGCCGGTCGTTCAGTTCGACCCGGTCGCCGGCCGAGACCTTCTCGGTGACGCCGAGAAGGTAGTGGTGCCGGTCCTGGTCGCGGCGCGCCTGCCAGCGTAGGCGCAGCCAGAGTGCCAGCAGTGTGAAGGTCTTGGCGGTGACGATTAAGACGATGACGGTCGTGGCCGGGTCCATCGGTGCATCTCCCTCTTCCCCATACGTGCGCGGCGGTGAGCCGGTCATGAGCTAAGGGGCGGGAACGTCCTTGATCGTGAACGCGGGGCGGGAATTTTCCTCCCGGATTCAGTCTGTCGTCGTCGCGCGCCCGCTTCTTCCAGCTCGGGCTCGGAGGCGGCGTCGGATGCGCCGAAGTGCGCCCACGAGGGATGTCGCCGCAGCCGCTGGAGGGCAGCATCAGCTACCGTCCCGGCCGGCCGGGCGAGGACGGTGCGGTCTACGAGGTGCGGTGCGAAGGTGGGCGGACGGTGTGGATGTGGCTGCCCGACGGCGCCGCTCCCGGGGCTCCCGCGATCGATCCGGCCGTTGTCGCCCGGAGTGCGGTGGACCAGATGGAGCTGAAAAGCCCGGACATCGCCAGCCTGCGCGCGGCCGGGAGGTATCTGGTGGGGATGCCGATGTGGATGTGGGTGCGCCCCGGCCCGACCACGTACGGGCCAGCGTCGGCGTCGGCGAGCGCGGGCGGCATGACCGTCACCGCCACCGCCCGCGTCACGGCCGTCCGCTGGGACATGGGCGACGGCGCCACGGCGACGTGCACCGGCCCCGGCACCCCCTACCGGGCAAGCACCGGCGCGGCCGCTTCCCCGGACTGCGGGCACTGCTGCACCTGCACCTCCGCCGACAAGCCCCGCGCCCGCTACACCATGACCGCCACCTCCACCTGGACCATCACCTGCGCGTCCAAGGGGTCAGCAGACGGCCCAGGCGCCGGGAGAGCGCGACCGCAAGAAACGTGGGTGTATTCCCGCGAGGCACAGAGCCGCGGCACCAGTGTTCGACGTTGGATTTGTTCGTACGTAAGCGCGTGCCCAGGGGCGTGGCCACGACCGCTTGCACCTGATCAACGCTGATGGTGGGCGGCCGGCCCGGCCGGGGCTCGTCGACCAGGCCGTCCAGCCGCTTCGCCAGGAACCTGCGCTGCCACTTACGGACGGTGTCGGCGGCCACCCGCAGCTCGCGGGCGACCGCGACGATCGGTGGTACCTCCGGCCCGGCGCACGCCAGCACGATCCGCGCGCGCAGGGCCAGGGCCTGGGCCGATGTCGCCCGACGCGTCCATCGCGCCAACACCACCCGCTCGTCATCAGACAGCAGCAACGGTTCCAGCTTCGGGCCTCGACGGGGAACTGACGCACCAGCAGCAGAAGTCGCACCACAACTAACGATCAACTACTGGCGCAGGACACTAGACCGTGGGCTGCATCAGGTGAGGAGGGCGGTGAGGGCACCGGCCACCGCGGTGGCGAGGGTGAGGACCGTGGTGAAGGCGGTGGCGGCGTGGGTGAGGGCGGTGGGGTAGGTGGCGCCGTCCAGGCGGGCGAGCTTGCCCGCCCCGGCGGCGGCCAGCACCGCGACGACGAGCACGAGCGCGGCGGTGAGGAGGAGAACGGCGACGTTCACGGCAGACTCCCATCAAAATTGGGATGTTGGCATGGACGAAGGTGGCGGAATCGGTGTGCGCCGGGGTTCGCCGGGACGAAGATGAACACCGGCGAACACCTCACCACCCGCGGGGGCGCGCGTGCACGACGAACAGGCCGGCCACACCCCGGACTCGGCGCTGACCGAACTGCGTAAGAAGCTGAGCGACGGGCTGGCCAGAGCCCGGCTGACCCAGACGCGGCTCGCGACCCAGGCAAGGCTGGGGCGCACCACCGTCTCGGAGGCATTCTCGCCCAGCAAGCCTGTGCCGTCTGCGGAGACGGTGGCGGCGCTGGCTCGCGCGCTGAAGTTGCCGGCGGGGGAGTTGCTGGAGTTGCGGCGGGTCGCGGCCGAGGAGCCGGGCACGGTCACAGCAGATGGGCCGGGGCGTCCGATCGGCCAGTGGGATCCGCATGCGCTGGAGGTCCACCCGGCCGACAGCGCCCAGAACGGCACCGGCTCGCCCAGGCAGTGGCTGCTGCCGGGCTATGTGCCCCGCGAGCACGACCGGATCTTGGCGGAGGCGGTGCGGGACGCGGCGGCCGGCCACAGCCGGATGCTGGTCCTGGTCGGCTCCTCCTCGACAGGCAAGACGCGGGCGTGCTGGGAAGCCGTGCAGCCACTGGCGGAGCAGGGATGGCGGCTGTGGCATCCCTTCGACCCCACCCGCGCCGTGGCCGCCCTCAAGGACCTGGCCCGGGTCGGCCCCCGGACCGTGGTGTGGCTGAACGAGGCCCAGCACTACCTAGGCGACCGGGAGACCGGTGAGCGGATCGCCGCCGCGCTCCACAGCCTGGTCAGCGCCCTCGAGCGTGCTCCGGTGCTGGTGCTGGGCACGCTGTGGCCCGGCTACGCCAAGGAGTACACCGCCCTGCCCCCTGCCGGGGCGCCGGATCCGCACAGCCGGGCGCGGGAGCTGCTCATCGGCCGCACCGTGCGCATCCCCGAAGCCTTCGACGACCGCGCCCTGGCCGAGGCGAGGATAAAGGCTGATCGCGGTGACCGGATGCTGTCCGGCGCCCTCACCCGCGCCGGCAAGGACGGGCGCCTTGCTCAGGATCTTGCCGGAGGCCCCGCGCTCCTGGAGCGCTATCAGACCGGCAGCCCGGCCGCCCGAGCACTGCTGGAAGCGGCGATGGACGCCCGGCGCCTCGGCGTCGGCCTCCACCTGCCGCAGGCCTTCCTCACCGACGCCGCCGCCGACTACCTCCACGACACCGACTGGAACCAGCTCACCGACGACTGGGCAGAAAAGGCCTACGCCGAACTCGCCGAACACGTCCACGGCAAGCACGCCCCACTGAGCCGCATCACCCCGCGGCCACAACGACGCCCACCCGGCCCCTCCCCGGACAGCGCCCCCTCACCGTGCCCGACGGGGCCGGTGTTCCGCCTCGCCGACTACCTCGAACAACACGGCCGCGCCACCCGCCGCCACCTGTGCCCGCCCGCATCGTTCTGGCACGCCGCCCACACCCACCTCACCCACCCCGACGACCTGAACAACCTCACCCGAGCAGCCGAGAACCGGCACCGCCTGCAATGGGCCCACCACCTCCTACACCGCGCCGCCGACCACGGCAGCATGAACGCGCTGTACAGCCTGGCCGAGCTGCGGGAGTCGAGGAGGGATTGGCAGGGTGCCGAGATTCTTTACCGGCAGGCGGCCGACCACGGCGACTTCGGCGCCTTGTACCGCTTGGCCGTGCTGCGGGAGAAGGCTGGTGATCGGGAGGGTGCCGAGGCCCTCGCCCGGCAGGTCGCCGCCGACGGTGACCCCGGCGTCCTGTTCCACCTGGCTGTGGGGCGGGAGCGGGCTGGGGATCGGGAAGGCGCGGAGAGCCTCTACCGGCAGGCCGTCGACCACGGCAACCCCGACGCCCTGGCCCACCTGACCGTGGGCCGGGAGGAGGTTGGTGATTGGGAGAGGGCTGAGATCCCGGCCCGGCCGGGGGCGGAGGGCAGTGACCCATGCGTCCTGTCCCACCCGGCTATGGGGCGGGAGCGGGCTCGGGAGCGTGCCGAGAGCCTCTACCGGCAGGCGGCCGACCAAGGCGACACCTACGCCTTGGTCCCCCTGGCCGAGATACGGGAGCAGGCTGGTGATCGGGAGGAGGCCGAGACCCTCACCCGGCAGGCCGTCGACCACGGCATCTTCGAGGCCTTGTATCGCCTGGCCGTGCTGCGGGAGGCGACTGGAGATCGGGAGGGTGCCAAAATCCTTTACCGGCAGGCCGCCGACCTGGGCGACCCCAGTGCCTTGATCCGCCTGGCCGTGCTGCGGGAGGAGGCTGGTGATCGGGAGGAGGCCGAGACCCTCGCCCGGCAGGCCGCCGACCTGGGCGACCCCAGTGCCTTGATCCGCCTGGCCGAGATGCGGGAGAAGACCGGGGATTGGAGGGGTGCCGAGACCTTCGCCCGGCAGGCCGTTGACCAAGGCATGAGCCGCAACCTTCTGAAGAAACCTTCCAGAAGAATCCACACAAGGTGGTGGCCCAACGGTCTGGACCCAGACGGCACGCCCACACCGCCCTGGCAATGATCTACACGCCACCCCTACCGGTGTGACGTACCTGTCGTGCGGGCTTATTGATCTTGATGTGACCTGCTGTTGCTCAGCTGTACTGGGTGGTACCTCTGCTTCCCCGGGGAGGCTGGCGTCGGGTTGAAGTGCTGGCGATGGGCGGTACGTGGGGTGAGCTGGCTGTTCTGTTCTGCTCAGGTGACTGGGTGTGGTGCTGGATTTTGCGCAGTGTGGTTGGCGCGCCTGTAGGCAGGGGAGATTGGCGGCTGTTTCCGGCTTGGGGAGTGGGGCCTATTCAACGGGCGTTGAGAGGTCGTTCTCTTTCCGAACCTCATGTGCGGCTTTTGCTGGGCAGGCATGAGATCGCAGTTGTCGCGGGAGTCTCGGATCGTTGCTGACCGAGATGTCGTGGGGGGCGGATGCCATCGATGCGGGCGGTTCTGGAGATGCGGAAGAAGGCCGTGGTGGTGCTGGTGGAGGAACTCGAAGCCGAGCTGGAGCGGGTCCGGGCGGCTCTGGCGGACGCGGAAGAGGTGCTCAGGCGCCGGGTGATCGGACTGGAGCAGTATGTGGAAGCGCTGGCCGAGGCGGACGCGCCCGCCGTGGGCGCCCACCAGCACGCCGCCGCCACCGGCCGAGAAGGGGGAGACACCGGCCGGACGAACCGGTCGATCACGCCCTCGGCCGATCCCGGGGCGGACTGACCACCAAGATCCACCTCGCCTGTGACGGCAAGGGCCGCCCGCTCGCAGTCCTGGTGACGCCCGGCCAGCGCCACGACAGTGTCTGCGCACGGCCTCTTCTGGAACGGATCCGTGTTCCCCGCACCGGCCCGGGCCGGCCGCGCTGCAGGCCCGAACCTACCGACGACGCAACACAATCGAGCGCTGTTTCAACCGGCTCAAAGGCTTCCGCGGGGTCGCCACGAGATACGAAAAGACCGCCACTTCCTACGAAGCGGCGGTCACCCTCGCATCGATCCTGCTCTGGGCAAGATCCGTTTGAAGACGGACCCTAGTTCGGTCAGCCGTGCGCACCGGGTGCGGAGTGCACAGAGTGGGCGAACACCAGGTGCTCAAAGTGCATTGCCTCCAACGTGCGGGTGGGTTCCGCGTGGTCGGGGTCCGGGACGCCGCTCACCGTGAAGCGGCTGATGCTGCCGGCGATGCCCGGGGCCGCCGTGGTGGGGGATGGTCCCAGCGCGACGAACACGGCTGCCCGCTCCCCGCACCCGCGGGGATGGTTCGATCACCAATTGCGCCAGGCATACGACGCGAGGCGGATGGCCGGTGCCGTTAACGCGGTTGCTGCTTCTTCATGTTCCCGACGAATAGATAGCAGGACCCGTAAATCCCAACCGTTATCGCCAGCAGTACCCAGCCCCCATTGTTCCCTGTCGCCATCAAGAATAGCGACAGGATTACACCCGCTACCGCGAAAAGAGTTGCGAAAAGCATCCACCTCTTCACGGCCGCGCGCTGCTCGAGAGACCATCCGACGTTCGGCATTCCTGTCCTTTCGGATCGTGCAGGGCCGGACGATGTTACGTCCGGCCCTGCTTTCATGTGTCAGCCACCGCTAACAGCATTGGAAGCGATCTGGCCAACGCTCCACGAAATCGCATAGCAGCCTGCAGTTGCTCCCAGCGAACCTCCCAGCGTTGCAGGCGTCGAAGCGGCGACTGCCGCACCGCATGCTGCGGCGGTCAATCCGCCTGCTACTACGCCCGCTACATCGCCCCAGAGCGCCCTGGTGTCCCCTTCTGAAAGGTGTATTACGCCTGTGACGGCATCTCCGATCGGGCCCAGGGCGTCGGCCACCCCGCCAAAACTGAGTGTGCCGTTGGGGTCGATGCGGTTGACGGGGTCGCCTTCGGCGTAGAGGTAGGGGTTCTTTTCCTGGCCGGAGGGGTCGGGCTGGGTGAAGCGGCCGATGTTGGCGTCGTAGTAGCGGTGCTGGAGGTGGTAGAGGCCGGTGGGGTCCTGGTAGTTGCCGGCGAAGCGGTGGGGCTGGGCGACCGGTTCGGACGACTGGGCCAGCAGGCGCACGCCGCGGGGGCTGTACGCGTAGCTGTTGACCTTGTTGCCGTCCGCGTCCGCCAGGGCGACCACGCTGCCGATGGCGTCCGTGAGGTAGTAGTACGTCTTGCCCCCGGTCGTCATGGAGTTCAGCGTGCCCCCGGGTTCGCGGGTAAATCCCATGTCAGCACCGGCAGTTGTCTTCGCGGACAGGCCGAGCGGGCCGTTGTGGAAGAAGGTGTCGCCGAGGCGGATGCGTTCGCTCTGGTCGGTGGAGCCGTACTGGCCGGCGTACGCCTTGCCGCCCACCGTGATCGAGGTCAGCTGGGAGTGGTCGGTGTAGGTCTCGCCGGTGCGGGCGTAGTCGTCCGTGGAGGCGCCGGCCGTCTCGTTGCCGATCGGATCGTAGGACCAGGCGCCGGTGGTGCTGGACTTGGCGGTGAGCTGCTGGGCGTCGTTGTAGGTGTAGGTGGTGCCGCGCGGGCAGCCGGGGTCGGTGCCCTGCGAGGTGAGGTTGCCGGCCAGGTCGTAGCAGTACTGCCAGGAGTCGGTGACCGCCCCGGACTTCTCCTCCTTGGCGTAGGAGAAGCGGCCCGCGCCGTCGTAGGAGTAGGTGCGCTTGGTGGTGCGGACGTGGTCCGTGCTGGTGCGGATCTTGCTGCCGTCGGTGGCGGCGTTGGTGCCGTAGCCGTAGGTGTAGGCCAGGTCCACCAGGGTGCCCTGCGGGGAGGTGGCCTTGATGGTCCTGGGGCGGCTGGAGTTGTCGACGTCGACCTTGTGCACCGTTCCGCCGGGGTAGGTGGTCGTGGTGCGGACGTCGTTGTTGTTGTACTCGTACGTGGTCACGCGGCCCTGCGGGTCCTTCAGTTCCTTGAGCTTGTTGACCTCGTTCCAGGTGTAGTCGACCTTGCCTGCGGGGTCCTGGTAGTAGTCGACGTTGCCGGCCGGGGTGTAGGCGAGCAGGGTCTGGGAGCCGTCCTGGAGGTGGCGGACCGTCTCGCGCTGGAGCGGGTCGAACTCGTACTTCACCGTGCCCGTGCCGTCGGAGCGCTGCATCAGGTTGCCGTCGCCGTCGTACCAGTACTCGACCTTGACCGTGTTCGGTGAGGTGACGGTGCGGATGCGGTCGAGGTGGTCGTAGGTGTACGTCTTGGTGATGCCGCGGGCGTCCGTGACCGTCCTGGTGCGGCCCAGGTCGTCGTAGGTGAAGGTGGTCCTGTCCAGCGGAGCCGGGGGCTGGACCCACTCCAGGTTGCCCTTGGCGTCGTAGTGGAAGTCGGTGACGACGGTCTTCGTCGACGTCATCTTCGTCTTCGCCTTGCAGCGCTGGCCCTCGAAGCCGCCGCAGGCCGGGGTGGCGGGGTTGTAGTCGAAGGAGACGTTGCCGCCGCCGGTGCCGGTCTGCGCCACCGAGGTGGTGTTGCCGGCCGTGTCGTAGGTGAAGCTGGTCTTCTCGCCGTCGGCGTTGGTGGAGTCCTTGGGCACGTCACCGCCGGCGATGGTCTGCCAGGAGTTGACCGTCCTGGCGCCGGTGGGTGCGGTGGCGGTCTCCAGGTTGTTGCGGGTGTCGAAGCCGTAGTCGGTGACGTTGCCCGGTGTCGTGCCCGAACCCATCGCGTCCGTCGTGGAGTCGATGTTGTTGTTGGCGTCGAACTTCGTCGACCGCTTGCGCTCCAGCGCGTCGAACACCTCGGTGACCCGGCCGTTGCCGTCGTGCGCGTACCTGGTGGCGTGCAGTTCGGGGTCCTTGGCCGTCGTCGTGCCCGCCGCGGTGGGCGAGTCCGCCGTGTAGCCGTAGGTCCAGGTGGGGCCG
>NZ_JBVJFP010000032.1:0-25335 GCF_055587785.1 Streptomyces sp. NPDC046379
AGGATGATCCGGCACCGCAAAGCCCACGCCTGCGGGGTGGAACGGCGCCGAACCCATCCCTCCAGCGCAGCCCGTTCCTCATCCGACAGGATCAATTCGGCCTTCGGCCGCCCAGTACGTGCCACCAGGCAACCCTACACATCTGAATAGAATTCCAGACTCAGAAGACTAGTACTCCAGTCTGGTTTCGCGATCTTGCGTCGGACCCAGCTGGGAACGGGTACGGCCACCGCGTGATCATCGGGGGTTGTGTGGACTCCTGAAGATCGTGCGGTGGCCGCAGGCCATAGCGTAGACCCTGCCCGTTGGCGAGCAATGTTCGACCAGGTCATGGCCCGGATCGCGGGCAGATTCAGGCGAGTTGAGCCCAGGGCCGCAGCCCGCGCTTACCTGCTTGGGCTGCTGTCGAGCGTCGAACGGAAGAACTGCTGGCAGTTGGCCGAACAGGCAGGGCATACGCGGCCCGGGCCGATGCAACGTCTGCTGCGCTACGCCCGTTGGGACGCCGATGCTGTCCGCGACGACTTGCGTGCTTATGCCGCCGAACACCTCGGCGCCGACGGCGGCGTTCTCGTTGTCGACGAGACCGGCTTCCTGAAGAAGGGCCGCTCCTCGGCAGGGGTACAGCGGCAGTACACCGGCACCGCGGGACGCATCGAGAACGCCCAGGTCGGCGTGCTCCTCGCCCTGGCCACCAGCCGGGGACGGGCCCTGATCGACCGACGGCTCTACCTCCCAGAGCAGTCCTGGTGCACGGATCCCGAACGCCGCAACGCCGCCGGGATACCCCAGACGGTGCAGTTCGCCACCAAGCCCCGTCCGGCCGAAGAGATGATCGAGGCCGCGCTGGACGCCGGGATCACCGCCTCCTGGGTGACCGGCGACGAAGCCTACGGCCAGGACCCCCAGCTCCGCGCCGCCCTCGAGGCACGCGGCATCGGCTACGTGATGGCCGTCGCCTGCTCGACCCGGGTGAGGATCAACCACGGCCGCACGCTCGTCCGCGCGGATAGCGTCGCCGGCCGCCTGCCCGCCACGGCCTGGCACCGTCAGAGCGCCGGAAACGGCGCGAAGGGCCCGCGCTACTACGACTGGGCCTGGCTCCACATCGGCACCGGCAGCCATCGTCACCTACTCCTCCGCCGCAACCGGTCCACCGGCGAACTCGCCTTCTACCTGTGCTGGTCACCCACCGAGGTCCCCTTGTCCGAACTCGTCCGCGTCGCCGGTGTCCGCTGGAGCATCGAGGAGTGCTTCCAAGCCGCCAAGAGCCAGGTCGGACTCGACCACTACCAGGTCAGGCACTGGACCTCGTGGCACCGGCACATCACGCTCGCCATGCTCGCCCTAGCCTTCCTGACCGCCCTCACCGCCGACGCGGCTCCTGAACGGCCCGCCCATGCACACCACCCCGCCCGCAGCAGCGATCCGATCGCGCTGACCGTCCCGGAAATCCGCCACCTGCTCACCGCCGTCTTCCACCCACCAGCCGTAACAGCGGCCAGGCTGCTGCACTGGTCCAACTGGCGCAGACACCACCAGGCAACAGCCCGACGCAGCCACTACCGACGACGGACCGCCGACGAACCCGCTGGATAGCTCACGAAACCGCACTGGAGTACTAGTTGCTGGTGGCATGGTGTACCGAGTCGGATTGGGCTGCAGTGAGGGGGCGTTGAGGCGTGTGGATCAAGAGGTTTGGGTACATGGTGGCAGCGTTAGTTGCGGCGACGGTGACGTCGTGCGCCGGGCCATCCAATGGTGACGCCCGTAGGTGGCAGGATGCGCTGCAACATCTCGCGGACGCGGAATCGTTCAGAATGGTCGGAGGGGTCCGCGCGCCCGACGGGACGAGGACCGCGTTCGATGCCCGGCTGGATGGCCATGGCGCGTGTCAGGGTCGGATTGGGCAGGCGGACAGCGTCATGGTCGGGCAACGGGTCTGGACGCGGTGGGAGGGCGAGCCTGCCCTGCGCGCAGCCGTGCAGGCGCTGAATGGAGGCCCGCTGCCGAGCAACCCGGCCATCCCAGCTGAGGAGGACCGAGGGCTGGCTGCGATCAGTCTCCTGCGCGGGTCGTACATGGTGACCGACTTGCCGGCCGAGGTACCGCAGGTGGAAGGGATCGCCTCGGTCTGCGGTACTGGGCAGCTGCTGGCCCGCGCGGGCGACAGCGGCAGCGGAGTTATTGCAGGAGCGCTAGTGGAACGCGGCGGAGAGCGGCTCCGGCCCCTGTCGCGCCGGATCGGCCCAGTGACGGTTCGGGTATTCGTTCCTGAGAGCGGAACCTCTGTCCCCCGGTTCGCCGAGTACCGCGTCGAGGGTGGCCGGTCCTTCACCGTACGGTTCCACGAACTCGGCAATCCAGTCCGCATCGTACCGCCTACCGGCGAACAAACCGTCGGGGCGGATGATGTATTGGCGGTGCTCCGGCCGGAGGAGTTCTGACGGCCGTCGAGTCCTGGATGGTCCGCAGGCAGGTTGGGGCTCGCCGCAGCAGGCGATGCGACCGAAACCCGGTTTTCAGGTACGGCGACTTCGCCAACAGCGATCCAGGAAATCGTTTCAGGCGGTCAGGGCAGTAGTGCGCCGGCCTCTGCCCGATCGGAACAGGTCAGCGTCCTGCGGCGGTGGGCCTCGCAGCTCAAAATGGGCTTTTGGCCGGCGTCCTGTGCGCCTCAGGAGGATGGTCGGCGCTCGTTCTCACGGAAGCCGGTCCTCCGCCTTTCGTTTCACGGGGCCAGGCTATGCCGAGCATATGAAAACCGCCATGGTGTCCGGTTTCCGACCGACTGGAGGGCGGATCTCATTCCGGAGGGTGAAACAGGTCGGCGAGGCGAATTAGAGCAAGCACGGAATGGCGCAATCACGCCGGAGCGAATGCCTTGATGTGTCCGCTTTTGGGGCGTCTTGCGGGGCTGTCGTTCTTACTCGGGATTTTCTAGGATCACCGAAGGAAGCAGCAGTAGCCTTCTGGGCTTGAGGAGGGTTTGCGTGTGGAAGGCCTGCACCTGGAAAAGACCGATCGCGAGATCTTGAAACTGCTCTACCAAGGGCTGGGGGATGCATCCGTCGCGCGGCAGCTGGGATTGGGGCATCGGACTGTGCAGCGGCGCGTCGGGGGCTTGATGTCCCTGATGGAGGCCAAGGGGCGCGTCGCATTGGGAGCAAGGGCTCAAGAGCTCGGCTTCTTCGGTCCTTCCCAGCTCTCACCCTGAGCCGTCGGCCCCGAGGCAGCGGTTATGTGCGTCCGGGGCCAGCGACCTGGAGCGGGGCGCTGTGTCCGCGCTGGCGCTGCAGGCGCTTCTTAGCGCGAGGGCTCTGACAGGTGCCGGCTCTGCAGAGGACCTCAGCCATGGGTCTCGCCGACGGCTACTCAACGCCTTCTGGCACTCAGTCAGTGCATCGCAGTCGCGATGCGGATCCGGGGGCCACGGAAGAGAATGGGGAGGAAAAATGCGCAGGACGTTGGGAATTCTCGTCGGAGCCATCGCAGCGCTGTGCGTGTCGGGTCCGCCTGCGGCGGCCAACACCGACGGAGATAACTTGATGAGTATGGAGGCCTGCCAGGAGCGGCCTGGATACTCCAAGTTCAAATTCACCCTCTGGTACAACTCCGGGCAGAACGGCGCGTGGCGGAACATTGGTTATTCGATCTGGGATTTCGGTGCTCTGCGCCCAGGCGGCGATTGGCCAGGCACGCATCCGCTGAGGTTCTGCGTCATCAACGGTGCCAGCGCTCCCTGGCCGGGGTCGGGACTGAACATCAAGAACAACGCCGCATCCGGGGAGAACTTTCATTCCCAGTACACAGCGCGGGTGTTTTTCTACAGCGGTTACAAGGGGCCCCAGGACGCGATGGCGCCCTACCAGCGCATCGACCAGTTCCGGAACGTCTACAACGAGAACGCGTCGTTCAAGTGGACCTCGTCCTGACTCAGACAATACCCGCAGGGAAATGACATGAAGCAGCGCAACAAGCGGATCGCGAACGTCGCAGTTCCGGCTCTGGCAGCCTTCGCTCTGGCGGCCGCGGCCCTTTCCGCCGCAGCGGTGGACAAAGCGCCTGTCCAGGCCGGCGAAGACCTCACGCCCGGCACTGCCCCGCGGCAACCCGCCGCCGCAGCAACGGTGGGAGATCCCGAGGACCCCGCCACCTGGCGTCTGCCCATCGAGGCCTATATGCCCACCAAGGCGCAGGCGCGACTCGTGAGCAGCACTCGGAGCGACCTGCTCGACACCTGCATGGTCGGCGCCGGCTACGCCGATTGGGCTCCGGCACCAGACCTCCCTGAGATCGGCGGGAAAACGCTCACCGACTGGCGCTACGGCATCCATGACGCGGAACTGGCCTCCCAGCGTGGCTACCACCCCGACGCTGCGGAGCAGGAGGCTTACGACGTAGCCATGAGGGCCGGTGCTGTGGACGAGTCCGGAGCCGACGAGGACGCGCTACGCCGGTGTGTCTCCCAGGTCGACGGAGAGGTGCCGACGGCAGTCAACGCCGACTTGGTACAGCAGATCGGCGGTGAGGCCTTCCGCCAGGCCGAGCGGGACCCGAGGGTCGTTGCCGCCTTCGCCAAGTGGTCGTCCTGCATGAAGGAGAAGGGCTTCGCCTACGGCGAGCCGATGGACGCCAACAACGATCCGGCCTTCTCGGACCCGAACAAGGTGACCGCCACCGAGATCGCCACGGCGACCGCCGACGTCGAGTGCCGCGACAAGCATCACGTGGAGCGGACCTGGTTCGAGGCGGAGACAGCGCTCCAGCAGGACGCGATCAACAGGCATCAAGCGGACCTCGACCAGGTGAAGGCCGATACCGCAGCCACCATCGCCAAGGCCAGGACCGCAGCCGCACAGTAAGGCCCGCAGGGGCGGTTTCACATCGTGCCGGGCGCCTTTATGCCGCTTCGGGCGTGACAAGTTCCGCGCAATCGCAGCAGATTCAGGATCACCGCGAGGATCTGCTGGAGAGAAATCCGGCACACGGGCCTGGTCTCCGTGTTCCACGCCGCCCCCGCAGACGCCGCCAAGCAGCCGGCTTGTCGCAGAGCAGACTGCCGCACCCTGAGTGCGCTCCGCCCGGGGCGGCCTTTTGCGCCTGCCTCAGGGGCGAGCACACAACCGAGAAGGGAAGGCATGGCGAGTTATCCGACCAGAACGCGCGTCAGCGAGTAGCTGCACTGCCACGAGGCTCGCACGTTGCGAAGGCTGAAACGTTCCGGAGATCAGATCACAGCCACCGCCTCGGCGGTCCTCCCGGTCAGCCCTGCTCCCGGGCCGGACGGCGCCGATCGGCTCCATGGAGCGCACCTCCACCAGCATGCGCCTGCAGCCCTGCCATCCCGAATTGGCCCGCTCTCCGCGGGCCCTCATACGATGAGAACGGATTTTCGACATCATCATGAGGAAACTTTTAGCCGCCACCGGTGGCGCTGCCGCCCTCGCCCTCGTTGCCCTGGCCGCCGCACCGGCCTCGGCGGACGCCTCCAGATCCCAGTTCGACGTGATCTTCCCTGGTGACAAGCCGCAGACCACCTACTACGTCGAGAACACCGCCACCCTCTCCGGCAGCATCAGGGGGAAGTCGATGATGAGCTGGCAGATCATCGACGACCAGGTCATCGACAACTCCAAGCGATTCACCAGCTTCAAGATCACCACACGAATCGAGGAACGCCTGACCGCGACCAGCGAGGACCACGTCGTCACATCGAAGACATGCGACTGGACCAAACTCGTCAACGACAACTACTCATGGACCGTGGTGGACCCCTCGAACACCTGCGTCGCCCCGTCCACGGTCTACGACGGCGAACTGTGGTGGTCGGCGGACTCAACGATCGTCTATGACGTCGAAGGCGACGGTAAGGGAGCCATCACCAAGGGGCTCCTCGGTTCGCCTCTGATCCACGGCTGACATCCGCACAACACCGGGTCCTGAATGTGCTTGCACTCAGGACCCGGTCCTGCGCCCGGGGAAAACTCGTACGTGGTGAGGGCGGCCCGGGGCGCCGGACCGGCGCTAGGTGGGGCCGGACAGTGGTCCGCGCCGCAGGAGATGGGGAGCCATTGCAGGATCAGGCGGTGGCCGCGCAGTCCAGGCACCGGTAGCGGCCGCGGAGGAGCCGAGCGGGAGGGCCGGGGCCGCAGCGCAGGCCGGGGATGTGCGGGCCAGGGTCGGTCGAACCGGTTGGTTCCGGTCAAGAGCCTTGCGCGCTGGTGTGTGTCCGCCACGTTGTCCGTACCCTCTGACCAGGCGGACTCCCAGGGCTGTTTCAAAGTCCCAGTGGTAGCGGAAAGCTGCAGGTCACGGTGATGTGACGCCTG
Organism: Streptomyces sp. NPDC046379; assembly: GCF_055587785.1. Lineage (NCBI taxonomy): Bacteria > Bacillati > Actinomycetota > Actinomycetes > Kitasatosporales > Streptomycetaceae > Streptomyces > Streptomyces sp. NPDC046379. The sequence goes on from NZ_JBVJFP010000032.1 coordinate 6,333, forward strand.
TTGGTCGACCCGTCTCGTACGTAACGAAGCTCCGGTTGGAGCGGGTGACCTACCAAGTCGCCCTGCCGAACCGGAGCTTCGTTGTGCCGTCAGTCTGCCAGCGTCTGTCTGATCAAGTCGCCCTCGCGTCAGCACCGCGCCCTTGCGGGACTGCCGCAGCGGCTGGCCACGCTGGCTGACCCGCGGCATCGGCGGGGAAAGCGTCACCCGTTCGTGAGCGTGCTGCTCGTCGCCTGCTCGGCCGTACTGGCCGGGGCCCGCTCGTTCGCCGCGATCGGGCAGTGGGCCCGCAACGCCCCACAAGACACCCTCCTCCGCCTCGGCGCCCGCACGACGACCGTGTTCAGTGCCCGGATCGCGCCGAGCACGGCGACCGTCCGCCGCGTCCTGAACGCCGTATGCCCCGGCGGACTCGCCGACCTGCCCGGCGGAGACCCGGCCGGAGCGGACACCCTGGCCGTCGACGGCAAGACCGCCCGCGGCTCACGCACCATCACCAGCCCGGCCGCCCATCTCCTGGCCGCGATGACCGGGACCGGGCAGACCGTCACCCAGCTGCGGGTGCCGGACAAGACCAACGAGATCACCTGCTTCGCAGCCCTGCTGGAGCCGTACGACCTGACTGGCGTGACGGTGACCGCCGACGCCCTGCACACCCAGCGCGAGCACGCCCGGTTCCTTGTGGAGAACAAGAAGGCCCACTACCTGCTGCTGATCAAGGCCAACCAGCCCGGACTGTTCCGGCAGCTGAGATCGTTGCCCTGGACGCAGGCCACCGCGCGGCGCTACGACCGCGTAACGGGGCACGGCCGCAAGGAGACGCGGACGACCAGGGCACTGACCGTCACCGATCTCGCGCTGGACTTTCCCCACGCGGTGCAGGCCCGACGTTGGCCTTGTCCTCGACGAAGGACAGGGTGGCCAGGTCTTTGACCTTGCGCGGGTCGAGGTCGGGCTGGAAGGAGAAGTCGTAGTCCTCCAGCGTCTTGTGGTGCGGCAGCTTCGACAGCCGCAGGCCGTTGCGGAAGCGGCGGTCGTCGCGGACGGCGAGTTCCTCGGACAGCACCAGGTCGAGCAGATCGAGGTAGCCCATCTTGGCCTCGTCTGCCCGCTGGACGTACTGGTTCAGGGCCTCGGCCAGGTGCGGCAGGCCGAGCTTGGCGGCGGTGGTGCGGATGCGGGTGCTGGTCAGCTCGCTCAACGGGCGTCCTTGCAGGGGGAGTTTGCAGTGAAGGGGCGGGTGCCGGTCAGCTCGTCATAGACCGACAGCGGACGGCGTCCGACTTCGACACTTGCTGCGGCGGTCCGGTTCAGCAGGGTCTGCAGCGGTCCGGCCTCCGGCCCGAGAGGCTGGCCGCGGCGGGGCGAAGGCAGAGCGTCGCCGGTCGTGACGCGGCGGCCGGCGCCGGTGGGCAGCCCGTCCCAGTGCGTCTCATCCACGACCCGCGCTCCGCGGCCGACCGCTCGCGGATGGACCGCCAGCAGCGTCTGGCCGCCCGCGTCGGGGACCGTGGCATGCAAGCTGACCTGCGACTTCGTGGCTCGGATCTCGACCAGCTGGCGGGGACGGACCTTCCGGGCGGGCACCGAGTAGAGGTTCGCGTCGAAGGCGACCAGACAGTCCTTGCCGACGTGCCGCAGATGCCGCTGGGTGACCACGTAAGGAGTCTGCGGCAGCGGGCGGAGAGCGGTGTGATCGCGCACGGCCCGGTGTCCGATGACTTCGCCGTGGGTGCCGTGGACCTTCGCTCTCCACAAGGGCACCCAGGCGGTGAAGGCCGCGTTCAGCTCCTCGACCGAGGCAAAGGCCCGCCCGGCGAGGACGTGGTCGCGGACGATGCCGACCTGCCGCTCGACCCGGCCCTTGCCCTGGGGCCGGTAGGCGGCCAGCACGTCGATGTCGAAGTCGTAGTGCCCGGCGAATGCGACCGCCTCCGGATGCAGCGGGACGGCCTCGCCCGGGGCGACGTGCCGGCGCACGACCGTCTTGGTGCGGTCGTAGACGATGCTCATCGGCACCCCGCCGAAGTGCGCGAACGCGGCCCGGTGGCAGTCGAAGAACGTCGCCAGGTCCTGGCTGGTGGTGAAGCAGCAGAACGGGTCGCGCGAGTACGACAGCGTCATGTGGAAGGAGTAGACCTTCGGGATGCCGACATGGGCGAGAATCTTGCCTTCGTCTCCCCAGTCGACCTGGGCCTGAGCTCCCGGGACGACCTCGAACCGCCGGTGCAGGCCCGCCAGCCCGCCCAGGCTGATGCCCAGTTCGTCCGCGATCCGGGGCCGGGCTTCCTGCAGGTAGCACTTCACCCGCTGGTAGTTGATCGTGACTCCGTAGTCCTGGACCAGGCGCTCATGGATCACTTTTCCCTTGAGCAGGATCTCGGACCTGAGCATCGCGTCGATCAGCGGCGCAACCTCGTCCACCACTCGCCGAGGGCGCTGAGCTGCTGCTTCTCTCTTCGGTGGGGCGACCGAAGCGGGGTCCTTGAGGTATTTGCTGACCGTTCGGCGGTTCAGTCCGGTCTCTTTCGCGATCTCCCTCATGCTCATCGCACCGGACTCGTACAGTGAACGGAACCGCCTCAACTCCAGCCACCGATGCGGATCCAAGACCACCGTCAGTCGCCTCCCTGCCACCCCGAACCGACAGCAGCAGACTCACGGGCTTCACCCGTCACCGCACCGAAAACGGTGCACTTTCATCCGTACGAGGTGGTGCACGTTCGCTTGTACGCCGACAGCACGCTCAGTAGACGACCTCGCCCACGAGACTCGCCGCTTCCTCCGCCGTCGGCAGCGCCAACCCCGCATCGTCCGCGGCTACTTCCACGCCCGACACGTCCGCTACACGATCACGTAGGCAACCCAATAGTTCCGGCTCAATATCACCGGGAGCCGTGCCTGTGGGTTCATCTGCCGAACCATCACAAAACACCATCACAGCCGTCCCCTACCGGGTTACGTCGGGTCAGCCTCAAGAACGACGGAGCCCCGAACTGCCCGACAACTGGATTCGGTCAATCTGATCAACACCCTTCACGGGCATTGCTCCCTCCACTTACCCGGCAAAAGACTTCAAGTGCTTACTGTGAAGCGTGAAGCGTGGATTCCGCTTGACCGCAGCGCGCGGCGCCCGATCCGGCCAGGCACTTCTCAGGGATGCGTTACTCATAGCGGTTGCAACTACAGTGACTCGCGTTGCGCAACAGAACGTCCTTGCCCACTGCAGGCATAGAGCGGCGGGCAGCAGACCGTGTCAGACTCGGCGCTCAGTCTGGGGGACCGTGTTTTGGGACATACTGCAGGGCTGCCGAACAGCCTTACCTTCAGGTTTAGGGAGGCACCTGCGCAGGTTTCCTTCCGGACGGCATGGTGTGCGAAATCCGGCTCCGACGAGATGCGCGCACATCAGGGCGTGTACTGGTCGGAATGCGCTGGCAGGGGGGAGGGTGACGGCGCGCAGGCGGTGGAGTTGAGAATCCAGCAATGCCTGCTGCCTGGCGTCGCCGACTCCCTGTGCACATGTGCAGCCAGTCGCTACCCGCAGGTCAAGCGATCACTCATTGGTGCCAGATGCTCGGGACAAGCCAGGAAATCTCCGAGGTAATCCACCCCTTCGGGGTTACTCATATTCATCTTCAGTAGGGATGCGGTATGGCCGACGCAATGGTGCTTCAGGCGCAGCGATTCGTGAATCGTACATACGGCAGCGTCATCGGTATGGCAGTCGAGGAAAATGGGCAGACCGGCTGGAACACTATGTATGCCCTGACCCGGGCGTTGCAGTACGAAATGGGCATCACTTCATTATCGAACAACTTCGGCCCGACTACCCTGGCGGCGATCGGGGCGAAGTACGGCAAACTCGACGAGACGACGATACCGTCTGCGAACTTCTGTCGAATACTTCAGTCCGCCCTGTACTGCAAGGGCTATGACGGCGGCGGGATCGACGGCGTGTACAGTGCGCGCGTCCAGGCCGCAGTAGCGAAGCTCAATCAGGACATGGGTGTTGGCGGTACCTATCCGGGTCATTCTTTGTGGCCGAAGGTCTGCAAGGGCCTGTTCAACATGGACTCCTATATCACCGTCAACAACGGCTCGGCCGTCATCCGCTCTGTGCAGCAATGGCTGAACGGGCGCTACGTCCTGCGCAGCGATTTCTACATCATTCCCTGTGACGGCCACCATTCCCGCGATGTCGCCAAGTCCATGCTGTACGCCATTCAGTACGAGCTGGGAATGGCTGATGGCGTGGCGAATGGCGTTTTCGGCCCAGGTACGAAGGCCGGGCTGAAGACACATACGGTCTCTACGGGCTCTTCCGGTGTCTGGGTCCGACTGTTCTCCGCGGCCATGGCACTCAACCAACGGCGGGTCGCCTTCACCAGCAGCTTCACCGCGGACTTGGCCATTGCGGTCAGCGATTTCCAAGCGTTCGTCATGCTACCCACCACGGGTCAGGGCGACTTCTCCACCTGGGCCTCCCTCCTGGTCTCCTATGGTGACCAGGACCGCAAGGGCGAGGCATGCGACGGCGTCACACTGATCACCCCGGCTCGGGCCCAGACGCTGAAAAATGCGGGCATCAAGTACGTCGGCCGCTACTTGACCAATCCAGACCCGACCCCCTCCGGCGACTTGATCCACAAGGCGATCCAGCCGGGAGAGCTGCAGACCATCGCCAACAACGGCCTGCGCTGCTTCCCGATCTACCAGACTTACGGGCGGGATGCCGACGGGTTCACTTACCCGGCCGGGCGCGCCGCTGGGCAGGCGGCGATCAACGCAGCCCGGGACCACGGGTTCAAGAACGGGACCCGGATCTTCTTCGCGGTCGACTTCGACGCACTGGACTACCAGGTCACCGACAACGTGCTCCCGTACTTCAAGGGTATCGGGGACGCAATGGCCGACAACGGGAACCCCTATATGGTCGGCGTCTATGGCCCGCGGAACGTGTGCAACCGAGTCGGCGAAGCGGGGCACGCGACCGCTTCGTTCGTCTCGGACATGTCCTCGGGGTTCTCGGGCAACTTCGGCTACCCGCTGCCACCGAACTGGGCCTACGACCAGATCGTCACGCGCACCATCGGCTCCGGAGACGGAGCCATCAACATCGACGTCAACATTGCCTCCGGTCGTGACACCGGTCAGGCATCCTTCAACCCCCCTGCGGCACGGACACCGGACGTCCTGTTCGACACCAGCTACTGGCCAGGGCTCCTCGCCGACATCCGATCCTACATGGAGGACATCGGCTTTCCCGAGAACGACGAACGCCTATACACCACCACCGAGTGCTTGGAAACCATCATCGTTGGCGACGTCGCAGTGTCCAACACGGCGCGGGCATTTGGAATGCGCAAGGCGCTCATCCAGACCACGGCGTTCTGGGAGTTCCGCCATTATGGCAACGAAGACCTCGGTAAGGACGCCGGCGTCTGGCTCTACCACAACGGTTGGATCCCGGACTGGGCCAAGGACCTGCCGTTAGTCTCTGCGGTACGGGACAGCAGTACCGGTGTAGGTCAGATGTTCGGAGCGGCGGGTATCCACTGCTGGAACAATTCCATCAACACAGGACTGGTCACCGGAACCCCGAAGAACGCCGGCAAGGACACGGACCTCTTTAGTGTGTGGGACAAGCTGCGCACCGACAACGACTTTGCTCTCACCAGTGTCGGCCATGCCCACATCTGGGCGGCCGACGGCAAGCCCGGCTTTGACGAGGAAGAACCGATGGAGCGTCGTCCCACGCTCGACTACACGGACTCGGAGATCTACGAAGTGCTGCGGCGCTATCAGGGGCCGAGGGAGCCTGCCTTCACCGACGCTCGCAAGCGGATGCCGCTGTACTACATCTTCGAGAAGTACAACAGGATGATGAGATGACTCAGAGTCTCTTGACGCAGGCTTCGGATACGGCTGGCGGCTTCAACTCGATCACCCTGCTCTTCATCATCATGATCGGGCTCCTCCTCGTCCTCAGCCTGATCGGCTACCTGTGCTCGTCCATCGCGCGCCGCGAGCACATGCCGCGCGGCGGCAGGATGTGGCTCACGTCCGGTGCCGTTTTAGGCACCTGTGCGATCATCTGCGTGTATCTGTGGGGCGCCCTCCATGTGCTGTTCATGGAGGACGTGAACATGCGCGAGGCCTGCGACAAGGCCGGCGGGCAGGCCAGAGCGGCCGAGGTGGACGGTTACGAGACGAGCTACGTCCCGCTGCGCTTCGTCTGCCGCATCGACGAAGGCGGCAGCTATCAGGCGGCGATCCCCTCATGGGTCAACCCGGCGCTGGGCGCGCTCCTCTCGCTCACCCTGATCACCGGTGTGGCCGCCGGCGTGACCCGCAACGATTTCAAGCGCAACAGCCAGCTGCCCACACAGAAGGGGAATAGATGACGAACCCCGGCTTCTCCCGCCGTGCCCTGCTCGCCCGGTCAGGGTCGCTGGCCGGCGCGGCGGTCTTGGCCTCCATACCCGGATCCGCCCTGCTTGCCACACCCGCGTACGCCGCCTCCTCATATTCCAAGACACCCACCGGTGAGGAGATCCGAGACGCTTTCCGGCGCTACCAGCAGAACCACAAGCGGATACACACCGGCAACCTCAGCCCGAACGGCTGGGAAATGGAGAAATCCCCCGATGGGGGCGGAAGCATCTGGACGCGCCCTGTGCCCGGCACTCCCCTCACAGGGATCACCGTCCGCACCGGAGACGTGGAAGCGGTGTTGGTCCATGTCATCCGCCGCTTCCATTACGAGATCAACGAGCTTCGTATGGGCGAGGTGACCGGCTGGCGGAGCCCAGGCACGGTGCGAAAGGGCCTGCCGGAGGGCAACCTGGCTTCCGGCACGGCCGTGCAGATTCGCCCGGACTTCTACCCAGCCGGGGTGAAGGGCGGGCTCTTCCCCCCACAACTTGTCGTGATCCGCGACATCCTTGCCGAACTCGACGGCGTAGTCCGCTGGGGAGGCGACAACCGCCACGTCGACGAGTCACTGTTCTACATCGATGTCAATCCCGGTGATCCACGGCTCGCCGTGGTGGCCAGCAATCTCCGGACCTGGAAATACACACCGGGCAAGGGTGCCGGAAGCCCCGTTGATGTCCTGGCCACTAGGCGACGCGACGCTGCAAAGGCACTTGAGCGTAGCCAGCGGCGTGAGGTTGCCTGACTGCGAGCGGGCGTACGATGCCATCATCGTACGCCCGCTCCTGGCACTCGGTTTCCAGGCACCTGAGCTGACCCCGGTTTGAGCTGACCCGGGTTTCGTAGAGTCCGGTGATCTTGTTTCAGGCGGACTGTTGGGTGGCTTTCTGTTGTCGCCACCAGTCGCGTTCGTACTCGGCGGGCGGTACGTAGTCGAGGGCGGAGTGGAGCCGTTCCTCGTTGTACCAGGTGACCCACTGGAAGATCGCCCGTTCTACCTGGCAGAAGCCGGTCCAGGGGCCTTGCATCTCGATCAGTTCGGCCTTGAAGGTGCCGTTCAGCGCCTCCGCCATCGCGTTGTCATACGAGTCCGCGACCGAGCCGACGGACGCGGCGGCCCCGATCTCGGCGAGCCGGTCGGTGTAGCGAATCGACACGTACTGACCGGATTCAACCGGTCGTTGCAACACCAGCTTGTTGAAGCAACTGTAGCTGCTCGTTGAACGCCTCGGCGGGTGTCTTCCAACCGAGCGTCTTGCGAGGTCTGCTGTTGAGAGTGTGAGCGACGGCCTCGACTTCCTCGGCGGACCATCTCGAAAGGTCGGTGCCTTTCGGGAAGTACTGGCGCAAGAGCCCGTTGGTGTTCTCGTTCGTGCCGCGCTGCCACGGACTGTGCGGATCGGCGAAGAACACGGGAATGCCCGTCTCGACTTTGAATTGCGCATGGGCCGACATCTCCTTGCCGCGATCCCAGGTCAGCGACCGTGCCAGCTGTTCGGGCAGCGTCGACATCGCATTGGCGAGGGCGGTCTTCATCGTGATCGCCCCATAACCGGCCAGCGCAAGTCCGTTCTTGACCGATTTTTTGTGCCGGTACCCTTTCTCGCGCGGTAGGTGAACCAGCATCGTGAACCGAGTTGACCGCTCGACGACAGTGCCGATCGCGGACCGCTCCAGCCCGATGATCAGGTCGCCTTCCCAGTGGCCGGGAACGGCACGGTCCTCGACTTCGGCAGGCCGTTCACTGATCAGCGCTTCGGACGTCACATGCGCCCAGGTCTTACGGCGCGAGCGAGCGCGCGGAGCACGCAGTGCACGGTCCGTGCGAAGGCACAAGACCAGCTCTCGCTTCAGCGCCCCGCGGCCCTGAACGTAGAGAGCCTGGTAGATCGCCTCGTGGCTGATGCGCATGGACTCATCATCCGGGAAATCAACCTTGATCCGGTTCGCGATCTGTTCCGGACTCCACGCCTGCACCCACGCGCGGTTCTTGCGGTGCGGCTTGTTCCGCCCCGTCCACGCGCCAACCGTAAGTCCTGCGATCGCCCTGCCGCCAGGCGTGCTGATCTCTTCGGACAGCCGCTCCTGGACGTATGCGTGCAACCGAGGACTGGCGACCAGCTTCGGACGTGCGTCGGTCAGGCTATCCGCCCCGTTGGGGCCGCCCCAGACCTCGTCGGCGTTCGGGTCGTCCTGGCCATCGTCTTCCCAACTGCACTCGTCACAGATCTGGAATTGTCCGCGGGCTTCCAGCGTCAAGAGCTTGCAGCAGGGACAGGCAAACGGACCGCCGTTGGGAGGGCTTGCTTGGGGCGGCTCTTCGGGCGTTGTCACGCGTCGAGTGTTGCATGATCTATTGATCAGAAACTCATGGGGTTCTCGTCCAGGATGTAGCGGACGTGCGGGCCTCCGAAGTAGCCGCGGACGATGTGCGGCTGGCGTTGGCGTCTGCGGAAGAAGCGGCGGGTCTCGGCGGCGAGTTCGGCCTGATCGCGGGCCCGGTGTTGCTTGGGCAGGCTGTGCTTGAGGTCCGCATTGACCAGCTCGTCGGGGTTCAGCTCGGGCGAGTATGGGGGCAGGAAGTGCAGCTCGACGTCGTCGGGGTGGGCGGCGAGCCAGTCCCGGACCTTCTTCGAGCGATGGGCGGAGTGCCCGTCGACCACGAGATGGACCTTGTGGCCGAAGTGGCCGGCGAGCCGGTCCAGGAAGCGGCACATCACCTCGGCGGTGAAGCTCTCGGCGAAGACCATGAAGTGCATCCGGCCCTTGGTACTGATCGCCGACATCGCGTTGACCGAGAACCGGTTCCCGCTCCGCCGCACCACAGGGGTCTTCCCCTTTTCGCCCCAGGTGCGGCCGGTGACCTGGTCCGATCGGATGCCGACCTGGTCGGCGAAGAGGATCTCACCGCCGTCCTTCCTCGCCTTCGCGCGGATCTTGGGCCAGGTCTCCTGATGCCAGCGCGCCACGGCCTCGGGTCCTGTTCGACGGCCCGCTTGTCCGGCCGCTGGAAGGACAGTTCCCACCGCTTCAGGTACTTGCCCACCCCCACCTCGGTCAGCCGCACCCGGTACAGCTTCGAGATCAACTCGCCCACCAACCGCCTGGTCCACAACTGACCGGAAAGCCCCAAGTCACAGGGCCGGTGATCGAGGACCGCCTGCCGCACCGCGGCCTGCTCGGCCTCCCCGAGCACCTGGTGCACCCCGACCGGCTTGCCGCGAGGACGCATGACCAGCGCGTCCCGACCGCCGGCCTTCCACTTCGCCCACCAGCCGTCGACCGCCTTCAGCGACACCCCGAAGATCATGGCCACGTCCTCGCGGTCCCGTCCCGCCACCAGCGCGGCCACCGCCCGCAGCCGCAAGGCTTCCTGCGCCGACGGCGACAGATGCCGCGTGTCCCCCACCAGATCGCTCACACACCACCAACGACCCTGAACCCAAACCGTTTCTGATCAATAGGCCAACCGGCGGCAGGGGGAATGTTTCCTTTCCGCTACAGAGCTACGTGTCACTTTGCGGCAGCTTCGGGACAACAGAGCCGTCACCGAAGTTCGCACCCCCTACGGCGAAGAGCAGCAGAGCGGCGGTCGAGAGCACGGCCAGGGCCAGGGTGAAGGCGCGGCGCAGACCGGCGGCTGACGGCTGCAGGAGGCCGCCACAACATCAGCGGTTGGCAGCCGCTCCCCCCGGGTGCGGTATCGCCCGGCATCAGCACACAGCGCGGCGGCCCCGGCCGACGCGCAAGCACCACACCAGCCGGGGCCCGATCCCCCGAAGCACGCTCCCACCGCCCCGCCCCGCCCCATCCCTTCCCACTTCCCTTTTCCTGGTCCGGGCGTCGGCGTGGGGGTGTGCAGAGGGGGATGTCAGCACCCCGACCACGGAAAAACCGGCCCATGAGCTGCGGTGACGTGTAATCGGCCCGAAAGGCTTCGCAACCTCTATCGCAACCTCTATCGCAACCCCGTGGCGCACCATCCTGGCGCAACCTCTGCCGCAACCCCCCAGCCCTGCCCGGCCGTCCCCGGCCGTCCCCGGCGGGCAGGCGCGGCGGGCCCCGCCCGACGCGCAACGACAACCCCCGGCCGCCCAATCCCCTGCCGCGCTCCCGCACGCCCGACCCACCCCACCCACCCCTTCCACCAGGCCAAGGACGGGCACGGGGGTGCGCACAAGGGGATGTCAGCTCCCCCAACCATGCCGTAAACGGCCAGTGACCTGCGCAGACATAAAGGCCCGCTACAGGAGAGCGCAGCAGATGCCGCAGGGGATAACGCACCCGATACGGCAGCAGATGCCGCAGGGAATCCCGGACCGCGGTGGGAGTGCAGCAACGTGGTGGGGTTCGACTTCCGCGGTGGGCCGTACGCCAACGACTGGCCGAGAGGGTGCCGGTGTTCATGGCGCATGTAGGGCCGTCACAGACCGGTACCGGCTGATCCATCCCGCTTCCCGGCGCCCTTCGCCTGCGGCATCCTCACTCCCACATGCAGGGGTGGGAGTGAGGGGGCGTGGGTGCGCGGGACATGGCACGGCGGGTGGGCGGGTGTGGTGCGGCGTTGGCTGCTGGGCGCGGCTGTGGCCGTTTTCCTGGGAGCGGTGGGGTGGGCGGTCGCCCGATTCGGACTGGAGAAGGCGGACCAGACTGCCAGCGTCGTCGGCGGCACCATCGCGCTCATCAGCCTGCCGATCTCCTTATACGCGTTACGTACGCCCGCCCGTACGGACAGCGGCGGCGCGGCGGGCACTGGTGGGGCGGGCGATGGTGGGGCGGCGGGGCGGGGATGGGTTGCGGCGGCCGCGGTCGACGCCTCCCTGCGCCCGCCGACACCCGCTGCGACCGTACGCGGGCGCGACAGTGAGCTCGCCGTGCTGGAGGGGCTGCGGCGGGGTGGGGGGATGGCGGTGGTGTGCGGGGCCGGCGGCCTGGGCAAGACCACCCTCGCCGCCCAAGCCGCCCACCAAGCGCAGCAGGCAGGGCATGCGGTGTTCTGGACCCGCTGGCAGGACGACCCTCACCGCCTGGCCCACGACCTCACCCGCATCGCCGAGACACTCGGGCTCCCGCCGGAGCGACTGGAGCAGGCGCGCCAGGGCCGGGCGGTGCTGGTCGACGTGGTCTGGGAGCAGCTCGCGGCGGTGGGCGGGTGGGTGGTCGTGGTGGACAACGTCGTCCCCACCATGCGGATCGGGCCGGGTGCGGAACCTATTGGGGTCTACCGGGGGTGGCTGCGCCCGGACGGCGCCGGACTGCTGATCGTCACCAGCCGCGACACCGCGGACAGCACCTGGGGCCGACAAGCACAGTTCATACGCCTGCAGCCGCTGGAGAACGCAGCTGGGGCGTTGGTGCTGCGGGACGCGGCCCCGTCGGCCGGAAGCGAGGAAGAAGCCCGGGCGTTGGCCGCCCGGCTGGGCGGCCTGCCGCTCGCTCTGGAAGCCGCGGGCCGGTACCTGGCCACCGCGACCAGCCGATACCGCACCTTCACCGTCTACCGCGAAGCGCTGGACCGGGAGTTCGGCGACTTCCTCGGCGCCGAGCACCCCCACGCCGCCGCTGATCCGAACGTCGCCCGTACCGTGGTGCGGCGCACCTGGGACCGCTCCCTCGACCAGCTCTACACCGACGGCTACACCCTCGCCCGCCCCCTCCTCCACCTCCTCGCCCTCCTCGAAGCCGCCCCCATCCCGCTGTCACTCATCACCCCTGCACTCCTCGCCGACGCCACCGGCCAGGACGTCACCGCTCCCGCCCTGGACGCGGCACTGGCAGGACTCCACCGGTACGGACTCCTCGACACCCCCCACACCACACCGGACACACCAGCCGGGAAAGGCACCGGCGTCGAGGTCGGACAGGTGGTCCTGCATCCCTTGGTCCGCGAGGTCATGGCCATCCCGCCGAACGGTAGCGACTCCAGTGCCGGGTACACCGCGCTCGACACCCACCTCGCCCAAGCCGTCACCGACACCGTCCACGCCGGACGCGCTGGCTGGCCCACCGCACGCCTCCTCACACCCCACCTCCCACCCCTCCTCGACCGCGCCACCGACGAGGGCTTCACCGATGCCAGAAACACACTCGACGCTCTCGCGGGCGCTCTGAGCGAAGCGGGCGCATCCACCGAGGAACACCTCCTGCGCCAGCACGTCCTCGACAGCGCAACACGCCACCTCGGACCCGAACACCCCGACACCCTCGCCAGCCGCAACAACCTCGCCAACGCCCTGCACGACCTCGGCCACCACCAACAAGCCGCCGACCTCGACCGTCAAACCCTCACCGACCGCGAACGCATCCTCGGACCCCACCACCCCCATACCCTCGCCAGCCGCAACAACCTCGCCAACGCCCTGCACGACCTCGGCCACCACCAACAAGCCGCCGAACTCCACCAACAGAACCTCACCGACCGCGAACGCATCCTCGGACCCCACCACCCCGACACCCTCACCAGCCGCAGCAACCTCGCCAACGCCCTGCACGACCTCGGCCACCACCAACAAGCCACCGAACTCCACCACCAAAACCTCACCGACATCGAACGAACCCTCGGACCCCACCACCCCCACACCCTCACCAGCCGCAACAACCTCGCCAGCGCCCTGAACGACCTCGGCCGACATGAGGAAGCCGCCGGCCTCCACCAACAGAACCTCACCGACTACGAACGCATCCTCGGACCCCACCACCCCGACACCCTCCAAAGCCGCAACAACTTCGCCAACGCCCTGAACGACCTCGGCCACCACCAACAAGCCGCCGGCCTCCACCAACAGAACCTCACCGACCGCGAACGAACCCTCGGACCCCACCACCCCCACACCCTCACCAGCCGCAGCAACCTCGCCAACGCCCTGAACGACCTCGGCCGACACGAAGAGGCCGCCGACCTTCTACGGCAAACCCTCACCGACCGCGAACGCATCCTCGGACCCCACCACCCCCACACCCTCCGAAGCCGCAACAGTCTCGCTGCTGCAGAGGCGGCCCTCGAGAGGGCGGGGCGAAGGCGGTGGTGGGGACGACGACGCCATCGAGGTCGCCCGTAAGCGGCCACGGTGCTCGCGCCCGGGCCGAAGACCGCCTCCATCACGAAGGAGGCGGCACCAGGTGCCGGGTCAGCCCCGGGTACAGGGAACAGGCACACACCTGCGGTCGGCTCCTCCAACGAAACGCCGGCCGGTGATCTGCCGGGGCGCAGCACGACAACCAGCAGGCTGGGCAGTGCAAGCGTTCCGGACGGCCTGGCAGCAGGACACCGGAACCGGGAGCCTGCAGCGGGCCGGTCGGTTCACAGGAGACGGCCGCAGCACCGGCAGCGGCGGGCAGGGCCGGGAGCAGCGTGAGCAGGGTGTCGCCGTCGTCCTCGCAGAACTGCGCCAGGCCGGCGGATATCAGCGCGGCCTGGCCGCACACCTCACCCGCGCACATGAGGGCGTCCAGCGCAGCTGGCAGCGCGCCGTCAACGAAGCCCGCGCTCTCTACGGCCAGGAGCTGGAGGGCGGCCAGGGCGCGGGCGAGGGAGCGGTGGAGTCGGAGGGCTGACGCTGCGGCGACCAGCGGCGGACGGGCGGCGGGCTTCAGGCGGCGGTCGGTGGGTGTCAGGGCCGGCTGCGCTTGAACAGCACCTGGCGCAGGGCGGGGGGTTGGGCGGCGATGTCGCGGCGGCATTCGGGGCAGTGACGGCCGTCCGGGGGCGGGGCGTAGTCGTCGTAGGGGGTTTCCCACGGGCTGGTGATGGGCTGGTTGCATCACTCGCAGGGCGACGGCGGGACCGGGGTCGAGGTTGGTACCGGGATTGGGGCCGGAGTGGGGAGCGGTTCAGCGGTGCGGACTGCCGGCGCCCACTGCTTCAGTTCCTGCTGTCGGCGTTCCTGGTCGCGGGCGGTGTGGTGGTCGTGGAGGCGGCGGCGTTCTTCCTCGCGCTCGTACCAGGCGTCGTGGTCCTGGGGGTTGTCCAGGGCATCGTGCAGGGTCTCCCAGCGGCCGTGTCCGCAGCGCCACCACGCCTGCCCGTGCGGGCCGTGCTGCTGGAGGCGGGGCAGGGTGGTCAGCAGCAGGGGGATCGCGTCGCCGTAGTCGCAGTAGCCGTCCGCGACGCCGTAGCTACGGGTGCGGTGGTACTCCCCCGACCAGACCTCCCGGGTGGCCTCCATGATGCGGTTCATGCGGTTCTTCAGCGCCTGCTCCCCCAGCCGGGCGCCGGGGTTGAACACCACCGCGACCGGCGGATAGCCCTCCCGCCCGGTCGCGGGGTAGAGCGTGCGCCACACCGGCACCGGCCCCGGCCCGTCCCAGCCCTGCAGGTCTCCGCCCAGGGGGTCCTTGCCGTGGGTGTCTTTGGTTTTCAGGCAGAAGAAGCGGCGGTAGCGCTCGAACTTCGCCGCCAGGACCACTTCGCTCTCGGTGCAGTTGTCCACCTCCACCAGCAGCACCGGCACACCCGCCTCCACCGCGTGAACGACGGCGTCCGCACGGACCGCCGCCCGGGACCGGCCCGTGGAAGGCAGGGGGTGGGTCACCTCCGTGGACCAGGCCGCCACCGTGCCCAGCCCCGCCGGGACGACGTCGCCGACGACGTCAACGCCGGCGTCAGCGTCGGCGGGGGCGTGCGGGGCAGCGGGCGGGGAGTCGCCGTGCAGGGGTTGGGTGAGGGCGGGCGGGGTGCGGGTGAGGGCGATGACGGTCTCGTTGACCGCCATCGCGTGCGGAGCCCCCGCGCGGGCCGCGCCCCGCGCGGTGCCGCCCATCTCGCCCACATGCCGCCCCACCACCTCCGCGGCCGCCTCCAGACCAAGCGGGGTCAGCCCCCACAGCTTCCCGCCCGAACGGGCACTGCCCTCGGAGACCACCAGCCCGTGCCGGGCCAGATCCAGACACGCGTTGCGGAAGGCCTTGTTGTCTTTGTGGCCGGGAGCGGTCAGCCGGTGGATCTGGTCGGCCGTGGCCACCTTCAGCACCCCCAGCGCGGCCAGCACATGCCCGCGCACCGTCGACGTCGACCCATAGGGGTACGCCTTCGAACCGCCCACCCGCTCTCCTCTCTTCCGCTCCCAGCCGACCCGCTCACCCGCTCACCCGGTCCCTGCCGTGCAGGGACCCGACCGCGGACCGGCGGACCGGCGCCCGCCGGGCCGCAGCCAGAGCACCCCGCGCCCCGGCCCCTCTGCCCGACACCGCCGCCCACCCTGCCACCCACCACCGACACACCCACCCCCCAGCCACGTGCAGCTAGAAGAAGGAAAGAGGGGTTGTCGGGAATCGTGGTCAGGGCGGACCACGGGGTCTGACCTGCATGAACCGCGTAGAGCCTGTGACACGGTCCGGTAGGGGAATTGGCAGGGGGACCGGTAGGGGAAACGGCAGGGAGACCGGTAACCGGTCAGCGCAGAACGCGTCGGCCCGCAGCGGTTGCTGGAGCCACTGGAGCGTTCCCGTCGGGCGGGGCGGTCGGCGTGGTGGGGGCGGCCGTTGCCGGTGTTGTCGGATCGTGATCGTGGTCGGGTCTTCATGGTTGGCGTCATGGTCGTGGCCGGCTGATGCCGTGGTCCGTGAACGCGGCACCCGCACGAGGGGTGGTGTCGCACGGATACGGGAGCGGCCTGGGATGAGGGACGTGGATGCGGCGGGCGCCGACCGGATGGCGGTGGCGGTACTCGTGCAGTACGGGATGGCGACGACGGAGCAGCTGCACCTGCTCCTGGCGCCCAGGGAGCGGATTCAGCAGACCCGGCGGCGGCTGGTGAAGCTGCGCGCGGAGGGGGTGGTGGACCGGGTCGCGGTGGGGCGGGCCGGGCGGGGGCGGGTGTGGTTCCCCACCCCTGCCGGGGCACGGCTCGCCGGCCCGTGGCCCGAGCTGTGCGGGCGGCGGTCCTCGAGGAGGGTCTGGGACCGCGGCGCGGTGCGGGCGCGGGCCGCGCATGCGTTGACCGTGAACGAGGTCGCGCTCGCCTTCGTTCAGGACGCCCGCCAGCGTGGTGAGCTGTGCCGGCCCTTGGACTGGCTCCCTGACCCCTATCACCGCAACGTCGGCGGCCAGGACGTCGCCCCGGACGCGCTGCTCCGCTACCGCACCGGCCCGGGCGGGCGCGGCGCGGTGCTTCAGGCGCTCGTCGACGTCGACGACGCCACCACGGGTCCCGCGTGCCTGGGCGCGCGGCTGCGCGCGTATGCGCGTCTGCACGGTCGCGCCGCCGCACTGCGGTGCGGGCCGCGGCGGCCGAGGGTGCTGTTCGTCCTCGTCGGCACCGGGCCGGCCGGGGTGGACGACCGGGTCAGCGCACTGCGCGCGGCCGTCGCAGAGCCGGACGCGGCCGGCCTTGTGCGGGAGGTTGCCGTGCTCGCCGCGACGCTGACGGACATCCTCCGCGGCGGCCCGGCCGCGCCCGTCTGGCGGCCCGTCCAGGACCCCGCCCAGCGCGTGTCCTGGACCACCGGCGCCGCCCGCCAGAACTCAGACCTCGGCCGGGTGGAGGCCGCCGGCGTCGTTCCGGGAGGGGACAGTGCACGGAACTGCTGCGCGACATAGTGCGAGGATGACCGCTGCATCGGACCGCTAGGACCTGCCCGCACGCCGCCGCCGCCACGCACGGCTGATCGCCGCCCTGACCACCCTGACCGGAGCCTGCGCCGACGCGGCCGGCACCTCGACGGCCTCGGTGCCTGGCGGGGCGGCGGCGATGGGCTGGTAGACCGCTGAACGTGCTGCCGTGCGTCCAGGTCGGCCTCACCGCCGCTGTCCTGCTGGACCGGGCCCGCGCCGAGGACACCGCCCGGTGGCCGGCCGCAGCCGCCCGGGAGCGGGCGCAGGCCCGGCGGACGTACGCGGCACGATGCGTCGTGGCCCAGGCCCAGGAACTCGCCGAACAGGCCGGGCAGGCGGAATCGTTCAGCGGGGACGGCGTGCCGCTGCCGACGGTGGAGCAGACCGCCGTGATGGACCTGGTCAGCGCCGGCGCGGAAGTCGCCGCCCGCTGGCGGACCGATCCGGAGGCGGCGATCACCTTGGTGCACGAGCTGGCGGCCGGCGGCGAGCTCGCCGTGGACGAGATCCTCGACGAAGCGGTCGACGCCGCGGTGCTGACCGGTCTGCTGGCCCTGCAGCAGGCGCGCACCGCCCCGGACCCCAGCACAGCCGCCGAGCTCTGCCTGAACGCCGTCCCCCACATCACACTCGCGGTCGCCCTGGCCTCCACCGACCTGGACTGACAGCCTGCACACCACGTGTGTCACGTGGCCTGCGCACGCGCACAGTCACCGACGGAGGCGGGACCGGTCCCGACAGACTCGCGCTACACCTGGGATTGCCGCCGGACCGGCGAGAGCGGATGCCATCGCAACGGCTCAGCCCACACGCCATCCGGTCTCAGACGAGCAACCACCGAAGGGACCTCCCACATGGGGATTCGCAAAGCTTTTCTCGGAACCATTGCCGCGGCAGGGCTCACCGGAGCCATGCTCACTGCAGTGACTCCTACCACGGCGGCGGCCGCCGAAGGCTGCAGCTACAACAACCCCAGGACGGTCGCGTCCACCTCCATCCGCTCCCGCGGCATCGAGCTGCGGTACAACGGCACATGCGCCTGGGGCAGGATCTTCGGCTCCGTGGGCGACCTGGTGTGGGTGGACCGGAGCTTCGACGGCGGCCGGACCTGGGAACAGCTCAGCATCACGAAGATCAACAGCGGCGGCAGCAACCACACGGAAGCGTATAACAATCGGGGCAATCTCATGCGAGCCTGCGGCAAGGCCGGCAATTACCCCGAGGTCGCCTGCACCACATGGTGGTGAGCAGCACTGAAGCTTGAGCTTCACGTCGATGACGCATCTCAGCGGCTCCGGGACAACTGCGCGTTCCGGAGACAGCGGCGGATACCATTCGGCCGTTCTGGCTGGCAGCAGGACAGGCGGCTGGACGACACAGCGACGTTCGTGCCTGCGGGGAATACAGTCGGGGCGGTGGCGCGCACAAAGACCTGGGGAGGTCGTACGCCACCGCCCCCAACACGTCACCCGCCCCGCACCCCGACCACGGCCCACGCAAGGCCGACCAAGGCCGCCCAAACCCCAACCACGGACCCCGACCACGGGCCGACACATACCCCGACCATGCAGGTCAGCACACTGCACACACCAGCCGGTGCGCACCTGCGACAGCCGCCTGCGCACCGCGCAGCCCGGCTGCGCAGCCCTTGCGCATCGGCGTGCGCAGCCACCCCAACCACGACCCTGATCAACCCCGACCACGACCCGACCGACCCCAACCACGGTCCGCCCGACCCCGACCATGGGCCCTGACCATGCAGGTCAGCGCCACAATGCGCAGACCACTCGCACACACCGGCAACCCGGAACCCGGGCAGCCGCCCCACCGGACGCCGCGCACGGCCCGGCTGCGCACTACGCGCGCACCCACTGCGCAGCGCATGGCCGGACCGGTGCGCAGACACGGCGGGCGGTCATCGGTGCGCAGCCGGCCGTTGCGCAGCCGGTGCGCAGAACCCGGAGCGCATTGGCTGCGCAGGCCTCGGCCGGGCACGGGGAGGGTTCAGTTGAG
>NZ_JBVJFP010000033.1:0-25281 GCF_055587785.1 Streptomyces sp. NPDC046379
AACTCGTACTTCACCGTGCCCGTGCCGTCGGAGCGCTGCATCAGGTTGCCGTCGCCGTCGTACCAGTACTCGACCTTGACCGTGTTCGGTGAGGTCACCGTGCGGATGCGGTCGAGGTTGTCGTAGGTGTAGGAGACCGTGATGCCGCGGGCGTCCGTGACCGTTCTGGTGCGGCCCAGGTCGTCGTAGGTGAAGGTGGTCCTGTCCAGCGGAGCCGGGGGCTGGACCCGCTCCAGGTTGCCCTTGGCGTCGTAGTGGAAGTCGGTGACGACGGTCTTCGTCGACGTCAGCTTCGTCTTCGCCCTGCAGCGCTGGCCCTCGAAACCGCCGCAGGCCGGGGTCGCGGGGTTGTAGTCGAAGGAGACGTTGCCGCCGCCGGTGCCGGTCTGCGCCACCGAGGTGGTGTTGCCGGCCGCGTCGTAGGTGAAGCTGGTCTTCTCGCCGTCGGCGTTGGTGGAGTCCTTGGGCACGTCACCGCCGGCGATGATCTGCCAGGAGTTGACCGTCCTGAAGTCGGCGATCTTCACAACTCGCGCGGTGTGTGACGTCGCCGGGCGGGCCAGGACGTCTATGGCCGTGACGGTGACGGCGTCCGCCACCGGCCGCGCGTCGTACCCCTCGTAGGCGCGGTCCACGACCAGCTGGGGCCGGTACCAGCGGGTCCCGTCCCACCAATAGCCGCCATGCCGGTACAGGAACCCGTTGTTCCCGTACATCCACTCGTGGTGCAGGCCGCTCATGTCCTTGTCGCGGATCAGTAGAACGGTCCGCCCGTGCTCGGGGTGCTGATGGACCGCCCAGGCGTAGTCACGGTTCTTCGTCTCGGTGGTGAACGCCACCCATCCCCCACCGCGCAGTCGGTCCGTGCGCCCCCACAGCCCCTCGCCCTGATTACGGCCCGTCCGCTCGATCGCGTCAGGATTGTCCAGGAGCAACCGCTCGTCGTTGCTGAACGGCAGGCCGGGAACCGGGTGATCGGTGCGTAACCCGTTGGCAACCGGTTGGATCATGCTCACGAAAGTGCCTTCCTTCTGCAGCTCTCGGGCCACCAGGACGGATCACACCCCGGCACGCCTGCTCCACCCCGCCGCATCGACCTCCGTCCTCAGCACCCCTCGTATCGCTGTCGGAATGCCGCTTATAGGGGCCGCGCCGCCTGCTGATCCAATTCTGACGACACCACCCGAGCACGTCCGATGAATCACCCAACCCGCGCATGTGGGCCAGAGCTATCCAGCCGCCGGGGTGGTGAGCCAGTCGGCGGCTTCAGCGTCGATCATCAGCGGCACCTGGGCCGGGGGGGGCGTCGCCGTCCTGGACGACGTGGACGCGGCCCGGGAGCGGGCTGCTCTTGAGGGCGGGGTCGACTATCGGGGCCAGCCGCTGCCAGGTGCCGGCGCTGGCCCGGGCGAGGATGACGGTGGCGAACTGTTCGCAGGCGCCGGGGATGAGGCGGCTGCCGGTGGTGGTGGATCCGTCGTAGATGACGTGGATGCGGGCTGCGCGCCCCTCGTACAGGACGGCCTCGAGGGCGGCGATGGCCGGGGACCGCTTCGGGTCGTCCTCCTGCCGGAACGTCTCCCAGTAACGGTCGAGGTGCCGCAGGGTGGCGTCGGCCCGGTCGATTACGACCATCAGGCGCGGCACACCGTCGAGGTCACCGTCGAGGGCGATGCGGCGCTCCAGCTCGGAGCCGAGGCCGACCAGAGCGTCGTGGATGCCGGCGACGTTGCCGCGGTGCGTGACCGTCGGCAGGTCCTTGGCCCACAGGCGGGCGATGCGGGTGTGGTCGAGGACCAGGGCGTGGGCGCCCTGGTGGAGGAACTGGGCGGTGAGGGTGCGCAGGATGGTCGTGCTGCCGCCGCCGGTGCCGCTGCAGACCAGGATGTGCGGGGCGGCGTCGATGTCGACGGCGATGGCCCGGCCGTCGGTGCTGAGGCCGATCAGTGCGGCGGAGTCGGGCAGCGCCTCCAGCTGCTCGCGCAGGCCGGGCTCGGTGAGGCGAGCAGCTTGGGGAGCGCGGTCGTGTTCGTCATCGTGATGTTCCTCTTCTGTGCTGTGCCTGGTGAACCGGGTGTTCATCAGTGCTGGGGGATCGTGTCGGCCGGACCGGACAGGTCCCCCCGGTTCGCGGCCGCCGGGCGGGTTGAGGCGGTCAGTCGAGTTCGGTGGTCCCGGAGGCGGCGCGGGGCCGGTTGCGGGCCCACTTCTTGAGGTCGCCGACGCGGTAGAGGAGTTCGGCACCGCGCTTGTCGACCGGCTTGGGGAAGGTCCGGTCGTTGGCGCGGGCGTAGCGCAGTGCGGCGACGGTGATGTCCGGCAGGTGGCGCTCGTGGGCCTCACGGAGTCCCACCGCCTGGTCGTCATCGACCGGGGCTCGCGGCGACGTCGCCGCCGGGTTGCCCGGGTCGGCGGCCGGAGCCGGGGCCGGGTCGGTCGTGGTCGTGGTCGTGGTCGTGGTCGTGGTCGGCGCGGTGCTCCAGGCGTTGGCGAGGGAGTCCGCAGGCGCGGCAGCGGGCTGAGGGTCAGGCGTGGGCGGCTTCTGCATCCGCGCCGGGCTGGCCTGCGCGGGGAGGGCTGCGGGGTTCGGGCCGTCGGCGGCCTTCTTGCCGGTGGTGGCCCACTCACGGGCTTCGGTCTCGGTGAAGAACAGCACCTGGGTCTCGCGGGCGGAGCCGCCGATGACGACCTGGGCGCGGCCGTGGTGCTTGGTGGACTTCGGCGCCGGGTGAACCTCGGGGGCGAGCATGCGCCAGGCGTTGACGCTGTAGCGGGCGAGGATGCGGGTGGCGAACTGCTCGCGGACCTCCGGGCCTCCGAGCGCGCGGGCGGTGGCGGACTGGGCGACCAGGAGCACGTGCATGCGCAGCTGGCGGCCCATGTAGAGGATCTCGTTGAGCGCGTCGACGGCCGGGGAGACCTTCGGGTCGCCGGACTCGCGGATCTTCTCCCAGTAGCGGGCCAGCTGCTTCATGGTGGCGTTGATCTCTTCGAGGAGGATCAGCACCCTGGGGCCAATGGCTTTCGGATCGGCGTCGATGCCGAGTTCGTCAGCGATCCGGGTGCGCAGCTGGCCTAGCTGCCCGAGTTCGATGAGCTGGTCGTGGATGTCGGCGATGTCGCGGCAGTAGGTGACGCCGTCGATGCCGTGGGCCCACGGGTGGGAAATCCGCTTGGTGTCGAGGACGTACACGAGCGAGCCGTGGTGGAGCATCTGGCAGGCGATGCAGCACAGGGTGGCCGACTTGCCACCGCCGGTGGAGGCGTTGACCAGGAGGCGCTGCCCTTGGATGTGCGGGTGACCGGGGCCCTCATGCTGCTGTACGGAATGCCGATCACACGAATCACTGTCCTCACGCACGCCGACCTCACGGGCGGCAACACGCCCCACCTGCGCATAGGCGAGCATCCCGTGGCACTGCCGCCCGCCGTCCACCAGCTTCTGCAGCGTCAGGCCGACCACACCGAACCGATCTCGGCGGTGGGTCGCATCACACCCCGTCCGGGCTGGCTTCTCCCCGGCTACGCCGCTGGGACTCACCGCTCAGCGCCCGCCCTCGCGCGCAAGATGCGTCTCCACTGCTTGCCCGCCCGCCCCAGCCGGAACACCGCTCTGCTCGCACTGGCCGCAGACCTGCCTGCGTCAGTGCTCAGCGACACCCTCGGCATCAGCATCAGCGCAGCCCTACAGTGGACCCGCCGGGCAGCCCGCGACTGGAGCACGTACCTGACCTCGCGATCCGGCCCGATACCAGTCACAGACTCGGGGTCGTGCTGAGTCGGATCCTGAGCTGATCAGCTGTAGATATCGCGCCCAGGCGCACACAGGGGGTTCGTCGCTGCGGCGTCGCGGCGGATGAAGATTGCGGATTCGCCTCCATTGACCGGTATCACCCAGCAGAGCTGATAGTGCTGGCGTAGGACTGCTCTCTTGGTGATCTCGGCGGGAGTGTTGTCCAGGGGCTGACCGGGACGATCGCGCAAGACATTGATTTCACGACGCTGGAGCATGCGCTGCCGGATGACGTCCGGTGACGCCTCGACGCCGTACAACGTTCCGGACGCAGCAGGCGTCTGCTGCAGCGCAATGTCGTCGAGCGGCCCGAAAACAGCAGGCCGGGCAAGTACCCATGCGCGGCGGCGTGCGGGCTGGAAGAGAACCGCTTCGGGGTCTCCCGGTACGGTGACGGTGAGCCCCCAATAGCTCTCCACCGTGTCGGTGCGACTGGCGGCGGAGCGCATCTGCCAGTACCAGGGGCCGAGCGCTGAGAAGAGAGCGAAGGCCACGGCTGCTGTGGCGTACAGCTTGCGCCGCCTGCGCTCGGAAGCTGCCTCCACCCGCAGGATCCGTTGCCAGTGCCGCAGGGCCTGGCCGACGACAAGTGCCAGGCCGGACATGCAGTACAGGACGTAGCGGTCGACGTACCACGGCTGTGCGAGGGACACCGTGAGCAGGAATCCGGCAGGGACGATCAGGAGCGGCACGCCGAGCGTCGAAAGCGTTACCGCCCTGGTCTCGCCCGCCTCGTGCCGACGAAGCACGATCCCCAAAGCGGCTGCCACAGCAGCAGGGACCACGAACCCCAGCCAGTCCTGAAAACTCGGTCGGCCCAGCCAGTCCAACTGCGCTGACGCCTGACCGGCACTGACCACAGCCAGCGGCGCCACAGCACAACCGACGAAGCCGGTCACCACCAGCCAGCGGCGTCCGAGACGGCGCAGGTGGCCGCCATTCCAGAGCGTCACGGCGTGCGCGAGGATGACCAACAGAGAAAACACATGCAGCCACCCGCCCAGCAACAGCACTCCTGCATACCCGACCCACCAGCGTCGCCGGCCGTCCAGCAGCACGCGCACGAAGAACCACGTCGCCCATACCACCGCGGCGCTCACCAACGCATAGGAGCGGGCCTCCTGCGCGTAGAACTGCACCTGGGGAACGCACAGGAAAGCAACTCCGGCCAAGAATCCGGTTGCTGGGCCACCGAGCCGGGTCCCGATGGCGTAGACCCCCAACACGGCAGCCACCGTGCCGAGCACCGACAGGACCCGCAAGGTCAGGACGCCGTCGTCCCATACCCCAAGCACAAGATGGGCAAGGAAGTAGTACAGGCCGTGGACAGCATCGATGTTCTGCACCAGGAGCCACAACTCTCCTGGGGTGCGCTTGGCCACGGCATAGCTCACCGTCTCGTCACGCCAGGACGACGCGTCACGGTCGAGCTTCCACAGGCTTATCAGCGAAGTCACCAGGACGAGACCGACCGCGAGCAGCTGCCGATACCTGTGGTTCAACCGATCCTGATCAAGCTCCGGATGCCGCAGGTCAGGTGCCCTCCATGTCTCCAGATAGCCGAGCACCGTTGTCATGGGCGCCCACAACAGGGCCGGCGACACGCGTAAGCGCTCAAGCAGAGCCCGACAGCTGCCAAGGGCAACTGCCTGCACACGGCTTTCCCCCATTACCAACCTCCGCCATCCCAGGCCCAGTTGTACAGATCAAGCTGCAACAGACGGAACATACCGGGTGCCCGAGGCTCGTGTTCCTTCAGCACCTGGTGTCGGCGGAACGACGGTGGTCTAGGGAAGAGCCATGAACGTTCCCCGCCCCGACATGAGGATCTTCGCGTCGCCCGCGGAGGAATACCTCGTGGTTGGAATACGTGCCCGGTACCAGCTGTCCGACCGGACATCGACGCGGCGAAGGTGCCGTTGTTCGGCGAAGACAGCAGCACCTCGCCATGAGCTGAGCAGCGGCTGGCGCTGCGGCGCCAGCATCGGGGCGCGGTTCGAACAGCAGTGCCAGCCGGGCCGATATTCTGCGGGCGAGGTGACGGCAAACGTCGCCCGGAACAGGAACCGCGATGACCACTGTCCCGCCCCGAGCCCGACCCGTCCGCGCTGGTCTGCCCCGGTGACCGGGTCGGCCTGTGCGCCGGATGCCAGCGCAAGACCCACAAGTACGGCAGCGGCGGCTCCCCTCTGTGCCAGTGGTGCATGGCCCCGGTGATGGAGCGGTGGGGCCCAGGCTTGCGCTACGTCAGCACGCGCGTCTAGCCGCGCGCCCGGCGGCGTACCCGGTCGGGTGAAGGCGTGGCGGCAGGAGAACCTCTTCGGACGCCGGCGCGTGGTGCCAGGCATGAGGCAGATCAACGAGGCACATGTAGCAGCGCCGGGCCTGGCCGTAGTGGAGGTCGCGGCCGCCGATGACGAGACCGCCTTCGCCATCCAGGAGCTGCTCGCCACGCGATGCGCCATCGCGCCGGCGGACCGCACGACCCGGGAGCCCGGCGAGCCCGGTGTACTGCTGCGCTGCTTCCTGGACCTGCGTCAGGAGCCCGGCTCGTAGCGCTGCGGGCGGCAGCCCGCCCCGCTGACCAGCCATGGACGGTTCTGTGGTCGG
Source organism: Streptomyces sp. NPDC046379 (assembly GCF_055587785.1). NCBI lineage: Bacteria > Bacillati > Actinomycetota > Actinomycetes > Kitasatosporales > Streptomycetaceae > Streptomyces > Streptomyces sp. NPDC046379. Next base: position 6,404 of record NZ_JBVJFP010000033.1, read on the forward strand.
GGCGACCGGTGCCGTGGTCGGGCCTGTGGTCAGGGTGTGTCGCCGGAGTAGTAGAAGCGGCAGCTCACACCCGGGCCGGGCGTGCGGGGTTCGCCGGGGCGCGGGTCGTACAGGGCGCGGCCGCCGGTCCACCGTCCGAGTTCGGTGGACAGGGCGACACCGTCGTCGACTTCCTCGGTCCGCCACCCGTGGATGTCCAGCAGCAGGCCGTCCAGCGGCCCGCCGACCAGTTCGGCGTAGGTGCGGTGCGGGAGCGGGCCGGGGTGGGGGTCGTCGTGGTCGTGGCCGTACACCCGGCCGCGGAGCAGCTGCTCGTCATCGGCGTTCATCCGGCCAGCCTCGCAGCCACCACCGACAACCACCCCGGCCTCCGAGGCCGCCGGCTACCGGCGACGCCCGATGCCGAACCGGCTGCGCGGCTTCACCACCGGCACTTCGGCCGCCGCGCGTTCGGCTTCCTCCGCCTGGCGGCGCGCCACGCGCCCAGCCTCCGCGCGGTCGGCAGCCTCCTTCGCGCACGGCCCGCACAGCCGGTCCCACTCGCCAGGCCACGAGGACCGCGTGGTCTCCTGCCATCGGTCGTCGGTGAATTTGTTGCCGCACCGGGTGCACACCGGCCGCTGCGCCTCCCGGTGCGCGGCCTCGCGCTCCGCCTGCCGCTGGCGGGCCTCCCGGAGCTCCACCCGGTACAGCCGGTCGCCGTCGGGGTTGTCCAAGGCCTCGGACAGCGTCTGCCACTCATCGCGCCCAAGCCGTCGCCACACCTTCCCGGCGGCCCCGGCCGGGTCGCCGGTGATCCGCTCCAGCTCCGTGACGACCACGGGCACCGCCTGGTGGTAGTCGACCGCCGTGAACCCTGCGCCCCGGTGCGGGGTGCCCGCGAAGTAGACGCGGGCGGCCTGCTCCAGCCGCCGCATCCGGCTCTCACGCTGCGCCGCGGTCTTCCCCATGAACACGAACGCCACCGGCACGTACCCCTCGCGGCCCGTCGCCGGATAGATCCGCGACCACAGCCGGAAGTCGTGCACCGCCGCGCCCCGGGCCGCCTTCTCCTTGGTGGCGTCGGCCTTCGGCGCCAGGAGCTCGAACCAGTCGTTGTAGCGGCGCAGCTTGTCCACCAGTTCGTCGACGGGCTCGTTGACGCGGTCGACCTCCAGGAGCATCGCGGGCACCCCGGCGTCCGGGGCGCGCATCGTCAGGTCGGCGTACTGGGTGTAGCCGTAGGGCAGCTTGTGGGCGATCTCGGTCTGCCAGGACAGCGGGGTGCCGTACCCGGCCCCGGTGAGCACAGCGGCGGTCGAGGTGACGGCAGCGGCGTGTTCGTCGTAGCCGTCGTCCTTCACCGGCCGGCCCTTGGCATCGAGCCGGAGCTTGCGCAGCGTGGAGATCCGCACCGTCTTCGGCAGCAGCGCCTTGGCTTCCTTGTGGCCCTTCTCCGTGAGCACCCACAGCTGGTGTCCCGACTCCAGTCGCGTCTCCACCCGGACCAGGCCCGAGTGCTTCAACGCGTTCAGGGTGTCCCTGGTGATCCGGTCGTGCCGGTCCGTGGGGCGCAGCATCCGCCAGAGCTGATCGGCGGTTGCCCGCTGGAAGATTCCCAGAGCCCTGAGCACTTCCTTCCGTCGCACTCCGGTCGGCTTCCAGACCTGTGTCGACCTAGGAGGGTTGTCGAACGCGTCGCGGGGCCTTGACTTCCGGGGCTGACCTGCGGATACGCGCCGGGCGGGCGAAGCGGCCGTGGAGGGGGCGATGGAGGGGCCCGTGGAGGGGGCCTGCGGGACCAGGTTCACGTCGTCGGAGGGCCGGCGGTCCCGGGCGGCGCGGTCCTCGTGGGCGGGGTCAGGCGTGAGTTCGGCGGGCACGGTGTCCTCGGTTTCTCCGGCCTGCGGGCCAGGTCGGCGGTCGTCCGGCCCGCACGCGAATGTGCGCACGGGCCGGGGCCACCGTGAGGAAGCACCCCTTGTCCACCGTCTGACGATCAGCGACGGCGCGTGTCCGATTCCTCCTTGACCGCCCCCTTGTCGTGCGAGTTTGTCCGTGATCGACGTCACGAGCACCGCCCCGCCCCAGCTCCGAAATCTATCCACAGGCAAATGCCTGCACCGTAGGGCGATCGGCCGGGAGCAGCGGGCATCCGGCCAGCGAACAGCAAGGAGCCGTCATGGAGACGACGTCACCCGAGGTGCCCCAGCTCGCCCCGGAGCAGATCCTGCGGGCCGCCGACTACGTGGAACTGGTCTGGCAGGAGCAGGGCAGCGAGGAAGACAAGGTCGAACTGGCGGAGTTCCACGCCGACGGCCCCGAGCTGGCGCGGCTGATCGGTGAGTTCGGTGCGCTGCTACTGGCCGACTACCTCACCGCCGTGCCCGATGAGCACGCCGACTGCGAGTCCGCGTACGCGCTGCGGCAGTTGGCGACGGTGGCGAGCCGGTACCTCAAGCGGTGGTGCCTCGCGGACGACGCCGGGGCACACACCGCGTGGATCGCGGCCGGTTTCCTGATCGAGTGCATGCAGGAGGTCGACCAAGTGAGCCAGTTCCTCGCCGACATCCGCGGCGATGCCGGCGCCCGGTACAGGGCGGCCGCGGCCTGAGCCGAGCGGGAGGACGGCGGCCAGTGGGCGACGCGCGCCACCGCACCGCATGTCCGGTGCGGTGGCGCGCGGGTGCGGACCGGCACGCCGCACGGTGCGTTGAGTTGCGAACGATGTAACGCACTTCCCCACCCGGTGGAGCGCACCGAGTGGACTCCACCCGCATCCGGTGGCCTCCACTCTCCACTCGGTGCGGACGATGTCGTGCGCTTTCACTCGGTGGAACGCACCGCGATGCGGAGTACATGGCATCGTCCGCGCCATGCATCACCTCTACACACAGTGACGGTGCACGGTGCGCCGGGAGGGAGAAATCTGCCCTCCGCCACCGTGCATCGTGGGCTCGGTACGCGCCGCCCACGGAGGGGTAGCGGACGTGGTCAAGGGGAAACGTCGAAGATCGCTCGAAAACTCGTGGGTGGACAAGGGTTGCTCTCCACTCGATGGGCTGGGTGGAATCCGGCGGCACACATGGTCAAGGGGGGTGCATCGAGTGCGCCGCATCCGATGCACCGTCACCCCCTGTGGTCACATCGGGTGGAACGTGCGGGAGTGGCGGCCATGCCGACGCGCGCCGGTGGAGCGTGCGGCGCGCCGGTGCGGTGGGTGCGGTGGGTGGGAGTGCACGGTATCGTCGGCGGGCGCGCCGGTGCGCCCGATGCACCGCATTGAGCGCACCGGATGCCGGGGTGCTCCGCACTCCCCCACCGGGTGGAGCGCACCGGATAGACCGCCCGATCCGCACCACCGTGGTCGCCACTCCCCTCCGTGCACGGGCGCGCGGTGGAGTCCATCGCGTCCACTCATCCCCGGCGGCGGCCCCGCGCGGTGCGCCACTGGTTCGGCCGGCCACCGGGGTACTGCCCGGAGCGGGAGCGGTGCCGGACGGGTGGCGGCTTCGGCGACGGGTACAGCGCCATGCGCAACCGGGTGGCGTCGGCGAGCTGCTCCAGGCGCTCGCGCTGCTCCGGCGAAAGGTTCGGCGGCTTCGGGGCAACCACGGGGGCCTCCGTGCTTGAAGGGGCGGTCCCCGGCACCATCCCCGCTCCCGGGTGGCTTCGGGGATGGGCGGTCGGCGACGTGGCTGCGCACACCCAAGAACCTGGACCGGCTCGCCGCCTTCACCCGCGCCGCCGACACCCGCCGCCGCGCCATGGAGGACCGAAAAGCCCCGGCCGCCGACCCGGCCAGTCCGGTCGACCAGCACCGCCAGGAGCACGAGCAGCAGCGCCAGCAGCCCGACCCCGGCCAAGGCCAGGGCCTCCGGCCGTGAACGGGTCGGTCGTGCGGCCCTCCAGGTACTCCTCGGGCATCGCGGCCTGCTGGTGGGCCTGGACGGCGGCGGCCCGCTGCGCCGGGGTCAGGGCGGCGTCCCGGCCCGGATGGTCGACGGCGTGGGGAGCGGACGCCGTCTCGCCCTCGAGGTTGCGGTGATCGGCGAGTGCGGAGCGCCGTGCGACCCGCACGGCGGGATGGACGACGAAATCACCGCGCCAGGCGCCGGGACGCGACAGCTCGGCTCGGTCCGCGTCGGACATGCCCAGGGTGGTGCTGACCTGGCCGATGTACCCGGCAAGCTGGGCGAACAGCGTCGGGTCGACGCCGTCGGTGTTGTTCTGGGTGAAGTGCTGCTGCTCGCCGATGATGACGCCCTTGGCGTTCGGCATGTAGTTGTTGTACGTGGTGCCGGGGCGGGGCTGGTTGGTGTGGTCCTGCACGCTTCCTCCTGCCAGGGCGCAGCTGACGCCCTGGGGTGTGATGGCGAGCGTGGCCGGGTCGGTGTCGATGAGTTCGATCAGCTTGTGCTCTACCAGGTGGGCGAAAGCCTCGTGCAGATCGTCGCTGGAAATGGCGGACCCGGCGAAATAGGCAGCAGGCGAGGTGAGAAAGAGGGCCGGGTCGGCGGGCTGCTGGTTGCCGGCGGTGTCGAACAGCCACCGCAGGAAGGCGTCCATGGTGCAGCGGAGACGAGCGGCGCGGTCTGTCCGCAGCTTCTTCAACCGGTGGATCGCGGCGCGTCCGGCGTCGGTGAGATGCACGTGAGGCATGCCCCCATAGGCGCGCAGCACTTTGACCAGGTCGTCTTTCTCTAACTCGAAGGCAAGCACCAACGGGTCCTCGCCATCCAGTTGGTGTTCCTCCACGAACCGAGTCACGTTGACGTAGCTTCCGGAACTGAGCTGGGCCTGCTCCTCCAGCCAGAGCAGGAGCCGGGACAGGACCGGAGCGCCTTCGGCGGTGTCACGGCCGGGCAACGCGCCTCCTTCTGCAGACGCCTCCATCTGGATCGGCACGCGGATCGGGTTTCGCCGGGCCGCGCGTTCATAACCCTTGGCGATCTCCTTGAGGTGCTTCTCGATCGCGCGCTGATTGATGGAGTTGCGGGCCACCTTGCCCTCCTGTCGCAGATGACTCTGTGCCAAGGCTACGGAGGGGAACTGACAACGAGAGCGGGTGGATGGTCACGACGGGTCGGTTGTGCCAAGGCCCGGTTGCGTGCCCAGCGCCTGATGTGAGCGGGGCGCCGGCACACCGGCGCGGCCTCCGTCCCGGGTCCCCGCCGGTGTGCGCGGTCGTCCACGTCGGCCGACTCGGAGGCATCGCGGTGAGTTGCGTTCTGCCATCGAGAGTCTGTCTCGTGCTCGTAGCCGGGTCCAGGCCCGGCCTGGGTCTGGACCCGGGCAGCCCGTTTCGCCTGGCCGCGGCGTGCATGCTCCGACGGCTGGGGCGGCGAACGCAGCCACGTCTGGTAGTCGTCGGGCCCCGGGAAGTCGGCCAGTTCGTCGTAGGGGCAAGCGACGAAGAACTCGTGCCAGACGCCGCTGGCGAGCGCCTGCTCAACGAGGTGTATGCATGCATCGTCGGAGAGCATCGACTGGGAGAGCACGGAGCCTCAGCAACGCGCGGTGCGCGAGGATGGGGCAATGGCTGACGGCCCCGCTGCCCCTGATGCGCGCCCGGTACAGATCCCTGTGCGGATCCACGCAGTGGGGCCGGGCTGGCTACATCTGCTGGGGCGTGAACAGATCCGCTCGGCCTTTCCCGGCTACCGTCTCCTCGACCTCAAAGAGAAGCTCGGCGGCCTGCGCGTCTACGTGGAAGGGCCGCCGGGCAGCGGCGACATCCTGGGGAGTCTGATCGCCCCGGCCGACGAGGAGGCGGAGCGCACCTGTGAGTTCTGCGGCGCGCTCGGCCGTATCCGCACCCGCGACGACTGGCAGGGAGGATGGCGCAAGAGCGTGTGCGACACCTGCCACAGTGACTGGTCGGCGCGTCGCATCATGATCGTTTGTGGTGTGGTGCGCGGCCGCGGGTGAGGCCACCGGCCCGGCGGCGTCCCGGAGAGGTGGTTTGACCGGGCACAGCAAGAGCCTGTTGGCCTGTCCTTCCGCCTCTCACGAACCACCGATCGAAGCATCGCCGCGCTTCGGTATCTGCAGTGCACAAACGAGAGCGGACGGCTCGTACGTGCTCTTTACACCGAACCGGGTTGCTCTCACCATCAATGGCCTAGGGGTGCGGCCGGCACATGCCCGCCCATCGACCTGGAGGGGGCCGGGATGGGTGTGTTATGGAAGCTGGAACCGGCGACAGCCGTCAAACACCGCCTGTATCAGCGCTACTTGGATGCCTGGTGGCCCATTCTGCTGCAGACGTCCCAGCGCACTGGTTATGCCCGCCCCCGCGTCACGCTCCTTGACGCGTTTGCCGGTCCCGGCCGCTACCAGTAGGCGCACGGTCGTTCAGGACGTCCTTGTGCCAGGACACCACGAGCGTGTCGGCCAGCCCCGGCTGCAGTTCCATAAAGACACGGTCCTCATCCGGCGGGAGGCCGGCGCGGCGGCAGAGGCTCCATGGCCTGCTGGGCGTCACGGATCCGCCCGCGGTGCAGGTGGGAGCGCCCGGCCTCGTCCGGGGCACACTTCTTGCCTGGTCTGGCACGGCACTGTGGACAGCTACGGCTGCGGGCGTGTTCACGGACTTCTAGCGGCACTGCTCGACTCACGCAGGACAGAGTTCACTCCGTCGGCCTGATCCACTTGCTCCGTCACGCGCCCTGCCAGCATGCGTCCTCACTTCTCGGTGTTGCGGTCGGCGGGCTGGTAGCCGTAGAAACAGTGCGCTCCCTCACGGATACAGCAGTGCTTGAAGTGGCCCACGAAGACGTCTTCTCCGCGCGGTCGACTTCGGCGCGGAGGGCGGCTGCCTTCTCCAGCCACATGCGTCCGTCGTCGGTACACGGCCCGGCGGTGATTGGGGGCACGGCTTTCCAGTTGGGCGGTGCCGACGGGCAGTTCGGCTGCTCCGACGGGCAGTTCGGCTGCTGCTGACATGGCCGGTGTTCTCACTTCTCAGTGACGCGGTCGGTGGACTTGCCCTGTGCGACGGCACGGAGGGGGCCCGGAGCTGGACAGTCTCAACAGCGCAGATCAGGCTTCCCTACACGGCAATCCTGACCCATATGAGCTGGTTGTGTCGCTTTTTCTCAATAAGGCAATTTCAGAACTTTACCACCACGCCCCGTTCGTCAGATTGACGCAACACAAGTGTTGGCCATAGGCTGCCTTCCGGCCTATCGGTCAGAATGGCTGCTTAAAAAAGGGGGGGGCTTAATGCCTAAAAAGAGACGAATAGCGACGATTACTGGACTCGCCTCATCACTTCTACTTGCGGTGGCGCCTGCCGCCCATGCGGACGATCCGTCCTGGTACAGCAAGTGGGATGATATCGATATCGCCTCCGAGTCGCGCCGGTGGCTTGATTCGAGTTACACCGAGATTAATTATAGTCGCTGTGATTCGAATGAGGATGCCAGTACGCACGTCCTGCTATGGCGGTCACTGGATTTGCAGCCCGACCCCACCTTCGGCAATAAGCGATTCACCGATTGCTTCAGCGGGTCCGATGGCGACTGGAAAAGCACGGGGACCTGGTCTGGTTTGAGTACGGGGTATTATTACTTCTCGGTACAGTATATCGATGACCATTTCTACTCCTGGTCGAGGTTGGATGTGGATCAGATCTACGTCGATACGTCCAAGGCCGACTAGTATCTTCTAATTCTTCAGGTGGAGGGGTGTCCGTAACGGATACCCCTCCACCTTCTTGATATTTCCGCCTGAGGAATAATTTGAAGCTTCTAACTAATCTGCGCACCGCGAGCGCGTCTCGGGCCGCGCTATTCGCTGTAGGCCTGACCCTGTTCTATTTCGCATCCGCTCGGGAAGTTGGGCTGGTCGATTACGATTACAATGGGTGGGCGCCTGCGATCGTCGCTGATGCACTACGTCCTATGTATGCCTTCGCCTACGCCGTTGCGTCGGCTCTGGCAGCATGGGAAAGCGGTCGACTGAGGGAAGCCGCCGTGTGGGACTTGGCTCCGGTGCGCTCACGGTACCGGATCGCGGTGAATGTTCTTTCCCCCGTCCTGGCGCTGGCATGGTTCATGCTCATCCTGGCTGTCGCTCTCCGTCTGATCAAGGAAGGCGTTGCGCCGACACTCGACAGTCTGCGCCCCCTGACCCTTGGCATATTGCTGTGCGTTGCGCATGTCGTCCTCGGCTTCACAGTCGGCCTACGCGTTCCGAGGCTGCTCGCGGCCCCCCTCGTCGCCGTGATGACATGGGTGCTCGTCGCTTTCTCTGTGACGTCCACGGAGTTCTGGTATCGGCACATTTCTGGCCAACGTACCGATTCGCTCGCCTTTGGTGAGATCGTTCCCTTCTCGTCTCTGGTGCCACACCTTCTGTTTACCGGTTCCATCGCCGTGGGTGCCCTCATGCTTTGGATGCCAATACGACACGTGATAATCCGCGCGTGCCTCGCTATGTCATTGGCGATTGGTGGCATGAGTACAGCTTACGGAATGGTTGAAAGCTGGGGCCCGCACGACCCCGTGCTTAGCGGCCACGCGCCTATACAATGCTCCGGCGAAGCACCCGTAGTTTGCATGCCACAAGTCAGTGCGGGCCGGCTTCCGGCAGTTCAGAAGCAGGTTGACTCCGTGCTCAGTGACTTCCAGGCGGCTGGCATCAAGGTATCTCCCCACTCCATCGTCGACAGCCTCGCCGATGGTCGTAGACACGTAAGGTCGACCCCCAGCACGTGGCGCGTCAGCCTGACCCATGGCGTAGAAGTGGGCAACGTCCGCTACCTGCTCGTGAATGCTGCTGTTCCCTTTTCGTGCGACAGGCCCGATCCAAAGTTGAGGCGAGAGGCCCTTCTGTGGGCGGCCACCATTGCAGGGGAAGGCGAAGCGTATGCGAAGCAGTGGGATCACAGCCCGGAGGAGTTTGACCGCAACCCCGCCAACCGTGACCTGGTCCATGCAGACGTGAAAAGAGTTCGAACGTTGTCTGTTTCAAAGCAGGCCGACTGGTTCGCGCGCATCGTAGTCGCCGCGTGCGAGCGTGCCTGATGCGCTGGTGGATCAAGGCACGACGCGCCCATACGCATCTCACTGCGGCGACTGTCATCTTCGGCCTTGTCATCGGCATGGTTGGTGAGCGAATGGTGTTCCTGCCATCGCTCACCAGCGGCTCTACGGCTTCCGCGCGGCTGGCGTTGTTTGTACCCGTCATCGTCACAGCAGCGTTGATGTTCTGTATGGAGTCCAGACTGCGCGCGCCGGAAGTCTCCGGAACACGTCGTATAACGACCCTTGATGCGGCCCTGACGATCACCCTCGTGATCATCTGTGCGGTCGTAGGGTATGCCGTCGGTCAGCCGGCCGCTGGGAGAAACGTGCTGTTCCTGGCTGGGTTCATGCTCACCGCCCGCGCGATCGTTGGCAAGGCCGCCGCCATGGCCCCAGTAGCATGGCTGTTGACAGTGCTGTTCATTGGCTATCGGACAGCAGGCGACCCGTACCCGTGGACGGTCGTTCCCGAGCCGGCCGATGCTCCGCATGCAGCCGCTGCGGCACTCATAATGTTTACCGTAGGTCTTTCCTGCCTACTTCGAACCGCAAGGAATGCAGAATGACCCTCAGAATCGATTCCTGCACCTATTTCTACCGTCGGTGGCATAGGCCAATTCTGGATGATTTCAATTATCAGATGCAGCAAGGGATGACAATTCTTTTGGGGCCAAACGGTGCAGGGAAGTCAACGCTCCTAAGACTTGCCGCGTCAGTCGCCCGTCCCCGTAGCGGTACGGTCACTTTCGACGGGATGCCATCACATGCTAGGGCGTACCGTCGCGCTGTCGCCTGGCTGCCGCAGAACGTCACGCCGATGCCTTCCCTGACTTGCCGGGAGTACGTGGCCTACACCGGCTGGCTCAAGGGGATGAATCGCCGGGATGCCTGGGCGAGGGCTGCGATCGCGCTCGAGCGCGTTGAACTCACTGATCATGCAGACACCAAAACAAGCCGACTGTCAGGGGGCCAGCTACGGCGTGTCGGTGTCGCCTCTGCGCTCGTCCACGATGCTCGTATCCTTCTCCTGGACGAACCGACCGCTGGGATGGATCCTCATCAGCGGCGCGTTTTCCGCGACATCCTCCGCAGTCTCACCACAGAAGTAAGCGTGCTGATGTCCACGCACGACGTAACCGATCTTGCCGAAGAGGCCAATCACATCACAGTAATCAATGAGGGCAGAATCATACAGAATGGGACCTCGGAAGAGTTCTTCGCCCACACGCCGCCCGACACTGCGCCGGGCCGGGCGGCTGAAGGTGCTTACATATCCCTTTTGACAGCACACTCATACCAACGCGGCCAACACCGCCGGACAAGGTCCGAGCAGCCTAAGAACTCGTAAAAGGATCTTGGTGAGATGTCCTAGTCGGGCGTAACCGGCATTACGATTCGGCCGTTCGTAATGCTGTGAGTACTCGGCTGTGAATCGTGGATGACGACTTGTGGGCGCCGATCGAGCCGCTCCTGCCGCTCTAGCCTCAGAAGTCGCCGGGGCCACGGCCGGTTGCGGACCGACCAACAAGGAGACACGCGCTGGTCGAGGTGCTCGCCGCCGTAGCTGAACGCGCTCGCGTAAGGATGGACGATGCCAGCGAGGCGGTGCAGCAGGGTGGGCTGCCGCTGCCGTTACTACTCGGGCCAGTGACGCTCAGGATCTCATCGGCCGCCAGTTCGACGGAGGGCCACGTAGCGGCCTCGCCGAGCCGTATGCCTTGGTCAGCCCGCGAGCAGCGGCGCGGTGATGTTGTCGACCGTCATCTGTGGTCTACCTCCGCGGTCAGTGTTGTCAGCCGGGGCGCGGTGGTCGTCATCCAGCGCAGGTCGGCGTCGAGGTGGGTGAGGGCGTAGTCGGCGGACAGCACCGTGGACAGATCGGCGCCCGGGGCGGTCTTCACCGCCGTCAGCTCGCGCATCCGCGCCATGTGCGCGGCGCGCTGGTCGCGCAGATAGCGGTCCGGGTCCCCGCCGGCGAGGATCGCCACGACGACCTTGGCGAAGATCTCGTTCGCGACGAAGGGCGCGGGCGGGGTGATCTCCCCGGCCCAGCGCGCCAGTTCGGCGGTGCCCTTCTCCGTGGAGCGGTACAGGGTGCGCTCGGGGCCGCCGTCGGCGTCGGTGCCGTCGACCTCGGCCAGTCCGTCGCGGACCAGCCGTTGCAAGGTCGTGTACACCTGCCCGTAGGCCAGCGGGCGGGCCTGCGGGAAGCGTTCGTCGTGCCGTCGCTTGAGGTCGTAGCCGTGGCTGGGACCGGCGGCGAGCAGCCCGAGCAGGATGTGGCGGGTGCTCATGTCGATCAGTATGTACTGAGTACATGCACTACTGACGTTGAACTCGCGATGTCGTGCTTTCGGTCAGGCTGGTCTGATGGTCAGGCCGGTCTCGGTGAGGCAGCCGTCTATGAGGCGGCTGCGGTACTGGATGTGCCGTAGGCCGCGTCGGATGCGCTGGTCGAGGTGTTCGGGGGTGGTGAAGGCGACGTTGGAGAGCCAGCCGCGTCGTAGGAGGGACCAGATGCCTTCGACGGGGTTGAGGTCGGGTGCGTAGGGAGGCAGGTAGTAGATGGTCAGCCAGTTCCGGGCTTCCGCCCATTCCCGCAGCTCAGCGGCTTTGTGGACGTTGAGGTTGTCCCAGACGAGCACGATGGGGCCGCCGAGCTGCTGATGTGCGGCGATCAGCAGGTCGCGATAGTCCCGCCAGGAAAAGCTCTTGCGTCCGTCGCGTCGGCCGTCGTCCCGGCGTGGCCGGTAGATCAGCCGGGACCGGTGGCCGGGTTTGTAGCAGGTCAGCGCCGCGATGGAGATCCGTCTGCGGGAACGGCCGCGGACCCGCACCACCGGGGTTCGGCCGCGCTGGGACCAGGTCTTCGCCTGCGGCGGCGTCATGGAGAATCCGGCTTCGTCCTCGAAGACGAGCCATGCTCCACGGGCCGCCGCGAGCCTTCCGCGCAGGGCCAGGTCTCCTTCACCCAGCCGGCCACGGCCTCGTCGTCCCGTTCCACGGCCCGGCGGGCGGGAACCTGGCAGGACCAGCCGTTCCGCACCAGCAGCTTGCGCACGCCCTGGACCGTGTAGGTCAGGTGGAAGCACCGGCCGATCACCGTCTTCACACGGCTCAGGGTCCAGCGCTAGTCCTCCCAGCCGTGCGCGGCCGGCCCTTGGCCAGTTCCGCCTCCAGCTGCGCGAAGCAGCGACGCCGGTCCCTGCGACCGCAGAGCCCGCGGACCACCCTCGTCCCACGCCTGCCGCCACCGCTGCACCGAGCGGACACTGACCCGCAGGTCCCTGGCGATCACCGAGCTCGCCTCACCTCGGGCGAACCGCTCGGCCGCCTTAAGTCGTAACTCCTCGCGGAACTGCTGCCGTTCGGCGGTCAGCCCGCCCCCTTGTGGATACCGCATACCCCGGTGATACCGCACGAGCGACGAGCCGTCAGCCCCCACGACTCCACGAGTTCAACCTCAGTAAGAGGGCATCTGATCTAGGTAGTTGGTGTTCTGGGATGCTTTTGCGACTGGCGCTGTTGGCGGTCGTTAGGTGAGGCGTGAGTGCTCGTCGTCCGTACCGCAGTGACGTGTCCGACGCCCGCTGGGCCTTGATCGAACCGGTCTTCACCGCCTGGCGGGCGAGACGGACCGGGCCCGGAACAGCAGCTCGGGTGCATGATCTGCGAGAGATCGTGAACGCGATCCTTTACGTCAACCGCACCGGGATCCCGTGGGAGTACCTGCCGCACGACTTCCCGCCGTACAAGACGGTCTATGACTACTACGCGAAGTGGGAAGCCGACGGCACCACCCAGCAGGTCCACGACCTGTTACGCGACAAGACCCGCCGATTCCATGGCCGTCGCGCGGAGCCGACCGCGGCCGGGGTTGACGCGCAGAGCGTGAAGACCTCGGCAAATGTCGCCGAGACCAGCCAGGGCATCGACGCCGGAAAGAAGATCAAAGGCCGCAAGCGGCACCTGATCACGGACACTCTCGGTCTGGTGCTGGCCGTCCTGGTCACTGCCGCGAACGTGCACGACACAACCGGCGGCAAGCTCCTCCTCGACGACCTGGCCGCGGCACATCCCAACGTCTCCAAGGTCTGGGCCGACGGCGGTTACCAGAACAGCATCTTCAACCACGGCGCCGCCCTGGGCATCGATGTCGAGGTGGTGCAGCGGCCGCGGACGAAGGGGTTCGAGCCGTTGCCGAAACGGTGGGTGATCGAGCGGACCTTTGGCTGGCTGATGCAGCACCGCCGTCTGGCGCGGGACTACGAAGCGCTGCCGCAGAGATCCCGGACGATGATCCACTGGGCCATGGCTAACAAAATGTCCCGCGAACTCACCGGAGAATCGGCACCAACCTGGCGAATCGAAACGGACATCCCACTCACATCCGGGTGAACGCTGATCAGATGCTCTCCAAGAGGTCCTAACAGCGGCGTTGGACGTGTCGGTGGGTGATCAAGCACGTCGCGAGGCCGAGGAAGGCTTCGTGGATGTCGTCGCGACGCTCCCAGCGGACGCGCAGGCGCCGGAAGCCGTGCAGCCATACGATGGTGCGCTCGACTACCCACCGATGCACTCCGAGCCCCGAACAGTGCGGGATGCCGCGGCGGGCGATCACCGGTTTGATGCCCAGGGTCCACACGAGCCGGCGGTACTTGTCGTGGTCGTAGCCGCGGTCGCCGAGCACCACGTCCGGCCGCCGACGTGGTCGCCCGACCAGGCCCGCGACGGACGGCACCTTGGCGAGAAGAGGCAGCAGCTGGGTGACGTCGTTGCGGTTTCCGCCGGTCAGCGACACCGCGAGCGGGATGCCCTGTCCGTCGACGGGGACGTGGTGCTTGCTGCCCGAGCGTGCGCGGTCGACCGAGCCGGGTCCGTTTTTGGGCCTCGCCGAGTGGCCTGCACATGGCTGGAGTCGATCACCGCCCGGGACCAGTCGAACTGCTTCGCCGCCCGCAGCTTCTGCAGCAGGACGACGTGAAGCCGGTCCCACACGCCGGCCTCGTTCCAGACGGCCAGGCGCCGCCAGCACGTCATGCCAGAGCCGAAGCCAAGCTCCTGGGGCAGGTACTCCCACTGGATGCCCGTATGCATCCCGCACAGAGCCTGCCGGTCCGGCACCCGCGGCCGGCCGGCAACCAGCTCCGGTAACAACGGCTCGATCAACGACCACAGTTCGTCGGACACGATCCACGGACGAGAGCTCCTTTAGACCACCACACCGATTAACACCCGGTGCACCCTGGTCACCTCGGGCACCTGAGAGTTCCCCGCAGCCACGTCCCACTCCCCTGTTCCAGTCCCGCTACCGAGCAGGCCCCACACTCGCACGACACACGCCAGGCCGGGCCGCTCACAACCGCCGACTGTCCCGGATCGTCAGTAAAGGGTGATCAACTAATGCCCACCCCGGCTTAATGGCGGGCTTCCGCCCCGACTCGGGGGAATCACGGAACGGAAGCCCACACCAGCATGGGCCTCCACTCCCCCACAGCCCGGCAGGCGCGCGGCCTCCCACCTCGCATCAACCCCCACCGGCGCGGCAGCACCGCATGCGCAGCTCCTGCCGCAAACTCGCAGGAGCCAAGCAACTGACAGGGAGCTCCTCCGCTCCCCCGCTGCACCGGACAGCGCGGAGATGACGGCCATCAGCCGACGCGGGAAGCAGTCTGCTCGATGACAGACCGTGCCAGGGCGTCGAGCCTGGCAGGATCCCGTTCCAACGCCCTGACGCTCAGGCACTGAAGCAGGCTGAAGAACAGGTCATCGCTTTCCACCTTGTGGTCCAGAAGCATCGCCAAGGCACCGGGCTGGTCGTACGGCACCTGGTGAACCCGGCGCCTCTGACCGGCATCACCCTCACCGGAAGCACCTGCGGACGCCGCGGTGCTGCGCGGTTCAGGGATCACCTCCGCTGCTGCAGACTCCCCCGTACCGTCGGCCACCAGCGTCCCAGCCACACTGCCAGACTCGTCCTGAGTGATTACGCCGTAATCACGTGCACCACTCCCCCGCGGCTCCGCCACGGGCGTGTCCGCCGTCTGCCGCCCGGCCGACCGGGCCCGCGACACGGTGCCGGCTTCCTCCTCGGTGATTACGCCGTAATCATCCGCACCACTCCCCTGCGACTCCGCCGCAGGCGTGTCCGCGATCCGCCGCCCCGCCGACTGGTCCGGTCGCCGCTCAACCTCTGCTTTCTGCTCATTACGGCTCCGCTCAGCCTTCAGCTCGGCCAAGGCCGCTTCCTGCTCCTCCATGGGCTTGTTTCCCACGGCGCGCAGCAGATCGATGGGCTCCTGACCGATGCGAGCCTGCAGCTCGGGCGACAGGTTCAGCAGAGCCAGTCGCTGAGACACCCAGCCCTGGGAACGGTGCAGGCGCTTGGCGATAGCCCGCTGGCTCCCGTGGATGGCGAGAAGTCTCTGCAGTGCGCGCGCCTCGTCGAGCTCATCCAGGTCCCGGCGGTGGATGTTGGCCACGAGAGCCGATTCGAGGAGTTCCTCGGAGTTGGCGCCCTGGTCGTCGCTGACCATGACCTTGACAGTGGCGAGCCCTGCCTCACGTGCAGCGGCGAGACGGCTGCTGCCGTCGATGACGACGTGAGTGGTATCCGGTTCGAGGTCGGCCTCGCGATCGGGGTTGACCTTGAGATAGGCATCGCGGTTCATGACCGTGATGGCCTGCTTCTGCCCGTGCGTCTTCAGGCTGCCCGCGAGATCTGCGAGGTCCCCCAACGCGGAACGAGGATTGTCCGGGTTGAGGCTGATGCGGTCGACGGAAAGCTCCGACGGAGGAGCGACACCTTCAGTAGGAACTCCCGTGGCGGCGGCCACGGCCTGCCGGCGCGCACTGACGGGCCGCACTCCCCCACCGAACCGGCCGGCACCGAGCTGATCGGCCTTGCTCACAGAACCTCCCTCGCCAGGGCACGCATGCCGACCGCCTGCTGGGACTTGGGCGCATAGGACAGCAGAGGCTTCTTCACCCGGACAGCTTCCTTCTGTTCCTTGAGGTCACCGATGAGTCCGACGACTCGTGGATCCTTTATGTCCACCCACCCCTGAAGCGACGAGGTCGCGATGTAACCACGCCGGGAGTCGTACAGGTTGACGACGATGCCGAGATAGTCGATGTCGACCTGGAGGTCTCCGCGGAGGTCGTCGATCTGCGTGGTGAGCAGCTCGTAGGCGTCGGCAGAGCTGTCTTCCGCCTGCACCACGATCAGAGCGCCGGACTGCCCGGGCTTCTCGCCGTCGCGGCGGCGCCCGTAGTAGGCGGCAGCGTCCATGCTGAGGCCCAGGCTCGGAGGGCAGTCCACGATGATTACGTCGTAATCACCCTCGAGCGGAGCGAGTGCACGCTCGAGCGAGGCCTCCCGGGCCCGCACGGCGGACAGGCGCACGTCGAGAAGGAACGCGTCGTGACACGCCGGCAGGAGATGAAGCCGTCCGTCGAAGGTGTCATCGTCGACGGAGACGATGAGGTCGCGCAGGTCTCCCTTGGGGTCGCCTGCCATGTGGTTGGTGAGGCTGTCGCCGTTCATCGGCAGAGGAGTGGCGCCGAGCTGGTTGGTCAGGTGGCACTGCGGGTCGAAGTCGACGAGCAGGACCCGCTGGCCAGGCCCGGGCAGGTTCTCGATGTCGAGAGGATCGTCCCCCGCCTCGGCCGCCTCATGGGTCTCGCTGGCCCGCAGAGCCTTGGTGAGGGCCTTGGCGACCCGGACAGGGTGAAGCCTTTCAGGATCCTCGGCCAGCGCCTCCCCCAGTCCGGCGGTGATGGCAGTCTTGCCGACTCCACCCTTCTGGTTGCAGACGACGATGCGACGGGTGATCACCGGCCGCTGAACGTCCGGCGCCGGGTGGGTGTCGAGCCAGAGCTGAACGGACTGGGCAAGACCCTGGATGAGGGAGACGCGCCGGTCGGCTGCGATCTGACGGAAGTCTTCCCACTGACCGGCGGGCAGGAAGGTGGAGAAGGAGTCGGCGCCGGCGGTGTCGACGTTTCCCGTGGCCGACGCCAGGGCGCACCAGTCGCTGATGCCTTGTTCGACGGCGGCCTGGATCTCGATGCCGTGCTGAGCGGCTCTGACTTTGAGGGACTGCCAGAGCCATCCCGGCAGCTTGGACACGACCTTCTCGCGGTCCTTGGAGCTTGTTGGCGAACTCATAGCGGTCACCATACTAACGTCCTTGATTCAACTCACCATCGACACGTTACCTAGACCAACCCGTTGCTCAGAACAGGGCCGTCCGAGCGACACCGGCCACGATTACGCCGTAATCACCCCTCCAGCATCAGCAGCCGGTCGACGTCACCACCAACGCATCCGATGACAACCAACCCGGAGGCTGGCCGCAATCGCGAGCCTCACCGTCACCAACCCCCGAAGGAGGCAGGGCAACTTTCCACCGCCACACAGTCCCGGCCTTCCGCTGCGACCACTTCCGACAGCGTTCCGTCCTACGTCCAGCGAACCGGCCAGCAGCCCAAGCCGCATCAAGGCCCCGCAAGACGGCTGCATAGCAAGAAACCCAACCCAGCGCATCACCCCTGCAGCGGCAACAACCGCCAGGGCCCGCCTCGATCTGCCGCGCACACGGCGACGAGCACGCGACACCACGACCCAGAATGGCCCTGCTGCACCCCCATCGCCAGCCTCTGGCCGCGGACCGGTCTGCTCGCCCAAGCACAGGGAAAGGAGGACTTGGACTGGGAACCACAGTGGACTCCTCCACCGTGCGGCCTCACCAGCATGCCGTCGGCGTCCAGAAGGGCCGCAGCCTGCGAACCCGGACGATCGGGCCCTTGACGGTCGCGCGGCGACCTGACTACGAAGGTGCTGCGACCACCGACGGCCGGTGCCGGCCTCTGGCCTTGTCCCACCCCTGACCCAGGCTGGAGAGACTCAGGACTTCGAGTTGGTGTGAAGTGCGGCCACGGCATACTCCCGCAGCAACCAGCACCACCCGCGTAGCCACCGCATCGATTCACACCATTCGCGCGAACCGAGAACCAGAGCAGCCCCAGACAACGGGACACCCCATGGCCCCTCTTGCTGCATCGGCAAGCAACAGCACAAGCGCCGCAACGAGGGCGAGCGAACCACCAACCGTCAGAAAGCGGCCACAACCGACCCGGCCATACAGACCCACCTCTCCCCCACCACCCTGACGGATGCCGCGATCCGTAACAGACTCCGCCGCCGACAAGTCGCCCCTCACACCTCCACGCACCTCTCGGAGCCGGACTCGTTCATTGCCGGAGCTGTGACGGCTGCCTCGGTCCGCAGGCTGCAGGCAAATGGCGACGCTGACCCTCGCAACGATCAGCACACACTCGTTCTCACAGACAATCCAACCCCCGCCGGTTGCCGCAGCCCGGCAAGTCGCCTGCTGACCATGCACCGAGGAACGCGTACCGCCAGCGCACGCTGCACCGCGCCTGCGTCCGGGCAGTCATGGCAAAGATGCGCCACTCCCCCGGCCCTCCACGCGAAGCACGGACGAACCATCCTCCGGCCACCCTGCACCACACACGACCCACGCCCCGGCAAGAGACACCAAATCGCCTGGTGACGGCGTGATTCATCCTACGGGGACCGCGCCGACGACTGTCCCAGACAACTGCACTGTTCTCCTCGATGAGCCGGACCAGCCACCCACATCCAACAACCGGGGGAACCCACACAAACGTCCAGGATCGGATAAGCGCCAACACAGCTGCGACAGACTCCCGGTGCAGCCCTCTCGCTCAAGGGGGAGTGGCGCACTAACTGATCATTTCAGAATGAGGTTCGGAGTCGTCTCAAGCAGATGATGCTGCAGGCGAGTTGGAGCAGTCCGAGGTGGAGGTCGGCTCGTATCT
>NZ_JBVJFP010000034.1:0-25033 GCF_055587785.1 Streptomyces sp. NPDC046379
GACTTCCCCCGGGGCACGAACCCTAGAGCCGTCACGGGCAGGCCGGTGACGATCTCCAGGCCCCGGCGCTGGCGTTCCTGCGGCCACCGGTTCTCCCCCCTGCCACGGATGTTCCTGTGCTGGTCAACGAGTCGGACGCGGGGAAGGACCGGGCGACCGGGGGCGGCCCGCGGCCAGTGGATGTGTCGCTCATAGTTTGATCCCCGTGTTTCCCCTGCCGCCGTTCATGTTGACGACGGAACCGAAGTTGTTCGTGGTGTTGTACTGCTTGAGGACGGTGGAGAACTCGTATTGCGGGTGGTCGAGCGCGTACACGATCTGCCCTGCGATCGCCCGCAGTTCATCCATGCTCGGCATGGTCAGGAACACCCTGGAACCGCTGTTCATCTCGACGACCAGCACCGGCTTCCTTGACCAGAGCAGGACGGCGCAGACAACGACCAGGATGAACAGGGTCGGGACGCCTGGGACAGGGCCGCCGACCCCGCTGCCCCCGTCCGTGGAGTCGAACCGGGCGGAGACCAAGAAGGCGACGACGACCAACAGTAGGAAGTAGACGCCTACCTTGCCCCAGGCGGGCTTCAGCCTGAACACTTCGACCCAGCTGACATTGCGCAACGGAACCGCTGCCGACCCCACCCACAGGATGTGCCGCTGGACCCGGAGTTCCAGTCGCTTTCCCCTGCGGGGAGGCAGCGGCATCGGCGGTATCTGAGGAGGCGGCTGCGGCGGCCGAGACGGGGGCCGGGGCGGAAGCTGTGGCGGAGGCCCGGGAGGTGTCCCGGGAGGTGGTACGCCGATGCCACCTGTGTGATCCATGGTCCCCCCGTGCTGTCGTCACAATCACCCGCGTAGTGCTTGGCGCGGGAGCATCATTAAGCCTGTGTGGGGTCGTGGGACGGCAGACGCGATACGGCCAATGTCATCGTCACTCGTCGGCGGCGTCCGGGTCCCGCAGCGGACGTAGACCGCCGGGCAGGGTCGGGATGCTGGAACGGGTACCGGCCCAGCATGTTGATGTGGTCCGCACGAACGGGAGTCCTCGTCACGGACGTCGAAGCCGTCCGCCCGCAGCTGGTTCACCGCGGCGTCCATGTACCGGGTGTCGAAGAGCACCAGTGCGTTAAGGACCAGGCCGGGGGCGCTGAGATCACCCGCGAGCTCGCTACCCGCGGCTACGACGTCATCGGCACCGGCCGCACCGACTCTGTCGACACCGTCGCTGAGCAGCTGCGTGCCCTGGGTGCCACCGTCTGTCCGCTCCACACTGACCTGAGCACCTACGAATACGAAGGGGTCGAACGCAGAGTCCAACGCAGCGGCCGCGCCTCGCGTGTGCGCCAGGTCCCGTGCACGGCACCGTGCTCGTAAAAGACCACTGACACGCCCTCAACTAGCGGCCGGACACATCGGACGCGTATCGAGTACCCGATCGGTCTTTCGTGGCTGTGTACGAATCTGCGGAGGGCGTTGTCAGAGGGGTCTGCAACGCTCCCGCCCATGCCCATGATCAGCCCGAAACTGGCGTGCGCCAACTTCAAGGACGAGACCCGCGACGCTTCGTTGCCCCTGCGCCCCGATGTCCTGCTGAAGACGATGTCGCACCACCTGCGCTGGCACGGACACGTCGTCGTCGGCGACGTCGCCTTGCGCCTGTACAAGCACAAGGGGCCGTGGCAGTACGACGAGCGTGACGTGCGCCGGGCCGCCCGGGACCTGGCCGCCGTGACCGTCGATCACGACGACCTGGTCGAGGTCGTGTTCCCCGGGCGGCGGTGGCGTGAGGAGAGCAGCGCCGAAGATGAGGACGCCTGGAGCCGCGCGAATTGGCGCGGCCAGATCGCCGGCTGGATGTACCACGAGGCCCTGTCCAAGGAGATGGCCCGGGATCGTCCGTACGACGAGCGCAGCGAGTGGGCGCGGATCGGGGAGAACGGCCTTCCGGGCGGGCTGACCTGGGAGGAGCTCGTCTCCGTGCGGAACGGATCTGGGAGCTCGTCCTGGATCGCCGGCACCTATCCCTTGGAACTGCTCACCCGGAGCGAGGGCCGCTGGTGGCTTCCTCGCGCCTACGCCGACCTCCTGGACCGGTGGGAGGTGGTGGAGGAGAAGCTCCTCGAACGGGCGCGGCTGTGCTCGCGGTGCGGGGCGCGGGGGCCGCGCTGGAGCGGCTGGAGGACGCCGACCAAGACCGGGTACGTGACGATGTGCCCGCCGTGCTCGGGGGCGGAGTTCACCGCGTACACCGGGCACCTGCGCGGCGTGCCGTACGGGCAGATGCGGGCCCGGAAGCTGCGGGCCGACGACTACCTGTGCCGGCTGTGCCAGTCGAGCAGGGCCTCGGTGTGGGACCACTGCCACGGGCACGACCTGGTCCGCGGCCCGGTCTGCGCCAGCTGCAACACCTTCGAGGGCAAAGGCATCCCGGAGCTCCTGCTGCGACGGGAGGAGGTCGTGGCGCACCTGCTGGAATGCAGCCGCTGCCGCGAGGAGCGGACCCTTCCCCCGCGGTTCCACGCTGCGGTTGCCGGGTTCCACCTGGAAGCCGACGCCCGGCACGCCAGCTGTCCCGTGCAGCCGCGCGTCCGGCATCGGGACACCACCACGAGCGGACACGTATTCGACCTGTACTGCGACCGGCACTGGACGAAGACGTGGAGAGAGGAAGTGCCGACTGCCGAGGTGCACGAGCTGGTCCGCGCCTTCGTCGACCAGGCGCTCGCGGCCGGGCACCCCGGGGCCGGGGTGCCGGGTCCGCGAGCGGCTTCCGACACGAATACGCGGACCTGACGAGTCGGAGCTCACTTCCGCACCCTGACCGCAGAAACTGAGCGGGCCCGGACCGTGTGGTCCGGGCCCGCTCGTCGTCCGGGGCTGCTACAGGTCGAACTCGAGGTGCTGGACGTCCGTGAAGCGGACCTCCTCCAGGCTTCCGGCGCGGCGGCCGCCGTCCTGGAAGTAGACCTCCTTGAGTCCTTCGGCCACGATCTGCTGGAGCTGGGCGTCGCTGGCGCCGGCCTCCTGGGCGTCGAAGAGACGAGCGGCGAAGTGGGGCGGCAGGGCGACGGTCAGGTGCCGGACACGGTCCTCGTCCGTCGACCCGATCGGCGCGGTGTAGCCCATACGGGCCCGGGTGTCGATGACGATGCCGCCGGTGGTGGCCGCCTTCTGCCGGGCCTTGGCCCGGATCTGCGGCTGCCACCGCTTCTTCACCTCGCGCTCCAGGCGCGCGGCGAGGTCGGGCCGAGGCTTCTTGATCTGGTCCTTCACGTACCGCTCGACGGTGCGCTGGGAGACCCGCAGCATCTGGGCGACCGCCTTCGTGCCCTTGAGCTGCTTGACCAGGTACCGCATCTGCGCGCCGGCCGACTTGGGCGCCGGGCGGGTGAACGCCTTCTGCACCGCGGCCTCCAGGCCGTCCCCGAACAGGCTCATCGCCTACTCCTACTCTCCGTTGTCAACGTCGGTGACGGTGCCATCCTTGATGTAGCGGGCGAGGTTGAGCTCCGGTGCGTTGAACCGCTCGCGGACCTCCTCGCCCCACAGGACGTCCTGGGTGCCTTCCCACTTCACGAGCCCGGGGTTGATGCCGAGCTTGAAGCCTCCGGGCAGCGCCTTGCCGTCCCGGTAGGGCAGGAAGTCCAGCGGCGAGGGCCCGTTGGCCGCGTACACGACGCAGTCGGACAGGATCGCCACCGGGTACTGCCCGGTGAACACCGCGTGCTTGACGATCTTCCTGTGCAGGTTGATCCGCGTACGGGAGATGACCGCCGCACGGATGTCCGGCCGCCACGTCGGACGGGACAGGGCACGCCACGGCTCACCCGGCCGCCAGCCCTCACCCCGGGGCCGCTCGCGCAGCTTGCCCAGGCCGCCCTTCACCGTCGCCTTGATCGCCGACACGACGATCGCCAGATCCGGGTCACGCTCCTTGTAGCCGTCCATCGCGGCGAGGAAGTCGGCCGGGGCGAGGTCGGCGTCAACGCCGAGGTCGGCCATCGTGGCGAGGTACGCGTCACGGAGCCGGTTGTACCAGCCGTCCAGATAGCGGCCGTTCTCGTAGCGCACCCACGCCTCCAGCGGGCGCACCTCGTAGCCGAGCTCCACCGCGTAGGCGACGGTGGGCGTCGCGTACCAGGCCGGGCCGGTCGGGCGCTCGCCCTTCGGCGTGAACGGACTAGGCAGCAGCGAGCCGTCCAGCTCCACCCACTCCTTGCCGACCTTCACGCGGGACAGGTCGACGTGGGAGAGGTCGACCAGCCAGGAGCCGGGCAGCTTCGGGTCGAACGCGGGGGCCTTGACGTGCGTCGCCTCACCGAGGCCGACGTTCAGGCCGTTGGCGCCGGCCGCGAAGGCCATGTTGATGTCGATGCCGACTAAGAAGCGCAGGGTGCACTCCGCGTCGGTCATCGGCCGTGCCCAGTCGTACGCCTCCTCGAACAGCTTCTCCGCCGGGCCGCGCACGTGGAACCGCGGGAGGTCCTTGAGGACGGGGTGCCCGTCGGGGACCTCGCACGGCGGCCAGTTCATCGGGTCGATGGCGTCCTTGCCCAGCGAGCCGGGATTGTGCTCGGAGTGCCGCTTGCCGTCGGCGTCCGGCTCTGAGGCCCGGGTCGGCGGGTGCAGGGCGGTCATCAGCTCCAAGCCGGTCACGGCGGTGGAGCCGCGCGGCGTCATGACCCGGGAGGCGTACACGCCCAAGACACGGGCGAGTTCGGCGGGCGGGAGCTGCCCGGCCTCGCCCCAGTGCCGGGTGTCCAGCGCGTTCCACGACGGGATGCACAGCTGCACGCAGGCCCGCTCCGACCCGGTCGCGGGCTGGTAGATCCGCGCCCACGGGCCGAACCCGCGCTTGGTCAGCTTCCACTCCGCGCGGGTCAGCTGCTTGATGACCTTGTGGCCCTCCGGGATCCGCCCGGCGTGCTTCTCCTCCTCGGTGAGCGCGGTGGGCAGGCCGTAGCGCTCCAGCGCGGCCTCCGTGAGGACGATGAGCGGGTCGGCGTCCTTGCCGGGCCCGGCGAGCTTCGGCTGACCGAGCTTGGCCTCGCGCAGCGTCCAGTCGACCAGGGCCGGGATGCTCTTGGCGGGCACGTCCAGGACCAGGCCGCCGGTGCAGTACGCCAGCACCTGCCCGTCCTCGACGTCGACGACCGCCAGCGGCCCGTTCTCGAACCGCGGGTCGGTGCCGCCCGCTGGGGTCCCGGCCGGGGCCGCCTTCTTCGCGCCGGGACGACGCGAGGTGGACGACGGCCTGGTGGTGCGCGCCGGGCGGGGCGCAGCGGCCGGAGCAGCGGCAGCGGGAGCAGGGGCGGTCTGGGTGTTCTCGGTTGCAGTCATGACCGCAGCCTCGGATGCCTCCCCTGTGGACAGAGTCCGCGGTTCCTCCGCGGCGGGCGCACTGGTGAACGTGGCCGGCACCGGGGCGGTCGGCTCCTCCGAGGCGGGGTAGAGCTCCGCGAGCTGCCTCAGCAGCCGGGCGTACGCCTCACGCTCCGGGCCGCGCGGCTCGGTCGGCTTCTTCACCGACTCCCATCCGGACACCGTGGCCCGCCGCACCTTCAGTGCGCCGGCGACGTCGTCCAGCGTCAGACCGTGCGCGACCCGCAGCCGCTTGCGCTCCTCCGCCGGTGGCAGCGGTGAGCGTGACGCGACCAGCGCGTCGACCGCGTCGAACAACTCGGACATGGAACACCTCCTGACCAACACTCTACCCCATGAACCGTAAATTTCGCGTACCTATTCCGTACAGATTGCGCACGAATAGCGTGCGAAGAGGGGGAGGGTCCTGGCCAGGGAAGGGCTGGAAACCGTCGCGTCACCCCGAGTCCTCGTGGGGAGATATGGGCGGTCGCATACTCGGAGTAATTAGGGGGTCACTGTGGGGTGGAAAGACGCGTTCGGCGACGCCATGAAGGAGCTGGAGGCGATACGAGAGCAACTCAAACGTCTCGATCGCCTCGAGGACCCGACGGTCGGGCTGACCGCACTGCACGGTGACGTCACCCAGAGCCGCTTGAAGATCCTGGAACAGCTCCAGGCGGGCGTCACCGGACTGCGTGAAGAGAACCGGGAGGTCCGCCGCCGCCAGGACCGGATGATCAGCGACCTGAACGAGACGCGAGGCGAGCTCCGGCAGCTCCTGGACCTTGTCGACGTCCTGCGTCCCTTCGCGCCGCCCGAGGGGACAGGCGACACGTCCGCCGAGGGCACGCCGGACCGTCCCGAGCGGACTGCGCAGCCGCCCGACCCCGAGGCCGGCTACGGCTCGTCCGCCGACGCCGAAGGCCATCCGCCTGTCTCAACCGACACCGACTCCCAGGGGGGAACCATGGAGAACACCGGGCACCGGCCGCAGCCCGAGTCCGGCGAGGACCAGGACCTCGCGCTGAAGAGTGCCATCGAGGCCGCCTACCAGGGCACCGGCACCCCTGCCGGTCAGCCCTCTGCCGCCACGCCGCAGTCCGCCGACGCGGTGGATCCGCGGGTCGCCCACGGCGTCCTGCTGCTGAAGGCCGCCGGGGTGGCCTCCGCCGAACTGATCGCACACCGCGACACCTGGGAGTGGCTCGCCGCCCTGGCCGTCGACCACAGCCACTTCCGCACCCCGCCCTCGGTCGAGGACATCAAGGAGGGCCGCGTTCAGACCGTCCTGTCCGGACGTTCCCTCATCGCCCTGCTCATCGAGCTGTGGAACACCCGCTCCACCGCCACCCCGCTACAGGCCGACTACGCCCTTGCCATGACTACCTACGACCGCATCGCGGTCGAACTCACCAACCTCACCGGACAAGGCGAGACCATTCGCATCATCCTGGACGACGGTCTCCCCCAGGACTCCGGGGACTGACGGCATCTCACCGAGAATCAGACGACGGCCGCCCGGAACGATCCGGGCGGCCGTCCTGATGCGCGAGCTTCAAAGCGCGAGGGCCGCTACCACTGAGACGGGTCTTGCGACGGATGTTCTGGTCGGATGGGTGGCTGGTTCTCACGAACGCGCACCGGTCCGAGGCGCTGGTCCCTACCGTCGTGACCATGGCGAAGAGGAAGCCTCACCAACACGCTGGATCGACGGCGCCCAGCACACGCGGCGGTGATGGCGAGGCCTGGTCACCACCCGCCGCGACGACCTGCGTACTTCTTCGCTGTGACCACGGCGTCGGCCCGGGCGTCCTGCTCGCCCGGGCCGGTTCAGCCGATCACGGACCGGGCGAAGGCGACAGTGCCGGCGAAGGCGCCCCCGGCAGCCAGTACTGCGACAGCCCATGCGTTCCCTGCCAGCACGGTCAGCACGCCGGCAGCCACGGCGATCTGCGTGCCCAGCATCAAGATGACCGCGGCACGCACCGTCATCAGCGGCTCCTGCGATCGGTCGGACGGCGCACTCACGGAAGCTCCTGGCGGCTGTTCTCGCGCCTGCGCCACTCCTTGCCGAGGCGCTTCAGTTTGCGTCGGGCCCGCACTCCTTGCGCCTCATCCTGCTGCACCAGGTCCGACGCTTTGGGCCACGTCATGGGGTGGTTTTCCGACCAGGCACGGACCAGGGCCTGTTCCTGCTCGTTGAGCTGGCCTGCCACGTAGCGCACCGGAGCGGTCTCGAACTGCTGGGCCCAGGGAACGAGGCGGGGGATCACCAGGTCCTCCGGCCCGGGCACGGTGTCCGGCTGCTCCCAGCCCTCCGGTATGTAACCGATCGAGGCACCGCGGATCTGGTGATCGCGCTCAAAGTCGCAGCCCTGGCGGGCGTACCGGACCAGGACCCTGCGCACCGACTGGTCGTCGGTGAGGTCGGCCTCCTGCTCCCATGCGCGTTCGACCATCGCCACAGCCAGGGCCTGGCAGTGGTCTTCCAGCACCGGCCACAGGCGCAGGCAGCGGCGCAGGAAGTCCTTCATTGGCTCTGTGTCGCCCTTCATGTACGCGTCGAAGGCGTATCGGGCCTCGGCAAGGACGGACGGCTTCAGCCGCTTCGCCCAGTCGGCGACAGACCGGACTCCGGCGAAGAGGTCGGCCACGTGACCGCCGATGAGGTCCGCCAGCGGTGGACGGGTGCTGAGGATCTCCTGCACCATCTGCGGCAGTCCCACCGGGATAGCGAAGCAGTTCGGTGCCAGCGTCCCGGCAATCTTCGCAAGGCTGGGCAGCGGCGGAAACAGAGCCGGGAGGCCTTCAAACGCCGGGGCCAGGCCAACCCGCGATTGACGAACGAGTGCACCGAGACCGGCCAGCGGCTGGAAGGCGTCAGCCATCGACGACAGACGGGTGGCCGGTCCCAGCATGCTCGCCAGGCTGTTGACCTTAGGTTCGATCACGGACAAGGTCGCCCTGGCCGGATTGAGTCCCTCCAGCAGCCCCAGCGTGTTCGCAGCGGAGGACTGCAGTACCGAGTTCACGGTCTCGGACAGCGAGAGGACCTGGGGCTGAACGCTGGACAGCGCCGACAGCGCGGCATTGCGGGTCCCCAGCCCGTCCAGCAGCGACTGGCCGACCATCTCTCCGATGTTGGGAAGCCGTGGGACCGGCAGCTCGATGTTGGCGATGGCCGGGGCCAGGCCGAAGTTCGCCAGGTTGGTGAACTCGCTGAGCATCGAGCTGATACCGGCCAGCGGCTGGAGGGAGTCGCTGATGCCGGACCAGAAGGCAGCCGTGTCAACGACGTCAGCCAAGCTGCCGGGGTTCAGGACGGCATCGTCAAGCGGCGGGAAGACACCGTGGCCCAGGTCGAGCGTGTCCATCGGTGCTGCGAATTCGGCGTCGCCCGACTCGTCGAGAACCTTAGTGTTAGGCGCGCCGCATCCTTCCGGCGAGGGGGCGAGCAGTGATTCCGCTGCTTCGGACGGTCCTGCAGCAGGCTGCTGAGCGGCATCCTCGGGTGCCGAGTCCGGCGTTGAAACCGCAGGCATCTCGGGCCTCCTTTGTTGCTTGGGTAAGTCTGTTCACCTACCTGCGGCGGGAGAGAGCTGATCCGGCACTCAATCTCCCGGCATCTGCTGTGATTCACGCCACACCCCACTGTCTAGCGGTGTTCCCCTTCCGTCAGCCCAGCCCCTCCGCCAAGAGGGCTGGCCGATCACCGCCCTGACACCGCATCACTCCGCGTGGCAGGGCGGGCTGCCATCACGAACTGCCCATGCTCCAAGAGGGATTCAGCCGCACGCGCCCGCTCGCCGTCCCTCATGCCGTCTGCCGCAGCGGCGATGTCTCACAGTCCGCTGCCCTGGAAGCCCGCTTCTGCCGGGCCCGGCGCAGCGCGGCCGCGCGGGATACCTCAGCTTGGTGCGGCGGCGCTGTGCTCGGGCTGCTTCGATCGGGGCCGGCGCATCGTCCGGGACGGCGTCGGGCTCGGGGAACGCACGGCGGGACAGCTCGCGCATCGCGCGGTTCTGCCGTTCCACCGCTTCCGCGATAGCCGGGTCCACCCGGAACTGAACCGCGATGCCTTCGCCTGAACCGAGCCCTGGACTACCTGACGGAGCCCACGACCTGCCGTAGCGTCCTCAGTCCGCAGCGCGGCGTTCGTCGTCCAAGTGGGCCATGGCGTATCCGAGCTCGTCGGGATGGCGGGCGAGGCGGGCCATCACCCACGCGGTCTTCGCGTCCATCCCCTCGCCGAAGTCGGCGGCCAGGCGCCGTGCCTGCCACGTCGTGCGCGGGGCGAGCAACCAGCGTACGAGCGGGAACTGGACCCGGCCGGTGCCGACCTTCGTTCGCAGGGCCTTAGAAGCGTCGCGGTCGGTCACGATCGCGAGTCTGCTGACAATCTCCGCCCCAGCGCCGGGCGACAGTCTGGAGATCACCGAAACGGGCGGCGGCGCTGGACCGCGCTTGACGTGCGTGTCTGCGACGGACAGAAGCTGAGGGCCTTCACCGGCTGGTGAAGGCCCTCAGAAGTCTGACCCCGGTCGCTTAGCGTAAGCCAGAGGCTGAACCGGGGAATCTGCTGACCATGATACATCAGAGGGGTGCAGATACAACCGACCGCAGCGCAGCTCACGCTTCTGGAACCGCTGATTTCCCGGCCCCGCCTGGCGCCCTACCTGGCCGCCACGGCCACACCGGCGGCCGCGATGGAGCTGTATCTGTGGAACGTACGGCTCTCTGCGGCCTTCGCTGAGGTGATCGCCCTCGCCGAGATCATTCTGCGCAACGCCATGGCGGAGCAGCTCGCCGCCGCGTACGGAGCCACCTGGTACGCGCGGGCTGAGCTGTTCGACGAGCGCACGATCAGCGGCTTCCGCACCACCTGGCGCAACATCAACCTGCCCGCCGACCCGGCGACCGGGAAGCCGGCACAGAAGACCCTCCGCACGGTTCCGGCCGGGAAGATCGTGGCGGAGTCCACCTTCGGCTGCTGGGTCAACCTGCTCGACAAGGGCGGCACACGGGGCGACGGTCCGTACAAGAAGAACGTCGACTACGACTCCACCCTGTGGCGCAAGGCCCTCCACAAGGCGTTCCCGAACAGCGGCGGCAAACGGACCACGGTGTTCACCACCGCCAGTCACGTCCGCTCGCTGCGCACCGTGCCGCCCACCACGAGCCGCTGATCGACGGAGCTCCTCTACCTGGCCAGACCGACCGTCAGGGTCGGACCCGTCGGCTGACTCTCGCTGAAGCGCACGCCGAGGTTCTCCGCCTGGTCGAGTACATCGACGAGGACGTCGCCACCTGGCTCGGGCAGAACAGCCGTGTGTCTGACCTGCTGTGTACCCGGCCGTGGCCCTTGTCCGGCTCAGCGCACGAGCGGAGCCGGTCGGGTGGCGCGGTCGTGTCCGCAGCTGTGGGGTGCTCGTTGACCGGCGGAGGTCGGCCAACGAGCAAGGGAGACCGCCGATGGGGCGGATCAAGAAGAAGCGCGCGGCGCGTGACGCGCGCCGCCAGCCCGGGGTCCAGCCGCAGACGGCGCCGCCGTTCCCGCAGGCGGAAGTCGAGCGGGTCATGCGGCTGTGGGACCGGGCGATCGACACCGGGCTGATGGCTAGCGGCACGGATGTGAAGTACCACTTCACCCCGGACGGCAAGGTGCTCTCCGTCGCGGTCGGCAGGAGCGGGCAGGTGCTGGCCAACGGCGAACGGCTCACGCCGTCGGTGGCAGAACGGCTGCGGGAGGACATGCCGCTGCTGGCGGGGATGGTCACCTTCTACGAGAACAACCAGCTCGCCGGCCGCGGCCTTGACGGTGCGCCCCAGGACGGCGTGATGCCCCTGTTGCCGCCCGCTGGCCCCGATCCGATGCCGACGGTGAACCAGGAAGCGTTGACCGAGGCTCAGGCCGCCACCACTGTGTTGGTACGTCAGGGCAAGGTCGCCGAGCCGGTGGGCGCGATGGTGATCCCCGCACCAAGGGGCGGGGTGCTGTTTGCCGTCGGAGGCCGGGACGGGGAGCTGTACGTCAACGGGCGGGCGCTCACCCAGCAATGGGCCGACGCACTGCGGGCCAAGGTTCCAGAACTCGCCTCGGACATCGACCGGCTCCAGGCCATGCGTGCGGAGTGGCTGGACACACCCCCGCAGGACCGCACGCTGGCGCTGGCCGGCAGCTGCACCGACCCGAACTGTCACACCCCGCACTGAACGAAAGTCGCGCGGCCCGGGGGCAGGTGCTGGCCGGGCAACGCATGCGACGCTCTTGCATGCCGGTAAACAGGGCGAGTTCACCAGCCTTCGCCCCTTTGCGCCGCATACGGTGGCCTCGCCGCCCGCACACGCGCCCGGCACGGCGGGAAGCGGCGGCGAGCATCGTAGACACGGCACGGGAGGAAGACCGGGATGACGCAGGCCGTGGTGAGTGAGCTGGACGAGCGGGTGCCGGGGCGCCGTTGGACAGTGCGTCTGGATGCCGCCGGCCGGGGCAGTGCGGCCGTGCGCATCTCGTGCAGCCGTCCTGCCTGTGCCGAGCAGCGCCTGCCGTCCGCGGCCGCTGGCCGTGCGGCCGCCATCGCCCACCTCAAGGCCCACCTCCGCGCCGCCCCCGCCCCCAGGCCCGAGGCGTACTGCGCATGCAAGCTTCAGGGCTGCCACACCCACCTCCCGGATACCGGCCGGCACACGCGTGCCGAACCCTGGCGATGTGGCGGCCCGGTCGTCCTGGCCGTGATCACGGACCGGGAAGGACGCTGGTGGCAGGCCATGGAGTGCTGCTCGAGGTGCGCGGCCGCCACCCCCGGCGCCAAGACCGCAGCCACCTCCCAGCCTCCCAGCCCGCCAACCCCCGGCCGCCCGGCCCTCACAGCGGCGAACACAGGCGCGGACACGAGCGGGCCGCAGTTCTCCGACCACCAGGCCGCCACCGGGACGGCAGTTCCGGCTCCCCGCTCGGCACCCGCGCGGCGCCGCCCGCCGCAGGCGAAGATCGCCCAGCGGGTCATCCCCCACGACCTGCGGCCGGTTGCCCTGCGGGACGAACTCATCGAGCTCGGAAATCTCTTCCGGGCTTACCAGCAGCGCAGCGAACCCGACCTGGCGCTGCTCGCAGACCTCCAGGAACGCAAGGCCCGCGCGTTCACCACCTGGGCCGACGTCACCTGCGAGGGCGCACTGCGGTGGGAGGCCCGACGCGCCGAACAGGCCGCCGCCGCCACCCGCCTCCAACACCAGCAGCGCACCGGCGGCAGTACGGGCACCGACGGGCCGGCCGTGACGCGGCTGCTGACCGTGACACCGCAGTGGGACCACGCGCGCTCTGTCCTCGCGCACGTAGCCGACCACACCCCGCTGCCCGGCCCGGAGGCACGTCTGCTGGTGCTCATGCTGACCCTGCGCACCGCGCACACCGGCACCGGCAACCTCGTCGGACAGGACATCGCCGCGCTGGGCCTGACCGCCCCGCAGGACCTGGTCGACAAGCTGACCGGCTGCGGCTGGCTCACCCTGCCCGGCACCGCCGAGGACCTGCTCGCCTCCCGGCCGGAGAACCCCACCCCGATCACCGTCCCCTCCCTGGTGCCCCACGAGGACAGGGCGGGTCCGTTCACGTTCGGCAAGAAGATGCGGCCCAAGCTCTCCGGCTGGGCCCAGAAGGTCATCTCTGACAAGAAGCTCCGCAAGGCCAAGGCCACCGCCGCAACCCGGCTGCTCGCCCTGACGCTGGCCACCCAATCCAACACCTCGGGACGCCTCGGGCCCGACGGCCACGGCATCACCCTGAACGCCCCCACCGGCTTGGTCCCGGTCGATGCCGGCGAACTGCAACACCTGGTCGACCAGCTGACGCAAGCGGACTGGCTCACCGACGCCGCCCTCGCCGGCACCCACCTCACCGGGCAGCTGACCGAACGCGTCCTCCCGCTCACCTGCCCCCTCCGGGCATGAGACACATTCTTTACGTCGTAAAGAGGGAGTTTCGGCATAGCGCCACGTTGGCCCGGCGGCGCAGTGGGGGTGCCTCTCAGCCCCACAGTTTGCGGGTGAACTCCTTCGCCCACTCCACCCGCTCGTGGTGCGGACCGTGGGGCAGCACGGGGAGTTCGGGCCGGCCTGGCACTTTGGGCAGGTGACCTCTCCCGCGTGCCAGGTCCGCGCTGCCGAGCCCGCGGTCTCCTGCGGTTCCCGCTCTCTCCTGCGCGGCCGAGGAGGCCGGGGTTCGGCCCGGGTAGGCAGCGGGGGCACGACGTCGACGGCCTGCTGATGGCGTTCGTTGCGGGCGGCCTTCTGCTGCTCGCCGGGGCCAATGTTATCTCGGGTGAGAGACGAGTGTCAGGCATGTGAGGCAAGTCCCTGAACAGGAACTTGCCTCACAGATATCTGGGGGGCGTCAGGCATGTCGGTCACGGCTGGTAGGTGCCACTGGTGCGCATTGTTGTCGGGCACGGTCGGGTGCAGTACCGACGCTGGCACCGCTCCACATCAGGTGGTGGGCTGATCAACGATCCCGTCCCCCGCCATTTCTCGCCAGTAGGCCAGGCTGTGGCGGGTGGTGAAGGTGTCGGGGTGGTCGGGGCCCAGCACCCGCACCATCTCCTTCAGCACCTCGGTGAGCGCGGCCACGGCGCCGGCCGCATCCCCCGCCTCCCCCCGCCAGTAGGCCAGGTTGTGGCGGGTGGTTAGGGTGTTGGGGTGGTCCGGGCCCAGCACCCGTGTCCTTTCCTGCAGCAGCTCGGTGAGCGCGGCCACGGCGCCGGCCGCATCCCCCGCCTCCCCCCGCCAGTAGGCCAGGTTGTGGCGGGTGGTGAAGGTGTCGGGGTGGTCAGGGCCCAGCACCCGTGTCCTTTCCTGCAGCAGCTCGGTGAGCGCGGCCACGGCGCCGGCCGCATCCCCCGCCTCCCCCCGCCACCGGGCCAGCTCGTGGCGAGTGGTGAAGGTGTGGGGGTGGTCGGGGCCCAGCACCCGCACCGTCTCCTTCAACAGCTTGGTGAGCGCGGCCGCGGCGCCGGCCGCATCCCCCGCCTCCCCCCGCCACCGGGCCAGCTGGTGGCGGATGGTCAGCGTGTCGAGGTGGTCGGGGTCGAGGTGTCGGCGGGTGGTGGTGGCCAGGTGGTTGTAGTGGTCGACGGCGGCGGTGGGCTGACCGGATACACCGAGGCTCCAGCCGGCACGGTGCAACACCTCATGCACCTCTGGCCGGAACAAGGCGTCTTCGGCGTGGCGGGTGAGGGCTTCGGTGTTGGCGCGCAGGGCTTGGGCGAGGGCGGTGTCGCGTTCGATGTCGGGCCAGGCGGCCAAGAGGGCATCGGCGGCGGTGCGGGCGCATCGGTCTTGTTGCTCGGGGGTGAGGGTGTCGCGGGTGGTGCGCTGGATGAGCTGGTGGATGCGGACGGCCTGGTGGGGGGTGTCGGGCCGGTGGTCGATGAGGCTGAGCCGGGCCAGGGCGGACAGAGCGCGCACCGCGTCGTGGTGGGAGACGGGGGCGGGCTGCGTGGTGGTGCCGGGGGTGGTGTCCGGGCTGGGGTTGGTGCGGTGGGCAGCCAGGTGGGTGCGGGCGGTTTCGCCGGTCAGGACGTCCTGGGGGATGCCGTTGGCGTCGAGCAGGGCGGCGAGGTGGAGCATGGGCCTGGCCAGGCCGGTGGGGCGGAGTGTGTCGGCGCGGGTGACGGACAGGGACCAGGCGGCGGCCAGGGGGACGGCCTGGTCGTCGGGCAGCCGGTCGGGAGCGAGGTCGGCGAGTGCTATGGCTTGTTCGTCGGCCAGCAGGTTGCGGTAGGTGGCGGCGCTCTCGCGGGAGTCGATGAGGTAGGCGGCGGCTTGTGCCAGGGCCAGGGGCAGGTGGCCGAGTTCTTCGGCCAGGGCGGTGAGCTGGTCCGACGGCTCGGCCCGGCCGTGCGCGGCCAGGAATGTGGTGAGGTAGTCGACGGCCTCGGTCTGCGTGAACCGGCCGACGTCGACCCGGTGGCGGCCCTCCCCGGCAAGGGCGGCGTCCCGGCGGCGGGTGGTGACCAGGGTGCGGCCGTGCGGGCTAGCCGGTGGCCACAGGTGGTGCAGGTCCGCCGGGTCGGCGACGTCGTCCAGGACGATCAGCCACCGGCACGGCCGTTGGCCGGCTTTGGGGGTCAGCCAGGCCAGGAAGGTGCGGGCGGCCTGTTCGGGGTCGTCGGGATCGGCACGGCACAGGTCCATACCGGCCTGCGCGTAGGCGGCCACGACGGACGGGCGGCTGTCGGCGGTGACCCACAGTAGGACGTCGAGGCTGCCGGTATCCCAGGCGGTGCTGGCGTAGTCGGCGGCGAGCTGGGTCTTGCCGACCCCGCCCATCCCGCTCAGTACCTGACACAGCACCGCGGTGCCGCCCTGGTCGATGACGGCGCGCAGCCGCTTCGCCTCGGCTCGCTGCTGGAAGCACTGCGCACGAAGCGGGATGACGCCGACCTGGTGCGGCCACGCCGCGGGCTCCCGGGGGCCGGTATGCCGGTGCTGGTGAAGTCCGCCGGTGACCATGCCGGCGGCGATGCCGCCACCGGCCGCCGTGACGACCATGGCACCGCCCTCCCCGCCGGAAGGGCGCCGGATGCCGGTTGGGCTTGTGGTGACCGGTCCGCTCAGCCCTGCGACGGATCCGGCAGGCGAGGGGGGCCGATCTGCGCCCCGCCGTTGATGACGCCACCGGCGATCGAGCCGCCCTCGGCCCGGATGTCCACGCTGTGCGCCGCCAGCCCGCCCTGCCCGGCACTCACCCCCGGCTGCGGGGCATGCCGGGCGAGCACGGCGCGCAGCTCCTCGGCCGCCTGCTCCCGCTGGCCGGCGTCCAGGTTCTCCAGCAGGGTCTCGATACGGGTCTGCCAGACGGCCTCCTGGCGGCCGCGCACTGCCTCCACCTCACCCGGACCGGCTGCCTGCACACTGTCAGCGGTCTGGTCCAGGCGCTCCAGCTCGGCCTGCTCACGCTGAGCGTCACCGCGGCCGAACCAGCCCGCCACCGCCCGGCTCAGCCCTGCCCAGGCATCCGTGCCCGCCGCCTGCACCAGCGCCGTCCCCCCGGACGCCGCCACCGCGATCAACGCCTGTTCAAGCACTCCCAGACCCCCTCACCCCGTACGTTCACCGCGAACATAGACAGGAACGAACCCCTCCACACCCAGACCGGAGCAAGCAGGCAGAAAGATCAACGGCCGTTCTCACCCCATGACCTGCACGACAACTCCTCACACCCGTATCGACCCCACCCATCGTCCCGACAGAGCTGTGTCGACCGAACCGTTTCCAGAGTCCTGCGTGCCTCACATGCCTCACACCGTGACAGCCTGACCGACCTGCGTGAAGTACCTGGTGACCCCAGATAAGGCCTGCGATCGTCGCTCTGCAGGACGCGGCGCAGGCGTTCGTCGTGGGGAAGCTGTCGCTTTGCGCTGGGGCCGACGCGATCGTCGTTGTCGCACAGCTTGCCGGGGCCGGCGTGGCATCGCGGGCACGTCATTCGGTACCAGTCGCCGCGTGGCACCTGGTGGTGCAGCCGGGGCGCGGCCTTCACCCTCGCCTCATGCACCTGGCCCTTCCTGCCCGACTGCAGCCGCTGCTCCTGGAGCGGACGTGCGGGGCTGACCTCATGCTCGTGCGCCTCCGGGGACGGCTGCATCGACTCCGCAGGAGCCTCGACCTCTTGCCGGTCCTTCTTCTGTTGCCGGGCCAGCTTTTGTGCGGCTTTCCGCGCGTCCAGCTCCAGCTGCAGCCGCTCGTGGTGGCCGTCCGGTGGCCCTCGCACCGTGGACGGACCCGCGTCCTATCGCAACCCGGTACCGCTTCCCCTACATCACGACGGCGGAAGGCGGGATGGGCGCCGAACAGCCGGTGATCGACCTTCCGTACGACGCGCGCAGGGTGGGAGGAGTTCTACCGGCGAACCTGCACATGATCGAGGATCCCTTCTGCGTCTCGTCCGAGGGCTGCCCGGTCCACGAGCGGAAGCCCCCCACCCCCTCCGCTACGTGGTCGCGGCGGCCTGACGGCGCTTGGCGCGTTCGACCTGCCGCAGCAGCAGATCGGCGAACTGGATGATCTCGGCTGCCTCGATAGGGTCGTCAAAGTCGACGGTGCGGTGACTGGCAGGGTTCTTGTACGCGCCCATGGCGCCGGCGAACAGCGCCGAGGCGGCTTCCTGCTCACCGCCTTCGGCTCCGGCGTCGGCGAGCGGGCCGCCGACCTTACCGTTCTGGTGCGGCAGGAACGCCTTGCGCATCAGCGGCACGCCGACCAAGGAGTTGTCGAGGCCGGAGGCGTCCCGGACGGCGACCTCGACCGCCTTCATCGCGGCGAAGCACGCGGTCTCGTAGTCGCCCAGGTCGAAGTTGGTGCGCACCGTGTCTTCCAGGGCCGGATGGAGCGGGCCGGACAGCCGCTGGCGGGCTTCGAACCGCATGGTGCCCTCGGGATCCTCCGCCAGGTTCCTGCCGTCGCGGGACAGTTGACGGAAACCCTCCGACTGACTGGGCACCCGGGACAGTACCGCGTGTGCCTCCAGCCAGGCCCAGGCATCGGAGAGGCGGTCGACGAGGTTCTCGGCATCCGGTTCGTCCTGAAACGCCTGGCGGGCCGAACCCATCGTTCCTGCGTACTGCAGGAAGCCAGTTCCGCCAGCGAGGTGCTGCAGGAGAAGGATCGCAACGTCTCGGGTGGGTAGCTGCCGGATCTGTTCCGCCGGAACCGGCGGCGTGGACGTGTACCTCATGGGCGCACGCTACGGCTTGGCACCGACAGCCGAGGCCCGTGCCTCGACAGGGGAGACTGTCGGGCCGAACACCACGCTTAGCGGCTCCAGTGTTGTCAGTGGCGGGGGGTACCGTCAATCAGTTGGGCGCCCGGCAGTGTGGCCGGGTGCCGACCGGAGGCGGATCTCGTCTCCAGTACGGCTGGAGGTTGCATGGCCCTGGACAAACGCCGCGTGCAGACCGCAGTGATCGGCAACCCCGATTCCGAGCTCCCCGTGGTCCTTCCGATGGAAGCGATAGAGCTCGACGATTTCCGGACCCGCCACGCCAACCAGACCTACTGGTGCGGGACGTGGCTGGGCGGGTGTGGCCACCAGCTGTTCACCAAGCTGTATACCGACCGCGCCTGCCACTTCGCGCACGGGCCCGATCCCGAGCACACCTCCACCTGCGCCCGCAAGGCATCCGGGGTTTCCAGCGCGGATCACCTGTACATCAAGCACGGACTGTTGGACTGGCTGGCGGGCCAGGACATCACCGCCACAGCCACCATCGCGCGCGATGCCGACGGCTCGATCGGCCGGGACGTGCTCTTCGACCCCGCCGGGCGCGACAGCCTTCGGGTGCTGCTCTCATCACCCGGCTCTTCCGCATCGGGGGAAGAGGACCCCGCCCGACTGGTGCTCGGCCCGGAGATGACGCCGGATCCGGACGTGCTGCTGCGGCAGGGCTACGTCAACCGCATCCAGCTAGTCCCTGACGGCACCCGCCGCCGGATCCAGGTAGGCACCGAACGCCATGGCGGGACCACCGACTGGTTCGACTTGGACGAGGTGGAGCTCACCGACTCGGGGCTCACCACCCCGGCGGTCGAAGAAATCCGCCGACTGCGCACCATACGGCGGCCCATCGGTGTACGGACGCCCAAGGCCCCACCGCCACAGAGTCGGCCGACCCCGCGGGCCGTCAGCGACGCCACGCACGGTGTCCCGTCGCAGGACCGTGACGCTGTCATGGCCGCCCTCGAGGAGGCGGTCAGTGACGGGCGTAGCCGTACGGAGATCCGCCGCTGGCTGAACAGGGCAGAGGAAGTGACGCACGGTGGGGCCACCGCGGAAGAAAACGAACTGATCAGGAAGGCTGCCGACGCGCTGCTGAGGCTGGAGCGCGGAGTCGGCGTGCCGACGCCACGGGAACCGACTTTCCAGGAGCGCAAGGCCCTGCAGAACGTCGAACGACTGCTGCAGGTTCTCGCACAGCACAAGGCGCACGGTATGGGGGTCACGCTCCGCCAGCTCAACCAGCTCGCGAAGGCCGCGGAGCAGGCTTCGGCCTGGCTCACCGACGAGCAACGCCTCCAGGTGCAGGAGTGGCAGAACGATCCGGAACCCGCACCCGCGCCGCGGGCCCCTCAGCCGCCGCGCGGCCGCTCACCGCGCCCCCCGGCCTCCCGCCCGGAACCGTTCAACGGGGCAGGCCTCGCTGACGCCGTACGCGACGTTCTGGAACACGCAGCCCGACTGGGCAAGACCGTGCCCCTCACCGACCTGTGTGCCCAGGTCAAGGGCCTGGGCGAGCTGACGGAATCCGATCAGGCGCAGGTGCTGCGCCGGGTCAGGCCCACCGCGCGCCCCCGTAGCGCGAAACCCCAACGTCCGACCCTGCTCACCGCTCTGATCACTACGGAGGACGGGGCCATGCACCCGGTCTACCGGCAGCTCGCTGACCACGCCGGCCATCATTTGCCCCAGCAGGCCGACAGCGCTTGGACCGAGACCGTCAAGATCCTCCACGACCGCTACCGCACCCCATAGCGGCACAACCAACTACGCAACGGCACGGAGGTTCGATGCAGCGCGAAGGCCGCCGGGTGATCCGGGCGGCCTTCGCCGTGAGGTCTGAACCCGGGAAGGTTCGGTGTATTGCCGGATCACTCATCAGCCGAGGCCTCCGGCATCGTCTGGAGGACGGTCTCCACCAGGCGTTGGCGCACAACGGCTCCGATGGGCCGCATTGACTCCAAGTCTCTGCCAGTGACCGGGTGCTGCAGAAGATCGGTAGCCGCCACGACTGCGAGAGCGGCCTGACGCGGGTCGAGCACAACGGCCAGACGCTCGTGCAGCAGCTTGAGGTGCGCGACCGCCCGCCTGGCGACCCGCTGCTCAACGTCGTACTCCATCCCGGCAGCGGTCTGCTCCAAGTCATCGAGGCACCGAAAGACGGCCTCCGGGTCCCAGCTGCCAGGGTAGGTCTGGAGCCACCGGATGAAGAACGCCAGCTCGTCGTCATCGTCCGGGACGCCTTCCTCATCAGGCTGGACTCCGGTTTCAGCAACCGGGGGTGCCGGATCAGAGGCCGGCTGGGGAAGCCCCTGTTCGATGTCGCAGAAAGACGTCTCCAGCGGTTGAAGATCCAGCACCGTGTAGAAGAGGGTGCGGGTCATGGCGCTCAGTCCGCAGCCCGTCACCTCGCCGAAAGCCTTGATTGGCCACGTGGGTTCGGTGACAGCGCGCAGTGCGTGGGTCTCGAACTGGTTGACCGCGTGTGTGCTGATGTTGACGCGCGGGGCGCGGGGGTTCTTCTGCGCAGATTCCGCAGCAGCCCGGGTGGAGCGCCAAACCAGGTTGTAGATCTCTCCCAGCGGCCGGTGCCGTGCCACCTTGTAGGCGGCCTCACGCAATCTCTCGATGTGATTTTCGGTCACGGCCGGAAGGTTGAGGTCTTCCAGTCGGTAGGTGAAATAGCGCAGGGCCTCTTCAGCGATGCATTCCTGCGTCAGGGCGAGGAGGTCGTTGTGCTGGCCTGCAGTGAGGCGTTGCGGTGCCAGTCGTTCGCTCAGCACGGTGTCCAGGTGCTGGGCCCCGGTTCCCGCGCTCGTGGCGAACGGGGCGTAGAAGCAGCTGTCCAGCGGGAAGAACTGCGATGTCAGCTGGGGGCTCACATGTACGGAGTCGGGATCACCGTCCGCCGCGGCGAGGGCGGCCTGGAACGAGGCCGGTTCCCACTCCATAGCGGTGACCGAGGTGGTGGGGTGGATCCTGATGAGGCCGGCCCGGACCAGTGCACCCAGGAGCTGGACGGTTTCGCGCTGGGCGGGGTGCAATGGATCGAGCCAGGACCCGATCGCGGAGATCGGCGTGGTCGACGGCGCGTACCGCAGCAACGCCAAGGCTGCCACCATCTCACGCACCGGGGCCCTGGGCACCGTCTCGGAGAACGTGAGCTGGTACCGGTCTTCCATGACCTCGCGCTGTGCGTGTCGCCAGGCAGCTGCAGCTGTATCGAGTGCCTGCTGCTCTGCAGCGCGGGCACGGGCTGCTTCACGCTTGGCCTTGCGTTTCGGGTCGTTGAGCGTCTGCAGAGTGGACGTCAGGGATTCCGTGCACTCCACGCACACAGGTCTCTCGCCCTTGGCCAGGTCGGCAAGCGCGGTCCGGGAGGTGGCTTTGTTCACGCTTGGCGGCAGCGCTTGTGCATGAGTTCCGGTGGCAGTTGGTGATCACTCCGCCGAGAGATATTCGCGAGTTTTGACGGCAGCACCGTGCCGTCGTCGCGGCGAGTGATCAATTGACTGTGCCTTGGCAAGCAGCGTCCGTAGGGTTTGCGCATGACAGATGAGAGTGAGCGGGCCGTGCAGGCGGCCATCGATGGGGAGATGCGGCTTCTCGATCCCGAGGTGCGTGCTTCCCAGGCCCGTGTCCTGGAGCTTCTGGATCCGGAGTTCATCGAGTTCGGGGCTTCTGGGCGGCGGTGGGACGTGGAGTCGATCCTCACGGTGACGAGCGGAGGCTCGGTGTCTCCGGAGTCTCCGGTCAAGGTCAGTGAGATGGCCGGAGTCGTCCTCGCTCCGGGCATCGTTCATCTGACGTACTTCGCTGACAACCAGGGCCGCCGGGCATGGCGGAGTTCTGTGTGGCGCCTGACGGAGACGGGCTGGCGGATGTACTTCCACCAGGCCACTTTGACCAGTTGAGTGGATGGGACCGCCGCCCGCGAGGGCGGCGGATGCCCAGCCGAATCGGGCTTCAGCTGGCCGTGGCCGGCGCTTCCGCTCGCGCGCGGGTGCTGGCGAGGCGGTAGGAGTCGGTGCCGGTCTCGATGATCGTGCCGTTGAAAGTGAGACGGTCAACGATGGCCGCGCAGAGGCGGGGATCGGTGAAGGTCTTCGTCCAGCCGCCGAAGGACTCATTGGAGGCGATGGCGACGCTGTTCTTCTCCTCGCGCTCGGTCAGAACCTGGAACAACAGTTCCGCGCCGTGCCGGTCGAGTTCCATGTAACCGAGTTCGTCGATGCAGAGCAGGTCGACGCGGCCGTAGCGGGCGATCGTCTTGTTCAGCTGCTTCTCGTCCGCGGCCTCGACCAGCTCGTTGACCAGCTTCGTGGCGAGCGTGTAGCGGACGCGGTAGCCCTTCATCGCGGCCTCAGTGCCCAGGGCGATGAGCATGTGGGACTTGCCGGTGCCCGAGTCGCCGATCAGGCAGAGCGGCTGTCCCTTCTTGATCCACTCGCAGGAGGCGAGGGTGTGGATAGTGGCCGGGTCGATGTTGGGGTTGGCGTCGAAGTCGAAGGTCCGCAGCGACTTCTCCCTGGGGAAGCCGGCAGCCTTGATCCTGCGCTCGGAGCGTCGGCGGGCCCGGTCGTCGCACTCGGTCATCAGCAGCTCGGCGAGGAAGCCGCGGTAGGTCATCTGGTCCTTGACCGCCCGGTCGGCGATGTCGGGGAACTCGTTGCGGATCGATGGCAGCCGCAGCATGCGACAGGCGGTGTCGATGGCTGCGTCGGCGGCCTGCTCGGTCAAGCCTCGCTGGCGGGGCAGAGTCACTGGGCTTCTCCCTCTCGGCTGGTGCCGCCGCTGGCGCGACGACGTCGGAGCAACTGGTCATAGGGGGTCACCGAGGGCAGCGGCCTGGTGTCCGGCGGAAGGTGGGCAAGGCGCCACTCGTGCAGGAACGTCACCGTCGCCGACCCAGAGGTGCCGGTGGGCAGGGCGGCGACGGGCGGTTCGTCTTCGGCCTGGGCGGCCTTGCGGGCCTCCAGAGCAACTGCATCCGAGGTCAGGGCCCCGGCCCGCAGGGCGGTGGCGAGCCCGGCGACCAGGTGCTCGTGGGGGATGTGCCGGGCCAGCAGCAGCACCTCGATCAGGGCCCGGGTGCCGTCCCGCTCGCCGTGGACCTTGCGGGCCTGAGCCCACCAGGCGTCATGGACCGGAGTGAACTTGCCTGCCGAGCGGGCCTGTTCGAGTGCGGTGGCGCCGGGGAAGGCGCCCGGCTTGCGGATCAGGGCTTCGAGGTAGTGGTCCAGCTCCAGGCGGCAGCCAGCCTTGGCGATTAGCCGCTCGTGCCGGGCGACTTCCACGTTCTGGTCGTAAACCACCAGGTGGGAAGCGTGAAGGACGACACGGACGCGTTTGCCGATCAGGCGGACGGGCACCGAGTAGCGGTTGGTGCGGACGGTGATCTGGCTGTAGCGGTCGACCCTGGGGGTGAACACCCGGCCGGTCTCGAACGGCTCATCCGGCAACGGCATCAGCAGCGGCTGTTCGACGGCGAAGTACTCGTCGATGGTCCGCGGTCGGGAGCCGATCCGGCGCCGGCCGTCGTGCAGGTCCCACTGCTCGACCATCTCGTTCAGTTCCGCCAGTGAGGAAACCTCCGGCACCGGGGTGAAGTGGTTGCGGCGGAAGTAGCCGATCTGTCCCTCGACCCCGCCCTTCTCGTGGGCGCCGTCGATGCCCGGGCGGCAGTAGAAGCTCTCGATGCCGAAGTGGGAGCGGAAGGCGATCCATCGGTCGGTTTCCACCCGTGCTCGGCTCAGGCCCAGCACCTGGGCGACGGCGGCCTTGAGGTTGTCGTAGCGGACCCGGCCTCGCGGGACGCCGCCCAGCACCCGCAGCGCGTGGACGTGGCCCTCGAAGAAGGCTTCCTGGCCGGCGGAGGCGAACACGCGGTGGACGGCCTTGCCCGAATACGACAGGCGGAAGGAGAACAAGTAGCAGGTCACCAGCTCG
The DNA here is from genome assembly GCF_055587785.1 of Streptomyces sp. NPDC046379. Taxonomy (NCBI): domain Bacteria; kingdom Bacillati; phylum Actinomycetota; class Actinomycetes; order Kitasatosporales; family Streptomycetaceae; genus Streptomyces; species Streptomyces sp. NPDC046379. The sequence goes on from NZ_JBVJFP010000034.1 coordinate 24,083, forward strand.
CCGGCGAGCCGCACGGCCACGTCTCCGAAGTCGACTTCCGCCTCCATGCCCGGCGGGTGGGTCTGCGGGACGAACGCCTCGATGGGCGCCTTGCCCGCCTCCACCGCGATCTGCGGCTTCCGGTCGGTGACATAGCGTCTGACCATCGGATACGACACGTCGGCGCCGTGTTCCTCGACCAGCCGGTGGAAGATCCGGGTCACCGTGTGCCGCTGCTTGCGCGGCGCATCCAGGTCCGCCCGCAGGATCCCGTCGATCACGGCCTTGTACGGATCGAGCGCCGACGGCCGCGGCGGCAGCGGCTTGCGCGGCTCCGGCCACGCATTGTTCAAAGCCTTGCGGACCGTCCGCCAGGCGACGTTGTACTTGCGCTCCAGCTCCCGCATCGTCAGGCCGGCCCGATGGTCCCGACGGATCGCCGCGTACAGCTCCACCTTCGACATCTGCGGCATGACCAGGCCCTTTCACCGGGAACACCCCGATGCTGTCCTGGCAAGTACTCCGGTGCTGACAAAACTCGTGAACATCACCCGACTGTGGATCTGGGCGCCTCCCAAACCCATGTACAACCGCTGACGCAACTCGTGAACAAAACCAGGCGGGGGTGTGCTCGGCGGAACACCCCCGCCGCCGACGGGGAGGACCAGCCCTTGTCGTGCTCGGGCTCGCACGAGCACGGAACACCACGCACGAGGCCAAGGCGCGGGACATCGGAACACCCCCGCGTCGGCGGGGAGGACCGGAGCCGGAGGGTCGCCTCACGCTCGTCGAGCGGAACACCCCCGCGTCGGCGGGGAAGACATCGTGCTCATCATCGTCTCTCTGCTCACCATCGGAACACCCCCGCGTCGGGGGGGCCTCTATGTCCTTCGTCAAGCGAGGCGAGGGCTGCGGGACTCGTAGAAGGTTCCGTCGCGGAGCATGGCGAACAGGACGCTGATGCGGTGGCGG
>NZ_JBVJFP010000035.1:0-22493 GCF_055587785.1 Streptomyces sp. NPDC046379
AGGATGATCCGGCACCGCAAAGCCCACGCCTGCGGGGTGGAACGGCGCCGAACCCATCCCTCCAGCGCAGCCCGTTCCTCATCCGACAGGATCAACTCGGCCTTCGGCCGCCCAGTACGTGCCACCAGGCAACCCTACACATCTGAATAGAATTCCAGACTCAGAAGACTAGCCTCAGGCAAGACTGCAGCCCTGCGGTTATTTCAGATGAGTAACAATACAACGAAGATCGTCCAGAATATCGTAGCAACACCACCGGGCGCTACCGCTGCGCGGCGCTGCTCTGCGTTTGTACCGGCATTCTTCCATCGTGAATGAAAGAGGACTGCGGCGACAATTCCGAAACAAAAGGACATCACAGGAAGTTCGTATCCATCGGGTATCGCGTCACGCGCTAACAACACTTTGCCTCCTCTGTTCGCCTCGAATTGGCATCGCGGGTGGGGGCGGGACGCAAGCACGTCCCACCCCCGGGCACGCTACGCGGCCAACGCGTCGCCTGGCCGGTGCGAGATCAGCCGGGCGATGCCCGCCAGATGTCCTGCCTGTCTCGCAGATGGTGCTACTTGCTGCGGGCCTTACTCACCAGGAATGCCACCCCGACGATGACCACTAGGGCGACAGCGATGATCCAGAAGGGCGGAGTGCCCTCCCCGGCGCCCTTAGCAAGGAACTGGCCATATAACATTAGTCCTCCCGTTTGCTGGTTATCCCTTGTCGGTTCCTAATTCAGGACGCTGGTTGCGGCCTTCTCGCCCAGTTCGCCGGCGCCGTATCCAATGCCGAAGCAGGTAGCGCCAACAGCCAACCCGCCCACGCCCGCGGTGGGGGCGCTGACAGCGACGGCGACCGCGCCACATACAGTTCCGGCGGCGGCGCCCGCCACCAGGCCGACGCCTGTGGCCAAGGCGTCCCTGTAGTTGCCCTCGTTCAGGTCGTTGGCGATGGAGCCGATGTCGTACATGTCGAAGCCCTTGCCGACCACGTCGAAGAAGGCAAGTCCGGTCGGGTCGATGCGGTTGACGGGGTCGCCTTCGGCGTAGAAGTAGGGGTTCTTCTCCTGGCCGGAGGGGTCGGGCTGGGTGAAGCGGCCGATGTTGGCGTCGTAGTAGCGGTGCTGGAGGTGGTAGAGGCCGGTGGGGTCCTGGTAGCCGCCGGCGAAGCGGTGGGGCTGGGCGACCGGTTCGTACGACTGGGCCAGCAGGCGCACGCCGCGGGGGCTGTACGCGTAGCTGTTGACCTTGTTGCCGTCCGCGTCCGCCAGGGCGACCACGCTGCCGATGGCGTCCGTGAGGTAGAAGTACGTCCTGCCCCCGGTCGTCATGGAGTTCAGCGTGCCCCCGGGTTCGCGGGCAAATCACATGTCAGCACCGGCAGTTGTCCTCGCGGACAGGCCCAGCGGGCCGTTGTGGAAGAAGGTGTCGCCGAGGCGGATGCGTTCGCTCTGGTCGGTGGAGCCGTACTGGCCGGCGTACGCCTTGCCGCCCACCGTGATCGAGGTCAGCTGGGAGTGGTCGGTGTAGGTCTGCGCCGTGCGGGCGTAGTCGTCCGTGGAGGCGCCGGCCGTCTCGTTGCCGATCGGATCGTAGGACCAGGCGCCGGTGGTGCTGGACTTGGCGGTCAGCTGCTGGGCGTCGTTGTAGATGTAGGTGGTGCCGCGCGGGCAGCCGGGGTCGGTTCCCTGCGAGGTGAGGTTGCCGGCCAGGTCGTAGCAGTACTGCCAGGAGTCCGTGACCGCCCCGGACTTCTCCTCCTTGGCGTAGGAGCGGCACTGTCCCCGCCGCCCTCGTGCTGAGCAGGACGTCCGGTCGCCTGCTGCTGGAGCATCCGTCTCCTCCCGCCCTGACATCGGGCGTCTCATACAACGATGGGTGTCCTCAACCCAACCGTTGCTTCACGGGCCCAGATCGCGGCTTCTTGGGACTTCGGTGAGAGACAGCAACCCGCCGAGCAAAACGAACAGCGCACTGTACAGGACCGTTTCGACTCTGCCGACGTCGGCACCATCGATGATGTGACCACCGATCGGCGGCCACATCAGTCCGCCTCCCAGGACAAGCAGGTGATACCGCGTTCACATAACAGACGCATCCCCACCCACAGCGCCCACGGCATAGAGGCCACTCCGACGAGCTGAGCTAGCAGATGCTCCAGGAACCCCGTACCGAAGTTGGGGTTCGGTTCGTTCTGCGCTTCTTGAGCCCACTCTTTCGCCGAGGTCCAGATCCAGTAGCAGACGCCTGCGGCTGCCGCTGACACCAGCATGCCCTTGACGGAGCGAGCGATTCTCGGCTTCTCCACATCTCCACGGTTTCAGGGAGCCTGGGCCTGGCGCCTGAGTACGCGTACTCAGGCGCCAGCCGCCAGAGGTCAGTCGTCGCCGAGCGTGCACTCGAAGGCGTCCGCGCATTTCCGAGCAGTAGCCCTATGTCCCGATTATCCGCTTCAACCGGACAGGGCGATGCCGTGGACTGTCTCCTGGGCATCACAGATGGCCTTGTCCGCGAATTCGTTCCGTGGATCGGAGAAGACGGCGTTGCGCGGTGGAGCAGGTCGCCAGTGGCGAGCGGGACCTACAGCTCGGCCTGGCCGCTGCCCAACAGCGCCTTCTGCCACGGCGGCGGCCCGTCCGCGCCACGCGCCCGCAGGCGCCGGTCCACGAGGACCTGCGTGGCAGCCGCGATCAGGTCACTGCGGTCCTGCTCCGAGGCAGGCAGTGCCGGTCGCGACTCTGCCATGCAGACCCCGGCGAGCAGCCCCGCCAGCACGGCAGCCACCGCGGCCCGGCCCCAGGCCAGAGCTCGAGGAACGTCGATGCTCACACCGCTGCAAACGATTACGAGGTGCCAAAGGCATGGCAGCTGGCCAAGTCCAACAGCACCCCAACATCGACGCGGCCATGGTCCACACCCTCGCCAAATGCGAATGGATCAAGAAGGGACTGCCGCTGCCTCATCGGCGACTCCGGCACGGGCAAGTCGCACCTGCTGATCACGCTCGGCACCGAGGCCGCAATGGCCGGCCACCGGGTCAAGTACGTCCTGGCGACGAAGCTGGTCAACGAGTTGGTGGGAGCTGCCGACGAGAAACAGCTGACCAAGACCATCGCCCGCCACAGCCGCGTCGACCTGCTCTGCATCGACGAACTCGGCTACATGGAACTCGACCGCCGCGACCCCGAACTCCTCTTCCAGGTCCTGACCGAACGCGAGGAGAAGAACAGCGTCGCCATCACCTCCAACGAGTCCTTCTCCGGCTGGACCAAGACCTTCACCGCCCCCAAGCTCTGCGCGGCCATCGTCGACCGCCTCACCTTCGGCGGCAACATCATCGAAACCGGCACCGACTCCTACCGCCTCGCCACCACCCGAGCCCAAGCGGAACGAACCGGCGTCTGAGCACGATCCGCCTGCTCTAGCGAACCGGACCACATTCATCGACGATCACGGTCGGCTCCGACAGGAAGACATCCCGGTCGACGGGTCCGTAAGCGATGTTGAACGTGTCGAGCCAGTACGACCAACCGCGGATTCCCAGCGCGCTGGAGAACCGGTAGTTCAACTGCCAGCGGACCCACTGCCCGGGAAGCAGTCGAACTGCCGGTGGCCTGCGCGGCCGAGGTGGCAACCCGAAGAGTGACTCCACACGAGCGAGTACTCGGAGCCGATCGCCTTCGTCCCGCAGGCTGACATCTACCTCGCGAAGGTCCTTCTGACTCGAACGTGGCTCGAAGCTGTCACGTTCGGATATCTGGACGAAGTGAGCAAACTCGGAGAGCACCTCAGGCAACGAGAAGCCAACCGGCACCGCGTTCCTGTGGGCAGCGGCCTCGCCGCCCCGCGACTGCTTCGTCCAAGACGTCTTGATCCACTGCACCGTGATGTCCACCGCACCTGCCCTTCGCCGAGAGCCTACGGTCAACATTGGCTTGACGTCACCCAGGTTCCGACGCAACCGTCTGCTGTCAGTTCTCATCGTTCTCGGAAGCCGCTTACAAGCGCTCTCCGATCTCGCGTACGCAGCCACTCAGCCTCCTGCTGAACAAAGAGGACTTTGTCACCGACGCGGACATCTCTGTGATCCCCGCCCACAAGGTCTTCCGGCTGCGCTGCGACTGGGACAGGTTCGACGCCCACCGCGAGCAAAGCCAGGAAGAACTCCTCAGGATCACAATCCCGGCCGCTGCCGATTACCGCGGCTGAGTCTGATCCGTCGACGGGAGAGCATGTACCGAAGAGGAAGCGCAAGCGGTCACGGCGTGCCGGGCGGCAGCCGGTCGTGCAGCGGGAGACCGTGCCTCAGCCCTGGATCCACGGGCCGTGCGGCGCCGCCCGCCTAGCTGATAACGCGCAGTCGTGGGAACCCGAACCTGCGCCTGAGTTCTCGTGCGGCGGTGCCGCGGTGGACCTGGAATTCGCCACCGGAACCCTGCCCGCCATGCGTCTGGGCTTTGGTGAACTGTTCGCGCAGGAGCGCGGCGTCCGATCCGCGCGGGCTGGGGCTACGCCGTGGAACTGCCAGCCGTGCTGGAGCTCCTGGAGCGTATCGGTGACGGCAGGATGAGCACGCCTGCCGCCACGGCGTGCTGCTCAGGGCGGCAGATCTGCTGTACGGCCCATTTCGGTGTTGGGAGGCCGAAGACTCCGAGGCACTGCGCAACGAGTACCGGGAGTCCGGGGGATGCCCGCTATGTCCAGCAACGCGCACAGTTCGGCGCGTTGCTGGACATAGCGGGCGAGCGTTGGCAGCGCCGCAGCAGCCGGAGAGGTATCCGTTCGCTGCGGGCAGGCAGGGCATTCACAAGACATCGTGCTCGGTCGTCCTGCGCGAGATGCCGTCGGACTTCTCCCGGCCCACAGGCAAGGCCTACGCGTCGAAGCTGAACGCGTTCAGCCACATTCTGGTCGCCTGCGGCGACTTCGCGGCCTCCCGCGGCTATCCCCGCTTCGCGTGATGACGCTCGAGGAAGCCCGGGCGTGGTCCGCCGAGCGGACCGGGCCGAAGGGCGGTCGGAACTACAGGCGTTGCCAGCGGTGCGCCCCCGCCCTGTGAGCACCGCGGCCGCCAGCGGCGTCAGGAGCCGGGCAGCGTGGCGGCGGCAGCTAGCGGTCTTACGGCTCGACGAGCTCACCCGTCTGAGAGATCTTGCACTGGTAGAGGAAGAACGGGCCGCCCAGCTGGGACAGAACGGTGAGATGCTCGGTGAGCGCAAGTGTCCTCTGACGGTAGCGCCGGCCCGTCCCGTACTGCGAGGACTGCAGGCCGGCAGAGTTAGTCACCCATTCGTCCAGGTGCTGGACCAAGGCGGTGAGCATCGCCGCGTCCCGGTCCATCGTGGCCGGTGAAACGGGGGCCTCCAGCAGCACCACGACGATGGTATGCGCGGTCTGCAGGCTGAGCCAGGTCACCGGCTCGGTCTCGGCGGCGCCTGCCCGCAGTCGCACAAGGGCGTTCTCCAGCGGGTCGGCCGTCCACGGCTTGGTGCCCGTCAGGGCCGGTTCCTCGGTCAGCCAGTCTGCGCGCAGGCCGCACTCATGAACCGTTGAGCCCGACGCCGTCGTCGGCGAACACTGCATGGGAGAAATGCAGCAAGACATCGGCGGCAGCGTGGCCGCTGACGCCGATGGACCAGCAGTGCCAGCCCAGCGGCACGTAGGGGTCCGTCTTCGTCCACGGGGTCCGGCCGATCATGTCGCCGGTGCCGTACCCGTCGCCGCACAGTCCGCAGAGGCCGGGGGGGGGAGGCGGCCGATTCCGGCCGGCCGGTCCACGCGCGTAATGCGCCGAAGGCGCACACGGTACCCCCGCCGGCCTTCTCGCTCGCAGGCGCGGACCTCGCGCATGATCTCGCGCAGATCGTGGTCGTCGACGTCGGAGATGTTGATGCTGCTCTCGACCTGCTCGGCGAGGACGGGATCGTGGGTGTAGAGGCCCGTCGGCAGGCGGCCGGTCGGGTCCGCTGCTCAGTCGCTTCGGTCGCTTGCGTCGCTCGGAGGCCAGTGGCCCGATTCCCAGCGACCGGGCAGCGCTTCAGTCGCTACCCTCGCAGGTCGGAAAAACCGCAGGTCAAAGACTCAAAGATGAGCTGGGAGCGACTGAAGCGACCCAGCCTGGACATATATCAGTGTTCTAGGTTGTGTACGTGTGCGTCATAGACAACAAGCTTCAGTCGCTTCAGTCGCTGATCCAGCAGGAAGATGCACTCTGAACTGCGGATTTTCAGCAGTCGAGCAGCCAGCGACCGATCTTCGCCCGGTCGCTGTGATTGGCGTTTGGTAGCTGTCGGCGTCGCTGGCAGCCGCAGTCTCGACACAAGCCGCCGGTGCTGCGCATGTGCTGCATGACCCCACCGGCCTCGTTCGCTAGTCTGTGTCCACCGTTGGGTCGCTTTGGTCGCTGATAGGAGAGCAGATGCCTTCTGAGCTGCAGCTTTCCCTCAGCGACGCAAACGAGCCCTCGAACTGCGCCAGGTCAGTCGCTGCCGCACTGGCCACCGCCCAGTGGTGTGCCCGCCGGGGCTGGCCGGTCCACCCGCTCGCGCCGGGCCGCAAGACGCCGGCCGCCAACTGCAGCGACTGCCGCGCCCAGGCTCACCCCCCGGCCGAGTGCCCCTGCCTCTCCGCAGGTCGCTGGTGCCACAGCTTCTACGCGGCCACCCTCGACCAGGCCCGCATCCAGCAGTGGTGGGGCCATCGCCCCGAGTTCGGCGTCGGGGTCTCCTGCGGCCCGGCCGGCCTCGTCGTCATCGACATCGACGCCCACCACACCCAACCCCCCGCCAGGGACCGGATCCTTCCCGGCATCCCCATCGGAGACCACGTCGACCTCACCGGACTGGCCAACGGCTTCCACACCCTCGCCGTCCTGGCCGCTCTGAGGGGCCAGCAGAGCCCCGCAGACGACAGCTCCACCCTGCGGGTCCGCACACCCTCGGGAGGCCTGCACGTGTGGTACCGGGCCACCGGCCCCGGCCGCTGGCTGTCCTCTGTCGGCTCCAGCGCCGGCCGCGCCCTGGCCTGGCAGGTCGACATCCGGGCCCACGGCAGCTACATCGTCGCTCCCGGCACCATCACCGACCACGGCGCCTACACGCCCGTCGGCGAGGCTGACGAACCCGCCCCCCTCCCGCTGTGGCTGGCCCAGGAACTCGACCGCACCGGACACCTGCCCAAGCCCGCAGTCCCCGCTCCGCGGCCGGTCCCGGCCCGCGCCCAGCAGGCCGTCTTCGCCGCCGGCGGCGGCCGCAGCCACACTGAGCGGACCCTCGCCTCGATCCTCGCCCCCGTCCAGGCATGCGGCCAGGTCAGCGAAGGCGCAGGCTTCTCCGACATCCTCAACCGCGCCGCCTACACCCTCGGCGGACTCGTCGCCGCCGGCCGCCTCGTCCGGCAGGATGCCGAACAAGCCCTCCACGAGACCGCAATCGCGGCCCGCCCCGGCCAGGAGCAGCGCATCCGGCAGATCATCCGCAGCGGCCTCGACGCGGGCATGAAACGACCCCTCCACACCACCGGGAGGCGCCCATGACGTCCCCTGGAGGAGAGACCCTCTTCGAGTTCGACGCAGAAGCCGTCGCCGCGCAGATCCGTCAGCAGGCCGCCGTGCCGCTGCCCGCCCAGAACGCCGCCGACCGTCCGGCCGCCGGCCGCCCCGCAGGCGAAGCGACCGCCAACGGGCTGCTGCCCGACACCCTCACCGACCGAGGCAACGCCAAGCTCTTCATCCAGCTCTACAGCAACGACTACCGCTACGTCCCCAAGATCGGCTGGTACCGCTGGGACGGCACCCGCTGGCAGATCGACGAAGAGGACTCCGTCGTCTGGGCGGCCGGCGACCTCGCCGAACACATCGCCACCCACGACCCCAGAGGCCTGTTCTCCACCACCGCCCTGCACAAGCACCGCACCCGCGCCATGTCCACCACCGGCATGAACGCCATGCTCTCTCAGGCCAAGTCTGCTCCGGGCATGGTCCTCAAACCCGACCGCCTGGACGCCGACCCCTACGCCCTGTGCACCCCCGAAGGCATTGTCGACCTGCGCACCGGCCTGCTGACCGCCCCCGACCCGGACAAGGACTTCCACTCCCGTTCCACCTCGGTCGGCCCGCGGCAGATGCCCACCCCTCGCTGGATGCGCTTCCTCACCGACACCTTCGGCGACGACGCTGAGGGCCTAGAAATGATCGACTACCTGCAGCTGCTCCTCGGTTACTCGATCACCGGCGACGTCGGTGCCCAGGTCCTGCCCTTCCTGTGGGGCGAGGGCAAGAACGGCAAGTCCGTTCTGCTGGACGCGTTCATGAAACTGCTCGGCGACTACGCGGACGCCGCCCCGCCCGGCTTCCTGATGGCCAAGCCCTTCGAAGGCCACCCCACCGACCTCGCCGAACTCCACGGCAGGCGCGTCTACGTCTGCTCCGAGATCAAGCCCGGCGACCGCTTCGACGAGGCACGCGTCAAACACCTCACCGGCGGCGACCGCATCAAGGCCCGCCGCATGCGCCAGGACCCCTTCAGCTTCGAACCCACCCACAAACTCTGGCTCCTGGGCAACCACAAACCCGAAGTCGGCACCGGAGGCTTCGCGTTCTGGCGCCGCATGCGCCTGATCCCCTTCGAACGCGTCGTCTCCGACGACCGCAAGATCGACAACCTCGCCGACCTCCTCGTCATGGAGGAAGGCCCCGGCATCCTGGCCTGGCTCATCGACGGTGCCCGTCGTTACCTCGCAGGCGCCCGCGACCTCACCGGCCCTGAACGCGTCCGCATCGCCACCACCGCCTACGCCGAGACCGAAGACCACACCGGCCGCTTCTATGACGAATGCTGCCGTCTCGCACCTGACCTGCGCGCAGAGCAGGCGGCGCTCTACGCCGCTTACAAGACCTGGTGCCACAATGAAGGCGCGCAGGTCATCTCCTCACGCGCGTTCGCCGCCCGCACCCGGGAACTGGTCGGGCTGGCCTCGCCGAAGGACATGATCTTGTCCAATTCGCGCAAGTACTACCCGGGCATCGGACTGCTCACCGACGAGGAGAGGGACACCAGCGCATGAGTTCCCTGATCGACGCGGACGAGATCAGCCACGAAACCGAGTTCGTCTGGCTCGAGGACATCGCACAGCTCGACTACGTGCGCCAGAGCCTGGACCGGCTGCCCACCCGCAGGGGCAAACCCCCCTACCACCGCGACGGCCGCATGATCGGCTATGCCATCCTCGGTCCCGACGCCAAACCCTCGCGCGCATCGGGAACCTTCCGCCGCCGCGTCTTCTGGCTGCTGCCCCACGACCGCGACAGCGAACCCGACGGCCTGTACGCCCGCAGCGCCCCGGCCGAAGCGGTCGACCCCCGCACCCTGCAACCCCGTGTCAAGGGCTACAAGACCGAACGCAGCGAAGGTGGCCCGCCCTCGCAAGCCATGCAGGAACTCGGCATACGGCTCCCGCTGTAGGCGGCCATGGAGATCAGCCGTGTCCCCCTGCCCCGTCGTGGTCGGTGTGATGAGGCAGGGGAGGAGACCTCATCAACCAGCGGGGTCGCGGCCGGTCTCATCAGTTGAGGGCAGGGGGCCGTCGCTGCAAGCAGGACGGCGCGCCGCCGTCCAGGGGGAACATCCGGCCCCTGGATTGCCGCCGACCTCGCCTCGGACGGCCACGGCGAGGTGACGCGGGTGATACGGCGCCCACCGCGGTCCCGCGACGATCAACCGGTGACCGGGGCGAGCAGCAGGGCAGCGGTGCGTGAGCGCGTGTTTTGACGGGGGGAACTTACGGCCAGGACGGTTCGCTGCGGGGCACGATGACGACTTCCGGCATGGCACTGGTGGCGGGGACGGACAGGGCGCACAGCAGTGCGTCGGCGACGATGTCGGGGGCTTGCAGCTTGGAGGTGTCGGCGTTCGGGAAACGCTCGGTGATGAACGGCGTCTCCATGCCGTCGGCGATGATGCCGGTGATCCCGATGCCGGGGCAGTCGCGCTGGGCTTCCTGGAACAAGGTGTGGGTGAAGGCTCGCAGACCCGTCTTGCTGGCAGCGTAGGCACCGGCTTCGGTCCAGGTCCGGTTGGACGCAGTGGACAGGATGTTGACGATGTGGCCCTCACCTCTGGCCACCATGCGCCGGTAGAGGGCCACAGGCACAGGTACATCGGGCCCAGAAGGTTCGTGGTGACCACATGGGTGACCTCGTCGGTGGTCAGGTGCTCGATGGGTTTGGTGACATCGACGGCGGCGTTGTTGACCAGGATGTCCAGCGGCCAGCCGTCCTGCTCGAGGTCCTGGATCGTCGCGGCCACGGCGTCGGCGTCGCGGACGTCCAGTTGGACGAACCGCGCCTCATGGCCCTCCACGGTCAGGGCGGCGCGCATCTTCTCGCCGTCTTCGCGGCGTACGTCGGCCAGACATACGCTCGCTCCCGCTCTGGCGAGGCGACGGGCGATGGACGCCCCCAGTCCCCGGGCCGCGCCGGTGACCAGGGCGCGTCTGCCGGACAGATCCAGGTGGATGCTCGGTGTCAAGATCGTGCCTTTCGGTTGCTCCGCTGGCAGGGCCGGTGCCACGCCGAACGGTCGAGTCGGTGGCCTGTTTCCTCTTTCCTCCCCCGAGGGGCGCTGCGCGGGGCGAGGTCGGCGCGGACAGCACCCGGTTGGCGCTAGCCCTGCTCAGGGCAATCTTCTGTGCGTCCTCGAGCGTGCTGCACGAGGAGAACGCGAAGGACAGCAGTCGGCGTACACAGCCATGGTTCTGCCGCGGTCGTACTCCCGTGATCGGCGTCCGGGGCGGTTCCCGCCGCCCTGCTCTGCTGTGAACTCGGCGAACCCTCGGGGCCGATGCACAGGAGGCGGCGATGCGGATCCTTATCACCGCGGACCGTGCCCGCGCGGGCACCGGGAGCACGGCTGGCTGCACCGAACGTGTTGCTGCCACCCTCCGTAAATGCAACCATTCAGTTGCACACAGGTTTCGGAGAGAGGTGGCCATGTACGACACCACCGATGCGGATCGAGTCGGCTCGACCGGATCGTCCGGCAGATCGACATCGACGCCCCGGCCGACCGACTGGGGGAGCTGATCGCACGGCCCGGCTGGTACGTCAATGACGGCACGGCTGAAGTCGAGCCCGACCTGCGTCATGAAGGCGACGTGGCCGTCGTACGCCACGCGGCGCTGGGTGAATTCCGCTTTGGACAGATGGCGCTCCGCGGCATTCCGCTGGATCGGCACCCGTTCCGCAACGAGGCCACACCCTCCACCCTGGTCGAGTTCTGGATCGACGAACGCCATGGCGGCGGGGTGACCCTGCGCGTGGGTGGAGAGCGGGTTCTCCGGCCTCGCCGACGACCCGGCAACGTGGCTGAAGGAGCGCGAGGGCAACGACAAGGGCTGGCTCACCGGAGCGCCCGGAAACCAACGCCACGCATCCACGCGTGACGATCACGCACCACGAAGGCGGGACATCACCGTGATTCAGGACAGCTCAGCACATTCGGACCGTGCGCCGGCGCTGCCGCGGGCGACCGACCGGGCTTCCTTCCATGCCGAACTCGGGCGACTGCGTACCCGGGAGAAGGCACACACCCGGGAGGGGGATGCGATCGCCGCCGCCCGCAGGCGCCTGCCCGTGGTCGAGGTGGCAGCCGACCTCGAACTGACGGGCCCGAAGGGGCCGGTCACCCTGCTCGGAGCCTTCGAAGGGCGCCGACAGCTCATCGCCTACTACTTCATGTGGCACCACGGACACGACGCGGCCGGGCAGTGCGAAGGCTGTACGTGGGTCACCACTCAGGTGCAGGAACTGTCCTACCTTCACTCGCGCGACATCACCTACGCGGTCTTCTGCCAGGGCCCGTACGAGGAGAGCCGCCGCTACCGCGACTTCATGGGCTGGGAAGTGCCCTGGTACTCGGCGGTCCCCTCGCAGGAGGAACTCCTGGTCGGGCGACGCGTCGGGTCCATGCACCTCGTGTGCTATCTGCGGGACGGCGACCGCGTCTTCGAGACGTACTGGACGACCCGGCGCGGCGTGGAGGCGATGGACTACAGCTACGCGCTCATGGACCTCACCGTGTACGGACGTCAGGAACTATGGGAGGAGTCTCCTCCCGAGTGGCCCACCGTCCAGGGCACACCCGCCGACCACATCCGCCTGCGGCGCGACGGACGCCCCATCGCCCAGTGGTCGCGGCTCGCAGCCGGCCGTTCCGACACCCTCACGCCGCGCTCCTGACATCCGGCGACCAAGCGCTCCGACGGCAGCCCAGCCCAGCACCCGGGCCGCCGCCGTCGGCGAGGCCCAGCTCCTCAGCCGACATCCGGCGGTGGCCGACCCGGATGCGGGCGGCTGCCGGGGAGACGTCGGCGTACCGCAAGGACGGCCTGTACGCGCTGTGAGTCGCCGGTGAAGCCGTGGTGAAGACCCGCCGCTGAGGATCACAGGGTGGTCGCTGCAGGTGTCGGCAGGTAAGTGCGGGTGAGGGAGCAGGAGGCAGTTGGGCAGCAGCTGTCGGGGTTCTTCGCCGACCACCTGGTCGGCGAAGAACCCCTCCGCACGTCCGGCGCGGGAATTGGGACGCAAGGATGCTGGGCGCCGTGGTCGGGGACATGCGTAAGACGAGATGTCCGTTCCTGGCCCGGAAAAGCTGCTGACGACGATCCCCCGCGCGCGGCAGCCGTGGCGGCCCCAGCAGGGCCGTGACGAGGCGGTGGTGCGTCCGGAGCGGGGGAGCACGCAGCTTCGGCCGACTCGTGAACCGGTGACGTCGTAGTCGATCCCGCCCCGTACGGCCACGACGCGGAACGCCCGTTGACCTGGGAGTACTCGATGGGAGAGCGCGGCTGTCGGCGCAGTCCCGTCCCGGGAAGGGCTGGGGGACCTTCTGTGGTGGCCGTGACGGGACCGACACCCCGGTCCGTAGCCGCGCGCGGACAAGCCCACCACCGCTCGGAACCCCCACCCCCTCACAACGTCCGTGTGCGGGGTGGGGTGGGTTCCGAGAAGTGACGTCGCTGCCTGAGGTCGCCCACCTCTGTGACAGCAGGTGGCCCAGTTTTCTGACCGGTCACAGACCCAGCGATGAGTTCGGCGGCCGACGGGAGTCTCATCACCGTTGTCGACAACACAGGAGGAGCACGTGGCTCAGTTGCTGAGAGTCCAGAACTTCAACGTGTCGAGTGACGGGATCGGCGCCGGCGAGGACCAGACCCTTGCGAGGCCATTCGGCCACGTCGAGCCCGAGCGGCTGTTCGCCTGGGCCGGAGCCACGGCGAGCTGGCCCATGCGCACCGACCCCGGAGGAAGCCGAGGGCTGGACGACTATTTCACGCGAGATTACGCGCGCAACATCGGTGCCGAGATCATGGGCCGCAACAAGTTCGGACCCCAGCGCGGGCCCTGGCAGGACCATGAGTGGTGCGGCTGGTGGGGTGACGAGCCCCCATTCCACACTCCGGTATTCGTCATGACCCACCACAAGCGTCCGTCGTTCACGCTCTCCGACACCACATTCCACTTCATCGACGGCGACCCGGCCATGGTCCTGGAGCAGGCGCGGGAGGCGGCACAGGGCAAGGACGTCCGGCTCGGCGGCGGGGTCACCACCATCCGGGAGTTCCTGGAAGCCGACCTCGTCGACACCATGCATGTGGCGGTCTCACCGGTGAAGCTCGGCTCCGGACTACGACTGTGGGAATCCCCCGATGAGCTGCTCGACCGGTTCCATCTGGAGGTCGTGCCCAGGCCGAGCGGCGTGACGCACCACCTGTTCTGGCGAAAGTGACCGGATCTCGGGGCCGGTCCCGGCTGGTCGTTCCGCCTCCCGGGGCTGCCCTGAGGCAGCCGAGCGGGTCGGTTCGGGGGTGGTGGCTCCGGGAAGGCGCCCGGCTTGCGGACCAGGACTTCGGGGGAGCGGTTTGGCTCCGGGCGGCAGCCGCCCTTGGCGGTGAGAGGCGTGCGGCGCCACGCGGATGGCCAATCGCGACCACATGATCCGCATCGGCAAGGGCGACACACACATCTGACCGAGCGACATGCCCTGCGCTTGGAGGGCATGCGGGTGGGCGCCCATCATGCCAGGTGGCATCGGCTGCGAGGCGTACCGCGTTCCGTGCGCCAACGATCCGGCGGCGCGGAACACCAGGGCGCTGGCCCAGACGCCCGCGGGGCCGTCCCGTCGTGGGGCTTCGCGCTGCCACGGTGGAGGACGCGATCGAGCCGCGTTCACCGCGCTTGTCCACACGGCGCGCGGTCGGCCCGGAGGAATGCTGCGTCGCGGGCGGCGTGACACCGATCTCCACCACCAGGGCGGTTCGCCGCCGCCTTCCGTGCCGTCGTCGATTTCCCTGAACATCCGGCTTGGCGAGTGTGGTACGTGGCACAACTTTGTTCCGATCGGAAGGATGGTCCATGAGCGCCTTCGCCCTCCACAGCCGGTTCCTCGGTGACGTGCTTCCCCGCATTCAGCAGGATGCGCGAGTGGCCGGCGTTGCCATCGGGGGATCGATCGCGGGTGGACACCCCGATGTCTACTCCGATGTCGACCTGATCGTGGTCATCGACGACGAGGCGTTCGACTCGGTCATGAGGGAGCGTCTCACGCTGATCGGCTCATGGGCCGCGCTTGTGACCGCCTTCACCGGGGAACACGTCGGTGAACCACGCCTGATCATCACCCTTGTCGGGCCGCCCCTCCTTCATGTCGACTTCAACTTCGTGCGGACCTCGGATTTCGCCGAGCGTGCTGAGGAACCGAAGATCCTCTGGGACCGGGATGGCGGCCTTGCCCACTCGGTCGCGGGGCATCCGCCGACAATCCCCTCGCTCGACCTCCAGTGGATCGAGGACCGGTTCTGGGTCTGGGTGCACTACGGTGCGACGAAACTCGGCCGGGGTGAACTGTTCGAGGTCATCGGCTTTCTCAGTTACCTGCGGGAGGCCGTGCTGGGTCCTCTGGCAGCCAGGCGGCTTGGTGCGCCACCCCGCGGCGTGCGCCACCTCGAATCCATCGCGCCGCAAGAGGCGCGCGACCTTCAGACGACCTTGTGCGGGTACAACCGGCACGACGCCGGTCAGGCACTCCTCGCCGGCATCGCGCTGTACCGGCGGTGGCTCGACGACACAGGGGCCGTCATCGAACGCCGCCGCCGGGCCGAAGAACTCGCCGTCAAGTACCTGCACGACGTCATCGATCAGGCGAGCTGACCGAGCCGCCTCGGCGCGCCGCCCGTAGCCGTCCACCACCGTGAACCGACCGGCTCCGACATGCCGCACGCGTCGCCGCGTCCTCGCTGGTCGGCACGTCGGCGATCTTCTCTCCGGGATGCTCTGGAGACCGACTACCACGCTCAACTCCAGCCCCAACCGGCAGCTGGAGCCGGCGCATAGGGCCCATCGATCCCGGAACCGCTCAGTCTGCAGCCCATGGAGGAGGGCGGGGGTCTTCCACGGTCCTTCCGTGCTGAACGTCGGACGTTCTGAGTGCGCTCGGGCTTCACGGCGTGGAGGGTTCGATGTGCTGTGACTGTGGGGGGTGGAGAGCGAGGGGCAGAGGTTGAGAGTGCACGAGGTGCAGTCGGGAGACCGCTCGGGTGAGCGCCACGTACAAGCGGTTCATGCCGCGGTGCTCGGCTTGGACGATGGCTGAGGGCTCGACCACCACGACGTGGTCGTACTCCAGTCCCTTGGCGGTGGAGGCCGGCACCACGGTGAGGCGGGCTCCGGGGGTGTCCGGTCCGGATGCCGGCAACCCGGCCGCGATCAGAGTGCGGCGCAGCTCTGGGGCGTCGGCGTCGGCCGCGATGACGCCGATGGAGCCGGCGTGCTCCAGCGCCGTGCTGACGGCTGAGACTGTCGCGGCGGTCGTGTCGTGGGTCGCCTCGATGCTCACCTCTCCGTCGCGGCGCAGGGATCGGGCGGGTGGTACGTCCGCGTCGAGGTGGTTGAGCAGGCGGTTGGCGAGTTCGGCGACGGTGCCAGGGATGCGGAATCCGACGGTGAGTGGGGTGACGACGGCGTCCGGTTTCCCCAGGTGGGTGAGGAACTGAGGCCAGTCGCGCGCGGCCCAGGGCGTGGTGCCCTGAGCGAGATCACCGAGGACGGTGACCGATCCGAAGGGTGAGCGGCGGGCGATGGCGCGGCACTGCATGGGTGAGAGGTCCTGCGCTTCGTCGATGACCACATGTCCGTAGCCGCTGGGGCGCTCGATCAGGCCGGCGAGTTCGTCGAGGAGGACGAGATCGGCCGCCGACCAGCGGGCCGACTTCGCAGAGCGCGGTGGTTCGCTCCACAGGAGGGTCTTCTGCTCGTCCGTGTCCAGGACGCCTTCGGCGGCGGCGGCCAACGTGTCCGGACGGGTGAACAGGTCGGCGAGGATCTCCTCGGGTCGCACGGCGGGCCAGATGGCGTTCAACAGGGTGGTGACCGGGCGTGCCCGGGAGAGCTTCTGTACCCAGGTGTTGGTGCAGGGGCCGCCGCGGCGCTCGGCTTGGCGCTGCACGGCGCGGACGATGCGGATGCGGACGCGTTCGCGCCCCACGGCGTAGGCGGGTTCCTCGGTGTGCACGTCGCGGACGATCTGTTCCAGTTCGTCGGTGGATACACGCCAGCGGTAGGAACCGTCTGGCAGGACGAGCGGCTGCGTCACCTCTGTGCTCACTCGCGCGTAGAGCGCGCGGCGCAGGACGTCGGCCATGCGGATGTCGTGCTTGACGAGCGCCGCGGCGTCGCCGTCCTGTGCTGTGACCGGATGGCGGGCGATCTCGTCATCGAGGGTGGATTGCCTCACGCCGGTTTCGCCGAGCGCGGGCAGGACTTGGGAGATGTAGGAGAGGAAAGCGCGGTTGGGGCCGAGGATCAGCATTCCGCCGCGCTGGATGCGCTGCGGATAGGTATAGAGGAGGTAGGCGGCGCGGTGCAGTCCGACCGCTGTCTTGCCCGTGCCGGGGGCGCCCTGGACGCAGAGGGAAGTGGTGAGGTCCTCACGTACGAGGTCGTCCTGTTCGGGCTGAATGGTGGCGGCGATGTCGCGCATGGGCCCGGTGCGGGGGCGCTCGATCTCGTCGGCCACGATGCTGCTTTCCCGTGCCTCGCCTTTGCTGAGGTGCTCGTCCTCCAGGGCGGTGAGGTCGGTGGAGACACCGCGGCCGGCTGGGGACCAGCCGAAGCGGCGCCGTACGGCGACGCCTTGGGGGTCGCGGGCGCTTGCCCGGTAGAAGGCTCGTGCCACTGGGGCGCGCCAGTCGACCACCAGGGGTGGGGCGGAAGGATCGTGTGCGATGCGCACACGTCCGATGTGGTACGTCTGTCCGGCGTGGTCGCCCGCGGCCTGGGGGTCGCGGGCGAAGTCGAGGCGTCCGAAGAACAGCGGACCCTCGGGAAGCTCCCGGAGTTCTTTGGCCTGACTGCGTAACTGGTAGCCGAGTACTTCTGCGTCGGCGCCGGATGCGGAGGCGTCCTCGCCGATGACCACTTGGTGTTGCGCGCCGTCGACCATGGCCTTCCATGCTGCTCGGCATGCGTCGTGGTAGGCGCGTGCCTGGGTCAGGGCGTCACTGGACACGGAGTCGGAGAGTGGCATGCCACCACCATAATGCAACTGAGTAACATTTATTACTTGGTTGCGATTCGAGGTCGGCAGAGATGCGGCAATCCGGCCTCGAGCTGCGCGAATGCTGACTGGGCCACGTCCACGGCCTCAGGGTGGAGCGCGTCCGCGCTGCGGCCCGCAGTGATCTGGCGCCAGTTCTCCTGTGCGAGCACACGCTGGACGGCGATGATCTGCCCGGCGGCCAGACGTGCCTGGACGCCACCGCCGGTTTCGATGCCGAGGACGTCGGCAAGAGCGGCTTCGTCCCGTTCCACATGAGCATGCAGGCGCGCCACCAGTGACGGCGTCGCGTACAGCAGCCGGTGGAAGGCGAGCACCTCGACGTCGTCGTTCAGGCCGGTCACCGGATCGCGCCGGGCGAGCCCGTCCAGGAAGTGGCACCGCAGCGCCTCCAGCGGAGAACGCCCCGCCGGGCGCTGTGCCACCACCCTCCCGGCCTCGCCCTCGTGGTCGGCCAGCCGGTGCAGAACGAGGTCCTCCTTGGTGGGGAAGTACCGGAAGAGCGTCGGCTTCGAGATTTCGACCGCTGCCGCGACTTCAGCGACGGTCACCTGCTCATAGCCCTTCTCCAGGAAGAGCCCGATGGCCGTATCCGACAGTCGCCGATACATCTGCCGCTTCTTGCGCTCGCGCAGCCCGACCACATCTTTCATGTCAGGAAGCGTACGCAGCGGCCAGCCGCACGCTCTCCACCCTCCTCGGGCTCCTTCTCCGTCGGTCGCGGTTGTGAGGGGCCCGCCGACGAAGTCGGCTCCCTGGCCACGGCCTGCCGCGACGCCGTCACTTCGCCTACACGTCGGTCAGCGGCCCATCCGTCCTGCACAACGGCGAGGGAGTCATCCACGCTGCTCGCCGGGACTCATGGCCGTCACGATCGACCTCTCGGCTGGCCGGGCTCGTCTTTCTCGGCCTGGCCGTCCGCAGCCGCGCCAAATGCTGACCGCAGCCCACCGGGAAGACACCCGATGCAGCCCTTCGAGGGCGCAGGAGCGCGACACAGAACAAGCACTGCGACGGCCGTCCGCAGCTATTTGGTGATACCGCATAGCAGTACTCAGTGTTACTGACTACCTGCACGGGGTGGGAGAGGTGTCGCGATGGACGATCTGACGGAGATGCTGAAAGGCACGCTCAAAGGATGCGTGCTCGAGATCATCGACAGGCAGGAGACCTACGGGTACGCCATCACTCGGCAGTTGAACGAACTCGGCTTCACCGATGTCGTCGAGGGGACGGTGTACACCATCTTGCTGCGGCTGGAGCGCAACAAGCTCGTCCAGGTGGTGAAACGGCCATCGGGGATGGGCCCGCCGCGCAAGTTCTACTCGCTCAACGACGCCGGACGCGAAGAGCTCGCTCGGTTCTGGACGAAGTGGCAGTACCTCTCATCGCGGATCAACAAGCTCAAGGAGGGCGGGGAATGAACTTCTGGGAAAAGATCACCGGCAGCGATCTCACCCGGGAATGGGAGGCGTTCGACGCCCGGGCTCGGACACTCCCGGACGATCACCGTGCGGCGTGGGACCAGATCAAGGTTCACCTGCTGCCCCATGGCGACTTCACCGGCCGCAGCCTCATACCGATCCTCGATGGCGCGCTCGCGTTGCTCGAGGAGACGGCGGCCGAGGGGCAGAGCGCCCGTGAGGTCCTGGGCGAGGACATCCCGGCCTTCTGCACAGCGCTGGCCGGCGGAGAAGGCGCTCGAACGCACCGCGACCGGTGGCGCGAGCAGCTGAACGACAACGTTGCCCGAAAACTCAACCGGCTGGGAGGCTGATGTGGGCATCCAGGACATCATCGAGGGCAAGAAGCAGTGGCGAGCGCACATGGCCCGCGTCAAGGCACTCCCGCCGGACTACCGGATCGTCTACAAGGAGGTGCAGAAGTACCTGTTCAAGGTCGGACCGGTCGACCTGCTCGACGGGGCCCTGCTCCCCGGGATCGTCGCCTTCTTCGAAGAAGGCGTCGCCGCCGGCAAGGGCGTGCTGGAGCTCATCGGCAGCGATGCCGCCGCCTTCTGCGACGACCTCATCAAGGACTCCCGCACCTACGCGGACCTCTACCAGGAGTCCATCGACCCTCACCCCGGCACGGCCGGGAAGTAGCACGGGCCGTCTCACACCAGTAGAGAATGCACCCTCATGCTCACTGCGTCCCGCCTCGGGGCCCGCGCGAACAGGCGCGGCCCGACCGGCCGGCAGCGGAGCCGTTCGACGGGCGCCGAACTTCTCCGCCTGCGCACACCGTCGAGTACCGCAGCCCGAGGGACTTCGCCGGGCAGCGCGTCGTGGTCGTGGGCGGCGGCAACTCCGGTGCCCAGACCGCCGCCGACCTCGCCTACGACACCGACCTGACCTGGATCACCCTGCGCCCGCCCCGCTTTCTCCCTGACGACATCGACGGCCGCGCCCCGTTCGACGCTGCCACCGCCCGCCGCCGCGCCCTCGACGAAGGGCGCACCGACACCGGCAAAGTTGCCGCGCTGGGAGACATCGTCGCCGTGCCGCCCGTGCGGGAGGCGAGGGACGCCGGGCGGCTCAAGGTGTTGCCCATGTCCGTACACCTCGACCGTGACGGCGTCGTCTGGGCCGACGGCACGCGCACGCCGGCCGACACGGTCGTCTGGTGCACCGGCTTCCGCCCGGCGCTCTCCCATCTGGCGCCCCTGGGACTGCGCGGCCCGCGCGGCCGCATCCCACCGTCGGCACGCGGGCCGTCGACGAGCCACGCCTGCACCTGCTCGGCTACGGTGACTGGACCGGCTCCGCCTCCGCCACCCTCATGGGCGTCGGCCGCCCGGCCCGCGATGCGGCCCGGGACGTCGCTGCTCGGCACCGCAGGATGACCGTCGGCGCGGACCGTGCTGATCTTCTCCCCGACGGCGAAGGGCAGCTCGAAAGCAGCCGATCAACCCCGGTGCCGACGCCACCGCCGATGCCACGTCGGAGGAGCCGTCGGCGGATGCGCCGCCCTTGCCCTGCCACTCCTTCACAGCGGGGTGCTGCCAGGCTCCCGGTGCCGCGCCGGCGAGACACGCCTGGAGGTCCTGCGTCGTGCCGGAGCTGTCGGCGCGGTGCACCGCGTGGACGGGCAGGTTCGGCAGTTCGGCTCCGGGGTTCAGCTCCTTGATCGCCGGGTCGTTTCAGCCGGTGATCTGCAAGTCGACAACGCCCTGGTCGGTCTCCCCGCAAAGCCGAGGCCCGCAGAGGGCGTGGGCCCTGAGGGCAGGGCCATCAATCTGCCCATGCCGGGCGGTCCCATCACGGTCGGCTACCACGTACGGGGGGCCTCGATGCCGACACCCGTCGCGAGGGTCGAGGAAGTCCCCGTCACCGTCACGGGTGCTCGTCGCCGGTCAGCTCGTACACGGCCGACTTGAGCGCCATCACGCGCACTGCGTCGACCAGGAGGTGGCCTGAGTCGCGGGCGACGCTGTAGGTGCTGATGAGCGGGCCGCCGTAGAAGTCGTCCCAGTCGGCGTTGTACTTCGCGCAGCCGTCGAGGACGGTCTTCATCTCGGCGTCGGCCTGCCACGCGGCGTGGATCTGGCGGGCCCGCTCAGCGACGTCGGCGGGTGCGGGAAGTGCTGTTGTTGCGGTCACCGTTCTTCCCTTCGTCGGGTCGTGCTCTACCGGGATGGAGCTGACCGGCTGGGCCGGGGGTGTGTGACGTCCTCCCCGACCCAGCCGGGGTCTACAGGGGCCGCAGGCTCACGAGGGCCAGGGCCGTGAGTGCGGCGCCGAGGAGCCCAGGTCTGCCACCAGGCCCACCAGGGCAGTGCGCGGCGGTGACGGCGGCGGCGGCCGGTCATGACGCGGCGGTCTCCGGTGTGATCGGTGCGGGGTCGGCCAGGGAGTCGGGTTCGGTGGTCCATTCCCTGCCTCCGCCGGGCGGCTGCAGCCAGGCCAGCAGGCGCGGTTTGTCGACGTCGGGGGCGATGGCGCGCAGGGTGCCGCGGCGGCCGGTCGCGGTGTCCTTGACGTCCCGGCCGATCCAGGGGTGGTCGCAGTGGAGCATGCCGCCGCTCACCGCCTTTCACCGTTCGTCGAGGCCAGCGGTGCCCACGTGTAACGCACCCGCACGCCGTGCGCATGGAGCCAGGCAGTCTCGCGGTGCCGGAGCTCGTGCGCGCCCTCCGGGGCGATGCTGGCGGGCCGGCGGACGAGCACCGTGGCGATGGCGCCGGCCTTCGCCAGGTCGCGTACCCGCCGCCACCCTTCACGGCGGCCGGGGTCGGACTCGCCGAACTCGTCGATGACCACTTCGGTGACCGTCAGGCCGCGCTGCTGTGCGAAGGCGTGGCCTTCCTCCTCCGCGCGCTCGGCGGCCAGGCCCGGCATCAGGGTGCCGCGGTCGGCACAGACGTACAGCACGGCTGCGGCGGGGTCCGGGACGGCCGGAGCAGTGGCCTCTCCCCGGGGGATTCCTGCACTGGTCATCGCTGCCTCAGCAGGTAGATCGGGAGCCGGTGCCCCGCCGTGCCCCACGGGGGAAAGGCGCGGCGGGGCCGTACACGACACCTAACAGCCCGTCACCGCCTGGTGTGCATGACGAAGCCGGCCGGGCCTGCCACGGCCTGGCTGACGAATTGACTCTTCCGTTACCTGCCACCGGTCGGGCGCACGCCCTACCGTGCTGTCGTGGCAGAGAGCAGAAACGAGCCGTTAGCCGCCTGGATGGCGGAGCACCAGATGACCAAGGGGGAGCTCGCCGACGCGGTCAACAAGGCCATCGGCGGCTTCAGCGGCCGCCCCGGCACGACGTCGGAGCGCACCGTGTTCCGATGGCTGTCCGGAGAGAACCGGTGGCCGCAGGAACGCCAGCGCCGGGGCCTGGAGATCGTCACCGGCCTGCCCGTGACGGCTCTAGGGTTCGTGCCCCGGGGGAAGTC
>NZ_JBVJFP010000036.1:0-20699 GCF_055587785.1 Streptomyces sp. NPDC046379
AGGAGTTCGACGTCGACGCCGCCGCCGCGCGCGGTATGGCCTTCGAGCGTCTGGACCAGCTCGCGATGGACCACCTCCTCGCCGCCCGCGGCTGACGGACGGTTCGGAAAGGGGGACGGGTGTGCCGTCCCACCGTCGTCGTCCGCACGGACGGCGACGGGGTCGCCGCGGACCGATCACCGGCGGCGACCGGGTCACGTCGTCCCGGACGGCGGGGGCATCGTTCGGCTCTCGTCGGGCGGATGCGCCGTTGCCCTGCTCCGGTTCGCCGGACCCGGACGCGACCCCGGCAGAGTTTGCCGTCGGGCTCGTCCACCCGCCCCGGATCCCTCCGTGCCCTCTGTCCGACGGACAGAGGGCACGCCGTACGCCGTCGCGTCCCGAACGGCGGAACGGCTCGGCCGTGCTGAGTCCGGGGCGTCGTACGACCCAGAACGGAACCGACTTGTGAGTGTGACCCGATCTCAGCGAGGCCGGCCATGACTTCCCTCCGCCGGCCGCAGGACGCTGCCGACATTCACCACCTCGACCAGGGCCGGCGTACTCAGATCGCCGACATCGTCCGTCGGCAGAGTCAGGGGGCGAGCACCGGCTCGGCGAGGCGGGCCGCCGCGGAGGAGCGCAGGGAAAGAATCGTGTCCGCCGTCCGGGGACGCGGCAACGTGCCGGTGAGCGATCTGGCCGACGTCCTGGGGATCAGCCAGCCCACGCTGCTCAGGGACCTCTCCGTCCTCGAGCGTACGAATGTGCTGCGCCGCACGAGCGACGGAGCGGTTGTCGCGGGTCCCTGTCCTGCCCCTTCCTCATCGATCGGCCGCAAGCGCCGCGGTGGCCCTCACGCGGACTTCGTGCGCCTGTGCACGGACCTCGTCGGCGAGGAGCAGACGATCTTCCTCGACTCCGGGCGCGCAAGTCATGCGCTCGCCGAGGCTCTCGGAGGGTCACGGGTGAGCGTGTTGACCAACGCGCTGGGAGTGGCGGAGGTGCTGGCGGAACGGCAGGCCGCGCACCATGTGCTCCTCGGCGGGGAGCTGTGCCCGACCGGCCGGGCACTGGTCGGCCCGGTGGCCGCAGCCACTCTGGAACGCTTCACCGTCGACATCGCGTTCATCACCGTCAGTGGCGTCACGAGCCACGGCATCAGCGTCCCGGCAACGGCGGACGGCCACGTCAAGCAGATCGCCATGGGCCGGGCCCGGCGGGTGGTCGTGGCGGCAGAGGCGCCCGCGATCGGCCGCGACGCCTTCTTCGGCATCGCGGGACTCCAGGACGTCGACGACATCGTCTGCGACCTGCCGCAGCCCGATCTGGTGCGCTGGTGCAGAGCGCACGACGTCCGCCTGCACTGCACCGAGCGGGGTCCCGAGGTGTCGTGACACCGGACTGCCGTGCTCCGGCCGTGGCAAACCGTCAGGCCGGTGCGCTCCAGCCGGGCGACACCTGCCGAGTGCCGATATGCCGCATCACGAAGCGGCGAACTCCTGCGCGCCGGAGCCGGCGATGGTCCGGTCGACCGCAGCGGGGTCGAGGGTGTGCTCGGCCACCATGACCGCAGCCCCGATGATGCCCGCGCGGTCGCCCAGTTGACGTCCTCGGATGGAGAGGTGCTGGGTGGCCAAGGGGAGGGAACGTCTGTATACGGCCTCTCGCACCCCGGCGAGCAGGTGCTCTCCGGCCTCCGACAGGTCGCCGCCGATGACGATCACCTCCGGGTTGAAGAAGTTGACCAGCGCGGCCAGGACGTCTCCGATGTCCCGGCCCGCCTGACGGATCATTCGGACCGCGGTCGGGTCGCCGGCGCGGACCAGATCGACCACGCCCCGGCCGTCCGCGGCGTCCAGGCCCGCGTCACGCAGGCGGGCGGCCAGGGCGCCGCCGCCGGCGACCGCTTCGAGGCAGCCGGTGTTTCCACAACGGCAGGTTTCGTTCGCCGCCCTGGCCACCTCGATGTGGCCGATGTCGCCGGCTGAGCCACGGGCGCCGCGGTGGAGGCGGTGTTCCGTGATGACGCCGCAGCCGATACCGGTGCCGACCTTCACGAAGAGAAGGTGCTCGATCTCGGGACTGGCGGCCCGGTGCTCTCCGAGCGCCATGATGTTGACGTCGTTGTCGACCAGGATGGGTACCCCGAGGCGGGATGCGAGGCGGCCGGGAACGTCGAAACCGTCCCAGTTCGGCATGATCGGCGGGTTCACGGGCCGGCCCGACGCGTGGTCGACGGGGCCGGGGAGGCCTATGCCGACGCCGCACACATGGGAGAGGGTGTGCCCGGCCTCGGCCAGCAGTTCCGTGAACTCGTCGACGATCCAGCCCAGAACTCGCTCCGGCCCCTCCGCGATCCTCATGTCGCGGCTGCGTTCGGCCAGCACGCGGGCGGCCAGGTCGGTGACGGCGATCCGGGTGTGGGTGGCTCCCAGGTCCGCGGCGAGGACCGTCCGGGCGCCGGAGTTGAAGGAGAAGGCCGCGGCGGGTCTGCCGCCCGAGGAGATCACCTCGCCCGCAGGCCGGATCCACTGCTGATCGGCCAAGGCGTCGAGCCGCTGACTCACGGTCGATCTGGCGAGGCCCGTCAGCTGCACCAACTCCGTGCGGGTACGGGCACGGCCGTCGCGCAGGATCGCCAGAAGGGCGCCGGCGCCTGCCGGTTCGGTGGTCAACGTCCTGTCTCCATCTCTCCGGGTACCGCGGTCGCTTGGCCTTGTTGATTATAACTACGCTGCGCTTACTTATGGTTGACGCTCGTCGTAACTCGTCTCTAGTATCCGCAACATGCTCGATATACGACGACGATCGGCGGAAGTCGAAGCAGAGATCGTCGGAAGCGGCTTCTTAAGTCGGATCCATGCCCCAGCGGCGAGACAATCCGGCTCCTGCCCCGCGGGTGTCGCGGCAGCGAACCCGGCGAGTGCCACGGAAGGTGCCGAGACGCTCACGTCCCGCCGCCGGGAAGGCGGGTGGGCGGGGTGCTGAGCATGAAAGGCATCGGCAAGAGCTTCCCGGGCGCCCGCGTGCTGTCGGACGTGGATCTCGACGTGCGGGCCGGCGAGGTGCACGCCCTCATCGGCGAGAACGGTGCCGGGAAGTCGACGCTGATGAAGATCCTCGCCGGCGTGCACACGCCGGACGAGGGCACGATCACCCTCGACGGCCACACCGTCCTCTTCAAGCACCCGACGGACGCTCAGCGTGCGGGCGTGTCGATCATTTACCAGGAACTCACCCTCCTCCCGGAGCGGACCGTCGCCGAGAACGTCTTCCTCGGCCGCGAGCCCAAGCGCCTCGGTCTCGTCGACAGGGCGGCGATGGAGGCGACCACCGCACAACTCCTCGAGGAGCTCGGTGAGGCCTCGTTCGGCCCGCGCGATCCGGTGCGCCGTCTCTCGGTCGCCCAGCAGCAGGTGGTCGAGATCGTCAAGGCGCTGTCGGTGGACGCCCGCATCGTCGTGATGGACGAGCCGACGGCCGCCCTCGCCGAGAGTGAGGTCGAGCTGCTGTACCGGCTGGTCCGCCGGCTGAGCGAGCGCGGTGTCGCCGTCCTCTACATCTCGCACCGACTGCGGGAGATATTCGAACTCGCCGACCGCGTCACCGTGCTCAAGGACGGGGCCAAGGTCGCCACCCTCCCGATCGGGGAACTCACCACCGCCGAACTCGTCCGGCTGATGGTCGGCCGTGAACTCACCGAGTACTACCCGGCTCGCGCGACGCGTCCTCCGGGCGAGGTCCTGCTGTCGGTGCGTGGCGGCGGCAACGCCGCTCTCGACGGAATCGACCTGGAGCTGCGTGCGGGGGAGATCGTCGGCCTGGCAGGGCTGCAGGGAGCCGGCCGCACCGAACTCGCCAAGGCGCTGTTCGGCGCCGAGCCCTTCACCCGAGGCGAGATGACCCCCCGGCGCCCCGGCTCGGTCCGGGACGCGATCGCCGCCGGAATCGGCCTCGTCACCGAGGACCGCAAGTCCGAGGGCCTGGCCCTGCACCAGACGGTGCGGGACAACGCCCTCCTGGTTGCTCGCGCCCGCGGCGGACGTGCCGGGACCTCGGTCCTGGACCTCCTGAAGCGGGTGCGCCTCGCGCCGCCTCGCACCGAGACCGAGGTCAGGTATCTCTCCGGCGGCAACCAGCAGAAGGTCGTCCTCGCGAAGTGGCTGACGGTGGCTCCGAAGGTCCTCCTGTTCGACGAGCCGACCCGCGGTGTCGACGTCGGAGCGAAAGCCGCCATCCACGAGCTCATACGAGAACTCGCCGAGGACGGCATGGCCGTCCTCATGGTCTCCTCCGAACTCCCCGAACTCATCGGGATGAGTGACCGCATCGTCGTCCTGAGAGAAGGCCGCATCGCCGGCCACCTGCCCGCGAACTCCTCGGAGGAAGCCGTGATGCACCTGGCGGCCGGATCATGACCCAGCAGCTCCACACCCTGCCCGCGAAGGGACTCGCCGTACGCGGCTTCGCCGCTGACAGTCCTGCACGCCCCGTCTTCATGGCCCTGGGCTTCATGATCATTCTGGGCTGGGCCCTGTTCGCCTTCGACGGCGGGCAGTTCTTCAGCGAGGGCAACATCGTCGGCATCCAGCAGCGCTCCGCCGCTCTCGGCATCGTCGCCGTCGGTCAGACCCTCGCGATCCTCGCAGGTTCGCTGGACCTGTCCGTCGCCTTCCTGATGAGTCTGTGCTCGCTCGTGGCCGCCGAGACGATGGCCCAGTACGGCGTGCTGCCCGCGATCGGCGCCGTCCTCGCCGTCAGCGCGCTGACCGGGCTCATCAACGGCTTCGCCATCACCACCCTGAAGGTGCACGCCTTCATCGCCACACTCGGCGTCTCGCTCGTCATCAAGGGCATCCTCGAGTACCGCTACGACGGACCCGCCGGCCGGGTGCCCCAGTCCTTCCAGCACCTCGGCTACGACCGCGTCGGACCCGTGCCGGTCTCGGCCCTGCTCTGGCTGGCGATCGCGGCAGCGGCCTGGTTCATGCTGCGCCGCACCTCCCTCGGCTACCGCATCTACGCCGTCGGCGGCGGCCCCGAGGTGGCCCGTCTCTCGGGCGTGCGGACGGACCGCGTCCTCGTCACGACGCACATCCTCTGCTCCCTCACCGCGGGAGCCGCCGGTCTGCTGCTCGCCGCCCGACTCGGCGCCGGCGCTCCCACCGTCGGCACCGACGGAGGCTACGACCTGGAGTCCATCGCGGCCGTGGTCCTCGGCGGCACGGTCCTGGCGGGCGGCAGGGGCGGCGTCGCGGGCACGGTCGGCGGGGTACTCCTGCTCGCCGTCCTGGACAGCGTCTTCAACCAGATGGAGATCGATTCGTTCGCCAAGGACGTGGTACGGGGCGTCGTCCTCGTCGCCGCCCTGGCGATCTACGCCGGCCGGAGGCGCTGACGATGAGACGCAACCTTCCCATCTTCGGCGTCCTTGCCGTCCTGCTCGTGGCGATCGCGATCGCCAACCCCTTCTTCCTGGAGCCCGACGGATTCCTGGCCTTCGTCAAGCGGGCCGCACCGTTGGCCATCCTCGCCGCCGGCCAGTACTTCGTCATCGTGTCCGGCGAGTTCGACCTCTCCGTGGGCTCGCTCGTCACTGCCGAAGTCGTCATCGCAGCCCGGTTGATCGACGGCGACGCGGGCGCCACCTGGCCGGTCGTCCTCCTCCTGCTCGCCTTCGGAGCGCTCATCGGCCTCGTGAACGGGCTGGTGACCACCGTGCTGAAGGTGCCGTCGTTCATCGTGACCCTCGGCATGCTGCTGATCCTGTCCGGAGCCGTGTTCCTGTGGACCGACGGCTCCCCGCGCGGCGCGCTGTCCGAGGAGTTCCGTCAGGTCGGCCGCGGCAGCGTGGGGCCGGTGCCGTGGTCGGTACTCGTCCTCGTCGTCGCCATGGCAGCGGCCATCGCCCTCATGCGCTCCGACTTCGGGCGCACCCTGCTGGCCGCGGGCGACAACCCGACCGCCGCCCGCCTGTCCGGGGTACGCGTGCTGCGCGTGAAGACGGCGGCCTTCGTCCTGTCCGGATTGTCGGCCGCGGTCTGCGCCGTTCTGCTCGGAGGCTTCGCAGGCGTCTCCGCCCAGGTCGGGGAAGGCCTGGAATTCCAGGCGATCACCGCAGTCGTCCTCGGCGGGGTCGTCCTCGGCGGGGGCCGCGGATCGGCCGTGGCCGCCATCGCCGGCGCGCTCACGCTGCAAGCCCTGTTCACGCTGCTGAATCTGCACGGAATTTCGGGCGCCCTCGAGTACACCGTGCAGGGGCTCATCCTCATCATCGCCGTCGCCCTGGGGTCCATTCAGTTCCCGCGGCGCGTCAAGTCCGCCTCCACCACCGCATAGAGGAAGCACCATGCCGCACGCTCACAGACGCCTTCTCACCGCTGCCGCGGTGACCGCCCTCGTAGCCCTGACCGGCTGTTCCAGCGACCTGCCCGCAGACACGGCCGGTCCCGGCGCCTCGTCCGACGGCCAGGAGAAAGCCGGCGACCAGTCCTCCTTCTTCGTCCAGGCCGACTACGAGGCCCAGCTCGCCATGCGGACCAAGCAGCCGACCGGTCCCGCCGACAAGCCGTGGGAGCAGGCCATCGACCCCGAGCCCGTCGACACGGCCGCGTACAAGAAGGCCGGCCCCTACCACCTGTGCTTCTCCAACGCGGCCACCAACAACCCCTGGCGCCAGGTGGGCTGGAAGACCATGCAGGCCGAGGTCGCCCTGCACGAGGAGATCGCCGACTTCACCGTCCTGGACGCCGAGGGCAAGGACGACAAGCAGATCTCCGACATCGCCGAACTGCAGACCAAGGGCTGCGACGCGCTCATCGTCTCGCCCAACACCACCGCCACCCTCACCCCGGCCGTGAAGGGCGCCTGCCCGAAGGTGCCGGTCATCCTGTTCGACCGCGGTGTCGGAACGGACTGCCCGGTCACCTTCATCAAGCCGATCGGCGGCTATGCCTTCGGCGCGGACGGCGCCGAGTTCCTCGCCGAGAAGGTCAAGCCCGGCGGGAAGATCCTCGCGCTGCGCATCTCGCCCGGCGTGGACGTCCTGGAGACGCGGTGGTCGGCCGCGAAGAAGGCGTTCGACAAGAGCGAACTGGACGTCGTCGGCGTGGAGTTCACAGACGGTGACGCCGCCAAGACCAAGAGCATCGTCACCAACTACCTGCAGCGCGGCGAGATCGACGGCCTCTGGCTGGACTCCGGGGCCACCGCCGTGGCCGCCGTCGAGGCGTTCGAGGACGCCGGCCTGCCCGTCCCGCCCCTCAACGGCGAGGACCAGCAGGACTTCCTGCAGAAGTGGAAGGACGCGAAGCTCACGGCGATCGCTCCGACCTACCCGACGTACCAGTGGCGCACCCCGGTCATCGCCGCGCTGAAGATCCTCAAGGGGGAGAGCGTCCCGAAGGTCTGGAACCTTCCGCAGCCCGCCATCACCCAGGACGAACTGGACACCTACCTCCGGCCCGGCATGCCTCCCCTGCACTACGCGCTCTGCGGCTGCGAGAAGATGAAGGGCTACCCGCAGAAGTGGGGCGGCGAGTAGATGCCCGCGATCGGCGTCAACACATGGGTCTGGGAGTCGCCGTCGACCGATGCTTCCCTTGCCCGGCTGGTCCCACGGGTCGCCGGATGGGGCTTCGACACGATCGAGCTCCCGGTCGAGCGGCCGGGTGACTGGTCGCCCGGCCGCACGGCCGAGCTGCTGCACCACCACGGACTCGGCGCATCGGTCGTCCTGGTCATGCCCCCCGGCCGCGAACTCGTGGCCGCATCCCCCGAGGCGATCCGGGACACCCAGGACTATCTGCGGCACTGCGTCGACGTGGCTGTCACCGTCGGCTCACCGACGATCAGCGGTCCCGCCTACGCTTCCGTGGGCCGCACGTGGCCACTCGACGCGGAGGAGCGACGCTCCGTGCTCGCCGAACTGCGGGAGAGCCTTCGGCCGGTGCTCGACTACGCGGGGGAACGCGGCGTGCGCCTCGGCGTCGAACCCCTCAACCGGTACGAGACCAGCCTGATCAACACCGTTGAGCAGGCCCTGGACGCCCTCCCCGAGGAGTGCGGCCTCGCACTCGACACCTACCACCTCAACATCGAGGAAAGGAAACCCGCCCAGGCGATCCGGGACGCGGGATCCCGCATCGCGCTCCTCCAGGTGTGCGGCACGGACCGAGGCGCCCCCGGCGCCGACCACTTCGACTGGGCCGGCTTCGCCGCGGCGGTCGAGGACGTGGACTACAGCGGTCCGTGGGTCATCGAGTCCTTCACCCCGGACAACACCACCATTGCGACCGCGGCCTCCATCTGGCGTCCGCTGGCCGTCGACCAGGACGCCCTCGCGACCGACGGGCTCGCGTTCCTGCGCACTCTCTGACTCCGGTTTCATCCCTTCTTGCCCTCCACAAGGAGAATTCCCATGCCACCTCCCTGGGTGAAGCGCGCCC
Organism: Streptomyces sp. NPDC046379; assembly: GCF_055587785.1. Taxonomy (NCBI): domain Bacteria; kingdom Bacillati; phylum Actinomycetota; class Actinomycetes; order Kitasatosporales; family Streptomycetaceae; genus Streptomyces; species Streptomyces sp. NPDC046379. The sequence continues at coordinate 8,430 of NZ_JBVJFP010000036.1, forward strand.
TCGCCGCGCTCACCGCGCCACTGCTCGCCCTCACCGCGCTGCAGGCCACACCGGCCCTCGCGCACGAGGGGCACCCGCACGACGAGGACCGCAAGGTCCTGCTCTTCACCAAGACGGCGGCCGGCGCCTACCGGCACGGCTCCATCGACGCGGCCGTCCAGGCGTTCACCCAGATGGGCGCCGAGCACGGCATCCAGATGGACCGGAGCGACGACGCGAGCGTCTTCAACACCACCACCCTGAACACGTACGACGCCGTGGTCATGCTCCAGACCTCGGGCATGGTGTGGGACACGGACGCCCAGCGCGCCGCCGCCCAGGAGTACGTGCGCGGCGGGCACGGAATCGTGGCGGTCCACAACGCCACGGACATGAACATCGAGTCCGAGTTCCCCTGGTGGGACCAGGTCGTCATGGCCGGCGCCCATATGACGGCCCACTCCGCCACCGTGCAGGGCACGGCCAAGGTCGCGGACCGGTCGCACCCGTCGACCAAGGACCTGCCGGACCGCTGGGTGCGGACCGAGGAGTGGTACAACTTCGACAAGAACGCCCGCGGTGACGTGCACGTCCTGGTCACGGCGGACGAGACCACCTACGACGCCGGGTCCGCCCGGATGGGCGCCGACCATCCCATCTCCTGGTGCCGCAACGCCGAGGGCGGCAGGGTGTGGGCCACCGCCATGGGCCACGAGGCGGCCTCCTACAGCGAGCCGCTGTTCGTGAAACACCTGCTCGGCGGCCTCCAGTGGGCCGCGGGCGCCGCCGAGGGCGACTGCGGCGGCACGGTCGCCGACCGTTTCCAGAAGGTCACCCTGGACGGCGCCCCCGACCAGCCCATGCAGCTCGACGTGGCTCCCGACGGCAAGGTCTTCTACATCTCGCGCTCCGGCGCGGTGAACGTCATCCACACCCACGACGACGTGCCCGAGACGCATGTCGCCGGGCGCCTCGACGTCTACCAGGGCGGCGAGGACGGCGGCGTGGGTCTGGCTCTGGACCCCGATTTCGCGACGAATCGATGGATCTACGTCAATCACTCACCCGCCGGCAGAGCCGAGATCAACCGAGTGTCCCGGTTCACCGTCAAGAGCGACGACACGCTGGACATGGCCAGTGAGAAGACGGTGATCGAGGTCCCGGCGTACCGGGACTCCGACGAGCCCGGCCACACCGGCGGCGGCCTCGACTTCGGCCCGGGCGGCAATCTCTACATCGGTGCCGGCGACGACACCAATCCGTTCCACTCGGACGGCTACACCCCCATAGACGAACGACCGGGGCGGGAGAAGTTCGACGCCCAGCGCTCGTCCGCCAACACCAACGACCTCCGCGGCAAGATCCTGCGCATCCAGCCCAAGGCCGACGGCGGCTACTCGATCCCCGAGGGCAACCTGTTCGAGCCGGGCACGGCCAAGACCCGGCCCGAGATCTACGCGATGGGCTTCAGGAACACCTTCCGCTTCGCCGTCGACCCGGAGACCGGCTGGATCTCCGCCGCCGACTACGGGCCCGACGCGAACCAGGCGAACCCCGACCGGGGCCCCGAGGGCACCGTCGAGTGGAATCTGGTCAAGGAGCCGGGATTCTACGGCTGGCCCTACTGCGTGGGTGACAACACCCCCTTCAACGACTACGACTTCGCCGCGAGGACGTCGGGACCGAAGTTCGACTGCGGGGCACCGGTCAACGACTCGCCGAACAACACCGGCCTGACCACCCTGCCCGCCGCCAAGCCCGCGACGGTCTGGTACGACTACCACGCCTCGGCGAAGTTCCCCGAGATCGACGTCGCCGGCGGCGCGGCTCCGATGGGCGGCCCGTTCTACCACTACGACGCGGCCGGCACGTCCGAGCGCAAGTTCCCCGAGTACTACGACAAGACGCCCTTCTTCTACGAGTGGAGCCGCAACTTCGTGAAGGAGTTCCGCCTCGACGACTCGGGCGGACTTCTGAAGATCAACCCCTTCGTCGCCCAACTCGCCCCCCGGGCGCCGATCGACATGAAGTTCGGCCCGGACGGCGCGATGTACCTCGCCGAGTGGGGCAACGGCTACGGGCACGCCAACACCGACGACGGCATCTACCGGATCGACTACGTCGCAGGCAACCGCGCCCCGCTGGCCAAGGCGAGCGCAACTCCCGATTCCGGACAGGCTCCCCTGGAGGTCACCTTCTCCTCCAGCGGCTCCGCCGACCCGGACAAGGACGGGCTCACCTACGCGTGGGACTTCGGTGACGGAGCCACGGCCACCGGTCCGAGCCCCACGCACACCTACACCGCCAACGGCACCTACACCGCCCGGTTGACGGTCTCCGACAGCGGTGGCAAGACGGGCACCGCCAACGTGCCCATCACGGTGGGCAACACCCGCCCCAAGGTCACCTTCACCACGCCCGGCAACGGCAGCGTCATCGAGTTCGGCGACACCCTCACCTACAGGATCGACGTGGACGATCCCGAGGACGGGGCCGTCGACTGCTCCAAGGTCGTGGTGACGGCAGCCCTGGGCCACGACAGCCACAGCCACGACACCGGCCAGTACACGGGGTGCAGCGGGACCATCACCACCAGCGCCTCCGGTCACGACGCCACCGCCAACACCTTCCTCGTCCTGTCGGCCGACTACACCGACGACGACGGTCTGAAGGGCACCACCAGCGTCACCCTCCAGCCCCGCCACAAGCAGGCCGAGTACTTCACCGGCCACTCCGGGGTACGCGTCGTCGAGCAGAGCGGCGCGGAGAACGGCAAGCGCATCGGATACATCACGAACGGCGGCTGGATCTCCTTCAAGCCGCTGAACCTGTCCGGAGTCGAGTCGGTGAGCTTCCGGGTCTCGGCCCCCACCGACAGCGGCGGCTCGATCGAGCTCCGGTCCGGTTCGCCGACCGGCGCGCTGATCGCCACCAGCCCCGTCCCGGCAACCGGCGGCTGGGACGACTACGTCGACCTCGACCCCGTCGCGGTCACCGACACCCCGGACACCGAGACCGTGTACGCGGTGTTCAAGGCGCCGGCACAGCACCCCTTCGACCTGGACGCGATCACCTTCAACGCCTCCGGGGCCGGGACGTCCGGTCCGCAGAGCGGTCGCACGTACACGGTGACGAGCGCGCACAGCGGCAAGGCGATGGACGTGCAGTACGTGTCGAACGACAACGGAGCAGCGGTCATCCAGTACACGCCGAACGGCGGCGCCAACCAACGGTGGCGACTGACCGACGCGGGTGACGGCGCCTACACGCTGACGGCGCAGCACAGCGCCAAGTGCCTGGACCTGCCGTCCGGAGGCGGCTCCCGCCTCCAGCAGTGGGACTGTGCCAGCGGCGCAGCGAACCAGAAGTGGCGCATCGAAGCGGCGGGATCCGGTGACTATCGGGTGGTCTCGGTAGCCAGTGGGAGATGCCTGGACATCCCTGAAGCTTCCACCGCGAACGAAGTCCGGCTGACCGAGGCGCCCTGCAGCGCCTCGGCGATCAGCCAGCGATGGAAGTTCGACGAGGCCGGCTGATCCCTTCCCGTACCCGGTGCCTGCCCGCGTTCGCGCGCGGGCGGGCACCGGGTCTGTCGACGCCGAGGGTACGGCGTCCCATCGCGCTCACTACACCGAGGAGTTCGCCATGGACCGACGTGATTTCAACCGACGTGTACTGCTGGGCGGCGCGGTTGCCGCCACATCGTTGTCCGTCGCATCGGAGGCCGCCGTCGGCGCCGCCGGGCCGGTCAGGACGGCGCCCGGCGGGGGCGGGGTTCGGCGCATCAAGCTGTACGCCGAGGCACTCGCCGACGGGCGGATGGGCTACGGCCTGGAGAAGGGCGGGGCGACGGTCCCCGGCCCGCTGATCGAGCTGAACGAGGGCGACACCCTGCACATCGAGCTCGAGAACACCATGGAGGTGCCGGCGAGTCTGCACGTGCACGGCCTGGACTACGAGATCTCCAGCGACGGCACCCGGGCGAGCGGGAGCGACGTGCCGCCGGGCGCCACGCGAACGTACACCTGGCGCACCCACGCCCCCGGCCGCCGCAAGGACGGCACCTGGCGTGCGGGCAGCGCCGGTTACTGGCACTACCACGACCACGTGGTGGGCTCCGAGCACGGGACGGAGGGCATCCGCAAGGGGCTGTACGGGCCGGTGATCGTGCGCCGCAAGGGCGACGTGCTGCCCGACGCCACCCACACGATCGTCTTCAACGACCTGACGATCAACAACAGGCCGGCGCACGCGGGCCCGCACTTCGAGGCCACGGTGGGAGACCGCGTCGAGTTCGTGATGATCACGCACGGTGGGCCGTACCACACGTTCCACCTGCACGGTCATCGCTGGGCGGACAACCGGACGGGCCTGCTCGCCGGACCGCATGACCCCAGCCGGATGATCGACAACAAGATCGTCGGCCCTGCGGACTCGTTCGGCTTCCAGGTGATCGCGGGGGAGGGGGTGGGTGCCGGCGCGTGGATGTACCACTGCCACGTGCAGAGCCACGCGGACATGGGCATGGTCGGTCTGTTCCTGGTGAAGCAGCCCGACGGCACGATCCCGGGCTACGACCCGCACGCGCCGCACCCGTCGCACGAGCCGCCGCACGAGCACTGACGGGCGGTAAGGGCCCGCCCGGATGCGGTCAGTCGTTCCAGAAGCTCTGACGTGCGACGGACCCGTTCACTGCCCGGCGGTACTGGCCCGGTGATGTGCCGGTGTGCTTCTTGAACACCACGCTCATGTACTCGGAGTGGCTGAAGCCGAGGCGCTGCGCGATCTGCTGCAGCGTCCAGTCCGTCGAGGACAGCAGCTCGGCGACGTGCCCCACGCGGACGCGCACGATCTCACCGTGGACCGTCCGGCCCAGACTCCGAAGGAACCGCTGGTCGAGCGCGCGCCTCGAGAGCCCGACGTGCCGGAGTACGGCGGTGACGGCCAGAGCCTGGTCCGACCGGTCACGGATGAACCGCAGGGCCTCGGCGACGAGGGGGTCCTGCACGGCGAGGATGTCCGACGACTGCCGGGTGACGACACGGGTGGGTGCGATCAGTCGGAGGCCCGGCTCGAGGTCGTCGCCTCGCATCAGGCGGTCCAGGAGCTCCGCGGCCAGGTATCCCGTCCTTGTCGTGTCCGGCTCGATGCTGGACAGCGCCGGGGTCGTGAGGTTGCCGACGAGTTCGTCGTTGTCGACGCCGATGACGGCGACCGAGTCGGGCACCGCCAGACCGGCGAGCTTGCAGGCCTCCAGCACCTCCTGGCCGGCGATGTCGTAGCAGGCGAAGACGCCGACCGGCTTCGGGAGATCGGTGAGCCATCGCGCGAGGCGTTCACGGTCGGCGGCGCGCATCCCCGACGGTTTCATCCGGAACACCCGAGGGGTGGAGCCGCGCTCGCGCACATGCTCTTCGAAGCGGGCGCCGCGCTTGAGGGACCAGCCGAATCGTTCGTCGCCGCAGTAGGCGAAGTGCCGCAGTCCCCGCTCCTCGAAGTGCTGGACCGCCCACCGTGCGATCGTGCCGTCGTCGGTCTCCACACCGGGCAGTTCGGGCAGGAGCCGTGCCGCGCTGAGATCGACCGTGGGCAGGCCGAGCCGCCGGATGAACGAGGCGGTCTCCTCGCTCTCGATGCGGGCCAGTACGCCATGGCCGTGCCAGTCCTCGAGCCATGAGAAGTCGGTCTCGTGCCGGCTGTGCTCGGCGAGATACATCGACCAGCCCGGATGGGCTTCGACGTATTTCCTGACGCCGCCCAGCACGCCGCGTGCGTATGCGTTGGAGGTTTCGACCAGCAGGGCGACATGACGTGTCTTCGGTGGGCGCATGCAAAAAGTCTAAGGAGGACTGCGGGATAACGCATGGCTCGGTCTCGGCCAATGTCCCTAATCTGGCAGGGCCATGGGAGGTCGATGATGACGCAGAAAGTACGGATGGCGATTGCCGGGCTCGGATTCGGAGCCGAGTTCATTCCCATCTATCAGGCACATCCGGACGCCGAGTTGGTGGCCGTCTGCCAGCGGACCGAGACGGCCGTGAACGAAGTCGCCAATCACTTCAGAATTCCGGGCCGGTACACCAGCTATGACGAGATGCTGCAGGACCCCGGAATCGACGCCGTTCACATCAACACGCCGATCCCGAACCACGCGGAGCACACGGTGTCGGCCCTGCGCGCCGGCAAACACGTCGCGTGCACGGTGCCGATGGCCACGACGCTCGACGAGTGCCGGGAGATCGTGGCCGCGGTCCGGGAATCGGGCCGGAAGTACATGATGATGGAGACGGTCGTCTACTCCCGCGAGTTCCTGCACGTCCGGGACCTCGTGGAGAACGGCACCATAGGTCGTGTCCAGTTCCTGCGCGGTGCCCACTACCAGGAGATGGCGGGCTGGCCCGGGTACTGGGAGGGCCTGCCGCCCATGCATTACGCGACGCACGCGGTGAGCCCCGTGCTGAGTCTCGCCGGTGCGCAGGCCGAGAGCGTCGTGTGCATCGGTTCGGGCCGGATCGCACCGGCCCTCGCGGAAAAGTACGGTTCGCCGTTCGCCGTCGAAAGCGCCCTTCTCACACTCCGCCACTCGGACGTCGGCGCCGAGATCGCGCGCTCGCTCTTCGAGACGGCACATGAATACGTCGAGAGCTTCACGGTGTTCGGGGACCGGGCGAGTTTCGAATGGGAACAGACCCAGGGCTCGGGACATGTGCTGCACACCGGCGAGGTCCCGAAAGTCATCGACGTTCCGGACTTCGCGCACCGGTTGCCGCCCGAGATCGCACCGTTCACGACGCGCGGGGTCTACGACGACGAGAACGAACACCTCTCGTTCGCCCAGGGCGGCGGCCACGGCGGATCGCATCCGCATCTGGCCCACGAGTTCGTCCGCAGCATCGTCGAGGACCGACCCCCGGCGATCGACGAGATCACCGCGGCCAACTGGACGTCGGTCGGCATCTGCGCGCACACGTCGGCCATGAACGGGGGAGCACGGGTGGCGATTCCCGACTACGAGGAGCTGCTCGAGCTTGGACGGTCCGGGAACTGACCGGCGGTGCCGTCCGAGGGAGCGACCCCGGCCCGCCCGGGGACGAAGACGAACGCGATGGGAGGACCGATGAAGGCAGGGAGGACGTTCGGGGTCAACACCTGGGTGTGGGCCTCGCCCCTGACCGACCGGCGGCTGGCCGAACTGGCGCCGCGTATCCGGGAGTGGGGCTTCGACGTGGTCGAGCTCCCGGTGGAGAACACCGGCGACTGGGATCCCGGCCGGGCGGCGAAACTGCTCGACTCCCTCGGCCTGTCGGCCACCGTCGTCGTGGCGATGGGACCGGGGCGCGAACTGGTGGGGGCGGACGGCCACACCGTCGCCGCCACGCGCGACCTCCTGCGTCGCGTGATCGACACGGCTGCCGCCGTCTCCTCGCCGGTCGTCGCAGGTCCCGTCTACGCCTCGGTGGGGCGCACCTGGCGGATGAACGACGCGGAGCGGCGCGCCTGCTACGAGCAGCTGCGGGACGGTCTCGCTCCGGTGGTCGAACACGCGCGCGGAGCCGGCGTCACCGTGGCGGTCGAACCCCTCAACCGGTACGAGACCAGCGTCGTCAACACCGTCGACCAGACGCTCGAGGCGCTCACCGGCCTGCCGACCGAAGGCTGCGGGATCGCGCTGGACGTCTACCACATGAACATCGAGGAGCAGGACATCCCCGCGGCCGTGCGCAGGGCGGGCGACCGGATCGCCCATGTCCAGGTCAGCGCCAACGACCGGGGCGCTCCCGGTGCGGACCACCTCGACTGGCCCGGCATCCTCACCGCTCTCGACGCGGCCGGCTACCAGGGGCCCCTGGTGATCGAGTCGTTCACCGGGGACAACGAGACGATCGCCACGGCCGCTTCGATCTGGCGTCCCCTGGCGCCGACCCAGGACGCGATCGCGGTCGGCGGGCTGTCCTTCCTCACCGAAATGTCCATCGGACACAGCTGGGCTACATGAGTTCCTCAGTCTGCACTCGCAACGAAGCGATGGAGAGGACCTATGCGACAACGTCGTAGATACACCCTGTTCACGGTGGTGGTGGCATTCCTGGTCTCGCTACTCCCAGGAATGGCCGCCAGTGCAGCAGAAGACGTCGCGGAAGACTACGACGTGCTGTTCTTCCACAAGACGACCGGTTTCCGGCACGACTCCATACCGTCCGCCATCGCCGCCGTCGAGAAACTGGGCCAGGACAACGGCTTCGCGGTGACCGAGACGCAGGACGCCTCGGTCTTCACCGACCAGGGGCTGGCACCGTACGAGGCCATCGTCTTCTTCACCGATGGTGAGAAGACACTCGGCGCTGCGCAGCGCCAGGCGTTCGAGCGCTACATCCAGCGCGGCGGAGGCTTCGTCGGGCTGCACTCGGCGTCGAACACGGACAAGACCGACTGGCCCTGGTGGTCCGACCTCATGGGCGGCGGGTTCTTCAAGAGCCACCCCTCCGGCGCCGACCAGTTCCAGGAGGCGACCGTACGGATCGAAGACCCCGCACATCCGTCGACCGCGGACCTGCCGGCCGAATGGGTCCGCCGGGACGAGTGGTACAACTTCACCGCCAACCCCCGCGGAAAGGTCCACGTCCTGGCCACGCTGGACGAGTCGACGTACAACCCGGGACCGGACGCGATGGGCGAGGACCACCCGATCGCCTGGTGCTCCGCCTTCGACGGCGGCCGGACCTGGTACTCGGCCCTGGGCCACAACCCCGAGCACTACGACGAGCCGCTGCTGCGCCGGCACATCCTCGGCGGCATCCAGTGGGCGGCGGGCGCCGCCGAGGGATCCTGCGGGGAGCCGCGTGAAGGGATCCCCACGGAGGCGTCCTTCGAGAAGGTCGCCCTCGACGACAACACCGCCAACCCGATGGAACTCGCCGTCGCCCCCGACGGGCGGGTCTTCTACGTGGAGCTCGGCGGCGCGGTGAAGCTCTACGACCCCGAGACCAGCGCCGTGCGCACCATCGCACGGATCCCGGTCCACCGCGGCAACGAGAACGGGCTGCTGGGCATCGCCCTCGACCCCGACTTCGAGACGAACCACTGGGTCTATCTCTTCTACAGCGCACCGTCGCCCGAAGTGCAGCACGTCTCCAGATTCACCGTCGAGGGCGACACCCTGGACATGGATTCCGAGAAGGTCCTTCTGGAGATCCCGCACCAGCGGGAGGTGTGCTGTCATTCCGCCGGATCGATGAGGTTCGGCCCCGACGGCAACCTCTTCATCTCCACCGGAGACGACACCGCGCACTTCGCCTCGGACGGCTACGCTCCCATAGACGGGCGCGTCCACGACGAGCAGAACAGCGAGGACGCCAAGCACTCGTACGACGCCCGGCGCACCTCCGGAAACACCAACGACCTGCGCGGCAAGATCCTGCGGATCACGCCCAAGGACGACGGCACCTATGCGATCCCCGAGGGCAACCTGTTCCCGCCGGGAACCGAGAAGACGCGGCCCGAGATCTACACGATGGGACACCGCAACCCGTTCCGGATCGCCGTCGACGACGAGACCGGCTGGGTCTACGCCGGCGAGGTCGGTCCCGACGCCGGGGTCGACAACCCCGACCGCGGCCCCCGCGGCTACGACGAGTGGAACCAGATCCGCGAGGCGGGCAACTACGGCTGGCCGTACTGCATCGCCGACAACCAGCCCTACCGCGAATGGGACTTCGCCACCAAGACCCCTGGTGAGTCCTTCGACTGCGAGAACGGCCCCGCCAACAAGTCTCCGTTCAACACCGGCCTGGAGACCGTGCCGCCGACCAAGGACGCGTTCGTCTGGTACCCCTACGGGCCGTCGCCGCAGTTCCCCGAGCTGCCTTCCTCGGGCGGACGCTCCGCGTACGCGGGAGACGTGTACCACTACGACCCCGACCTGCTGGGTGACGGGCAGTTCCCGGAGTACTACGACGACGCGGTGTTCGTCATGGAGTGGTCGCGCAAGTGGATCGGCGCGCTCAGGCTGGACGAGAACGGCAACTACAAGAGCTTTGAACGGTTCATGCCGAGCACCCTCTTCCGCAGCCCGCACGACATGGAGTTCGGACCGGACGGGGCGATGTACCTGATCGAGTGGGGCATGGACTTCAACTACGGGGGAGGGGGAGTCAACCCGGACTCCGGCCTCTACCGGATCAACTACACCAAGGGCGCGCGGACCCCGGTCGCGAAGGCAGCCGTCGACAAGGACTCCGGGCCCCTTCCGCTGGAAGTCTCGTTCTCCAGCGAGGGCAGCCGCGACCCGGACGGCGACGAGCTGACGTATGCGTGGGACCTGGGCGACGGCACGACGTCGAACGAACCCAACCCGAGCCACACCTACGCCGAGCCCGGCCAGTACACCGCGAGGCTCACGGTCACCGACCCGTCGGGGCGGGCCGGCACCTCCAACGTCACGATCACCGCGGGGAACTCCCGCCCCAAGGTGACCATCGAACTGCCGCACCACGGTCAGGTGTTCAACTGGGGCGACGAGATCCCCTACCGGGTCTCCGTGACGGACGCCGAGGACGGCACCGGTGACGCGATCGACTGCGCGCGGGTCACGGTGCAGCAAGGGCTCTACCACGACGAGGGCGGCAACGCGCACGTGCATCCGGGCCAGTCGCAGAACGGCTGCGAGGGCGTCCTCGTCACCCAGACCGACGCGGAGCACGGAGAGGCCGCGGACCTCGCGCTGACGGTGACGGCCGGCTACACCGACCTCGGTGGCGAGTCCGGCGCGCCGGCGCTGACCGGCGGCGTGACCCACTTCCTGCAGCAGAAGCGGAAGGAGACCGAGCACTTCAGCGACTCGTCGAACGTCGGCGTCGGCGAGGCGAAGGACCAGGAGACCGGCGGCGGTGAGGCGATCACCGGCCGGAACGGCGCCTGGGCGTCGTACGACCCCTACAACCTCGACGGCATCGGCTCGATGACGCTGCGCGCCGCGGCCGCCGACGACACCACGGTGGAAGTGCGGCGCGGCGCGCCCGACGGCGAACTGCTGGGCACCGCACAGATCGAGAGCGGCGTCGAGGTCCCGCGGACCATGGGCCCGGAGGGCTTCGGCGGCGCCGTCCAGCTCAACGGATCAGGCCCGCTCGAGAGCGTCGAGCTGCCCGAGGGGATCGTCGACGGAGTCGAGGACTTCACCGTCTCGGCGTGGGTGAACTGGTCGGGCGGCCAGACGTGGGCCCGGATCTTCGACTTCGGCTCCGGCACCGACAACTACATGTTCCTGACGCCGAGCGCGGGCGGCACCGACAAGCTGCGGTTCGCGATCACGACGGGCTCCGGCGAGCAGCGGATCGACGGCTCGCAGCAACTGCCCACCGACGGCTGGCAGCACGTCGCGGTCACCCTGTCGGGCACGAAGGGCACGCTGTACCTGAACGGAGAGCCGATCGGGACCAACGACAACATGACGCTGCAACCCTCGGACCTCGGCCGGACGAACCAGAACTGGATCGGCGACTCCCAGTGGACGCCCGACCCGCTGCTCAACGGCTCCGTCGACGACTTCAACATCTTCGGCCGGGCCCTGACGCCGGACGAGGTGCGGTCGCTGACGGCCGGCCCCGGCGGCTCGGCCGGCGGCGGCGACATCGCTTGGTACCGGTTCGACGAGGACGGCGGCGCCACCGCGGTCGACTCCTCCGGGAAGGGCAACGCCGCGAGCATCCTGCTCGCCGAGGGCACCGTCCCCTGGCAGAGCGTGACGTTCGACCTGAAGCGGACCGAGGGGACCTTCCCGCTGCACCTGGTCTTCCCGGACAGCCAGGTGCGGGTGAACTGGATGGAGTTCGTCGCCGCGGACGCCGAGAAGTGTCCCGACGCCGATCGGCGGGAGACTGTCTTCGCCGGCGATGTCGACAGCGGAGTGCCGAACGCCGAGGTCGGCGACGGATGCACGATCAACGACCTCATCCTGGACGAGCAGACATGGAGCGATCACCGTGGCTTCGTCCGGCATGTGCGAGAGGTGACGGCCAAGCTCGTCGACGACGGCGTGATCACCAGGAGGGAGGCTCGTGACATCAACCGCGCTGCCAAACGAAGCGACGTCGGCCGTGCGTGACGCGGGCTGCTGACGCCGTACCGGACAGACTCGGGTGGCCCGGGGCGCATGCGCCCCGGGCCACCCGGGTTCGGTAGTGGGGGGGGGTTCCCCCCCCGCCCCCTGCCGCCCCTCTCCCCTCTCCTCTAAAGGCCTGTCTCCACCGAGGGGACATAGGGTTCAATAACACTTCCTTCGCACGGACGGGG
>NZ_JBVJFP010000037.1:0-19806 GCF_055587785.1 Streptomyces sp. NPDC046379
TGGAACAACTCCCACAACTCGTCCGGCACCAGCCGCTCAACGATCCCCACCACGCCCCACAGCCTACCGAGGTAGCCAAATGAGATGACCTCTAAACCAGGGCCGGATCGACGTCGCCCGGCTGCGCCGGGCCCTGGCCCGGGTGCCGTTGCCGAGGGCGGCGGACGGTCGGCTGGTGCTGGCGGTGGATGTTTCGCCGTGGCTGCGGCCGGACGCCAACACGTGTGCTGACCGGGCCTTTTGCCACACATTCGGCCGGGGCGAGGGCAAGCATCAGATGGTGCCCGGCTGGCCGTACTCGGTGGTGGCCGCGCTGGAGACCGGCCGTACGTCCTGGACGGCGGTGCTGGACGCGGTCCGCCTGGAGCCCGGCGCCGACGTCGCCGCTGTGACCACCGTGCAGATCCGCGAGGTTGTCGAGCGGCTGGTGGCTGCCGGTCAGTGGCGGCAGGGTGACCCGGCGGTCCTGGTCGTGCTGGACGCCGGATACGACGCTCCACGCATCGCCCACCTGCTGGCCGGGTTGCCCGTCGAGATCCTCGGCCGGCTCCGTTCAGACCGGGTGATGCGAAGGCCAGCACCCTCCCGCGAAGAGTTCTTCCTGGCCAACCCCAAGGGTGGCCGGCCACCCAAGCACGGCAGCGAGTTCGTCTTCGGTGACAGCGCAACCTGGGGCGCCGAGCAGGCCGTGACGGTCACGGACACCCGGCTCTACGGGAAGGCGACCGCGCAGGCGTGGGACCGGCTGCACCCGAGACTGACCCAACGGGCTGCATGGCTCGACCATGACGGACCGCTGCCCGTCATCGAAGGCACCGTCATCCGCCTGGTCGTGGAGAAGCTCCCCAGCCGCGGGGTCAACAAGCCGGTGTGGCTGTGGTGGTCGGGCACCGGCCCCGCTGAGGCAGACGTCGACCGCTGCTGGCAGTCCTTCCTCCGTCGCTTCGACATCGAGCACACGTTTCGCCTGTTCAAGCAGACCCTCGGCTGGACCAGGCCCCGGCTTCGCAGCTCGGAGGCGGCCGACCGGTGGACCTGGCTGGTGATCGCCGCCTATGCCCAGCTCCGGCTCGCCCGTCCGCTGGCTATCGACCTCCGACGTCCCTGGGAGAGACCGGCTCCGCCGAACAGGCTCACGCCCGCCCGCGTCCGCAGAGGGTTCAGAAACCTCTACACAAAGACCGGCTCGCCGACCGGTGCACCGAAACCCTCTCGTCCCGGCCCCGGCCGACCGCTCGGCTCGAAGAACCGCTATCCGGCTATCCGTCATGACGTGGGACGCGTCCTCGCCACCGGCGAGGCATACAGCCGTCCCACCCACCACAAGGCCGGCACCAAACCCCGCAGAACAGGCTGACGAGCGACACAGAGGACCAGCACACTGAGCGCATGCGCTATAAGGAGAGAGCCAAGATCACGGCCGTGAAAACCCTGATCCCGCTGGCTATCCTTGTCGCCTCGCCAGTACTGCTGATAGCAGGAGCACCGATCCGCCGTCGCTATCTCCGCTACATCTACCGCGATGAGGCCCCGCAGATCCTGGACAAGAAGCGAGGTTGGGTCAGCACCCACTACTTCGTGGTCACCGACCCACTCCTGCAGTGGCTCTGCTGGCCCACAGAATCACTCGCCCGTCTCATCGAGCGCCGAGGTTAAACGCCAAGCTCAGAGCCTGTTTCTGAACCTCACCCGGGCCGCAATCGATACATTAGTACCGGTGTGAGCAGACTTCAGTGGGCGCGCATCGTGGAACGCGCCGCCGACATCGTCACCAGCTACGACGAGGTCGGCGGCTGCACCCTACGAGGTGTACTACCGGCTCGTCGCCGAGGGTCTGATCCCGCACACACCGCCGTCCTACCGCCGCCTGTCCTCCCAGCTCGCCCAGGCGCGCCGGGAGGAACGGTTCCCGGACCTGATCGACCCTCTGAGGGAGGTCTGCGTCCCGTTGGCCTGGCCCGACGCCGCCGCGTTCCTCCAGGCCGTGCCCGACTGGTTCGCTCTGAACCGGACGGCCGGCCAGACGACCGCCCTGTACGTGGCCTGTGAGAAGGACTCTTGACGAAAGCGGCCATCAGTTCGCGTGCACTGCGCCGGTTCCACGGCTAACTGCTGGCTGCATACCACCCCCGAGGAGGGAGCCGACGACGGGGAGGTTGCCGGCGAGGGCGCTAATGGGGTCGCCCTGGGCGGAGGCGCTGCCCGCGCCCATCATCAGGGCCACACCCGTCAAAATTGCGGCGGCCATTACTCGAATCTTCATGGAAAGCTCCTGCCGATCGGAGAAACACACGCTCCCAACATGAGGGCGTCCCGCGAACTGCGCCATCCCATGCGGCCGGATAGAGCAACGCCCGTCCTAGTACTCCAGCCGTAGATCGTGATCTTGCGGTCTGTTGCAAGGGCGTTTTTAGGGTGCTGCGGGTTCGGTAGTGCTGCACACTTCGTTGTTGTGGAGATCGTGGAGGGTGAGCTACGGCGCCTTCGGGCCGGGCTGGGAGTTGGCGATCGTCGGGAGCGGGCATTTCTCGTGCGGGTCCGGTTCACCGCCGATGACGCGGCACGAGTCATCGGCGGTGCGCGTGATGTTCTGGCGCCCGTGATCGAACCGGTAGGCACGTGGCCTGCGTTCGAGCGTTGGCCCGAGTTGTTGCCGACGTGGTTCGTGCAGCGCTGCGAGCCGGAAAGTGTTCCCGACCCGTCCTTCGATGTCGAGTCATGGGAGCGGCGGTGGCGCGCGCTGACTTCCGAGCAGAAGGCGGCGGAGTGTCAGGGGCCATGGATGCTCTCGGACTGGCTTTACTACTTCGATCCGACCGAGAAGGGACGGGGCGACGACCGCAGTTGGTGGTGGTGGGATGCGGGAGTGAGCGAACCGGGCAGTGGATGAGTCGAGGCCAGCTGACCGAGGGCAGGCCGTAGGCAGCGGTGCGGCAGACCGGTGGTCAGGGTGTGTCGCCGGAGTAGTAGAAGCGGCAGCTGACGCCGGGGCCGGGTGTGCGGGGTTCGCCGGGGCGCGGGTCGTACAGGGCGCGGCCGCCGGGCCACCGCGACAGCTCGGTGGACAGGGCGACGCCGTCGTCGACTTCCTCGGTCCGCCACCCGTGGATGTCCAGCAGCAGGCCGGCCAGCGGCCCGCCGACCAGTTCGGCGTAGGTCCGGTGCAGGAGCGGGCCGGGGCTGGGGTCGTTGTGGTCGTGGCCGTACACCCGGCCGCGCAGCAGCTGCTCGTCACCGTCGTTCATCCGACCAGCCTCCCAGCCACCGCCGACAGCGGAAGGCCGGCGGCGACCGATAGTCCGGCCTCTCCCGCCTCGCGGGAGAGGCCGGAGGTGCCCTCCCGCGAGGCGGGCCAGTCGATGCGCACTCCGCGGCGGATCAGCGCGGTGATGCTGTCGACCTGCCGTGTGGGCGGCTGCGACTGGGTGAAGCGGCGCAGTGCCCGGTACACGCCGTCGCGCAGTTGGCCGTCGGTCATCGCGGGTGCATGCTCCTGCAGTTCGTCGAGGAGCTGCCGGCGCGGGCCGCGCGGAACAGCGTGGCGTCGGCGAGCGGCCCTTCGGCGAAGCCGTTGCGGACGTGCAGGCCGGGCTCCATGAAGGTCATGGTGACGGATCCTTTCCGCCCGGCCGCGCTGGTCTCCCGGGTGGAGACGCGATCGCGGGACCGAGCGGGCGGGAACGTAGAGCACCGACCTCGTTAGCGTCGCGTCGCGGCAACTGTCCGGCTGGAGGAGACAGCCTCTGTTCACAGCCAGCGGGTCAGGTCATAGACGGCTTCGCAGTGCGGGTCGTGGGCGCCACGCACGCGGTGGGCGGCGAGGGTGGCGTGATCGCCGGGGTTGAGGACGGCGATGAGTTTGGCGGCGGGCCACCACAGCCCCGTGCCGCGGGGCACGTCGGTGCGGCGGGAGCGAGTGGAGACATCAACGCCGATGACGCGGCCGTCATGGTGGCGCAGGTACAGACGCACGACGCCGCCTGCTCGCGTGTCGAAGCCCAGCAGGGTGTACAGCTGCGGTTCGGTGCTGGCGGTCCGCGCGTGCCACAGCGGGTCGCCGATCAGGTCGCCGATCAAATAGTCGAGGGTGTCTTCGGTGGTGTCCTCGGGCTCGTGGGGCAGGACATCCTGCTCGTCCAGGAGCGCGGTGCCGTCGATTCTTTCCTCGGGTCCGCTCCCGGCGCGGGGCATGCCCTGTTCGGTCATCCAGCCGGCCGCGTGGCGCAGCGCGGTGGCGTACCAGCGAACTCCGTGCTCCTCGGCGAGGGCGGTGGGCAGGTCGAGAGCGACGGTGCCGGCGCTGTCGTCGGTCAGGCGCAGACGGAGGCGATGTTCGTCCATGGCAAACAGTCCACACAGCCGTAACGCCGTGCCCGGCACCGGGGCGGCGATGTATCGGCGCAGCACCAGCAGGGCACCGGAGAGATGGTCGTCCATGAGGGTCAGGTTCTCACTCCCGGGGCTCTGCCGATGTGCCGACGGCTGTCAGATGTCGTTGATCCAGTCAGGGCAGTACGTCTGGCCCCGGCAGAAGGAGGTGATCGTGCCGACCGGCCGCCCGTCGGGGGTACGGCCCCAGTACACCGTTCCTTCGGTCCACTCGGCGACCGAGGTGATCGTCAGACGGACCTGGCCGCTGTTCGTGGTGACGACGCCGTCGTACTCCCCGCGATTGCCGGAGGAGTTCTGCCGGTCGGGCAGGCCGTTGTACGGGGCGGTGATCGCCTTCTTGCTGCACATGTTGTGGTCTTCGCAAGCGTGCGACTGCCCGAATGAGCCGTTACCCCTGCGGGTGGGGATGTCCTGCCCCTCCCAGTCAATGGAGGTGTACAGGATGTCCCACTGGCCCGCCAGCGCCGGGGCCGGCCGCTCTGCTGTGCCCTGGGCTTGCTGGTCCTGAGAGGGCAGCGGAACGCCTTGTGTGAGGGCCATCTGGGCGCCGAACTTCTCGACGTAGGCCTCATTGGACAGGACACCCAGCTCCTGCGCCGCAGAACCGGAGGAAGCCGGGTTCTCCGCGCTCTGCGCGGCCGGCACCAGGCTTCCGACCAGGACCGCGGCAGCAGCCGCTGTGAATGACCCCTTACCGAGTTTCAGCCGTAACAAACTGTTCGCTCCTCTGTGTGTGGGCGCCAGAAGACCGGGCGTATCACCAAAGCGCGGGCATCAATGAATGAACCACACTTCGACGAAAATCCACTGCCGCGAGATTAGTCTCGGCATGGAGACTCCGCCATGGTGCCCGTTGTTCATATATCTACGCTCAACCTTCAATTACTTTTCCCGACACAGAGAGACTAGGCTGGAAATCACGGAGACCGCAACGAAAAATCCCTGCCACGAGCCTATTTTTCGATTCATCTGGTAACGCTTCGCGATCACCCCGCCGGGGGCGGAAGTGCGTCACCGTGCAGAAATCACTGGCAGGAGCCACCACTGGCATGAAAAACTTAAAAGATGACGAATGTCGCGTTTGTCGCTAATTGATACTTCAGTGCGCTTTTGCCGACACGGTCAGTTACGACCCATTCGACTGAAAGCATCCGGTTCCATGACTTTTTTCGACGTCGTCAGGGCGACGCCCTCGTCGACTGCCTCGGTCCGCCACCCGTGAATGCCCAGCAGCAGGCCGTCCAGCGGTCCGCCGACCAGTTCGGCGTAGGTCCGGTGCGGGAGCGGGCCGGGGTGGGGGTCGTGGTGGTCGGCGCCGTAGACCCGGCCGTTCAGCAGCTGCTCATCTCCGTTCATCTGATCAGCGTTGCAGCCGCCACCGACAACGAGGGCTTGCGCAGGACTCCTTGGGTTGGCCCGCGTGGTCGGTGGCCGCGGCTTGCCCGGGCCAGGTGCGGAAGCGCGAGAGCCAGCCGCCGGCCTTCTGGGCGGCGGCCTGTTCTTCCGCCTCCTGGCGCAGCCGCTCCTGCTCCTGGCGCTCGCGTTCGTCGGCTTCGGCCTGCGCCTGTACTGCGACGGCCCGGTCCTGGCAGTCCTCGCACAAGTGCACGCGCGGGTGCGACTGGCGCTTGCTCCAGTCCTGGGTGTAGTCGACCGTCTCCCACCGGTCGTCGGTGAACTTCTGCCCGCAGTCCGCGCAGACCGGCCGTCGCGCCTCCCGCTGAGCGGCTTCCCGCTCTGCACGGCGCCGCTGTTCTTCCCGGGCGGCCTGGCGGCGGCGGGCGAGGTAGGCGTCCCGGCGGGCGTTGCCGATCGCGTCCAGCAGCGGCTGGCGGTGGTCGCGGCCGAAGCGCCAGAAAGCGGGCCCGGCCGGGCCGTGCTCGCGCAGCTCCTGAAGCGTGGTCGCCACGATCGGGATGCAGCGGTCGTAGGAGTGGTAACCGCCCCCGGGATGCCACCGGCCCTGCCAGTGGTGGCGGGTGAGGTCGGCGACCCTGGCCATCCGGTTCTTGGCGGAGCGTTGGCCGGCCCGGTGGAAGACGAGCAGGACCGGCGGGTGCACCCGCTCGTACTCCTCGGCGGCGGGTGCCCACCAGCAGGTGCGCCACATCGGCTTCTCGATGCCGTCGGTGTCCCTCTCCTGCCGTTGGAAAAACCGGGCGTACTTGCCGAACTTCTGCGCGATGAGGACGGCTTCCTCGGTGCAGTTGTCAACCTCGATGAACAGCAGCGGCACCCCGGCCAGGGCGGTCAGGACGACGTCGGCGCGGGCGCTGCCGATCGCGGGGTTCCTCCAGATGCCCTTCACCGGGAGCACGACCTCGGTGGCGTAGGAGGCGAGGGTGCCGATCCCGTCCGGGGCGTCGACTGTTCGGTCCGCAGGGAAACCGTCGCGGGCGGTGGCGCACACAAAATCCTGGAGAGGTCGTGCGCCACCGTCCTCAACACGTCACCCGCCCCGAACCCCGACCACAGTCGTAAGCAGCCCTGACCATGCAGGTCAGCGCACTGCGCACACACCAGCCCAGTGCGCACCCGCGACAGCCGCCTGCGCACCGCACAGCCCGGCCGCGCAGCCGAGTACGCAGCCACCCCGACCACGACCCTGCCCGACCCCAACCACTACCCCGTCGAGCGCCCCGAAAGCGCCCCGCGCTACCCAACACCACCAACACGACCGCCGGGTGATCGGCTATACCACGAGCAGGGACACGACCGGGACGTTCGCTGCGTTACTCGACAGCTCGACCGCGGCATGGGTACCGACCTCGACCGCGCCGGTGTCCTTCTCGCCACTGCGCCGACGCCATGGGCCTCGGCTTCGCCACCGTCGTCCCTTCCGACAGAGAGACCGAAGCCGCAGCCGACTCCGCCGCGGCGACCCTCCGCGTGACCTGCTGTGTCATGATCACCCGCGTCCGCGGGCGGGCTGGTCCCGGGTCTGCAGGGCAGCCGATTGCCGCGCCACCTGGGGGCCTGCGCGGTAGGCGATGATGCGCTGAGCGCGCCCTGGCTGAGATGGCCGAGGGAAGAGCGGGCGCCCGACCCGTACATAGACAGGGGACCCCCGCATCCGCCATGCCGCCGCCTCCCAGCAGCGATACTGGATGCATGGACACGACGACCACCGCCCCCCGCGCCGAGGTGCTGCGGGATCGCTACCGCAGCCGACTGCCCGAGCGCTTGCAGGAGCTGGCCGGCCCCGTCGAGGGCAACGTGGACCTGCCGCTCCGGATCGTCTGGTCCGGGCGGACGAGCTACAGCCTGGACCGTCCGAAGTCGCGCATGACGCTCTACCGGAGCGTCCTCGCCGAAGGACTTCGTGAGGACCTGGTGGTCCTCCTGCACCACCGGCTGCTCACCGAGCAGTGGCCCGTGCTGCGGCGCTTGATCAGTCCCTACATCCGCGAGGTCTGGGAGGACGCCTTCCCCGAGCTGCTCCGCACCGCTCCGGCGGATACGACCGCCGGGTGAAGCTCACTCCGCTTCACGAGCGTCTCCTCGCCGACATCCTCGACCTCGGCTCCCCCTACCCTCTGGTCCTCACCGGCGGATACGCCGTGCAGGCCCACGGCCTGGTCGAACGCTTCAGCCGTGACCTCGACGTCGCCACCGAGAACCCCGCTCCGATGCAGGAGATCGTCGCCTCACTCACGGCAGGCCTCAGCGCGCGCGGATGGCGGACCACGCACGTCCAGACCGATCGCTCAGCGGCCGGTTCCTCGTCACCGATCCGGACACCGGCGAGGAGTGCGAGGTCGACGTCCTCAAGGAGGCGTTCTGGGCCCCGCCCGCCCAGACCCCCTACGGCCCCGTCCTTTCCCTCGACGACGTGATCGGCACCAAGGTCAGAGCCCTCGCCGACCGCGGCACCGTCCGCGACCTCATCGACGTCCAGGCCGCATCCCGCCACCGCTCCACCGCAGACCTCGAATCCCTGGGCCGCCGTCGCGCCCACGACGAGTTCAGCCTCCAAGACCTCCGGGACCGGCTGATCGGCGCGGACTGGTACGAGGATGAGGACTACACCGCGTACGGGCTCACCTCCCGGCAGATCGAAGAACTCAAGGCGTGGGCGCTGGAGTGGGCAGAGGACCTGGGTGCGCGGATCCATGACGAGAACGCCTGAGAGGTGGTCATCGCGTCCATCCCCTCTACCTCCGTTGCGACGAGAGGATGCGGTTCAGCCAGCAGGTTCCAACCCGGAACCGTCCACGGCGGTGGCTGCCCTGCACGGCGGAAGTGCAGGGCAGCCGAGGGAGGGTCTGTCAAACGAACGGGTCTGTTCCGTAGTCGGTGGTGACGGTTAGTCCCGGTCTGTGATCATCGAGCGTGCTTGATACGAACGGGCTTGGGCAACGGTGTTTTCGGGGTTATCGGCGTTGGTCATCGAGGATGTGGCGGACAGTGGCGAGGTAGTGGGGGTTACGGCTCGGACCCGGGATGTTCCCGTGCCCTGTCCGCTGTGCGGGGTGGCGACGGAACGAGTCCACGCGTATCACGGCCGGACGGTGCGGGACGTACCGATCGACGGCAGGCAAGTCGTGGTCCGGGTGAGGATACGTCGGCTGGTCTGGGCGGTCCTCGGCTGCAGGCGGCAGACCTTCCGAGAGCAGGTCCCCGGGCTCCTGGAACGCCATCAGCGCCGCACCACACGTCTGACCGGTCAGCTCTCCGCGCTGGTCAAGGAGTTGTGTGGCCGGGCCTCCGCCCGACTCGCCAGGTCGCTGGCGATGCCTCACTCGTACGCCTCCGCCCTGCGGCTGCTGCAGCGTGTGCCCGTGCCCGTGGTGCACATTCCGCGGGTGATCGGGGTCGACGACTTCGCCCTACGGCGCCGGCACAGCTATGCCACGATCATCATCGATGCCGAGACCGGTCAGAGGATCGAGGTACTGCCCGGCCGTGAGGCCGCCGCCCTGGAGACATGGCTGCGCACACGTCCGGGCGTCGAGGCCGTGTGCCGGGACGGATCGGCCACCTACGCCGAGGCGGTCCGCAGAGCCCTGCCTGGCGCGGTCCAGATCAGCGACCGCTGGCACCTGTGGCACAACCTTGCCGAGGCCGTCCGCAAAGAAGTCGCCGCGCACAGCGCCTGCTGGGCGAAGGCGGCCCCGCCCCCTGCCGAGGGGAGACAGGCAGTCACCACCCGTGCGCGCCGGCAGCAGGTTCATGCTCTGCGCGAGCGCGGAGTCGGCCTGCTGGAGTGCGTACGGCACCTGGACCTCGCCTTGAACACCGTCAAGCGCTATGACCGTGTCGCCGAGCCCGAGCGCCTCATCCGCGCCCCCGGGTACCGGCCCACCCTGGTGGATCCTACCGAGATCACCTGCGCCGGCGCCGGCTGGAGAATCCGGCCGTGCTCGTCCCCCATCTCCTCCGGGAGATCAGGGAACTGGGTTACACCGGCGGCTCGAACCTGCTGGTCCGCTACATCAACCAGGGCCGTGTCGAGGCCGACCGGCCCGCACTGTCGTCCCGGCGCCTGGCCCGCTACCTGCTCACCCGCCCCGACCGCCTCAAGGACCACCAGCGGGAACGTACCGAGGCCGCCCGAGCCGCCTGCCACGAAATGACCGCTCTGGCCGACCTCATCCACCACTTCGCCGTGCTGCTGAATCCAGCCGACGGCAATGCCACCCTGCTGAGCACCTGGATCACCTCGGCCCAGGCCGAGGACCTGCCCCACCTGCATGCTTTCACCCGGGGCCTCGAGAAGGACCGCGCCGCAGTCGATGCCGCCCTCACCCTGCCGCACCACAACGGCGGCACCGAAGGCGTGAACAACAAAACCAAGCTGATCAAGCGCCACATGTACGGCCGTGCGAGCTTCCCCCTCCTCCGCCACCGCATCCTCCTGAGCTGAACACACCCTCCGTCACCACCGACTACGAAGACCCGAACGATTTACAGTCCCCGGGCGGCCAAGGCGGTGCCTTCGACGCGTGCGCTGATCTTGGCGAAGGCGGTGTCGCGGGAGGTGGAGGTGTCGTCGGCGAAGGGGGAGAAGCCGCAGTCGTCGCAGGTGCCCAGGCGGTCTGGGGGCAGGTGACGGGCGGCAGCCAGGACGCGGTCGCGTACCTCCTCGGGTGTTTCGACGCGTGGGTCGATCGGGTCGGTGACGCCGATGAAGACCTGGGCCTGGTCGGGGAGATGTTCGGCGAGGACGGCGAGCACTTTGTCCGGATCGGGCTCGCTGGCCAGCTGGATGTAGAAGGCGCCGGCCTTGAGGTGAAGGAGTGCTGGCAGCAGAGCTGTGTAGTCGACGTCCAGGCTGTGGGTGGAGTCCTGATCGCCGCCGGGGCAGGTGTGGATTCCGATCCTGGCCTGTTCGGTGGTGGAGAAGCGTTCCAGGACGCGGTTGTTGAGGGCGATGAACTGGTCCAGCAGGTTGCCGCTCGGGTCGAGTTTCAGCGCGAGACGGGCTTCGGTGAAGTCGAGCTGGACGCGGTGGGCGCCTGCGTCCAGACATCGGCGGATGTCCGCTTCGGCCTCGGTGGTGAGGTCGTCGAGGAAGGCTTCGCGGGGGTATCCGTCGATGCCGTCGGGTGGATAGAGGAGGCTGAGCGCCGACGGCGCGATGACGGCCTGCTTCACCGGTGAGTTTGCGTGCCGGAGGGCGGCGTGCAGGTAGCGGTCGGCGTACACGCCGTAGCGCAGTGGTCCGCCCGTGAGGCGGGGCAGCTGCCGGTGGTGCCCGTCGGCGAACGGGATGACGACGCCGTCGGGTGCCAGTCGGTCCAGGCCGGTCAGCGGGTAGGTGGCGAAGCTGGGTTTGGCCTGTTCGCCGTCGGTGACGACCGGGGAGCCGATCTCCTCCAGGCGGTGGACAGTGTCGCGGACCGCGCGGTCCTGGGCGGCGGCGAGTTCGGCGTCGCCGATCCGGCCCTCGGCATGGTCCGCCATGGCGGCGAGCAGCTCGGCGGGCCGCGGGATGCTGCCGATCGGTTCGGTGGGAATGCCCACCGGAGTCCGGTTCACGGCCCGATCTCCAGCTTTGCCTCGCCGCTGCTGCTCCGCAGCCCGGACGACAGGCATGAGGTGGGCAGCTCACTGGGGAGCGCGGCGACGGTTCGATGCGCCGCCAGCCCTTCGCCGCGGCCCTCGACCACCCGGCCCGACAGCCTGACCACGAGGACGCCTGCGACACGAACGGTGGTGCTGCTGTCGTAGGCGATCGACGATCGCTTCCCGTCACCGTAGTGGACGACTTCCCCGAAGCGCGAGCTGCCCAGCGTGGCGCAGGACGCTGACGGCGACGTCCCTTCCAGGCGGCCGGTGGCCGGCACGGTGCGGCCGGGAGTGACCGCGCACCTGTAACTGGCATCTGTCTTGACGCGGGTCGAGCGCGGCAGCAAGGTCAAGGGCGGATCGTATGTGCTGGTGCTGGAGCCTGTGCACGAAACTCTCTCGGGCACAGGCTCATGGGCCTGACCAGTTGGAGCCCAGACCACCGACGAGGCCACCAGGGCCAGGGAACCCGTCACCACTGCTGCGCTGTGCCTGCCGAGCATCCACCCTCCACGGAATATGACCTTCCATATGGCTGTAACTACCCCGAGGCCGCTTCTGCCGGCTCCGGCGCGTTGAGTCACACCACCGGCTCACTACGCGCGGTACGAGCGGTGAAGCACCCCCGCGCCCCCCGAATGGGCGCCTTGATCATCACAGTCGAGGGGTAGGACAGCCCACTCGGATCGAAGCGCTCACACCCGAGCACCGTGGGGAAGGACCCTCGATGGACCAGACAGTCGCGCAAAAGCTCGTCTTCACCATGCTGGACGCGGACGGAGACGGAATCGTCTCCAGGGAGGAGTACCTGGCGCGCACCAGGAACGTGGCACTGGCTACGGGACTCAAGGACGACGACCCGCTTGTCGTCACCGCACGCACCCTCGGCGAGCGCGCCTGGGCATCGAT
Source organism: Streptomyces sp. NPDC046379 (assembly GCF_055587785.1). NCBI lineage: Bacteria > Bacillati > Actinomycetota > Actinomycetes > Kitasatosporales > Streptomycetaceae > Streptomyces > Streptomyces sp. NPDC046379. Next base: position 12,313 of record NZ_JBVJFP010000037.1, read on the forward strand.
GGACGCCGACGGCGACGGAAAGCTGACCTTCGACCAGTACGCGGCATGGGCCGGAGCCGAGGCGTTCGACACCGTCTGCGCACCCGTCCTCGGCGCACTCTTCGACCTCGCCGACACCGACCACGACGGCGCCCTCGACCTCCGCGAATTCACAGCCCTGCGCACAGCACTGAACAACCCGGCCAGCAACGCCGAAGCAGCGTTCACCGCCCTGGACACCGACGGCGATGGCCGCATCAGCCGCGACGACTACATTGCATCCATCCGCGCTCACGTCACGGGTGAAGGCTCTCCCATGGGCACGGCGCTGTACAGCAGGCCACTTTCCGACATCCCAGCGTGATGATCAACGCGCGCGGGCGCCGGTGCGCGAGGTCGAGGGTCGGCGACCCCAGAACCTGGGGCACCGAGCAGGCCGTACACACACCGGGTCCCGGCCGCCCAGTCCCTATCGAGCAGCAGTCCGATTCCGGCGTGCGGGTCTGCCGACCGCGTTCCCGCCCGGGCCGGGAATGTGTCCGGCGCGGGGCGGAGATTGCCGCGCGGGGGCGTGCAGGGCTGTTAGAGGGCGTGCAGGGTCTCGCCGCCCGCGGCCAACGGCGATGCTGTCACCTGGTGGTTGTCGCGCTGTCTCACGGCTTGGCCGGCCGTCCAGTCTCACGGTCGTGTCCAATTCCTCGGAGCGGCTACCGATGGGCAAGGCTCTGACCTGCGGGGACTCCCGAGTGGCCGTCGCTTGGCCATCGTTCGTGAGATTTGGCCACGGAATCCACAGTCGGCGCACACCGGACGGCGGGCCTCCCGCTCGGCCCTGTGCTGTGCGGCGATGCGGCGCAGTTCATCCTGGCGCTCGCGCTGGCGGGCGTCGACCGCTTCACTGCGCGGGTCGCCGATCGCCTCAAGGAGCGTCTGGTTGTGCGGCCGGCCGCAGCGCCGGAGACCGCTCCGGCCTGCGAGCGGCTCGACGTCCGTGAGGCGCGAACTCCCCGCCTCGCGGGTGCGCGGCCACGGACCCGGCCGAGCAACCCGGATCTCGGTGCTTGTATGCCGATTCATTCGTGCGCGCGAACCGTCCCCGAGCGGCGCATGAGGCGGCCGGGCGCATGGGCAGCCCTCACGCGTGAAGACTTCATTGCGCCTGCGCGCAGCGGGACTTGTCACCGCTGCCGCCGCTCCCCCGGCCCACGCCGCCGACACCCTGCCCCTGCACGACGCCGTCGCCGCCCTCAATGTCGCCGACGAGAACCGCACCGGCTACGACCGCAACCTGTTCCGCCACTGAACCGACGCCGACCGGGACGGCTGCTCCACCCGCAACGAAGTCCTCCTCGAAGAAGCCCTCCTCGCACCCCAAATCACCGTCCGCTGCACCCTGAACGGCGGACGCTGGCACTCCTGGTACGACAAACGAGGACGTCGACGCCGCCCGCGCCCTGGACATCGACCACCTCGTCCCCCTCGCCGAAGCCTGGGACTCCGGCGCCTCCCAGTGGACCGACCAGCGACGCGAGGACTACGCCAACGACCTCGGCGACGGCAGGTCAAGGGCTGCATGCGAGCCAGGCCCAGCTCCTCGGGTGACCGCCTGGCGGACCGTCACGACGTCCCGGGCCGCACCCGCTGAGGGGTACCGACGCGCTGCGGAAACTGCGTCCGGTCCGCGAGCGGGGACAGGAACGCGTACCGCTGGGCGCCGCATTCGTCCACCGCGTCCCCGGCCAGGCGCCTCACGGCCGTCCCGTCGCCCACCCGCAAGGCGGGCTGCGCTGCGTCCGGCGGCGGGACGGCGCGGTGCCGCGCGGTGCTTCCCCGGCGCTGGATGATCGGCGGCGCGCAGAGCCCGCGGAGGCTTCGACGGCGGGCAGGGCCACGGCGCCTGCGGCACTTCCGTACGGGTGAACCCGCCCGCACACCCCCCGGCCGGCCTCCGGCAACCGCTATCTGCCGAACGACGCGGCCCACCGGTTGCGCACTACGCGCGCACCCGCTGCGCAGCGCGCGGCCGGGTCGGTGCGCAGACACGGCGGGCGGGCCTTCGGTGCGCAGCCGACCGTTGCGCAGAACCAGGCCGCACGGCTGCGCAGTCTGGCGCGGGCGCGGGATCGGGGTTCAGGCGGGGTTGAGGCCAGTGATGTCGCCGCCGGGATCGTCCAGGAGGACCAGGCGTGCGGTGATGCGTTTGCCGACGGGCTCACGCTGCACTTCGAAGCCCTGGCAGACGGCCATCACGATCTCCAGCCCGTGCTGCCCCACCCGGCCGGCGTCCGCGGCCCTCGCCACCGGCAGCACCGGATCCGAGTCCCACACCACGATCTCGACCGCGTCGCCGTCGATGCGCACATCCAGCAGCACCGGGCCCGGCGCGTACTTGAGGGCATTGGTGACCAGCTCGCTCACCACCAACTGGGTCAGATCCATTGCACGCTGCGAGACGGGCAGCCCGTGCTCGGCCTGCACCCGGGCAAGGAACTCCGCAGCCTGGTGACGGGCCCGGGCGATGCACCCGCCCTCCCCGTCCAGGGCCACCGTGGCCTGCAGGGCCCGCTCGCCCCGCGCGGTGCCGTCCCCGTCCACAGGCATCGATTCCATGACGGCCGCTTTCACTACCCCGTTCACACCCCCGCGCCTGCCCGCAACCACGCAGGTTGACGCCCCATGCCCCCGCAGGCCGACACCCCCGCCAGCCCGCGACAGCATCACCCAAGGCCGTGCGGGGCCGCACTCCTGGGCGAGAGTCTTGCTGTGCCAGTATCACCCGCATGGCCGAGAAACCCACGACGAACAACGCAACAACCGGACAGCCCGGCAGCTTGACGGTCGCGGCCGCCACGATCGACAACATCCGCGTGCTCACCCTGGCCGGGGAGATCGACCACCACACCGGCAGCCGGCTCGAAGCAGCCCTCGACATCACCGGCACCGGCCGCCCCCGGATCGTCATCGACCTGGCGCAGGTCACCTTTCTCGACTCCAGCGGCATCAACATCCTCATCCACGCCCACCAGACGGCCACCGCCGCCGGCGGCTGGCTCCGCCTGGCCGCACCCGCCGGACCCGTCCAGCGCGTGCTGGAACTCGTCGGCATCGACCAAGTCATCGACTGCCACCCCGCCCTCCACCACGCCCTGCATCCCTGACCAGCCATCCTGGCCGCCGGCACGGATGATGCGGACTCGGTGCCGAGAGTCCTGCGATCGGAGGGGCCCCGGGCCTCTTGACGGCCCAAGGGCCGGTCACCGCCGTGATTCGCAGGCCAGAACTGCAACGCGGACTCTGCTGCACCCCCGGCGCTGCGCGCTGTACGGCCCTCCGCGTCTGCGGGAACAGGCTTCACTGCGAGGCAAAGGGCGCTGGACCAAGCCCAGCAATGCCGAGTCCAGTATCACCGCTCGTCGCCATGAACTCGCTCTCACGCCCATCGGGCAGGCGGAGCACTCCCGGGTCCGTGTCGAAGAGGTCAACGCGGCTTCCCGGATCTGCCAGTGTGATGCTGCCGGACCAGGTGCTGTCCCGATCCGACTCCCGGTTGGCGCTCCGGCGCGGGTCGTAGCGCAGAACGAGGGACGCGGTGACCGTGACTTCGCGGCCGTCAGGCATGACAACGACGGCAGGGCCCACATAGCCGCTGGCGGCCATCGTCCGGGTGGAAGGGCCCTCGATGATCCAACATGCCGGGAGGCTAACGCGCAGCACGTAGACCTCCTAGCCCTCGGGCTACAGAGATCGGGCAGCTGGTTCGGCGTCAGCTCTTCCCTCCGTCGACGACGGCGGGGCGGTGGCGTAACCGTGCACCGCCCGGGATACGCGGCCGGCGCCCACGCCGCTGGGGGCCCGAGCCCGGCCGGGCCCGCGGCCTGCACGCGGCGACTCCACGACGGGCGGCGGGGCGGCGAAGCGGCCCCGGCACGGAGCGGCAGCCTACGAAGGCGCCGGACGACGGCGCGGAGGAGCGGCGGAGCGGCGCGGCCGGGCGGCGGCGAGCGGACCTCGGCCTCGCAGCCGGGCGGCGGAAGCGGCCTGGCCGCGGAGCGCCCGGCGAGGGCGGCCAACAGCCGCACCGTGGGCAGCGGGGCGTCGTGGAGACACCGGGAGCGGCCGGCTCGACCTGGGCAGGCGCAGGAACGGGCGCGACCCCGGCGCGGCGTGCACCAGCGCGCGCCGGTACGGCTGGTGCGGGAGCTGCGCAGTCTGCTCGCCCTGTTGGTGCGCGCGTCGCGCCGCCCGGTCCTGGTGCGCAGGTTTCGGGTTCGGGTGACAGGAGATCGCCACCGTCTGCGCGCTTCGTCTCCGACGGCGGCAAACGTCGTGCCGATCCGGCGGCCCTGGTCGGCGGTCAGCTCCAGTGCTTCCAGGCCGGCGCGCAGGGCCACAGGGTCGACCGCCGGGTTGGCCATCGTGGGCGGCTGCTCCTGGACGAAGCGGAGCAGCCGCTCCGTTGGCGTGGTCGGTGTGCGCGCGGATGTGCCGTACAAGGGTCGGCCGGTGCGGCGTGCGGTGCGCAGCCGGGCGGTGAGGACGCGGGTGGCGATGACGGCGCGGTCGTGGCGCAGCGGCACACGCGGGATCGCCCCCCAGTTCCAGAATCAACGGCAAGCAGACCTTCCGCGTCCTGGCCCGCCTGGACCGACTGGTGCCGACCAACGTGGGTCTGAAAGACGCCCGAGACTACTTCACGCGCTTTTCTCTGCACGTCGGCAGCGACGTCTCGCAGGGCTTCACCAGCGCCCAGGAACACAAAAGCCAGACACACATCGCCGCGTCCGGGTTCGACGACGGCGACAGCGTCTCGATCAGTGCAGCCCACTCGGGCCGCTTCTGGTCCCCCACCACAGCACCAAGCTTGAAGGCATGGACCGACTGGTGTGACCAGCAGGGCACCAAGCTGCTGGATGGCACCATCAATCTGGAACAGGTCTTCGACGGGTTCATCATCCCCGAGGACATCACCACACGGCCGCCGTACGCGCTGCTGGGCGTGCAATGGCCCTGGCAGGTCTACCTGGGCTCCCGGAACCGGTACACCCTCACCTACGACAATGTCCGTTACCCCCTCACCGACGTCGACTTCGAGGTCGACGACTACTCCCCCACCGGCCCGTTCCTGTTCTCCCTGACGACGCCCGCCTGGCGCATCGCCTACCAGGCCGACTACGACACTAAAGGCTTGGTCTACCGTCCCCGCGACCGGGACGCCGTCGTGACCGGCAGCGGCCCAACCGCTCAGCCGCAGCCGCTCGAGGAATGGCTCAACGCGCACAAGCCCGACCTGTTCCTGGAAGGCGACCGCCTCATCGACGAAGAGGGGAAGCTGATCGCCCCGCGCTACACCCGCCGCCCCTACGACCCCTCCCTGCTCATCCCGCTGGACTGGCAGGGCGTGGACTTCCGCAAGGAGTTCCAGAAGGCAGAGCGCCTTACCGACTCCATCCAGTACTACATGTCCGCCTACCTGCAGGCCGGTCGCTCCTTCGACGTCCTCATCGACGACGACGGAAAGGGCGAAGCAGCCGACCTCGTGGGCCTGAAGGTCAGCGGCAGCTACCTGGACGTGACGCTCGTGCACTGCAAGTACTCCAAAGCCGCCCCCGGCAAACGCCTGAAGGACCTGTACGAGGTATGCGGACAGGCCATGCGCGGCGCCAAGTGGCGGCGCGGGAACGCAGTACCGCTGCTGGATCACCTGCACCACCGGGCGATGCTCTACACCCGGCGCAACGGCGGCATCTCCCCGTACGACATCGGCGGCACCAGAGACCTCTTCACCTTGCGTGAGCAGGCCCGCCTGCTACGACCGCGTTTCCACACGATCATCGCCCAACCCGGGCTGCAAGCCGGCAAAGCGACCGATGAACAGCTCCTCCTTCTCGCCGGCGCGGACAAGTTTGTCCGCGATGTCAGCGCAGGCGACTTCACCGTCTACTGCAGCCGGTAGGCCCAGGCGCCGTACCCAAGGCGGTCCTTGTGCGTGGCGCATGCCCCTCACCATCAGCTCCGTGATGGGGATGCGCCGTCTTGTCATCTGCCCTGACGGATCGGGACCGACCGCGGGTCACCGGACCGCTCTCCTCCTCCCACTCCCCCGGGACCGCAACGAGAGGGCGGCATGACGATCGAGGGCTTCCACGTCCGTGCGGAATTCCCGCAGGGCCCACAGCGCCGTCATGTCGATCGCCTCGCGCCGACCGGGCGCCTGCTCCTGATAGCCGATCACGGGGTCGGCCAGCTCGGGCGCGAGCAGCTGCTCGCGCACCACCAGCGCCGGCGAGGACGGCGCGTTCGTACTGGAGCGGGATGCGGGGGATCTCCCACTCCCCCGCATCCTGGCCCGGGTGCCGCACTTCGGCCGGGTCGCCGGGATCGGACCGGGGTTGACGGTCGGCGCCGGGCGCGGGGATCGGAGGTTGGCGGCGGGCGGGGGTGTTCCGCCGCAGAGGTCCTGGCCCTCATCGACATCTCCGTGCTCCCCGCCGACGCGGAGGTGTTCCGTCCCCCAGGGGCGTACGTCTGGGTCTCGCGGGGCTCGGCCAGGGTGGCGCGTCCGCATCTTTGCTTTCCGGCCTTCATTTCGGGCGCCGAATGTTTCAGCGTCTCGCTGATGCGGTCGAGCACGCCACATATCACCCTATTCGTCCTTCTTCGCCCGCCTGAAGGGGAAGGGCGGATTCCTGCCCGAATGCCGGTTCGGATGAGGGGCACGGCGCGGAGACGTGTGCGATTCCTGTGACAGGTTGTCGGCGCCTGGTGACCACTGGGGTTGCCGGGATTTGTCTTCCTGTGGGGGGAAGCCATGCACACGCGTGCCTTCGGCATGCCGTTTCGGCGTGCCCGGAAAACACCGGCCGCAAGCGCCGCCATAGCGGTCCTGACGGCGGCAGCCTTAGCCGCGGCAGTTCTGCCGGCGGCGAGCGCGACCGCCGCGGACGGCAAACCGGCATCGGCATGGGGCAAGGACAGTCCCGACTTCGAGATGCCGGCCGTGAAGGTCGGAGCGAACCGGCCGGTCAAGTCACAGCCCTCGAAGAACCCGGCCGACCCAGGCCATGCGTCGTGGCTGCGCGAGCAGCGCGAGCGCGCCGGCCGCGCCGCGGACAAGACGGCAGGCGGCGAGCCGGCGCCGTCCGGGGCCGCCACTGCGCAGCCCTCGGCGCTGAGCATCGTCCCCGAGGGGCAGGGCGACGTGCCCTGGCACCGTTACACGAACTTCGCGATCACGGACGCGCTGAAGGCGAAGATCGACTTCTCCACCGGCAACCTGATGCTGACGGCGACGGATTTCGACATCGCCGGCGTAGGCCAACGCCTGCAGCTGGCGCGGACCTACAACTCGCTGGACGCCCCGTGGGGCAGGGTCTCGCAGCGCTGGTGGCAGCAGTACGAGCGCTACCTGTCCGTCGGCTCTTCGGAAGTGATCTTCTACGACGCTTCCGGTGCCACGGTCCGCTTCGCCAGGAACAGCGACGGCTCCTTCACCACGCCGAAGGGTTACTCGCAGGA
>NZ_JBVJFP010000038.1:0-18824 GCF_055587785.1 Streptomyces sp. NPDC046379
CGGGCCTTCGGCCTGCAGCCACACCGCACCGAGACGTTCAAGCTGTCGACGGACCCATACTTCGTCGACAAGGTCCACGACGTGGTCGGCCTCTACCTGGACCCGCCCGAGCGGGCCTTGGTGTTCTGTGTCGACGAGAAGTCGCAGATCCAGGCCCTGGACCGGTCCCAGCCGGTGCTGCCGATGATGCCCGGCGTCCCGCAGCGGGTCACCCACGACTACGTGCGCGCGGGCACCACCACATTGTTCGCCGCACTGGAGGTGGCCACGGGGAAGGTGATCGGCTCTCTGCACCGCCGGCACCGGGCCGAGGAGTTCAAGAAGTTCCTGATCAAACTCGACCAGGAGATCCCGGCAGACCTGGACGTGCACCTGGTGCTGGACAACTGCGCCACCCACAAGACGCCGGCGATCAAAACCTGGCTGCTGGCTCACCCCCGCTTCCATCTGCACTTCACGCCCACCGGCTCGTCCTGGCTCAACCTGGTCGAGCGGTGGTTCGCCGAGCTGACCAACAAGCAGATACGGCGCGGTGTGCACAAAAGCGTCCAAGCGCTGGAGAAGGACATCCGCACCTGGATCGCCGCATGGAACACCGACCCCAAACCCTACGTCTGGACCAAGCCCGCAGACCAGATCCTCGAACGTCTCGCCAGCTATCTGAATAGAATTCCTGACTCAGAAGACTAGGCCGTGTATCGAAAGCGCTGTTCGTCGTGCTCATCGGTGGCTGGATACGTGAGTCGGGAGTGTCGCGCGCCACCTCTCCAGGCGCGTAGTTGAACGCGTTCAAAGGGTCTGGCAAGGTGGCTTCCCGCAGCCCCTTCCTGTCGATTGACCGACGCGGGCTGGGGGCGGGAGGAACTGCTGCACGAACTGAGCTGCCCCGAGTTTCGTAGAGTCCGACCTTGATTGGTTCAGGCGGACTGCGGGGTTTGCTCCTGACTGCGCCAGAAGGCTTCCTCGTACTCGGCCGGCGGTACGTAGTCGAGCGCGGAGTGAAGACGCTCCTCGTTGTACCAGGTGATCCACTGGAAGATCGCCCGCTCGACCTGGTCGACGTCCTTCCAGGGTCCCTGCACCTCGATCAGTTCGGCCTTGAAGGTGCCGTTCAGCGCCTCGGCCATCGCGTTGTCATACGAGTCCGCGACCGACCCGACGGAGGCAGAGGCGCCGATGTCTGCAAGCCGGTCGGTATACCGAATTGATACGTATTGCGACCCGCGACCGCTGTGATGTATCAGTCCGGAGTCCTTCTTGATCCGGCGCCGCCAGAGCGCCATCTCCAGGGCGTCCAGAGGGAGCTCGGTCCGCATGTCGTTCGCGACCTGCCAGCCGACGATCATCCGCGAGTACACATCCAGGACGAACGCCACATACGCCCATCCCGACCAGGTGCGGACATACGTCATGTCCGCGACCCACAGCTGATCGGGCCGGGAGGCGGTGAAGTCGCAGTCGACCAGGTCCGGCGGACACGGCGCAGACGGTTCCGGAAGCGTGGTCCGACGCCGCCGGCCACGGATGACGCCCTCCAGGCCCAGCTCGGCCATCAGCCTCTCAACGGTGCAGCGGGCCACTCCGTGACCCTTGCGCCGAAGTGCGCGGGTGATCCGGCGGGCGCCATAGGTGCCGCCCGACTCCGCGTGGACCTCCTCGACCAGCGGCATGAGCTGCTCGTCCCGGAGCCGGCGGGCCGACTTCGGCCGCTTCTTGCGGGCGAAGTAGGTCGACGGCGACAGTTCCAGCACCCGGCAGACGGGATCGACCCCAAGGCCCCTCTCGCGCAGGTGGTCGATCACCTGCTCGGCCTCGTCCGGGGACGGTCGATCTCCTGGGCAAAAAACACCGAGGCGGCTTTCAGGATCTCGTTCGCCCGCCGCAACTCCGCTACTTCTTTCCGGAGTTGCTTCAACTCGTCCAGCTCGGCGGTGGCGAGCCGGTCGTCCCGCTCGCCGCGGTCGGCCTCGGCCTGGCGGACCCAGCCTCGCAGGGCCTCCTTGTGGATGCCGAGGTCCTTCGCGACGTGCGCGATCGGGCGGCCGGTATCGCGGACCTCGCGGATCGCGCGCTCCCGGAGTTCGTCCGGGTATTTACGTGGTGCAGGCATGGTGCTCCTGGATCTCCTTCGCCAGGATCGTAACCCTGGCATCAGGGACTCCACGAAACGCAGTGCAGCTCACCCGACCACCGAGAGATCACCCGAACAGGAACCCTGTTCGACTGATCAAGCCTGCCGAACGGTAATCGGATGGCGTCTCCAGACGCCTTCCGCTTTCCGAACGTGATCGTTTGGTTCGGGGTGGGTGGGCATGAACTCCGGCTTGCGGCGGGAGGGATGGGCGTGGTTTTCCGTTCGTCTGGCTCGTGGAGGTGGCTGATGCCGTCGGTGCTCGGTCTGCTGGAGGCCCGGGAGAAGAAGGTCCGGGAAGAGGTCGCGCGGCTGCGGGAGGAGGCCGAGCGGGTGCAGGCCGCACTCGGAGAGGCGGAACGCACGCTTCAGCGTCTTGCGGATGCTCGTATCACGGTGGCCGAGGTGCTGGCCGAGCCTGCGCGTGCGGTCGTGGAGCCGGTGGCGAGCGCGGGGGCGGGGGCAGTGGTGCCGCGACGGACCGAGGAGATGACGGCGTCGGCCCTGCCTGCGGACTACCGGCGGATCATTTCCGTGCTGGAGTCGGAGGCGGGCCGTGAGGGGATGCGCTGCCAGCAGCTGGCTGCCGCCCTGGGGCTTGAGGTGGTCCCGGCGAAAGTCGAGGGACTCCGGTCGAAGGCGAAACGCCTGGTGGAACCAGGCTGGGCGCTTCAGACGCGGCCGGGAGTGTTCACCCCGCTCGGGACGCCGGCCGGCTGAAGGCGCCGGACCGGCGCCCGGCCAGGCGGCCGCTCATGAGCATGGTCATCGACCACAGCACCATCGCCTCGTGCATGGCGGGCAGCGTCTCGTAGTCGCGCACCAGGCGACGCGAGCGCATCAGCCAGCTCAGCGTTCTTTCCACCACCCACCTGCGCGGCAGCACCACGAACCCCGTGGTGTCGTCAGAGCGTTTGACGATCTCGAGGTTGAGGTGGAGGTTCTCGGCCGCCCAGTCGAGCAGGCGCCCCGCATACCGTCCGCCCAGACAAGCCGGACGGAGAAGTAGAGCCTGCGCAGCCGCTCCAGCAGAGGCACTGCGGCGTCCCGGTCCTGCACGTTCGCTGCGGTCACCGCGACGGCCAGGACCAGGCCGAGGCAGTCCACCACCAGGTGCCGCTTGCGGCCGCCCACCCTTTTGCCGCCGTCCCAGCCGGTTGTGGAGCGTGGGATGTTCGCTGCTGCCCGCACTGACTGCGAGTCCACGACGGCGGCCGTCGGGTCCACGTCGCGGCCCTCCTTCTGGCGCACTTTGTCGCGCAGCCGGTCGTGGAGCTCGGCGAGCAAGCCCGTCACCTGCCAGCGGCGGGCGAACGCGTGCACCCGCCGGTACGGCGGGAAGTCACTGGGCAGGTTCACCCACTTGACGCCGTTGTCGACGACATAGCGGACTGCGTCCAGCATCACGCGGTGGCAATAGCCCTCCGGCCGCCCGCCCCGTCCGTGGAGCCACGCGGGGACCGGCAGCAGCGGCCGCAGGACCTGCCACTCCGCCTCCGTCAGGTCGGAGCCGTAACACCGCACCCGGTCCGGTCCGTCCGCCGCGTTGCCGAACCTGTGCGCGAGACAGTCACACGCAGGAGACGGCCCGTTGGACTCCACGGACGCAAGCGAGACAGACTGCAACAACAGGGCCTCCTGGTACTGCTCGGTCGGGATCGCAACCCCGAGCTACCAAGAGGCCCTGCCGCTATGCCCCTGCGGTGACCCGGAATCCATCCACGGTATCGTCACCGCCGGCAGGTCCGAGGCGGACAACGGCGCGCCCAACCCGTCGATGAAGTCGTTCCCCCCGGAGATCTCCGGCGCCCGGCTCTACGCCAACGCCCTGGAGCGCGCCCTGTAGGAGCTGAAGGACAGACCACCTGCCGGTCATCGTCCGCACCCGTCCGTGGGCCCCGACGCAATGTGTTGGGGCCCATCGGCCTGCGAAGAGCGAGGATTCCCGACATGCGGTACGTACGATTCGTCAAAGGCGCCGTCACCGTCGTCGTCGCCACTGCGGCCTGCCACACCCTCATGTCCGCCGGCTTCGCTTCGGCACGCGAGAGTGCGGCCGGAAGCGACGAGGTGTTCGCCGGCGCCTTCCAGTTCCTGCTCACCACGGCCGCTTCCTGGGCCCTCATGCCGCTGCTGCTGCGGGCCGGCATGCGAGTGATGGGCGAGGCCGGCAACGTCGTGCTGGTGGTCGTCGGCGGGTTGGTCTGGGTGGGGTTGTCCGGGTACTTCACCGACGACATCGACCGCCCGGGCGGGCACATACCGGTGCTGGCCCTTGCCGCATACGTCCTTCTCGGGACGGGGCTGGCCGGGATCGGTCCGGGCCGCCGCGGCTGAGGCCCGGGCCGTGTCCGAGCTCTGGGAGGTCACTCGCGGGAAGCTCTCAGGCGTTCCCCCCTGCCCGGCGACCGCCTCCGCCCTCCGCGCTCACGGCGCCGGCGCGTAGGCACGGGTCCTGACCTCCGGGTGGTCGCGGCCCTCACCGCCCGGCCGGCCACCGCATCACGCGGCAAGCGACGCGGGCCCGGACCCGGCTTCCAGGGCATCACCGCCCGGTAGCCGGCGCCTCAGCGGCGGCCCGTCCTGCCGAGCGTTCCCGCGGCAACCGCGATGGCGGGCTGCCCATGCGTCGTGTCCGCCTCCAGGCGTCACACCGGCAGCAGGCGGCCGGCGCGCCCGCCACAAGGGGATCATCCGGCTGATGCGCGAGTACGGCACCGTCGGCTTCCGCCTGCGCAGAGACAAGCGCACCACGGTACGGGACCACACCGCGCCACTGAGCCTTTTCCATCCTCACTCTGAGCTGGCCAGATGCAGGGCGAGGACGGCCTGGACGAGGCTGGTGATGCGGGTGGTCGAGCACCGGAGCCTGCGGAGGAGCCGCCAGGCCTTGATGGTGGCCATGGCCTGCTCGACGAGTGCGCGGATCTTCGCGTGGGACCGGTTGACGGCCTTCTGACCGGCGGAAAGGGTTTCCCAGCGGCCCCAGTAGGGGTGCGGACGGTTCCGCCGGAACCCCGATATGCCTTGTCCGCCCAGCACTTGATGTCGGCCGCGGCAAGGGCGTCGACGATGCCGTGCTCGCGGGCCGCGCGGACATCGTGGACGGCGCCGGGCATGACCGGCGAGGCCCACAGCAGCCGGCCGAAGGGATCCGTGAGGACCTGCAGGTTCATCCCGTGCTTCTTGTGTTTCCCGGAGTAGAAGGGCCGGTCCGCGGCGATGCGGTCGATCGGCAGGAGTGTGCCGTCAAGGATCACGAACGCCTTCGTCGACGCGACCCGGATCGCGTCGGCCAGGGTGGGCGCGAGGCCTGCCAGGAGTTCGACAGCCTCGGTGGCATACCGGTAGGCGGTCGTGGTTCCGATACCGAATCCGGCCGCGAGCTGGGCATACGCGTGTCCCATCCGCAGGTGGGCGAGTGCGAGCAGGGCCTGGCGGCCGGGGTTCAGACGCCTCCAGCGGGAGCCGATCGCACGACGGTGCTGCCGCAGACGGGCGGACAGGAAGCGCAGGGCAGAGCTGGACACGTCGACGCCCGACGGGTAGACGAGCATGCGAAGCCTCTGGTGGAGACGGTTCTCTTGGTCGAAAACCCATCTACCAGGGGCTTCACCACGTTGTCAGCGCAACCGGCTTGCTTCTGCTGCAAGTTGGAAACAGCTCACTGACTCCATATTGCCGCTATATGCCCCTTTTTATTAATTCTCCACAATGGAGACTATGGCTTACGGAAAAGAGTCGGAGGCATTCGGAATGTACGGGCGGCCGTCCTGCATCACCAGGTATACCTGGCGCAGTGCCTGCAAGTCTTCGAGGGGGTTGCCCCTCACTGCCAAGAGGTCGGCACGGAGACCCGGGCGGAGCAGGCCGGTGATGTGAGCGATGCCCAGTGCCTGTGCCGCACTGTGCGTGGCCAGGCCGATGATCTCAGCGGGCGGGCAGCCGATGTGCTGGAAGAACTCGAGGCTGGAGATGAAATCGTTGAAAACGGCCCGGCTCACCCCTGCATCCGTGCCGGCGATGAGCTGCACTCCGCTCTCTCGCATCCGGCGCAGCGTGCCGAACATGGCCTCGGCTCGTTCAGGGCCGAAGCGCTGGGCGAATCCGCGCCAGTCAGGGCTGGCGGCCGGGCACACTGCGATGCCCTTCGCAGCGATGGCGGCGATCAGTTCTTCCCGGACGTCGAATCCGTCCCGTGCCATCCAGGTGCAGTGCTCGATGGTGTCCACCCCGGCGGCGACCGCAGCGGCGATTCCCTCGGTGCCGTGGGCGTGTGCGGCAACGGGCAGTCCGGCACGCCGTGCCTCCTCGACCACGATGGCCAGTTCCGTGGCGGTGAACTGTGCCGCCCAGATCGGAGGGCCGCCCTTGGTGATGCCGCCTCCAGTGGCCATGACCTTGATGACATCGACTCCGCGCTCGATGTTGCGGCGGACCGTCTCCCGGATGGCCTCGGCGCCGTCGGCCTCGCCGCCGAGGAACCAGCAGTGGCCGCCCGGAGCGGTCACCGGCGTACCGGCGGCGAGGATGCGCGGGCCGGGGACCTCACCCCTGGCGATGCTGTCCCGCAACCGGGAGGCGAGCCCGTTGCGGTCTCCGAGATCACGCACGGTGGTGACACCGGTGTGAAGCAGTTGAAGCGCCCGGTCGGCCATACCGCGGCTCAGCTCCGCATCGTCCATGTGCTGGAGGGATCCGACCGGGTCCGGGCCGGCGTCAAAAGCAAGGTGCACGTGAGCGTCGATCAGCCCCGGCAGGAGCGTTCCGTCCGGATAGTCGAACCTGGTGGCGCGGTCCGGAGCGCGAGCCTCGATATCCGCCCGGGGACCGGCGTCCGCGATGGCGCCATTGCGGACCAGCACGGCTCCATCATCGATGTGGCGGCCGCGCGGGCCGAGCAGCACGCGTGCCGCCGAGATCAGGGTGTCCACTCGTGTTCCTCCTGGTCGGGGCTGGGACTTACAAGTTGTCCGAGAGAAGCGCGAGTTGACGGACGTCGTCCTCCAGGCCGCCACTGTCGGGGACGGCAATGGGGGACGCTTGCTTGGGTACGGGCTGCTGGGCCCTGTAGGCCTGCAGGGCTGCGTGGAGATGGCGTGCGGCCTTTTCGGGAGCAACCGGTTCCTGGCTGCCGTCGGCGATGAAGTGGGCGAGGTAGGGGCTGATCCGGACAAGGCCGTCCCGACACTCGATGACACGCCGGTAGTAGCGGCGGTGCACTGCTTTGGGACTCATGGAGTCGAGCCAGGTCTCCGAGCGGGTACGGTGGAGGGAGTCTTCGGGGAAGGCTTGGTGCAGCGCGCTCCAGAGGGGCTCCAGGCGCCGATACATCCGCCGGTGGTGCCACCACAGGCGAATGCCCGCCCAACGGGTCACGACCGCGGGGTAGATCACCCCGAGGACGAAGAGCGGGATGGCGAGGTCGAGCATTAACTTGACACTGGCGATGAGCGGGTGGGGGATGTCCGTGCCGAGCCATCGAGCCAAGGTGAGGACCTCGCGGACGGCCGCTGCTGCGACCATTGCGCCCAGGGCGGCCGCCACCATCCACAGGCCGATCGCCAGCGACCGGCGTGACACACGTGCATAACTTACGGCCCACCGCAATGCCGCGCTGAGGGCATAGGCGAGGTACAGGCCCCCCGCCAGGTAGAAGACGGCGACTGCGGTGATGTGCATGCCCGCCGTGGCGTAGGTGTGGTCCCGCTCCGGCCTCGGCGTGGCCAGCATTGCCAGGGCCATGACGAACAGAGCGGCGCTCAGGGGCACAAGCCCTCTCCGTGCCCGGCTGCGCCCTTCGGGTCTGTCCGCAACCGCGTGTATGAAGAAGCACTTGAGGAAGTAGACAGCGAACAGCAGGCAGAAGTTCTGTAGGAACTTCGCGACTCCCTCATCGGTGAGGTCGTCTACCAGTCTGGCGCCGCCAGCGGTACCGAAGGGGTAGGACAGCGTCGCGCACAGGATGCATAAGAGGACCGATTGAAGCAGTTTGTCAGTCGGGGCGTTGGCGAACTGGCGGATCTTCCACGCAAGCGCCACGCAGAGCACGGCTCCGAGCAGAACGGAGAGCATTACAGCCACCCCTGTCGATCACTGAGCGCGGTCTGGACTCGGCGTGCTGAACGGTCCTCCAGTGCGGGGGGCGTGATGCGGTCGAGCACCGAAGCCCATTCCAAGATGATGGTTGCGACCAATTCGGCTTCGCGTTCCTGCTCGGTGTCGTAGGACGTGCGTCGCAGGGCCCGCCGGATGGAGTCGGGGGAGACGCCTGGCAGGGCGGTGTCCCAGGCGCTGCCGTTGACTTCGCCGATACGGTGGTCGGCCACGATGTGACCGACTTCGTGGAGGATGATGTGATCTTGGTGGGCCTTGCTTGTCTCCCGCTGGAAAAAGATGTAGTCGCTCGTCTGCGAGGCGATCCACAAGCCGAAAGGGCCCGGCACAGGGAGCGGGTAGGGCATCAGGCGAATCGGGCGGCCGCGATGCTCCCCGAGGAGCCTGCAGAGTTCGTCGACCCGCAGCGGAGGCCTGATCCCGAGGGAGCGCAACAGACGCTTGCAGTGTTTCCGTAACGAGCGCTCATTCAAGGGAAGACTCCGACCACCGTCCTTACCGACCGTTAGCGATCATCATCCAACAGTGGTCATCGAGTCGATAACCAGAACATTTCCGGTCAATCTTCCGCATTCTCGCTGGCGCTTTCAGCCTGCTCGAGCCGATAGATGACGTCCAGTAAGTCCATCACCTGCTTGCGATGCTCGGGAGACAACTGTCCCGCACGCATGGCCATCAGCTTTACCTCGCTGCTGCGAGTCTCGTCGTGGAGGCGGGCCTGCTCGGAGGCGAGCGCGCTCAGCTGCTCGGCGATTCGGTCCGTCGTGGCGTCATCGACGAAGTAGGCCGCGGGTACGCCGAAGTACTCGGCCAACGCCTGGAGGTGCCTGAGGGTGGGGTTGGTCTTCCTGCCCTTGCGGAGCTGCCAGATGTAGCTCTGGGAGATGGAGACGCCGGCGGCCCTGATGGCGGCTGCGACATGTTCGTTGCTGTACTCGCGCGCCGGCTCCGGCCTGACGGTCGCGAAGAGATGGTTGAGCTTGTCGGCAAGGCTGTGAGCTGGGCCCTCTGACATGCCGCCTACCTCGCTGCCTGGATGTGACTTCCACCTGTGTGAAGACGCACGACAGCCATACTCTCCAAGCTGGTTGAAGACCGTCAACTCCTCGGCTACCGTACGGGACGCCACGGTTGCAACTGAGAAAAAAGTATATGATTAAACGAAATCGACGCGAGTCGAACCGCCATCCAGCCCTGCGCTGATATGAGCCCCGCCCGGCCGGCGAGCATGCACTCCCAAGGGGGCGGCACCTTGGCCCCGCTGCGTGGAAGCCAAGAGGCGCCCAAGGGGAAGGAACGCACGGATGAAGCACACCGCGAGCCCGGACACCACCGCTGCATACGGCACCCGGCTCACTGCACTCATGTATCAGTGCACGAGCTACCGTCGTTTACCACGGGTGCTTACTGGAATTCCTTACCAGGCAGGCGCAGTTGGCTGGTGAAACGGATGGCTGCCCCACCGACTGCGACTCCGGCGGACCGGCTGAGTGCGGCATTCGAACGCACCGGAAGAGCCGGACGGGCCGCCCTGATCGGCAGCCTTCCGGCCGGTTACCCCAACATCGAGGACAGTATTACTGCACTGTGCACCCTGAGCTGGCACGCCGACATCCTCGCCATCGGATTACCCGCAGAGGATCCAGCGCCTCCTGCGTCAGGCGCCTGGCAGAAACCCCCGGCAACCCTCGCCACCGCCATCGAGATCCTGGACAAGGTGGTCAGGAGCACCAACATCCCAGTGGTACTGGTACCGCAAGGGGAATCCATTGCCCGGCACAGCGCCGGCCTCACAGCAGCCGCCCTCGCTGCCGCCGGCGCAGCGGGCATAGTCCTGCCCGACCTGTCGCCGGCCAGTCCAGAGGCCGTCCGGTGGGCGGAGGCCGCTGCCTCGCACCGGCTGGCGACCGCCTTCCTCGCCGGTCACGGCCAGATCACCGAAGCAGCCCAGGCTTCGACCGGATGGGTCCACCTCCCCGTCGTCACGGAACCTCCGGAGTTCGCAGGGGTCCTCGACCTCGCGGACTTCCACCGCCGCGTCGACCGCCTCAGAGAACTGACCGCTGCCCCCCCTATGCGCGTGCGTCGGCGTCACCAGCCCCGAACGTGCTGCAGCGGCAGCGTTTGGACTCGACGGCGTCGTCGTCGACTCCGCCTTCCTCCAAGCCCTCCACCCCATCTCAGGGAGGAGGGACGGCATCATCCGACTCGATCGCTGCGCCGCCCGCTTCGCGACTGCTCTGCGCATGGTTCCTGGCGGTCGGCGACGTACAGCACCGCTCCCGCGGTGACGGGCCGCCAGCAGCCGTTAGCCGCTGACGGCCCGTCACGGCCGTGCCTTAACCGCGTGATCACTACCGGCCCGCGAAATGGGGCAGGGCGGAGGACACGATGATGTAGCCGCCGCGGCGGCGCCTCTAGCCGAGGCCTTCACCGCCCCGGGCCGCTCAGCTCCCAGGTGATTCGCACCCACCCGGGCTCAGCACCCGTCTGCCACCGGAGAGGTCACACCCCCTCCGAAGGGACTGCCCGCCGGGACTGCCCCCGCCGAACAGTCCAACCTCAGTTCTCCCAGAACCAACCAGCACCCCCGAAGAGGGCTGCTGTGCCCACCTGCACCGCGGAGGTGTCGTCATTTTGCATGACCTGCGGCCGGTCCGCCAGGTTCAACATGGCCGCCTGCTCCGACTGCCTTCGGATCGGCTGCGGAGCCAGTCAGCCATGGCCGACGTCACGCGGCATGGCTGCTCCGCTTCTGCGGCTGATCGGCTGTCCACCGGCGGCCTGGTCCGCGGTACCCGGGAGGATCTTGCCCTGGCTCTCCGGGCGGGCCTGTGAGCACCGTGGCGGCACCGGCCGCCGCGGTGGTTCCTGCTGCACGCCCGTCGGCCGATGACGTCGGCGCGGTCGCCGCGCTGCCCGGCCTGTCCGTGCCGGAGGCTCGGCAATGGCTGCCGACATCGACGGGCCGGATCGCGCCGGACGGCTACAGCTGGATGCAGGGCGTGCACTGGGTCGCTGGCTCAGGGTTGTACGAGCCGCGGCGACACCGGTCGCACGGGCCGCGCTCGTTCGGGCCGATGACGGTGTTCATCGCGCAGCTGCTGGCGGAGCTGTCGCCGTGCCGTCCGGGAATTGAGTACCTGATGCGCCGCACCGACTTGACGAAGCGGGCGGTGCAGAACCACCTGCGGATGCTCCGGGAGACCGGGCTGCTGGCGTGGGAGGCGCGCGGGACGCGGGTGAGCGGTGAGCGGGCGCAGGCGTCGGTGTACGCCCGGGTGCTGCCGCCTGAGTTCGACGCCGCGCTAGGGGTCCGTACGTCTGGCGAGGGCACCGGGCGGCGGATGACGGGAATCGCGGAGTCCGGCCGGAAGCTGATGGCGCGCCTGGCGAAGAAGGCGTCCCGGAAGGTGCGGCGGCCGCGGTCGGCAACGCTCTCGAGGACCGCGCCGAAGGGTTCCCGGAAGGGATCTTCCGAGGCGCCTGAGACTGCTTTCTCAGCGGAGTTCCGTTGCACCCCAATGAGGGGTGGTTCCTCTACCGGTCTTTCTCCGGGTGATACTTCCTTCCCCCCTGAGGGCAAGCCCGCCAGCGGGCAGCGCAAGCCCTCCGCCCCGAAGGATTCCAGGGCAGGGGCCGGTGAGCGCCGGAAGCTGAACCGCGTCGGCCGGCGCTTCCAGCTCGCCCGGGAGCTCACGCAGGAGCTGGACTGGCTGCGCGGCTGCTCGGTGCCGCGGATCGCCTGGGTGGCCCGGAACGTCGCTGATGCCGATTGGACCGTGACCGACGTTCGCGCCTGGCTGCACTTCCGCCGTGGGGACGTCACCCGGGTACACCGGGGCTCCGGCCTGCTCGCTGCGCTGCTGGCCAGTGCGGAGAACATCCTGGACACCCCGGAGAAGCGCGCCAAGGCGGTGGAGGACTGGCGCGCAGCCCAGGCAGCGGCCCGCCGGAACCGCATCCAGCAGGTCCGCGCCCGCACCGAGCGGTTCGGCGGCGATTGGCAGGCCCCGTCCAGCCGCGCCGTCCGACGCGAGGTGAAGGCCGCGTTCGCACAGGTCAGCCAGGCGGCAAGCGGCGACGGCCACCACGGCCAAGACAACGCCGCCGATGACCAGGGCGCACCGCTGGAGCTGAGCAGGCAGGAGCGCGAAGACCTGCGCGCCGCCGCCTGGGGCCAGCTCATGCGGGGCGAGACGGACCTGGTCACCGGGGCCGTCAACGTCATGGACCCCGAAGCCGCGGAACGCGTATACGGCGCGGACCTGGTGCGCCGCGCCCTGCAGCTGGCAGGCGCCGCCCGCAGCTCACTCACCACCATCGACCACCGGTAGGAGACCCAGATCACGGGACCGCCATGCCTGCGGAGCAGGCCCGCGTGAACGGCCACGAGCTGTCCGGCTTTATCGGCGGCTCATGACAGCAGTCGTTCACGGCTGCGGGAGGCGCCTGCCGCGCCCGGGCGCCGATGCCGACGGGAACGGGAGGCGCCCGCCGGAGCCCGGCAACGGCGCGGCGGCGGCTGCCGCCTACGCCCGGAGCCAGCGCTTTCGCCCCGGGCTCCGGACGGGCGACGGAGGGCTCCCTCCCGGTCGCCACCGAGCTGCCGCCCGAAGCCATGGACGTCCGGCGCGGGCACTGCCCTCCCGCACTGCTGCCGAAACGCTGCTCTGTGATGTGAGCAGAGCCGTCGCAGCGGGCCCGCGAGGTGCCGGGAGCCAGCGCCGCCGGGCTGCGGCTGCGCATGTGACCGGGTGCCGCCTGCTTGGGGGTAAGCGGGCGGCACCCGGAGCTGGTTTCAGCGGTGGGAGTCGGCAGCGCCTGTGATGCGCAGGGCCACCGCACTCCACCTCATCGGACTACCGGACGTACGGCAAGCCGCAGAGTGCCGGCGCCGGTTCGCCTTCCAGTGACCGAAACGCCGGGCACCCGTTCTTCCAGGGGCTGGAAGAGGGCGGTTTCCCGGAACGGACGCGACTGCCGCTGAGTCAGACCGTATGTGCCCTGGCCGCCGGCAGAGGTGCTGGCGGATGTCGGCACTTTGAGCGCATGGATTTGGCCAGAATGCTTGCCGGTTCGCCAACTTTTGTTGTCGCGTGTCACGGCGGAGCCGTACTCTCCTGGCACTCGTGTTCACCCCCCATGCAATCGGAGTACAGGTGAGCAGTCTTCCGTCGTTGTCCCGCACCCTCGACATGCTCGACAGACTGCTGGCGGAGCAGCAGGTCGACAGGGACGAGGCGCTGAAGGTGGAGGAGCTGGCCTTCAGTACGGCCCTGCCCAGTGCCACCGTCCAGGCGCTGCTCAACCGTGAACCGGTGCCCCAGGACACGGTCGAGGAACGGGTCTGCGCGCGCATCGCGGCCCTTACCGCTTCGTACGTCGGCGTCACGGGTAAACGGCCTGCCGACGTCCGCCGGGAGGTCGCCGCCGCCATGGGGCGCTCGCCCGAGTGGGCGCGGCAGGTCCTGGCGGGCCAGAAAGTGCCCAATCTGACGGACTTCCTGGCACTCCGCCGCTACTTCGCGCAGACATTGGACATCGGCGCTGACGAGGAGTTCTTCACGGCCCCTGCGGACATGGCTCTCAGCAGGGCCCTCCAGCCCCTCGTGGACCGGCTCGGTGGTCACGATCCGCTGCAGGTCGCGCTGGCCGAGCTGGGCGTTCACAGCCTCGACTACCGTGCCGGAGACCTGTCGGACAAGCAGAGGGAGCTGCTCGCCGAATTCCTGCGCGCCGTGGTCCCGCCGCGCGAGGGGGAGCAGTGATGTTCACAAAGCGCAGCAGCCTGAAGCACTTTCTCGGTGAGCTGGCCGCCGGCGCGGCCGAGCGCCTGGAGCGGCCTGCTGAGCCCGAGGCCCTGATGCGCGCGCTCTGCGGCAGCGCCGGCGCGCAGCTGGGCACGCCCGTGGACCTCAAAATCGCCCCGTTCCCCTCGGCGTCCGGCACCTCGGGGCTGACGCTGTACTTCAACGACGGCAGCGCACTGGTCCTGGTGGAACGGCGCACCGACCCCGAGCACCAGCTCGTCATCCTCGGGCACGAGCTGTGGCACCTCAAGCACGGCCACTGCGCACGCTCCGCCGACGGCCCGGTCGCTGCGGCGCGGTCGCTCGTCAGCGACGACGAGCTTCCCTGGGACGAACTCCTGTCGATGGCTACCCGCTCGCCCTCCCGCCACATCGATGAGACCAACGCCGACGATTTCGGCCTGCTGCTATCGGTGAAGTTCCGGCACTGGCTGACCGGCCCGTACGCCACGGGCCCCGTCACCCAGCGCACGGTGGAAGGACGGATAGGCGCCTGCCTCAACCCGCGCACAGGGCTGTGATCCTGTGGACCTGTCGCCTCTGCACATCCCGTACGCCTTGCCGATCACCCTGCTCGTGCTGGCGTTCATCGTGAAGTTTCCGACCCTCATGCGGGCGTGGCGGGACACGGACGTCCGGGCGACGATCCTGCTGCTGTTCCTGGCCGTCGCTGTGTTCATCACCATCACCCCGGTGAACATCCAGAAGATCAACCGGCTCACCGGGATCACGAACGTCGCCGCTCCATTGGCCTACAGCCTGCTCACCGCGTTCTTCGCATCCAGCCTGACGATGACGATCAGCTGGAAGGAGGAGCCCACCCCGCGGCGCCGGCGTATCCTGCGCGCCGTCTGGGCGATCTACGCGGGCATCATCGCCTTGCTGTGGATCACGTTCGCCTTCGCCGAAGCGCCGGTTGAGCGGATCTACGACCTCGACACCTACTACGCGAACACCCCGTGGATGCGGGAGCACATCCTGCTCTACCTGATCGCGCACGCGGTGTCCGGCGTTGTCGCCGCCGGAATGATCTGGACGTGGATCAGCAAGGTGTCAACGCCCTCGCTCCGTGCCGGCCTGGTGTTCCTCCAGGCCGGGTACACCTTCGGGCTGCTCTTCGACATCGCCAAGTTCGCGGCCATCGGCGCCCGGTGGACCGGACGTGACTGGGACTTCCTGAGCACGAACGTCGCCCCTCCGTTTGCGCTGCTGGACGCCGTCCTCGTGGCGATCGGCTTCATCCTCCCGCAGGTCGCCCCGCCGCTGGCCAGCTGGTATCGCGACCTCGTCACCCACTGGCGCCTTGGACCTCTCTGGCGCGCCCTGCGCCCCCTCGACCTCGTCCCCGCGCCTGTACGGACGAGGACGACCGACTCACTTTCCCGCCGCCTGATGAACCGCAAGAAGGACATCCACGACAGCCTGCTGCGCCTTGGCCCTTACTACGACAGCTCCCTCCGGGCCGCAGCGCACAGGGCCGCCCGGCAAGCCGGGCACCCCGAGGACCGAGCCCGCGCCATCGCCAGCGCCGTCGCCCTGCTCGCAGCCGCCGACGTCTACGAGCGGTCACCACCCGGACAGGACCGGGAGGACCAACCCATCAGCAGTGACCTGGAAAGCCTGATCAGCATGGCCCGCGGGCTGCGCCGCCGACAGGCCACCGAATCCGTCCGCCGCCACCTGACCGACAGAGGAAGCCTGACCCCACATGCCTGACACTCGCTCCCCGCGCCGCTGCGCCGTCGTCATAGGCGGCGGTTTCACAGGCATGCTGGCCGCCTCTGTCCTCGCCGACTTCACCGACGTCACGGTCATCGAACGCGACGAACTGCCCGCCGGGTCCCATCCACGCAAGGGGCTGCCCCAGGCCCGTCATGCCCACCTGCTGTGGTCCGGCGGTGCGGCCGCACTCGAGGAACTCCTCCCCGGCATCGGCGACACGCTCGTGAACCGCGGCGCCTGGCGCGCCGAGATCATGAGCGACCTCGTCTCCAGAGCACCGTCCGGGCCATGGTTCCGCCGGTTCAAGACGCCCACGGTCAACCTCGTGTGCTCACGGGACCTCCTGGACGCCACCGTCCGCGCCGAAGTCCTCAAGGACAGCCGCATCACGGTCCGGCAGCACGCCGAGGCCATCGGCCTGGAGGGCACCGCCTCCCGCATCACCGGCGTCCGGATCCACGCCGGCGGCGCCGAGGACGTCCTCCCCGCCGTCCTGGTCGTCGACGCCGGCGGCCGGGGCAGCCGCGCCACCACATGGCTGGACGGCCTCGGTGTCCCGGCCGTACCGGGACGGACCGTCGACGCGGGCGTCGTCTACGCCAGCCGGATATACCAGGCACCCGCCTCGGGCAGATTCCCGATCGTCAACGTACAGGCCGATCCCAGCCGCGCCCCCGGGCAGGGGGGCATCATCCTGCCCGTCGAAGACGGCCGCTGGCTCGTCACACTGTCGGGCACCCGTGGCGGCGAACCCACATCAGACCCGGATGCCTTCGTCACCTTCGCCAAAGGGCTGCCCCACCCCGTCATCGGCGAGCTGCTGGAGCACGCCGCCCCCCTGACCGATCCCGTGCTCTCCCGCAGCACGGCCAACACACGGCGCTTCTTCGAGAAGGCAGCCGAATGGCCGGAAGGGTTCGTCGTCGTCGGAGACGCCGTCGCCGCCTACAACCCGGTCTACGGGCACGGCCTGAGCGCTGCCGCCCAGTGCGCCCTGGCCATCCGAGAGGTGCTCTACAACCAGGGCGTGAGCGCCTTGGGGGCCGCTCGACGTATGCAGCAAGCCGTCGCCCGTCCCGTGGGCAACGCCTGGAATCTGGCAGTCGGCCAGGACGTGCTCTACCCGGGCGCCGCCGAGGAGGGCCCCACAGCAGTCGACCGACTCGGAGCCGCACTGGTCGACCGTGCCGTGGACGCCGGCGCCCGCAGCCCGCACGCACAGCGCCACCTCCTGGAGGTCATGAGCATGAGCAAACCACCGACGAGCCTGCTCTCGCCCGCCATGCTCTACCACATGCTTCTGGGCAGGAAACGCCCCCACCTCGACGGACCGCCGCTCTCCACCGCGGAGCGGGCAGCCCTCCGCGGCTGACGGCAGCGGACAGGACCACAGCAGGCCACAGGGGACCCGTGCGTACCACTTCAGGGCCTCGCCAATCGTGAGGGGGAACTCACGTTGCTGCACCTCGTTGACGCCTCGTCCGACCGCACAGGCGGTACCGTTGCGCGCACCATGGCCGTCTTGAGAGCCCTGGCCCGGCTCGGTCCCGGCGGACAGCCACTGGCCGCCGTTGCCGAGTCTGCGGGCCTTCCGGCATCGACCGCTCACCGTTATCTGCAAGCCCTGGTGCGGGACGGCACCGTCGAACAGCAGGGCCGGCGCGCTCGCTACGCACTGGTCGGCATGCTGCCCGGTGCCCCGCCCTCCCCGGCGGCAGTGCACTCGCCGCCAGCCGGCCAGACCTCGCCCGCGGTAAGGGCCGAGCTCGTCAGGCTGCAGTCGCGCACCGGTCAGATCGCATACGTGTACCGGCCTGATGTGTTCGGTACTCCGATTCGGGTGTGCATAGACCACGCATACGGGGCTCACGGTGATGAGTTGTTCACCCTGCCCGACGGCATGCTGAAGGCCCTGGACTGCGCACCATTGGAAGCGGACGCCGCAGGCCTCGCCATCCTGGCTTGTCTCGGCCCCGCAAACGCCGCCAAATCCGGCGCAGCCCGTGTCCGCGAGGAAGGCCACGCGGTGACCCCCGCCCTCCTGCCGGGCCGCACCATGATTGCGGCGCCCCTTTGGTACGGCTCGGCAGTCGCCGGATCCGTGGCGCTGGTCGCAGCGGACACCCAGATGGGACGGACGGCTGTTCGAACTCGATACATCGCCGCGGTGATGGATTCGGCCGCGGCGATGAGCGGGCATCTGACCCGCGCGGCCGGCCGGTGGGCAGGCTGACTGCCTCGTCCAGCTCTGATCAACGGGTGTTTCCTTCATGTCCTGGTGGTTGCTCACAGCCTCGTGGCGCCTGCCCTTCGCCTGGTGCCTGCGCGGCGATTGCAATGCGCATAGCCGCGGGTGCAGTTGCGCCCCGCGGCCTCGAGAGCGGAGCTCTGCGGCGTCCGCGGGCCACAGGCGCCGAAGCGCCGCCGCGGCGGGTGCGGCCCGATGAGCTTCCCCGGACGGATCAAACGCGGCCCGATGGCAGCCGATGTCTTGCGACGGCAGTTCACGCAGATCCACAACGCGGTGTTCCGTGATCCCTGCATGAGTTTCAAGGCAAAGGGGATCTTCGGCTTGATCAGCACGCATGTGGACGGGTACGGCGTCTCCGAGGAGTCCATCTCTGCCTGTTCCACTGACGGCTTGTCGGCTGTCCGATCCGGCCTGAAGGAGTTGATCGCCCTCGGCTATCTGCAGCGGCGGCGAGAGCGCAACGAACTGGGCCAGCTCGGTGAGTCGGAGTACTTCATCACCGACATTCCGGAAGGGCTGTCGATCATCCTGTCTCCCGGATAGGACGTACCGAAAGAAAGCCGCAGGCCAGAGCCAACATGTGAAAGTCCCACCTTGGGTACCGACCGGAGAACGCTCAGCGCAGAGCCAACATGCGGTCCTCCTCGGCTGGACAGGCCACGGTTGGATGATCCAAGCGTGGGAAATCACCCGCATAACTGATCATTTCAGAATGAGTTTTGGTTCAGGGCTTGGCAGTTGGGCTGGCGGGCGGCAGAGTTCTGCGGGTGTCGGATGATCTTGTGCCTGA
>NZ_JBVJFP010000039.1:0-18502 GCF_055587785.1 Streptomyces sp. NPDC046379
CCACCGCCGCTACGAACGCAAAGCCAGCCACTTCCTGGCCTTTACCAGCATCGCCTGCACCCTCATCTGCTACCGACGACTGACCAATTGAGATGCCTTGTAAGAGGCTCTGGCCAAGACAGTCTGCGCCGTCGCCGCCGAGTGCGGTGACCGTTTACGTACGAACAAGTCCAACGTCGAGCACTGGCTCAGCGGATCCGTGCCTCGCGGCGACACGCCCCGCTACCTCGCGGTCGCCCTGTCCCGGCGCGTGGGCCGCCTGCTGACCCTCGCCGACCTCGGCCTGCCCTCCCCTGCGAAGGCAGAAAGTGACACCATCGGACTGTCCCTCGGGAGCGACCCGCTGGACGCCCTGCTGCCGATGTGGAGGTACGAGTTGGACCGCCGCCGCTTCCTGTCGGCCTCCGCCTACTCCGTGGCCGCCGCAGCCCTGCCCCTCAGCCACGTCCAGGACATCGCCGCCCGCACCCAGGCCGCCCGCACCGGCCACACCGTCGGCATGGCCGAAGTCGCCGCCGTCCGCGACATGATCCATGCCTTCTCCGAGATGGACGAACGCCATGGCGGCCAACACGGCCGCAGCGCCCTGGTCACCTACCTCCGCGACGACGTCGCCCCGTTGTGCCGGGCCCGGTTCCGCAGCGACGGCGTCCGCCGGCAGATGCTCTCCGCCGCCAGCCGGGGCGTTCACCTGCTGGGCTGGAAGAGCTACGACGCAGGCCAGCAAGGTCTCGCCCAGCGCTACTACCTCCAGTCCTACGCCCTGGCCGCCGAATCCGGCCTGCGCGGGCACGACGGATTCGTGATGCGCACGATGGCCATGCAAGGCCTCAAACTCCACCGCCCCGAGCACTGCCTGGGCCTGGCCGAGACCGGCCTGAACCGGGCCAAGGGCCGGGTGGACGCTCAGACCGAAGCCCTCTTCCGCATCGTGCACGCCCACACCCTGGCCAAGAGCGGCAAGCACCGCGCGGCGCTTGCCGAGGCCGAGCATGCCCGCACCCTGCTGACCGGTGCCCCCGGCGACGAGGTGCCGTTCTGGGCGCTGGCCTGGGGCCCGCTGGCCGCATCGGTGTACTCCCGCACCGCCAAGGTCCACGAGGCCGTGGGAGACCACCGGGCCGCCGCCGAGCAGTACGCGCTGGCCGCCACCGCGCGCCCGGCGCACACCTACGCACGCATCGTCGCCCTGGACCTGGTCGCGGGCGCGGAGATGCACCTCAAGCGCGGCAACATCGAACAGGCGTGCCTCATCTGGCACAAGGCCATCGATCACATGGACGGTGTCCGCTCCGTCCGCACCCGCAAAGCGGTCTCCCGCATGCGCAGCGACCTCGCCCGGTTCCGGGCCCGGGGCCTGCGGTGCGTGGCCGAGCTCGACGAACGCGGACGCGACTTCCTCGCCGGCGCCTGACGTCAGCGACGGTCGCAGAACCGGCGGACGACCGGCTCCAGGTAGTCCGCGTGCGGGCCCTCCAGGCCGGCCAATTCCTCCGGTGAGCGCACCAGGACGATGGCGTCGAGCTCAGGCTCGCGGCCCAGGACACGCTCGGCTGCCGCAGCCGCGGTGAAGTGAGCACGCAGCACTGCCTCCGGAAGGGCCGGGGCCAGGTGCGTCAGGCCGACACTGCCGTTCTCACCGCGGGTGATCACCCACAGCTCCAGGTCCTCGACGGCTGCGGCGACCCCCAGCTCCTCCGCCAGCTCCCGCGCAGCCTGACCGGCCAGTACCGACTCGTCCAGCACCACCCCGTCCTGGGGCGGCTCCACCGATCCCCCGGGCAGCTGCCAGCGGCCCGGGGCAGCCGTCGAGGGCGACATCCTCACGGCCAGCACACGGCCGTCGTCCGTCGGCTGGACGACGTTCACGAACAACGACGGCAGCGCGGTGGCGCCGGGAACACGACGCAGGGCGTAGTGCCGGTAGGTCGCACGCACCCACGACAGGCGCAAGATGCCCGGGCCGGTCCACTCCAGCCCCCCGCACGCCACCACCGGCCCGTCGAAGAGGGCGGGATTGGCCTTGACCGCCATGCCCCACACCCGATCGCGGGCCGCAGCGTCCTGGGGCGGCAGCGGCGGCTCCGCAGCTTCGGTAAGCAGAAGCCGTTCAACGTCGAAGAGGTCAATGCCCACAGGGGGCAGTGTCTCGGGCACCAGCCCATTCTAGCCTCGCGCTTTCATGAGGTGGGGTGTCCGAGGCTTGATCAAATAAGCGGAGAGTGCTCCTGACCTGCAACGATGGGACTTGTCTAGGGTCCTGTCGGCTGCACGGAAGAAGCACTCTCCAGGTGAAGAAGAGTAGCGGGTCGTACCCGCGTGCCCGCGTCGAGGGCGGGGGCCGGGCGGTGGTCTCCCAGGCCGGGAGCGTGCTGCTCGTCGAGACCGTCCGCAAGGTCGGCTTGGACACCGCGATATCAGGTGCGCCGGCGCCGTGGCGGAAGCCGCGGGCCGTCCACGATCCCGGAAAGATCCTGCTGGACGTGGCGTTGGCGGTCGCGCTGGGCGGGGACTGCCTCGCGGATGTCGCCGTGCTGCGGGCCGAGCCGGCCGTGTTCGGTCCGGTCGCCTCCGATCCGACGGTCTCCCGTCTCATCGACACCCTCGCCGCCTCCGGGGAGAAGGCCCTGACCGCGATCCGTGCCGCACGGGCCGAAGCCCGCCTTCGGACCTGGCAGTTGGCCGGCGGCACAGGGCCCGATGCCGGCGGGGAAGTGACCGTCGATCTGGACGGGCTGCTGGTTGTCGCGCACTCCGACAAGGAAGACGCCGCCCCCACCTGGAAGCGGACCTGGGGGCATCGCCCTCTGTTGGGGTTCGTCGACCACGGGCCGGGCGGCACCAGAGAGCCGGTCGCGGCCCTGCTCCGGCCGGGCAACGCAGGCTCGAACACCGCCGCCGACCACATCACCGCCACCCGGCTGGCCCTGGCCCAGCTGCCGAAGAAGCACCGGCGCGGGCGCCGGACCCTGATACGCACCGACTCCGCGGGCGGCACCCACGAGTTCGTCGACTGGCTGACCCGGCGGGGCCGGTGGCTGTCCTACTCGGTCGGCATGGTGATCACCGAGCAGATCCACCACCATGTGCTGAAGGTCCCGGCATCGGCCTGGACGCCTGCCGTCCAGGCCGGCGGCGAGATCCGTGACGGCGCCTGGGTCGAAAGCACTCACCACGAACGTGCTGGACTTCACCGCCCACTACAAGATCGACGGCACGCTGGAGCAGACCACCGAGCCTGCCGCCAGCGGCCTTCCGGCGGAGACCATCGAGTACGACTACTCCGCCCAGGGCCTGCCCACCACACTCACTGCCGGTGGCGAGGGCATCGTCCTGAACACCACCTACACCGACCTCGGCCAGGTCTCCACCCTCCGCCTCGGTGCCTCAGAAGCGACCGGCACGAACAAGCTCGACATCGCCCATGGCTACGAGGACGGCACCCACCGCCTGCTCCAGACACAGGTGCACGCGCAGACCCACGCCTACGACGCACTGAATCTGCAGTACAGCTACGACGACGCCGGCAACGTCACCAAGATTTCCGACACCACCACCCTCGCCGGCACCGGCAAGGCCGACACCCAGTGCTTCGCCTACGACGGCTACCAGCGCCTGGCCCAGGCATGGACGCCTGCCACCGGGGACTGCGCGGCCAGCGGGCGCACGACTGCCAACCTCGGTGGCGCGGCTCCCTACTGGACGAGCTACACCTACAACGACGCCGGCCAGCGGGCGAGCGAGACCACGCACAGCAGCAGCGGTTCGACGACCACCACTTACTGCTACAAGGGAGGCACGGCCCAGCCCCACACCCTCCTCGCCACGACCGCCGAAACCTGCACCAACATCACCCCCCAGTACGCGTACGACGCCGACGGCAACACGACCAAGCGTCCAGACGGCAGCACCACGCAGAAACTCGACTGGGACAGCGAAGGCAAACTCACGCGTCTGACCGAAGACCCGAGCGGCACCGCCCGCGCCACGGACTACATCTACGGAGCCGACGGCAATCTGCTCATCCGCCGGAACACGTCCAGCAACGAGGAGACCGTGCTGTACCTCGGCGCCACCGAGGTACACCTCCAGGGAGGCAAGGCGTGGGCCAACCGCTACTACACACACGCCGACGCCACCGTCGCCCTGCGCAGCAACAAGTCCGGCACGGAAAAGATCACCTACCTCAACGGTGACCAGCACAACACCAACACGGTGGCGATCACCTCCGACACTCAGGCACTGACCAAGCGGTACCTGACTCCCTTCGGCTCCGAACGGGGCAGCGGTACCACCAACTGGCCGGACGACAAAGGTTTCCTCGGCAAGACCGCCGACGGCGATACCGGCCTCACCCACGTCGGCGCACGCGAATACGATCCCGGTATCGGCCAGTTCATCAGCGTCGACCCGCTGCTTCAAACCGAGATCCCGCAGACCCTCAACGGCTACAGTTACGGCGCGCAGAACCCTGTTACTCAGGCAGACCCGAGCGGCCTGGGTCTGGCATGCGGCGGCTACGGCGACAGCGCGGCCTGCCCAACCCGCCCCGACGGCAGTCCCGGCAATGGCCGACCCAACGAAGCCGTCAAGCCCGTCTATGCCTGCCCAAGCCTCATCAACCCGCAATGCCCGGAGTTCACCGGAGGCACCACAGGCGGGGGCGGCGGTTACAGTGGGAGCGCTGCAACTGGCTCCACCGGCCACACCAACTCCCCGCAGCAGAAAGCCGTTCACGTCGACGACGGGTGCAAGGACTGGGGCTTCCTGTCCGGCGCCTGCCGCAGCGTCGGAAAAGTCTTCTACGGCGCCATCAGCAACGTGCCACACGCCGTCGAGTACGCCGGCTGGATCTGGGACGACGACTGCTGGGGCGGCGGCCCGGGAACGCCGGGCTGTGACTATGGGGCCCAGTTCGACCAGTGGGTCGCCGAGCACGGATACGACATCAGCAGCAATGAATACCAGGTACCCTCAGCGCTGGCAGCAATTTTTGCGCACAACGGTATGCGCAAGTCGAAGCCGTCCAACGGCGTGGGCCCTGGCTGGTTTCCCTACGGCAGCGGGAAGATTCCCAGGGGTGGAGCGGTCCTAGCATGACGAAGAAGTACAGGAAGGACATGAACAAGCCCGGCTTCGTCTGGCGTGCCCCCAAGGGCCAGGACAGCGTTCGCATCGACAAGGGGGATCCTAATTCCGCGCATGCCACTCAGCAGGTTGATCACGTCGTGATCAACTCTGGCGGCAGAATCGTGGGACGGGACGGTGTGCTGCTGCCACCCAACGCTAGAATTCAAGACTACCCGGTTGAAGCTCACATCCCGTTGAGCGAGTGGCAGACATGGAGCCGCTGGAATGCCCCCTGACAACACGGAGTTGCGGACGCCTTGGTTGCGTGATCAGTTGGTCGATTGGCTCCGTAAACTCGCAGACAGAAGCCATCCGGACGACGAATGGACGTCGTCTGCAGACTCTGCCATAGACCACATGTCGAATTTTTTCGACGATACCGGAGTGCTGGACGACCCTGGAGGAAGAGTCGGGTTCATTCTCCGCGACGAAGAAGAGGTGAGTATCATGCGAAAGCTGAATCTCGCAATTGATCAAGCCATTCAGGCCAACCCTGGGAGCGACGTCCTAATGATTCGTTCGCAGTCGTGGGGACCGGTCGTGGTCGCTGCTCGGGAGGCCTTGCAGGTCATGGGCGTGGATTGTCCGCACAACGACTGATCCGAGGTACGGATCGGTGTCGAGCCTGTGCCCGAGTCGGGAGTTGAACGCCCGGCTCGGACGCGGCCGAAGGCCCGTCAGGTTTCCGCCGCAGTTGGGCCAGCGGCGGCTGGTCATTCCGGAAGACACCTCGACGGGCCTGGCCCGACACAAGGCAGTGATTCCCAATCAGGGCTGTGAAGCGTTGCGGTAGCGGGCGGTGACCGCGTTATGCCGCTGCGAGGCCGCGTTGAGGCGCTTCGACGGTGAAGGCCCGCTGGTCGCGTATGACGGCCCACAACACGTCGAGGCGGCGCCGGGCGAGGGCGAGGACGGCCTGTTTGTGCGACTTGCCCTCGCTCCTCTTGCGTTCGTAGAAGGCCCTGAAGGTCGGACAGCACCGGGCGGCGACCTGGGCGGACAGGTAGCAGACACGCAGGAGTCGACGGTGGTAGCGATGCGGTCGGCGCATGTTGCCGCTGATGCGTCCGGAGTCCTTGGGAACGGGGGCCAGGCCGGCGATGCCGGCCAGGCGGCCGGAGCTGCCGATGGCGTCCAGGTTCCCGCCGGTGCAGGCGATGAACTCGGCACCCAGGAGGCTGCCCATGCCTGGCATGCTGGTGA
This sequence comes from Streptomyces sp. NPDC046379, assembly GCF_055587785.1. Classification (NCBI taxonomy): domain Bacteria; kingdom Bacillati; phylum Actinomycetota; class Actinomycetes; order Kitasatosporales; family Streptomycetaceae; genus Streptomyces; species Streptomyces sp. NPDC046379. Next base: position 6,334 of record NZ_JBVJFP010000039.1, read on the forward strand.
TCGCCGTGGCGTGCGCGTGCTCGCGGAACCGTGCCTCGATCAGCGCGTCGGTGCGGGCGATCTCCTCGTCGAGGGCCATCACCGCGGCGGCCAGGGTGCGGACCATGGCCGCCGCGGTCCTCTCGCCGGGAATCACCGTGTACTGAGCGCGCGCCGCCTCGAGCGCGGTGGCCGCCACTGCCTGGGCGTTGCGCGCCTTGCGGTTCGACAGCCAGGTGCTCAGGCGGGGAGTGTAAATCTAACGGCGGATCCGACGATCATGGGAGAGACGTCAAGTGACGCACACCGTCTTGGAGTTGGAGACCGTGGAGCCTGTCGAGAGTGCCCAGCCTGGGCAGCCTGTGCCCGTGTCCGACGAGCAGCTGGTCGCGATGCTGGTGGAGCGGGCCCGGTCGGAAGGACTGCAGCTGACCGGGCAGGGCGGGCTGCTGCGGCAGCTGACCAAGCGGGTCTTGGAGTCTGCCTTGGAAGGCGAGATCACCGATCGCCTCGGCTACGAGAAGCACGAAGCTGCTGGCCGGGGCAGCGGCAACTCCCGCAACGGAGGCGGGCCAAGACCGTGCTGACCGACGTCGGGCCAGTCGAGGTCAAGGTGCCGCGTGACACCTCGGGCACGTTCGAGCCGCAGATCGTCAAGAAGCGGCAGCGCCGCCTGACTGGCGTCGACGAGATGGTGTTGTCGCTGTCGGCGAAGGGGCTCACGCACGGCGAGATCTCGGCTCATCTGGCCGAGGTCTACGGCGCCGAGGTGTCCAAGCAGACCATCTCCACCATCACCGACAAGGTCATGAAAAGCATGGCCGAATGGCAGAACCGTCCCCTCGACCGCGTCTACCCGGTCCTGTTGAACATGCAGCCGCGGCCCGACAGCCAGCTCATGCCACACGATCACTGCTACGCCTTTGCCACGCGTGTGCTCAGTCGTGAGAGCGGGTGGACAACCCTGCGGCCGGTGGGGGTGTCCGCGAGCGTCCACGCCTCGCCTGGCGGTCCGAACCTTGAGCACGCGGGCGTAGGCTCTCAGGGATGCGGATAGGCGAGTTGTCCAAGCGCACGGGCGTGAGTCCGCGCTCACTGCGGTACTACGAAGAGCAGGGCCTGCTGACCAGCTCACGCTCCGACGCGGGGCAGCGTCACTATTCCGATGCCGCGGTCCAGCGCGTGGTGCTCATCCGACAGCTGTTCGACGCGGGTATGTCCAGCAGGGTGATCGCGACTGTGCTGCCGTGTGTGGACGTCCCGGATGACCTGGGCGTCGCCGAGGAGACGTTCACGGCGATGATGCGCGAGCGCGACCGGATCGACGCCAACATCGCGCACCTGATCGAGACCCGGAATGCACTCGACGTGCTGATCAAGGCCAACAGCCGACACCGGGCGGAGCTGTCCACGGCCCCGGAACCGGTGGCGCAGTCGACCTAATCCTGTGATCTGCGTCTCAGCCGGTTGCCCCTCACATCAATGTCAGAAGTGAGGATGGCGACAAGGCCCGGAATCACCGGGTCGGTCATACGAGAGGCGGCGGAACATGGGGCAGGCGTGGGGTTTCGGCAGATATGGCGGACCCGAGGTGCAGGAGTTCTTCGATCGTCCCGATCCCGTCCCCGGTCGCGGTGAGGTGCTGATCCGAGTCGACGTCGCCGGCGTGAATCCCCTCGACCACCTTCTGCGCTCGGGTCTGGTCGACGGATTCGACGGCGGGCGTCCGTTTCCCCGCGTGCTGGGCATGGAGGCAGCCGGAACCGTTCTCGCCCGGGGCGAGGACGTCGACGGGCTCGAGGTGGGTGACGCGGTCTTCGGCTTCGCACTCACCGGTGGCGGCACGTACGCCGAGACGACGGTGCTGTCCGCGCCGAACACCGCGCGCATACCGGAGGGTCTGTCGGCGACCGTGGCGGCAACGCTGCCAGTGGCCGGGACGACCGCGGTGGACGTGCTCGACCAGCTCGGTCTCCAGGCCGGTGCCACGGTCCTGGTCAACGGGGTCGGGGGCGGGGTCGGCCTCGCCGTCGCCCGGCTGGCCATCGGGCGCGAGCTGCGTGTGATCGGCACCGGGAGTACCGCCAAACGCGAGCACGCCGAGGCCATAGGGGTGCGGTTCATCGACTACACCGCCGAGGACGTCGTCGCCGCGGCACGCGAGCTGGTTCCGGACGGCTTCGACGGGATCGTCGACCTGGCCGGAGGCACCTCGCTGCGGACGGTCGCTCCGCTGGCCCGGGATCCCCGCAACGTCATCGCCGTGGGCGACATGTCTGTGTCCGATCTCGGTGGGCGTTTCGTCGAGCGTCGCGTCGACCGCGAGAACCTGGAGCGGTCGGCCCGACTGGCGCTCGACGGACTCCTCGCACCCGTGATCACCGCGGTCCATCCGCTTGCCGACGCCCCGGCCGCCCTCGCCACCGTCGAGAACGGGCACGCCTCGGGGAAGGTTGTCATCAAGGGGGCATAACTGATCATTTCAGAATGAGGTTCGGAGTCGTCTCAAGCAGATGATGCTGCAGGCGAGTTGGAGCAGTCCGAGGTGGAGGTCGGCTCGTATCTCGTAGCGGGTCCGCAGGCGTTTGAACTGGTGGAGCCAGGCGAAGGTCCGCTCGACGACCCATCTGGTCCTGCCCAGGCCGGATCCGTGGGCGGTGCCCTTGCGAGCGGTCTTCGGCGTGATGCCACGGGCGCGCAGGAGGCGTCGGTACTTGTCGTAGTCGTAGCCGCGGTCGGCGAACAGACGCCTGGGCCGGTGGCGGGGCCTGCCCACCAGGCCGCGGATGCGGGGTATGGCGTCCAGCAGGGGCATGAGCTGGGTGACGTCGTGACGGTTTCCGCCGGTCACCGATACCGCAAGGGGCGTTCCGTGCCGGTCGGTGATCACATGGTGCTTGGTGCCGAGGCGGCCGCGGTCGACCGGCGAAGGTCCGGTGTGAGCCCCCCTTTCAGGGCCCGGACGTGCGAGCCGTCGACCGCGGCGTCCTCCATGTCCAGCAGACCCGCCCTGCGCAGTTCTGCGAGGAGGATCTCGTGCAGGCGGGGCCAGACGCCGGCCTCGGTCCAGTCCCGCAGCCGCCGCCAGCACGTCACCCCACTGCAGCCGATCGTCTCGGTCGGCACGTCCGCCCAGGTCACACCCGTGCGCAAGACATAGATGATCCCGCGCAGGGCGGCCCGGTCGTCCGTCGGCAGCCGACCTGGATACCGGCGACGACGCGGCGGACGAGGAGGGAGCAGCGGGGCCACGCGGTCCCACAGATCATCCGACACCCGCAGAACTCTGCCGCCCGCCAGCCCAACTGCCAAGCCCTGAACCAAAACTCATTCTGAAATGATCAGTAAGAAGGGGCGTGGCTGAGCATCGGTTACTCAGCTCGCCGAGCGGACCGGGAGCCTTCACGGGCCGGCGCTTGCCGTTCGCCACCGCTTCTCTCCGGACGGGGCACGGCGCGTCGTCCGGATACTCCACTGCGCGCCACCCGATGGAGGAGATGAACAGGGATGCCCCCAGGGCGTAGATGTCGGCCTGCTGCGTGGGGTCGGCCTCTTCGGTCGCGAGCACGCTGCGCGCGACCTCGGGAGCCTCGTAGTGGACGAGGCAGCCGCGGAACGGGAAGTCGTACCTCTCGGGTACGTGCCCGCCCCGGGCGAGGGCGAGGTCGATGAGATGTGTTCGCTCCGGTCCGATGATGAAATGGGCGGGCTGCACGTCGCCGTGAGTCCAGCCTTCGGCATGGAGTTCGGCAAGGGCCTCGACGCAGCCCAGCGCGACGCTGGGGTGGGGTTCGATGGACGAGTCCGCCGCACGGAACGGCTCCTCCCACAGTCGGTACAGGTCCAAACCCTCATGCCACGGCTGGAAGTTCCACGTTCCGCGCTCCCACTCGCCGTACGCGAAGGCATCGAAGCCGAGGCGATCCAGCACTGCCCCCTCGCGCGCGGGTGCCCAAGCGGTCCAGGGTTGAGCGGGCCAGTCGGCCGTGGCCTCGATTGGGTAGCCGAGCTTCACGGCGTAGTGGCCCCGATGGCTCTCCACCTCCCAGACCATGGAATCTAGCCCCGGACTTCGCAGGTCACCGTTTCAGGTCTTGTGCCCGGGGCCGACCGGCTACGGGGCTGCCTCGCGGAAGAGGGCGAGGAGGGCGTGCGCCTGCGGGGCGCCCGCGTCGAAATACTGCGTGGCCAGTGCGGGTGGCACGGCGGTTCCATGCATGCGGACTTCATGGCAGCTGAAGCAGAACGCCGCCTCGAACAGCGCCAGGTCGAGAGGGTCGGCGTACGCCCGGATGCTCCAGCCCGGCGAGAAGCCGCAGCGGTGCTGCTCGCTGGCGGGCAAGCTCTCGATCAAGGCCAGGGCGTCGGCTGCCTCGCTCCCGATCCAGTGGGCGCCCGCCCTGCCGGGATACGGGGCGCCCCGCTTTGTCGGGAGTTCGGAGATCCTTACGACCTCCAGCAACACAGCGGTGGCTACGGCTTCGGCGGGGAGCTGCATGTGCGTAGTCTGCCCGCGCCCAGTACTGGGGCGTTGCACCTGCCTCTGATAACTGTGATGGCTGTGGCGCTGGCCTGTGCGGCGCGCCGGTTGCCATACCCCGCCGCCGGCAGTGAAAGAAACCGTGCTCAGTAAATGGCCGACTCTCGCCTCACGGGCCAGCTGAAGCGCTCAGTCACAGGTCTGTGGCCAGCGTGTTTGTCCGATGTCGGTGTCGAGGAGGTCGAGGAGGTGGAGTTGGATGCCGCGGGTTATCTGGACGGTGGGCGGGTCGGTGACGTTGCCGATCCGCAGAGTGAGTTCGCCGAGCTTGTTCAGGTCCTCTGCGGCCTTGGCCAGGCGTTTGTCCCGGGCGGTCTGCTGGCCGGCGGCGTTCGCGGTGGAGTGGACCAGGATCCGTCGCACGGTGAGCGGAGGATTGCTCTTGCGGGGCCCGGTCAGGGTGTGGGTGTCCTCCAGTACGCGGTAGGTCTCGCGCCGCTCGGCGGGTTTGCCCGCCTCCCGGTCCGGTGTCCAGTTCACGATGATGGCCTGAGCCGGATCGAGTGCGGCATCGACCTCGTCCTTGACCTTGGCGGCCGGGGCCGGGGCGATGAACTGAACCCCGGCAGCCAGCAGGGCACGGATGTTGGAGTAGGACACCAGCTTGGAGTCGGCGACCATCAGGAAGTCGCGCTCACCGGCCATGGCCCGCAGGTCCTTCAACGCGCCGACGACCTGGCTGACCTCGGCCGCACCACCGCCGAAGACCCGGGCATGGAGCGGAATGCCGCCGTCGGCCGACACCGCAAGTCCGCCCTGGACCTGCTTCACATCGAAGCGCCGGTCCTTGGGATGCCCGTAGCCGATGACGGGAAAGTCCTCGTTCTGACCCTCAACCGGGAAGGCCCCGTGCACGGACATGCCGGTCATGTCCCAGCATCCGCGCCACATCGATCCCGAACTCACCGATAGCCCGCGCCCCGACCGTGCCCGCGATGTGCTCCAAGTGCGGAGCGATCGCATCCAGTGCCCGAGCCAGACGATCATCATTGAGCAAAGCAGGCTCGATCCCGAAGACCTCTTCCACCGCCCAGCACCTGGCCCAGTCCTCCACCCGCACCAGCGGCGCGGGCGACGTCAGCCGGTTGGCCACCAACGCCTCGATCACCTGCCCGTGCGTCACCAGCGCACTCGCGCCACCAGGACACACCTCGTCGACGATTCCGGCGACATCCAGACGGCGCAGAAACTCGGCAGCGACAGGCAGAGCGCCCAGACGCTTCTCCACCACGGACGTCACCGCCACTTCAAGGCGCTGACGCTGAGACCGTGGCCGCGGGGACCGGGAAGTCATCGACACACCCCACCCAACGCCACGCCCCCGGCCCAGGACACCCCCGGCCAGTCACACCACACGAAGCAACGATCCGCGAAGTACGGGTCCAGCCGGTTGACGACCATGCGTTGAGCCGTGGGCATCAGTGCGTCGAGCACCACGATCGGCAGTTCAGGGGATGACCCGGGCAACGTCACTTCTCCATACGGACGACCGCGGCCGGCCACATGTCGAAGCCGGCCGCGTCGCTGCTGTCCCTTGCTGCGCCTGACCGTACGGGCGGCCGCAGTCCGAGTCGCACTGCGCGGAGTTCGTGCCGTCCACGGTCCACAGGTTCGTCGAAGACCATGAATCCGGCCGCCTTCATGGCGTGCGCGGAGGCGGCGACCTTCTCCGGGTCACGGCGCCGCCGCCCGGCGCCGGTTGTGGTGCAGGAAGCGGCCCGCTCACCGCTCGCACAGGGCCGCGTACTCCTTCATGTGCACCCACTTCGTGGTCGTTCACAACGGGCAGTCGCCCGAGCGTGCGGAGCGGATCGCGGACCAGGAACGGTGGCGGTGGCAGCGGTGACCACGAAGGCCACGGCCTGGCTCTCGAACAACTCCTCACCGGCCACCGCGCGACCGGTTCTCTGATCGTTCGCCGTTGCCGTCATGCGACTGGACGACGACGCCCCGCCGGTGAGTGTTCCGGCGGGGCGGTCGTCGGCAAGGTGCTGGCGGTTTCAGTCCACGGGCCGCACGCGTGCGCCTGGGCACGAGGGCGACGGCGCGCGTGCCGATGCCGAGGTGCGGCTGCACGCGGCCGGGCGGCAGCACCTGGTCGGCATGTGCGGCGTGCCAGCTGCGCGCCGAGGCTGGTCATCCGGTGGGCTGTGGCGGATCCCCGGCGCGGCGGCTGGTCCGGTGTGCGGTTCGGATGCCGGATGTGCACGCCACCGCAGTTGGTCCCGCCGCGCTGAAGCGGCGGGACCAACGAAACACCGACACGCCAACGCTGCACTCAACGTTGGCGTGTCGGGGCCGGACGCCCAGTGCAGCTCTGGGCGCCACGGCGGACCGGGCGTCAATTCCTGCCGGCCCTTCGCACACGTCGCGCTGCGTCCACGAGGAAGGAAGCGCATCCCACTGCCAGGACCACGGCGAGCGCGGTCTCCTGCTGGACGCCAAGAGCGATGGCGAGAGCCCCCAGCGTCGTAGCAGCGGCTATCTCCAGGGTCAGCGCGAGGCGGCGCTTGGTCGTGTCGGTGGGACGTTGGTTCAGCATCGGCGTGTCCAGATCGTGGGCGGGATGGGGATGAATACGTTGCCTCCCAGTCTGAGGGCTCCGCTGATCACCGAAGTGCACTCATTGCGGGCCACGGCGTATCCGGCGACCACGGTGAAGTACCACAGGTACCCGCGCACGGCCGTGATCGCGTGCTTCCAGTTCTTCGGAATCCACTTGATGTCCTTGGCCCAGCTGAGGAACCCGGCGGCACTGCCCGTGCCGAACGCGACCCAACGGGTCTCCGACCGGTTCAGGTCCAGCCTGATGAAGTACTTGGGAGACCACCAGGGCTTCCACCAGCTCACCCGCAGCTTTCCGGTGGTGTCGGTGCAAGCGACGGGGTCACCGCCGCAGTACTCGTAGGCGTTCTCGTTGCCACCGTAGACCGGGTCGACGGACAGGAAGCGTCCGGTGTCCGGGTTGTAGAGGCGCACGCCCATGAGCATCAGAGAGCCGACCGTCTCGGACGAACGCTGGTGGTTGCCCAGCCAGCCGTAGCGGGTCGCTCCTTGCCCCGCCCTGCTGCGACCGTACTCGTCGCTGTCGAATGCCACGGGGGCCTTGGAGGCGTCGAGCGGAAGCTGGAGCGCGACGTCTCCGTGGACGGAAGTCGCCTGCAGGACGGTGTCGCCTGCCTTGGTGCTGGTCGCGGCCAAGTCGCCGCTGGCAGAACGGATGTTCCTCGTCAGCAAGCCCGTGGCGGTGTCCTCAACCACCCAGCGGGGATTGTCCCCGTCGCTGTCGTAGTGGTTGAGCTTCGTCGCGGTGCGCGTCCAGGTACTGCCGTCGGCCGAGGTGTCGAGCGTCCAGCCGCGGAAACGGTGGAGCGCGTCGAGGGACCAGGTCTGACGCTTGTTGCCCGAGATCTGCTGTCTGGCGAGATCGTTGGTGTAGTAGCTGATGGTGCCCTGGCCGGGTGCTGCGGTAGTCCGGCCGAGGGCGTCGTATGCGTAGCCGGCGTCCGTGATGCGGTCGCCGCTGTCGTAGGTGTGGGTCTTGGTCGTTCCTCCCGTGGTCGGGCAAGCTGCGCCGGGCGCGGCGGTGGCGGTGGTCAGTGACGTGCGGTTCGCCCGCTTGTCGAAGGTGTAGGTACGCCGGGTGCACACGTTGCCGACGGTGTCGTCGACCGTGTTGAGCCGTCCGGCCGCGTCGTAGCGGTAGCTCTGCTCGGACCATCCGGCATGGCGCAGCACCTGGCCGTGGGCGGACCGGGCGACGGTGTCGGTGTAGACGGAGACGCCGTCGCTGTCGCTGTCGCGGGTGTAGGCGCGGCTCGTGACCGCTCCGGAGGGATCGGTGTCGACGTTGAGGGTGTATCCGCCGGGCAGCTGCTCTGTGGTGACGGCCCCGTCGGCGTCGAACTTCACATGGAAGTCACCGGCGACCGAGTCGCTGATCTTGGTCGGCAGGCCGCGTGGGTCGATCGTGGTGTTGTAGGTGTACGTCACCGTGGACGGGACGGTGTCGGTTTCCTTGACGACTCGGTTGAGCTGGTCGTGCTCGGTGGTGGTGGTGCCGCCGTCGGCGTCGGTGTAGGAGATCTGGGCGGCCGAGGGCGTCGTAAGCCTTGGTGACCGTGCCGCCGGTGGGCGAGCTGGTCTTCACTGCCTGGCCGGATTCCGGGTCGTAGGTGACGGTGGACTGGTCGTGATGGCCGCGGCCGAGGACGGCCGTCCGTTGCTGATCTGCGGGGACTTCAACCTCGCCCCCGCCCGAGGACGGCCTGTTCGGCGAGGAGACCAGCACCTTCACCACCGACGCCGAACGCCAGATACTGCGGCCGCTGATGGGGAGTTCGGGGCTGGTCGACACCACCGCCGACGCGGTGCCGGTCTTCACCCTCGAACGCGTCTTCTCCGGCAAGCCCAGCCGCTTCCGCTGCGACCTCGCCCTGCTCAGCGACCACCTGACAGCGACGACCACCGTCACCGCCGACGCGGCGGCGCGCAGCTGCCCGAAGGAGTTCACCGACCACTCCGCGCTGCTGATCGACCTGCCCGTCACCTGCCAGGCGGCCGAGCCGCATGACGTGCTTTTCGCGCTGAGCGAGCTCACCGGCAACAGCCCCGCCGCCCCCGCCAGCAGGGAGTATCAGCCGCATAAGACCGCGATGAGCCGCCAGGCGCCCTCTCCGGCATCCCGTGCGGTGACCGAGTACCTGACCGGCCCGCTGGGCGTCCAAAGCGTTCTGGACCACGGCTGCGGCCGCGGCGCCGATGTCGCCCACTACCGCTAGGCGGGCCTGTCCGCCGAAGGGTTCGACCCGCACGACGGTTTCGGCTGGCCCCGCCCCGAGCGGACCGGCTTCGACCTGGTCACCTCGATGTTCGTCCTCAATGTGCTGCCCGACCCCTGGCAGCGGATCCAGGCCCTCAAGGACGCGGCGTCCTTCGCCCGTCCCGGCGGGCATGTCGTGGTCGTCACCCGCTCACCCGAGGAGATCACCAAAGCCGCCACGGACGGCGGCTGGACGGCCCACCACGACGGCTTCTGGTCCAGCCAGAGCAAGGGGACCTTCCAGCGCGGCATCGACCCGGGCGAGATCACCGCACTCGCCCGCCGGGCCGGACTCGTCCCCGCCGCCGGTGCCCCCGTGCTCCCGCTGACCGGCGTGTGCCATGCCGTCCTGACCAAGCCCGAGGCGTGAGGAGTACCCGCTCTCGTCCCCAGCCGCGTACCGACTGGTGCAGGAAGCCGCGTACCAGCCAACGTCCGCAACCTCGTAGGCAGTTGTGCACGAAGTCGCGTACCGACTCGTCGCCGAGGACGGTCGGCGGTCAGCGGTTGCCCGTCCAGACGATCCGGTCGGCGAAGCCGCCCCGCTCACCCGCCTTGGCCTCACGGATCTTCTCCAGCTGATCCGCGTCGACCCCCAGGTCTGCGGCGAGTGCGCGCACGACCTCCAGCACGTCCGCGAGTTCCTCCGGCGCCGAGTCCTCGTCCGCCTCAAGGAACTCGGCGACCTCCTCGCCGAGCTTGTCCCGCAGCCGGCCGCGGTATTCCTCCCGGCCCGCGGTGTAGGTGACCGGCTCGGCCCCGTCCTCCCGGATGATCTGCGGAATCCGGTCCCGCACCAACTTGCCGTGCCTACTGTAGGGCTCCACCCGTACTCCCCCGCACCTGTCTTCGTAAGGCGGTCGCCGGACGCCGCCCCTTCATGCCGCCGCAGCCTAGAGAACTCGCCTCACCACTCGCCATGTGAACCGCCAATCCCACCCGTTCGGAGGGGCCCCGTGCCGCCGCAGCGGCTCGTCACCGCCGTCCCCGCGGCGAAGCGGGCGGCGGGTCCGCCCGCCGGAAGGGGTGGCCCGCTGCTGTGGCGGGGTGGTGGGCAAGGCGGCGTCCCTAGCAGTGAGGACCTCATCCCGTTCGGCCAGGGCCTCGGCCCGTTCCCTCGCCAGCTGCTCGATCATGATCGCGTAGGTGCCCACCAGCTCCGTCAGCTGCCGCTTCTTCTTGCGGACCCGGGCCAGCTCCTCGCGGAGCTTGTCGATCTGGCCTCAGCCTTTTTGACCGGCTCACTTCTGTGCCGGGCGGCCTCGAACTCCGCCTGATACTTGGCCATCAGCTTGTTCGGATACCTGTGCGTCAGCAGCCACCGCTTGATCTGGGCTTCCTCGGCCAGGTCAAGGATGGTGCGCTTGCCCGAGCAGTGCAGCGGGGTCCCGGCCAACAGCCGGTCGGCTGCCGTCCGGAGCTTGACGCATAGCTCCTGCGGCGGATCCCAGTCCGTCACGGAGCGACCGCGCGCACGAGGAGCGTCCCGATGTGCCCCGGGTGAGGCGCGTCGAGCACCTGCGCGTCGGCCGTGGCGAACCCGGCGCGGGTCAGCAGGCGTTCCCAGACGGCCGGCCGGTAGCTGTAGCGGTAGGTGAACATCGCCTTTCCGGCGAAGCCTCCCTTGTACATGCCCTGCGGCCCGTACGCGCCCGGGATGGCGGGCGGCTGCGAGAACACGAAGACACCGCCGGGCCTGAGCCTTTGGCGGACAAGGGGGAAGAGACGGCTCGGGTCGGTGAACCAGACGGCTCCGAAGATCGAGTAGACCGCGTCGTACACCTCTTCGTGCCCGCTCAGGTACTCCAACACCTCGGCGCACACGAACTCCGCGCCCGTGCCATGCCACTTCGTCGTGGTCTTCTCCACCATGACGGGTGACAGGTCGACGCCCCGGGCGACGATGCCGCGCTCGGCGAGGTGGGCGAGGGCGCGGCCTGTGCCGCAGCCGATCTCCAGCACGCGGCGCGGGTCGCCCAGCAGTTCCGGGCCGGGTCCGTGACCGGCGTACTGGGTCCAGCAGAAGCCCGGCTCCGCGTCTGCCTTGAAAGCGGAAGCGGCAAATGTGTCCCACAGCTCCGTCTCGGCGGCGATGTCGTGTTGTGCGGGCAAGGCGATTCCTCTTCGCAGGGGCCGGCCCCTGTCATCGGCGGGACTGACGGCAGGGGCTAGGGTAGGGCTGTTCAGTGGCTGTCGGGGACCTTGTTGTCGCACGGTGAGCAGTCCGTGCCGTCGATCGCCCACAGCTCCTCGTCGATGTCGAAGCCGATGGACTTCAGGAAGTCCGCCGAGCGCAGGCACAGGCCGTCGCGGCGGCGCTCGATGAACGGGGCGTGGTGCTTGTAGCGGCCCTCGTTGTACGCGTCGCAGAGGGCCCACCACACGGGTGTGTCGAGGATGAGCTGGTGGACGCCGATGTCGACGAGCTTGCCGACCCCGAGGTGGACCTCGGGGTGCTCCATGCAGCCGATGGTGTACATGACGGCGTTGCCGAGGATGCGTTCGGCCATGTCGCGGACCATCGTGTGGTCGCGCAGCAGGAGGGCCACCTCGCGGTCCCAGAGCGTCATACCGCCGTCCAGCACGTTGACCGTGAGGTGCCTGATCCAGGGCTGGACGGCGTTGAGCAGTTCCTTCGGGTCTCGCGTGCGGGTGCTCAGGGGGCGGTCGAGGGCGACGGTCATGGGCTGCTCCTTCGTGGAATGGGCGTGCCGAACCTCTACAAGCACGCTAAGAGTTCCTAACAGAAGTTGTTGATCAAGTAACCATCGGTCTGTCTGCTCGTTGGTCGGGTCGTGGGGAAGCGCCAGTCGCGGCCGTGGATCGTG
>NZ_JBVJFP010000040.1:0-18119 GCF_055587785.1 Streptomyces sp. NPDC046379
GGGAAAGACGCGACGACATCCACGAAGCCCTCCTCGGCCTCGCCACCTGCCTCATCACCCACCGACACGTCCAACGCCTTTGTTAGGACCTCTAAGGCTGCCGCGGTCAGCACCGCTATGGCGGCGCTTGCGGCCGGTGTTGTCCGGGCACGCCGAAACGGCATGCCGAAGGCACGCGTGTGCATGGCTTCCCCCCACAGGAAGACAGACCCCGGCAACCCCAGTGGTCACCAGGCGCCGACAACCTGTCACAGGAATCGCACACGTCTCCGCGCCGTGCCCCCCATCCGAACCGGCATTCGGGCAGGAATCCGCCCTTCCCCTTCAGGCGGGCGAAGAGGACGAATAGGGTGATATCCGGCATGCTCGCCCGTATCAGCGACACGCTGAAACATTCGGCGCCCGAAATGAAGGCCGGAAAGCAAAGACGCGGACGCGCCACCCTGGCCGAGCCCACCCTCGGTCGCGTTGGTAGCCCTCTATGGCAGAGTCGGAGCACCCCCGCGTCGGCGGGGAGCACAGGTAGTTCGTCACAACGTAGGTCGTCGCGGTCGGAACACCCCCGCGTCGGCGGGGAGCACCGCGTCGGCCGTGCCCGCACCCCCGTGATGCGCGGAACACCCCGGCGTCGGCGGGGAGCACCTAGCGGTGGGGGAGCTGGACCTCCTCGACGGCGGAACACCCCCGCGTCGGCGGGGAGGACGACCGTGTCGGGCGTGTTCGGCCGGGCGAGTGCGGAACACCCCCGCGTCGGCGGGGAGGACCCGCTTGGCATGGCCCCACGCCCATTCGCGGGCGGAACACCCCCGCGGGCGCGGGGATGGTCCCCATCCGTCCGACGTTCTGGGCGGCCTGACGGTCCGCTTGTTCTCCCCGCCGACGCGGGGGTGTTCCGCTGTGGCGTTGGGAGCTGAGATCGACCGCCCAGCCGTCGTCCGCATCGAGGTCGACCGGCAGTTCCCAACGATCGAGACCCTGATCCGGCTCGCCGCTGTGATCGGCGTACCGCTGCGCGACCTTGTTGGTTGAGCGACCGTCCCCAACCGGGGGGCGGCCGCTGGGCCCGTGCCCGGACAGCCGGCCGTCCGGGTCCGGGGGATCAGTTCGACTTGCGTGGATGCGGGTGGCGTCGGATGTGGATGTTGCAGTCCGTGACTCGGGCCAAGTCGTGCGCCGCTCGCGCTGGCGGGCCAGGTCCTGACACGGCAGACAGCACGCCAACGGCTCTGGCTCGGCGAGAGGGAAACCAACGGCCACCAGATCGTCCACCGCGATGGATTGGTTTATCGCCGCCCCTCCCGGACGAGGCGGTACAGCCACAGGCCGACCGGGCAGCGGCCGGCCTCGTCCACGCACTGCTCGCAGCTGCCGCAGTGGGTGAACAGCCCGTTGTGGGCCTGGGTGCCGGCGCAGGTTCGGCAGGCGCGGGGGAACAGGCGAATGCCGATGAGCGACATCGAGCCAGCCATGGGGAGGTGGACCTCGCCGAGGTCGACGGCGGTCTCGATGTTCAGCGGGTCTGCACACCACACGCAGTCCGCGCCCCGCGTCTGGTCGTCCGTGAGCGTGTCCAGCTCCGGCAGGCTCAGGATGTCGAGGAGGGTCTCGCGGAGGTCGTCAGGGAGGCAGTTGATCGGGTTGCTCAACTCCACGGGCCGAGCTGTACCGGGTGTCATGTCGGCGCTCCTCGCAGCGTCCGGCCATACCCCGGGAGGCCGCCCGCCTCGCCGGGGTTCTGTCGTCCCTGCCGACGCTAGGAGGACGCTGTGCAGCTAGGCCAGCGATGTGCACTTCTGTGCGCAGGTTCAGTCTTCAGCGGTCATGGCCAGGCTGGGCCTCTTGACCAGTGCCGCCAGGCAGGTGAGCGTGACGCACAGTCCTGCACAACTTGCTGCCGGAGGTTGCCGTGCCGCTGACGTTCATCGGAATCGACCCCACACCGGGGATCACGAGAGCCCGACCGTGTGGGTTGACCAGGAGAAGCTGGAAATCGTCTTCCAGGGCTGGAAGCCCGGCCCCGAACTCGAGGCCGAGTGCGCGGCGTTCAAAGTGCCCGGCCACGCGGCCGGGATTCCCGAGAACGAGGCCGTGGTCCGTATCCCCGCCAGGATGGTGCACATGATCAGGGAGGCGTGCGATGCCGTCGAACGTGCCGCAGTCGTTCACTGACCTGCTGGCAGGCGCCACCCGTACCGCCGTGCACCTGGAGATGCGCGACAGCTACGCCGTCGACTACGAGGCCGGACCGTTCGCCGAGTGGCGCCGCGGCTTCCGCCACGACCCCGCCGACCGGGCCTCTTGGTGGAGGCCGTGGCTGGACCTGGTGCAGGAGACGGTCGCGCGGGGCGTCGTCATCCGCCGGGCGCGCATCGTGTCGGAGCCGGTCACCGACTACACCCGGTACCTGTACGACACGACCTTTACGAACGTCGCCGCTGGAGAGCTGGTGCGCTGGCTGCCCCGTCGACGCGCATCGGACCTCTGTCTGCCTGGCAACGATTTCTGGCTGCTCGACGGTCAGGTGGTGAGGTGGAACCACTTCGCCGGCGACGGCCGCAGCCTGGGCGGTGAAGTCACCGACAACCCGGCTGCCGCGAAACTGTGCGCGGAGGCCTTCGAGGCAGTGTGGTCACGGGCGGTGCCGCACGACCAGTACGAGATCCACTGATCAGCACTCACCGACAGGCCAGCTCATGCCCACCTCTCCGTCCTCGTCGGCGCAGGCCGCGCGCAAAGTCGTCGCTCAGCGACTGCGCGACATGCGCCGGCGCTCGGGCCTGACGGTCGCCGAGCTGGCCGCCCGGTGCGGCTGGCACCACGCCAAGACGTCCAGGATCGAGAACGCGCGCACGGCACCCAGCGCGACGGATATCCGCCTGTGGTGTCGCGCCTGCGAGGCCGAGGGCCTGGTCGACGACCTGATCGCCCAGTCCCTGCACGCCGAGTCCATGTACACCGAGTGGCGCACCGAAATGCGCAACGGGCTCAAGGCCTTGCAGGGCAGCGACTCCCGCCTCTTCCAGGACACCCGCCTCTTCCGTGTCTACTCGTCTTCCCTCGTCCCTGGCCTGCTCCAGACCGAGGGCTACGCTGCCGGGGTCCTCGGGATCAGCGCGTCCTTCCGTGACCTTCCGGTGGACGACAGCGCCGCAGCGGCCCGGGCCAGGGTCGACCGCTCCCTGATCATCCGCCAGCCAGGGCGGACGTTCGTCTTCGTGGTTGAGGAGGCGGCGCTGCACTACCAAATCTGTGACGCGGACTCCATGGCGGCCCAACTGGGCTACCTCCTCACCGCGGGTGCGCTGCCGCAGGTGTCCCTCGGTGTCGTTCCCATGGCCACGCCGCAGCGCAGGCAGTGGCCCCGTGAGACCTTCCACGTGTACGACGACCGGCTGGTCTCCGTCGAGCTGGTCTCCGCCAGGGTCAGAATCACCCAACCGTCAGAGATCCGCCTGTACACCAGAGCCTTCGAGGACCTACGGGGTATGGCCGTCTACGGTGCCGACGCCCGGACCCTGATCCTCCGCGCAATCGAAGCCATGCACTGACCCGGCCATGACGAAGGCCCCTCCTCCCCGCCGACGCGGGGGTGTTCCGACCGCCCACAAGCTGATGCGCCTCACCCAGGAGTCCTCCCCGCCGACCTGGGGTGTTCCGGCGGAGGCCGAGCGGCGGAGGGCCCGGCGCCGTCCTCCCTGCGGCTCGGGGGTTTCCGATGGTCGCCGGTCTCAATGAGGCCGTCGTCGTCCCCGCGCCCGCGGGATGGTCCCGTCGGCGAGCCTGCGTGTGGTGCGGCAGAGCATGCTCCCCGCACCCGCACCCGCACCCGCACCCGCACCCGCACCCGCGAGGAATGATGGTCCGATCACCGAGCGCGCCAGGGAAACGACGCGAGGCGGATGGCCGGTGCCGTTACTGACTTCGGCTCGTCAGGGTGAGGTTGGGTCGTGGAGGGTCAGGTCGGTGCCGGCTATGAAGCCGTCGAGGGTGCCGGGCCGGTATTGAAGGCGTTTGAGCCGGTTCCTGACGAGCCGAAGTCAGTAATCGGCGCCCTTGTCCGAGGACACTTGCCAGCAGCGGCGATCGGACATCCCTTGGTCGTACAACCAAAGGCCGCTCCTATGAATCCCACTTCTCGTACGACTGTCCATGGGGCGGTCACGCGTCTAAAAGGGGATGCAGTGAGCAGTGTTCGAAAGTCCCGCTTGGCGGCCGCGACCGCGGCGGTGGCCGCGATGACGGGCGGTCTTATCTCGAGTGCCAGTTCGCCGGCGTCGGCGGCGAACTGCACCAAGAATGCCTATACCCGTCAGTTCTTCGCGAACACCTCCTTCTCCGGCACGCCGAAGCGCACGGATTGTGACACCGCGATCAGCGAGAACTGGGGCACCAGCTCCCCCGGCGTCTCCGGCATCGCCACGAACAACTTCGGCGTCCGCTGGCAGGTCACCCGCGACTTCGGCTCCGGCGGACCCTTCACGTTCACCGCCTCCGGCCAGGACGGCATCCGCGTGTACCTCGACGGCACACGCAAGATCGACCTCTGGAAGAACGGGTCCAGCACCGTCTCCCGGACCGTGAACCTGACCATCCCCCGCGGCACCCACACCCTGCGCATCGACTACGTCAACTGGACCGGCGCCGCCGCCGTCAAGTTCGCCTACACCCCCCGTACCGACGCATCCGTGGACCGTGTCGCGCCCCTCACGCCCACCGGGTTGTCGATAGCCCATGACGCCGGCACCAGACGGAACTTCCTGCGCTGGTCGGCGAACAAGGAGATGGACCTCGCCGGTTACCGCGTCTACCGCCGCACCCCCGACCAGACGTCCTTCGGCAGTCCCGTCGCCACGGTCACCGGCACGACCTTCACCGACACCACCGCCGGGGGCACCACCCACCTCTACGAGGTCCGCGCCGTCGACAAGTCCGGCAACGTGTCCGTCGGGACGTCTGACGTCTCAGTCACCGGGAACCCGACCTTCCTGCGCCAGTTCTTCGCCAACACCTCCTTCTCCGGCACGCCGAAGCGCACGGACACCGACACCGCGATCAGCGAGAACTGGGGCACCAGCTCCCCCGGCGTCTCCGGCATCGCCACGAACAACTTCGGCGTCCGCTGGCAGGTCACCCGCGACTTCGGCTCCGGCGGACCCTTCACGTTCACCGCCTCCGGCCAGGACGGCATCCGCGTGTACCTCGACGGCACACGCAAGATCGACCTCTGGAAGAACGGGTCCAGCACCGTCTCCCGGACCGTGAACCTGACCATCCCCCGCGGCACCCACACCCTGCGCATCGACTACGTCAACTGGACCGGCGCCGCCGCCGTCAAGTTCGCCTACACCCCCCGTACCGACGCATCCGTGGACCGTGTCGCGCCGCTCACGCCCACCGCGGCAAAGGTTGTATACGACAAGGGCACCGACTCCGCCACCTTCTCCTGGGCGCCCAACAAGGAGATGGACCTCGCCTACTACTGGGTCTACCGGCAGACCGCAGTCGGTGACTGGGTTCCCAAGGTCCTGACCGACAAGACCACCTGGACCGACACCGGACTGGCCCGCGACGGCAAGCCCATCCGCTACTCCATCGCCGTCACCGACCACGCCGGGAACCGCTCCGAGAGCACCCCCGTTCTGACGGTCAACCCGATCGACACCGTCACGCCGACGGCGCCCGTGATCGCCGTGTCCCACATGCAGAACACCCCCAGCTCGCTGAAGATCAACTGGGACGCCCGGACCGAGGAGGAGATGAGGACCGGCGGCACCATGAGCATCTACCGCTCCACCGGCGACATTCTCGGCGACAGCCCCGAACTCATCGCCACCACGTCGATGGAAGAGTCGCCGCGCTCGGTCTACGTGTACGTGGACGAACTGCCGGCGTTCGACGGCACCACCTACACCTACGGCGCCGTGGTGACCGACGCCGCCGGCAACGCGTCCCCGATGTCCGCGCCGGATTCGGTGACTCCCGAGAGCGTTCCCCCGGCCCCGCTCACTGGCCTGACCGCCACGCCCCGCGCCGACGGCGTCCTGCTCAGCTGGGACGCCCCCGCCGAGAGCGGCGTTCGCTACAGCGCCACCCGGGTCGTACGGCGACCGGACGGCAGCACCGGTTACAACAGCACCGGGTGCGCCGACGCCGTCGACCCCAGCAGGCCCACCGCCCTGCCGAACGCGATGCTGTGCGCCGGACCGGCGGACGGCGAGACGGTGACCTTCCTCGTCGTGGCGGTCGACGAGTGGGCCAACCACATCGCCCTCGACCAGGCCCCCACCGTCACCACCACCGAACTCGACAACAGGCCCGACGACGCCCGCGGCGACGACACCGGCCCGCTCACGGTCCTCGACACCGCCAACATGGCCGGTACCGGCGGCCGCCTGGAGTGGTCCTGCTCCGACGAGACGGCCTGCGCCGGCATCACCACGTACCGCGTGGAGAGCTGGAACGCGACCACCAGGGCATACGAAAAGGTCGCCTCCGTCACGGCGGTACCGGGCCGCATCCACCGCGCATACGTGCCCATGCAGCTCGGCCAGACGTCGTACTTCCGGATCACCGGCCTCCTCGCCGACGGTACATCGGCCGCCGTGGTCCACGCCTCGGCGGCCAGGGGCGCCTTCGTGTGAGCCCCAGGGAACCGTGGTGACGACTCCACGACGGTGGCACGAGTTCTGACGAGGGGATCAGCAGGACTCTCCGTCTGCGATCGGGAGGTGCACACGCCGCTGACGGCCCTGTCCTCCCGAAGCTGCCACGAAGTGACAAGTAGCTCTCTGTAGCGGATCTGGGGTCTGCTTGTCAGAGTTTTGGATCTTCTGGGCTCATCGAGGGACCTACTCGGCGAGGTTGGTCCGGTCATGACGACCGGAAGGAGCCTGGGGTGCGGCAGGAGTGGGAGCCGGAGGACCTGATCGAGGTCTGGACGCTGCTGGAGGAGGACCAGGAGCGGCTGCGGAACAAGTCGGGGGCGAACCGGTTGGGGTTCGCGCTGTTGCTGAAGTTCTTCGAGGTTGAGGCCCGGTTCCCGGAGGACGCTGGGGAGATTCCGGTGCCGGCGGTGTCCTACGTCGCTCAGCAGGTGAAGGTGCCCGCGGAGGAGTGGGCCGCGTACGACTGGTCGGGGCGGGCGATCAAGCGGCACCGGACGGAGATCCGGGGCGCGTTCGGCTTCCGTGAGTGCACCAAGGAGGACCAGGCCCAGCTCGCCGAGTGGCTGGCGGTCGAGCTGTGCGGGGTGGAGCTGAACCAGGACCGGCTCGCGGAGGCGGTGGTGGCCCGCTGCCGCAACGACCGGCTGGAGCCGCCGACGCCCGGGCGTATCGCCCGGCTGGTGGGCTCGGCGGTCAGCACCTTCGAGGAGCGGTTCTGCGCGGCCACCGTGGGCCGGCTGTCAGCGGCGACTCGGTCCCGGCTGGACGACCTGATCGCCGAGGACGCCGGAGCGGATGAGGAGAGCGCGGGCGGTGGGGGCACGTTCTTCACCGAGCTGAAGGCGGACCCGGGCGCGTTGGGGCTGGACAGCCTGCTGGCGGAGGTGAACAAGCTCCAGCGGGTGCGCGGGCTCCAGTTGCCGCCGGAGCTGTTCGGGGACGTGTCGGAGAAGCTGGTGGCGGCCTGGCGGGCACGGGCGGCGAAGGAGTATCCCTCGGACCTGCGGGCAGCAGCGGGGCCGGTGCGGTACACGCTGCTGTCGACGCTGTGCCACGTGCGGGAGACGGAGATCACCGGCTCGCTGGTGGAGCTTTTCATCCAGCTCGTGCAGAAGATCAACACGCGGGCGGAGAAGAAGGTCGAGGGCGAGTTCAACAAGGAGCTCAAGCGGGTCCGCGGCAAGGAGGGTATCCTGCTGCGGCTCGCGGAAGCGGCGGTCGCGGAGCCGGGCGGCACGGTCCGCAAGGTGATCTATCCGGTGGCCGGGGAGTCCACCTTGAAGGCCCTGGCGGCGGAAGCCGCGGCGAATGAGGCGCGCTACCGGGCCCGGGTGCGGACGGTGCTGCGCTCGTCGTACTCCAACCACTGGCGGCGGATGCTCTCGCCACTGCTGAACGCGCTGGAGCTGAAGTGCAACAACACCGCCTACCGGCCGGTGATGGACGCGATCGACCTGCTCAAGCGGTACCTGGATCAGCCCATCGCCAAGGAAGGGGCGTTCTTCGACGAGGCGGAGAAGATCCCACTCGCGGGGGTGGTGCGCGAGGAGTGGCGCAAGGCGGTCGTGGACGAGCGCGGCCGGGTCGAGCGCATCCCGTACGAGCTGTGCGTGCTCGTGGCGCTGCGGGACGCCCTGCGGCGCCGGGAGATCTGGGTGCCGGTGGCGGACCGATGGCGGAACCCGGAGGACGATCTGCCGCCGGACTTCGAGGACAACCGCGATGTGCACTACGACGCGATCCGCCAACCGCAGGACCCGGAAAAGTTCATCGAGACCCTCCAGAAGCGGCTGCGGGAGGCCCTGACCCGCTTCGACACCGCGCTGGCGCTGGGCACCACGAGCGGGGTGGACATCGTCAAGCGGCACGGTGAGCCGTGGATCAAGGTTTCGCCGCCGGGCAAGCAGGAGGAGCCGGAGAACCTTGTCGCGCTGAAGGCGGAGATCGAGCGCCGCTGGGGCACCATCGACCTGATCGACATCCTCAAGGAGGCCGAGTTCGCCACCGGCTTCACCGGCGAGTTCACCTCGGTCGCCACCAGGGAGGCGGTACCGAAAGCGGTGCTGCGGCGCCGGCTGCTGCTAGTGCTGTTCGCGCTGGGCACGAACATGGGCATCAAGCGGGTCGCGGTCACCGGCAAGCACGGCGAGAGCGAGGCCGTCCTGCGCCGCGTACGGCACCTGTTCGTCAACCGGACCAACCTGCGCGCGGCGCTGGTGCGGCTGGTCAACGCCACCTTCTCCGCCCGCGATCAGGCGTGGTGGGGCGAGGGCACCGCCTGTGCGAGCGACTCCAAGAAGTTCGGCTCCTGGTCCTCGAACTTCATGACCGAGTGGCACCAGCGGTACCGCGGCCCCGGAGTGATGATCTACTGGCACGTCGAGAAGAAGTCGCTCTGCGTCTACAGCCAGCTCAAGTCCTGCTCGGCCTCCGAGGTCGCCGCGATGATCGAGGGCGTGCTGCGGCACTGCACGGACGTGGAGATCGACCGGCAGTACACCGACACGCACGGCGCCTCCATCGTCGGGTTCGCCTTCGCCCACATGCTCGGCTTCAACCTGCTCCCCAGGCTGAAGAACGTCGGCTCCGCGCGCCTGTACCGGCCGGCGGCCGGACAGGACGAGAAGTGGCCCAACCTGGCGCCGGTGCTGTCGACCAAGACGATCGACTGGGACCTGATCCGCCAGCAGTACGACCAGATCGTGAAGTACACCACCGCCCTGCGCCTGGGCACCGCCGAGGCCGAGCAGGTCCTGCGGCGCTTCACCCGCGGCGGACCCAAGCATCCGACGTACCGGGCGATCGAGGAACTGGGCCGGGCGGTACGCACGGCGTTCATCTGCGACTACCTTGCCGACGCGGACCTGCGGCGCGAGATCAACGACGGCCTCCAGGTCGTGGAGAACTGGAACTCCGCCAACCACGACCTGTTCTACGGCAAGGACGGCGACCTGACCGGCTCCGACAAAGAGTCCCAGGAGGTCTCCATGCTCGCCCTGCACTTGCTCCAGTCGGCATTGGTACACGTCAACACCCTGCTCCTCCAGGACATCCTGAGCGAGGAGAAGTGGCAAAACCGGCTCACGGACGCGGACCGGCGGGCCCTGTCCCCGCTGTTCTGGACCCACATCAACCCCTACGGCCGATTCGAGTTGGACATGAACAACCGGCTTGGCCTGGCCCTCGGGGCGGCCGTTCCCGGCCCCCGCACTGCACCCGACACGGAGACTGTCAAGCCAGCGGCGTACCCTGCGGGCCGCGTCGGCATCATGAGGAGCATGGACGACATGCGTTAGGTCCTCAGCGAGGACGAGATCAATGAGCTGCTCAACTGCGACCGCGGCACTGGATGGGGCCCGGACGACAAATACAAGTGGGTGCGCTGAATATCCCGGACGCCTGGGCGGGGCCGTACGCAGCCCGCCCGGGCCACTGGAGCACGTGCGGCGCCACGTCAGGAGAGGTCACCTGACGTGGCGCGGGTGCGGTTGTCCATCCGGGTGGTGAAGCCGCTCGCGATGTCGCGGGTGAGCAGGAGCAGCGGTTCGGGCACCCGGACACCTTTACTGGATCCGGGCAGCTCCGGCTCGCCACCTCACAAGGAAGGTGGCGACAGCCCACTCCGCAGACTGCCCTGAAACAATCACCGGTTTCTACGAAACCCGGGCAGCCCAAGCAGCCCACTCAGTCTGCTTTTGGTCTCCAGAATGGTGCGGCACGGCGGGCGGAATGCGCCGCGAGGAGGCCGATGGCCACAGCGGCCAGGGAGAAGCCAGTGGCTGCGGTAGCCAGGACTGGCCAGGAAAATCTGCCCTCACGCAGGGAGATGACGAAAAACAGTGAGTGCCAGTTGGTGATGAAGGTCGCGAGGGCGGTCGCGGTCAGCAGCGGCACAGTCAGGTACCACAGGGCGATCGTACGAAAGACCTGGTCGTTGCCGGTCAGAACGCTCAATGGTGCCAGCCCCGCCCTGATGCGTACGAACTCTGCGGCGGCGCTGATCAGCCCCGCCACGAGCAGCAGTGCCAGGCCGGTGCCGCCGAAGAGGAAGAGCCAGTTGTTAAGATTGTTCTTCTGTTGGGCGCCGATCACCCAGGTTTCTCCAGGCGTGTCGACGTTGATACCAGGGTGGGCAGCGTAGGCGGCTTTCTCGATCTCGGCACGGTGTCCGGGTTCATCGGTGGTGACGATGAGGGACCCGTTGATCTGGCTGACGGGCAATTCGCCGTTGACGGCCCGGACAGTGAGGTTGCCTGCGTAGGGGCGGGCCAGTTCTTCCAGCCGGGGATCGCGCGTGGTGACCTGCTGTGCGGTGGCCGGGCAGGGCAGGCGCAGGGACTTCAGGTCGGGGCAGGCTCCCGCCAGGTCGATGCGAGGATGGTCGCCTTCAGGGTGGGTGGTCGCGACCAGGAGATGCGTTCCGTCGGGAAGGTTGCGTGAGAAGTTCTTGACGGCGCCGGAGGTGAGGGCGCTGCTGTGGACGGTGTAAAGGGTGTCGCCGACGCGTTGGGTGATCCGCTGTGCGGCGGCGGCGCTGTCTCCCAGGCGGCTGTTCCAGACCTGTAGGTGGCTGATGAGGCCGATGCCGATGATGAAGACCACGGAGAGACGCACCAGGACGCCCGGGTGCGCTGCGGTCCAGCGGCCTGCGACAAGCCGTCCGGGATTCCCGTTGCGGTAGCCGCTGGCAGCGATGCGTTTGCCGTTGGCGATGGATAGCTGGGCGATCACTGAGGGCAGCGTGGCCCACATCAGGACGGTGCCAGCCAGGAAGATAGCGACGTCCGGGCCCTTGGGGGCGTACTGGCTGAAGGCGATCGCCAGGACGCCGACCACGCACAGGGCCAGGCGCCATTTCGGCAGCCGTGAAGTGGATGTGCTTGGCCGGGTGGCCGTCTTGGAGCGTTGCACCCGGTGCAGGATCACGACGAGCAGCAGGGTAAGGACCAGGGATACGGCGAGTGCGCCGATCAGTTCGGGCCAAGTGCGGCGCGTGTCGGCTGTGTTGATGATGTAGCCGGTGCCAGGCAGGCGGACATCGGTGGCCAGCAGCAGTGCGGCCGGGATGAGAGCGACGAGGGTTCCGGCTGCGGCCGGCACGAAGGCCTCCCCGATGTTGATCAAGGCTCGATGGGCCCAAGAGGCGCCCAGGGCGTTGATGAGCTGGCTTCGGCGGTCACGGGTCGCTGATCCGACGCGGGTGGCCACAACCAGCAATGCCAGGGCTGGTACGGCCATCAGGACGGCGATAGCACCGCCGGTTTCGACCGCTGTGTGAGGATAGGTCTCCTGGTTCATCGGGAAGAGTTGACCGAAGCCGGTGATGTACTGCCAGGACTCTGCTGTGGGGTCAGCCGGCGGGTGGGCCGGACGGACGTAGGCCATACGCTCGGAGGGGGACCTCAGCCCCTGCGAGTTGATGGTTCCCGCGTAGTGGCCGTAACGGTCAAGGCTGTCGTAGTCCTCAGCTGCCCGGGCCAGCTCCGGAGAGAAGAAAGCTTCGCCGGGGCGGGGCCAGCGGGAGAGCCCTGGTGGTGGAGGACTCTTGGGTGCGAGCGGCTCGATGTAGATGACGCCGTGTGGTGAGGTGCCGAAGGAATCGACGGCTTCCTTCCACAGGGCGGTGGCTTGTTGGGCGCTGCCGGTCACAATGGGCCCGCGGGCAGTGTCGCGCTGGGTACGCCCGTCGAACGTGGCGGTGGTGGTGGTAAACGCCAGGGCCGTCAGGGCCATGGCCGCCGAAGCTGCCATCAATGCCCAAAAGCGCAGTCGCGTGCCGGGCGTCGTTCGTGACGCAGCCAGACCGACTCTGAGGAGCTGGATCCACAGTCGTCCCGGGCGGCGGGTCTGGGCGGGGTGCGAGCCGGTCACGCTGGCGTTCCTCGGTGAGTGGGGACGAGAGTGCTCTCCTGCAACTGAAACGTATGCGTGGCGCGTTCGGCGATGGAGGGGTCATGGGTGACGACCAGGAGCGCACAATTGCGTTCGCGGCAGATTCGGAAGAGCTGGTCGGCAACGTTCTCACGCGCTTTGGGGTCGAGTGCACCAGTTGGTTCATCCGCCAGCAGCACTGGCGGCTGCGCGATCAGGGCCCGGGCCACTGCGGTGCGCTGGCGTTCTCCGCCGGAGAGCATCCCCGTAGGGGTGGTGCCGTGGGGAACATCGAGTTCATCCAGGAGCCGGGTGGCGGCGTCGTAGGCCTGGTGGTGGTCGGAGCCGTCCAGGAGCATAGGCAGTGCGACGTTCTCCACGGGCGTCAGTTCGGGAAGCAACTCGCCGAACTGGAAAACCATGCCGAGGTGTTTACGGCGGGCCTTGGCCAGGGCGCCGGGCAGCAGACCGGTCAGACGGTGCCCTCCAGCGGTGATCGTGCCGGAGTCGGGCTTGATCAGGCCGAGTACGCACATCAGGAGTGTGGACTTGCCTGACCCGCTGGGCCCCGTGATGGCCACGGACTCCCCTGGAGCCACGGTGAGGTCGACATTGTTGAGCAGTACGCGGTCTTCGACCTGATAGGTCAAGCCCTTTACCCGAAGGCCATCGCCCAGCGGCGGTGTGGGGGTCACAGCACGTCCGAATTCTTGAAGAAGGCAAGCTGAAGAGGAAACGGGTACCGCCGGGCAAACCGTGGTGCGGCTTACCCGGCGGACGGTGGCGGTGAGGCCAGGTTACGGGGCGACCCAACCCGAGCAGTCGTCCTCAGCCCAGTCGTTCTCGTCGCACGCCTTGAACTTGATGACCTTCGAGCCGTCACCCGAGATCACGCGAGTTCCGTAACCGCTGTGGTTCCACAGCGTGCGTTCGGTACCGGCGCTGTCCTGCCGGTAGTACAGGGCCTTGCCCGGGTCACCGTCGCTGCTGCCGTCGTAGACGGAGATGAGCCCGCTGTCGCTGTTCCACGGGCTGGTGGCAGTGACGCCACCGCCGGTGACGCTAAGCGCCATGGCACTGGTGGTGGGCACCGCGATGCCGATGGCCAGCGCTATGCCGGCTATCGCCTTGATCCTGCGCATGAGTGTTTCCCTCCCCTTGAGTCAACCGGTGCGGCTCTTGTGCTGCCCGAGATCACTGATTGATCATGCGTAGGTCAAAGGTTCTCCACAACAAGATCACGCATGAATGGCCAAATCGCGGCTGCGGAACCCAGCGGTCCGCATCAAATGGCTGGCTGACACGTGAAGCCATGTTGGTGCGTCACTACACGCCACCGTCGGGCGCCGTGGGCAGGGAGACAGCGAACCTGCACGCGAAGGAGTGGACCCCCTGAGGAGTTCTCGCAAACGGTCCTTTGCGCGAGCAAGATCAAACGTGAGCCGCCGGACTTGCGTCGATCCCGGATTCGCTCTCAGAACCCGTTCTCGCTCAAAAGTGGGACGGACCCCCTTCTGAAACTTGCATTGTGCGAAAATTCAGGCCCATGACGGCCCCTCAGCAGCCCTCGCTAACCGACCGGTCGGATGCGGACGACGTCGAACAGCACGCCTGTCCGAAGTGTGACGCCCAGCCCGGCTCGCCGTGCCGCTCGCGCGGCGGCGCGGTCGCCTCCGCCTACCACACCCGCCGCTTCACCCTGGTGTCCCGGCTGAAGAAGGCACTGCGGGTACCGACCCCGGCCGACCGCGGTCCGGGCCGGCCGTGGCGGCCGGGTACCCCGCCGCCCGCGCCGATCGACCCGGACCTGCCGAGCGCGGACATCCGCATCGGCTACGCCCACGGCTCGACCCTCGGGCAGGAACTCGACTCCCAGCTCGACGCGCTCGCCAAGCACGGCATCCCGAGGGACAAGATCTTCAGCGAGAAGATCAGCACTCGCATCCGCGTACGGCCCAAGTTCGAGGAGGCGCTGTGGACCGCGCGGGAGGTCAAGACGCACGCTCCGCACTGCCGGGTCATCTTCACCGTGTACGAGATGAAGCGCCTCGGCCGCGACGCCGCCGAACTCACCGCGCTCGCCGACCACCTCACCGCCCACGGCCTGGTCCTGGAGATGCTCGCCGGGCCCCTGCCCGGCATCTACGACCCCACCGGCCCCGGCAAGCTGCTGTTCGCGTTCTTCGCCGCAATGGCGGAGACCGAGCGGGAGAACATCCGCGAGTCCACACTCGAAGGGCTCGACACCGCAGCACGCAAGGGCAAGCACGGCGGCCGGCCACCGGTCATCACCGACGACATGCTCCACACCGTGCTGCGGCGCCGCGCGGGCGGCGAGCCCGTCGAGCAGATCCAGCCCGACCTGATCATCCCCACCGGCAAGCGCAAGGGGCAGAGCCCATCGGTGGCCAGCATCTACCGGGCGCTCGCCGAGCATGCCAAGCGCGAGGCGTACCCAGAAGCCGTCGAGCAGGCTCACGCCGACTTCGCTACCCTCACCGGCCCCGAAGTGCCAGAACCCCGTACGGAAACCAAGGCCATAACGACACCCTGAGTTACTTGTCACTTCGTGGCAGCTTCGGGAGAGCAGGGCCCTGACGCAGGGAACTGGCGGGACTGTCCTGGGCCTGCGGGCGAGATGCCAGCTTCTGCACAGTGCACGCAGTGGCGGCTGCCACTGTTGAGCCAGCCACCACCCGATTGCGTTAACGGTCCTCACGTTCGCCCGTCACGAGAATAGGGGATCTACGAGCCCCTACTGGAGTGGCGGATCATAAGAAAAGTCAGCACGGAGGCTGAGGGAAAGCCCACGGCGGCGAGCGCGAGGGGGACTACTTCTCCGGTCTGCAGTCCATAGACAAGAACAATCGCAGAAACCACGAACCCGACGATCACGAATGCCACGAGTTTCGTCTTATCACTCATCTGTCCACCCCGGTCCCGTCTGAATGAGTTGCTGACCTGGCTGCCGGTCTTGATGCCCTGGAGATGGGCGTGGAGTCGTTGGTGCGTCGCTGCGGTGGTAGGCGGCATCCAGTCCTCCACCGCAGCGACTACATGCACGTTCAGCAGCCCGAAGGCCTTGCCGTTAGCATTCCTGATCAGCCGTACGTGATCAGTTCCGCGTTCGCGTACCCGGCTGCACCGCCTACGACGCATCCGACACCGACCGCAGCAGCCGTACCCCAGGGCCCGAAGGTGCTGGCAGCGGCAACGATCCCGGTCTCTGCCGCAGCACCGATGCCCGCTATAGAACCAGTGACCGCTCCCCATATGTCGTTGGTGCTCTCGAGGAAGTCACCAACGTCCGACAGGGAAAGAAGCCCGGTCGGGTCGATGCGGTTGACGGGGTCGCCTTCGGCGTAGAGGTAGGGGTTCTTCTCCTGGCCCGAGGGGTCGGGCTGGGTGAAGCGGCCGATGTTGGCGTCGTAGTAGCGGGCCTGGAAGTGGTAGAGGCCGGTGGGGTCCTGGTAGTGCGAAGCGGTGGGGCTGGGCGACCGGTTCGTATGACTGGGCGAGGAGGCGTACGCCGCGGGGGCTGTAGGTGTAGGTGTTGACCTTGTTGCCGTCCGCGTCCGCCAGGGCGACCACGCTGCCGATGGCGTCCGTGAGATAGAAGTACGTCTTACCCCCGGTCGTCATGGATACCACGCGTTTGACGCGGACTGCTTCACGATCTTCTTTTGTTCATGGAAGCCAAGCCTGCGAGGATAAATGAAGCACCCATGGAGACCGAAGTGAGCTTCGATAGCTCGGCGATGCCCCACGCTAGTGAGAGGATACAACCAGTAACTATGAGGAAGCCGCCCATAGTGCGCAACGTCCTATTTGCGTTTCTGTCGGGAGCGGGCAGCTACCGCCGCAATCGCCGCGACGGCCAGCGCAATGAATAATATGGGCAGCGCCCATCCTTCCGGTATCCATCGTCCCTTTCCCTCTGAGGCGACTTGGTGCAGAGCTGCTACAAACACATTTTTTCCTTCGTGTCGGAGGGGGAGCCGCTCGAAACGGCTCCCCCGAGGTGTCTGCTTATGACCACGCGTCCACGGTGGTGTCCTCTGCGAATGAACCCGCAGCTTCACCGGCAACCATGCATGGAACCGCTGCCGCACCTGCGTCGGTGGGTCCACCGACGTATGCAGCCGCACCGATGCACGTGACTTCAACCGACTTTCCTACGGCAAGCCCGAAGCCCATTCCAGCGGCCTTGCCCCATTCTCCTTCGAGGCCGGCATTCCATATCCGTCCTACTGTGTCGATGTCGTTCGCCACCCCAACCGCGTTCAACACAGAACCCGCGCTGAGGAGCCCATTGGGGTCGATGCGGTTGACGGGGACGCCTTTGGCGTGGAGGTAAAGGTTCTTCTTTTGGCCCGAAGGGCCGGGCTGGGTGAAGCGGCCGATGTTGGCGTCGTAGTAGCGGGCCTGGAAGTGGTAGAGGCCGGTGGGGTCCTGGTAGTGCGAAGCGGTAGGGCTGGGCGACCGGTTCGTATGACTGGGCGAGGATGCGCACGCTGCGGGGGCTGTAGGTGTAGGTGTTCACCCTGTTGCCGTCCGCGTCCGCCAGGGCGACCACGCTGCCGAAGGCGTCCGTGAAATAGAAGTACGTCCTGCCCCCGGTCGTCATGGAGTTCAGCGTGCCCCCGGGCTCGCGGGCAAATCCCATGTCGACACCGGCAGTTGTCTTCGCGGACAGGCCGAGGGCGCCGTTGTGGAAGAAGGTGTCACCGAGGCGGATGCGCTCGCTCTAGTCGGTGAGCCGTAGGTCCAGGTCGGGCCGGTGTGGCCGTTGCTGTGGAAGCCCGCGCCGCGCAGCAACCTGCTGGCCGCCGCCCCAGCTTACCGACCCTGCTCCCCGCACCCGCGGTGATGGTCCGCGGTTTCCACGTATGGGATGCGGGGGTGTTCCGTCTTCTCGACGGCTATTGGATTGGAATGGTTGCACTGTCATAGCACCGGCCCGGCGTGAGGAGGAGGGCCAGAGGACGGCCTTTGCCGTCGCAGGCGGGATGGACCTTGGTGGTCAGTCCGCCCCGGGATCGGCCGAGGGCGTGATCGTCCGGTTCGTCCTGCCGGTGTCTCCCCTTTTCGGCCGGTGACGGCGGCGTGCTGGTGGGCGCGGACGATGGTGGAGTCGATCTGGACCAGCCAGTCGATGTCCCCGGCGGCGTCGGCCTGGGCCTGGATCTGCTGCAGGGCCCGGGTGAACACGCCGTCGATCGCGGAGCGGCGGAAGCGGGGGTAGACCGTCTGCCAAGGCCCGCAGCGTTCCGGCAGGTCACGCCACGAGATGCCGGTGCGGATCTCGTAGACCATCCCGTTGATGACCTGCCGGTCCTCCACACGGGGCCGTCCCGTCGCGGCCCGCGGTATCAGCGGAGCGAGCAACTCCCATTCCTGATCGGTGAGTTCATGACGACGTACCACCCCACCATGATCCACCACATGATCATCTTTGAAGACGGACCCTAGTCTTCTGAGTCAGGATTTCTATTCAGATAGCTGGCGAGACGTTCGAGGATCTGGTCTGCGGGCTTGGTCCAGACGTAGGGTTTGGGGTCGGTGTTCCATGCGGCGATCCAG
>NZ_JBVJFP010000041.1:0-16834 GCF_055587785.1 Streptomyces sp. NPDC046379
CCCGCGGAGCGGGTCCCTCCGGGCTGCGCCCGTCACAGCGAGCCGGGTCGCTGCGCTCCCCGGCCGCTCCCGCTCCGCGTGAGCGGATGCGGCTCGCTCCGCTCACCGCCTGGCGGCACGCGCTCCGCGCGCACCGCCAAGGGAAGGGCAGCCGGGCCGCGTTGCGGCCCGGGGCCGGCCTCCGGCCGACCGGTGGCCTCCGCTGCGCTCCAGCCACCCGCCACACCACCGCCTGACCCCACGTCACCCGCCGTACCACGGGGCGCGCCACGCTCCGCGCGGCCCACCCACGGGCCTGCGGCCCGAGCAGCAGCAAGAGGAAGGGGAGGTGACAGGTAGTCGGGCGGGTGACGGGGACGCGGGGGCCGGCCACCCGGAGAGGGGGCGGGGACTGAGGGGCCGTCAAGGCCGTGGATTCGCTTGCGATAAGGCAAGACTAGCAGCTTTCGGCCACGTTAGAGGGAATCTCGGGATTCCGTGTGCTTCATTTTTGGAGTCGAGATAAGCTATGGACTCAGAGCACACCACCCCGGACCCCTCCGGAGCGATATCGAGATCCATCCCACGGCCTTGCCGGTGCTCTGGTGAGGCAGAGCACCGAGCCGATCGCATCCGTCCAACCGTAGCCCTCACAGCTCCTCTACGTGCAGGTTTCCCGTTTCCCGCCGCTCGCATCGACCGGACGGCACCCCAAGAGAAGGCAGGCGAATATGTCGAGCACAGACCGCGTTGACCAGCGCGAGGCAGCCCAGCGAGAAGCCATTGACGCGGTCGTGCGTGCCCTTGAATTGCCTGCAAGATCGCTTGTGCCCGAACGAGGGCTTCGAACGCAGGTGATCATGGCGACCGGCTCCGGGAAGACCCGGGTGGCGGTCCGCAGCGCGGAGGAGCTCCACGCGGGCCGCGTGCTGGTGCTCGTGCCCTCCCTGGACCTGCTCGCCCAGACCGAGGCCGCGTGGCGCGAGGGAGGCCGCAGGGGGCCGATGATCGGGGTGTCCTCGCTGCGGGGCGAGGAGGTGTCCTTCCCCAACACCACGGACGTGGACGAGCTGGTGGAGTGGACGCGGGGCCTGGACAAGGTGACCGTGTACGCCACGTACGCCAGCCTCGGGCTGGGCACGCTGGAGCGGGCGCACGCCGGGGGCCTCGCGGCTTGGGACCTGATCGTGGTGGACGAAGCCCACCGCGTTTCGGGCCGGATCGGGAAGCCGTGGGCGGTCGTTCACGACAACCGCAAGATCCCGTCCCTGCGCCGCCTCTACATGACGGCCACGCCCCGGCTGTGGCAGCTCGGGGACGAGGACGAGGCCGGCGCGCCCGGTGAGCTGGTCGCGAGCATGGAAGACGACCCGGAGGGCCCCTTCGGCAGCCGCTGCTTCACCCTGACCCTCTCGGACGCCATCGACCGGGGAATCTGTGCCCCCTACCAGGTCGTATGCGTGGACGTCACCGACACCGCGCTCCAGGCCGCACAGCTCCTGGGCGCCGAAGGCCGGTCGGCAGAGGTCCGCGGGGCGCGGCTCGCTGCCCTGCAGACCGCCCTGGTGAAGGCGTCGGCGGAGGAGAACTTCCGGCGCACGCTCGTCTTCCACCACCAGATCCGCGAGGCCGAAGCGTTCGCGGCCGGCCTTCCCGACGTCGCCGCGCAGCTGCACGCCGCCGACCCGGAGCTGTACCCGAAGACGATCTGGGCGGACTGGCTGTGCGGCGACCACAAGCCGCTCCACCGGCGCAGGCTGCTGGGCGAGTTCGCGGCCGGGATCGCCACGGACGGCACCGTGGTGGAGAAGTGCTTCCTGTGCTCGGTGAAGGTCCTGGGCGAGGGCGTAGACACCAAAAACTGCGACTCCGTGTACTGGGCCGACGTGCGCGGATCGATGCCCGACCTCGTCCAGGCCGTGGGCCGGGCCCTGCGGATGCAGCCCGGCGAGGGCAAGGTCGCCTCACTCGTGGTGCCCGTGCTGCTCGGGCCGGGCGAGACTGCGGACAACATGCTGACGAGCCGGGCGTTCGGCGGGCTCGCCAAGCTCCTGGAGGCGCTGCGGGCGCACGACGCGCGGATTGTGGAGAGCCTCGCGGAGCAGCAGGCCCCGAGCCGCTACAAGCCCGTCAGCAAGGACGAGAACGGGAAGAGCACGGGTGGGAGCGGTGAGGGCTCCGGAGGCGTCAGCGCCCCCGCCAAGGCCCTGCTGAAGTTCAGCACGCCCCGCGACCCGGCCGCGCTCGCCGCGTTCATCAACCTGCGGGTCCTCAACCCGGAGCACGAGCACTGGCGGCGGGGCGTGGAGGCAGCTGTCATCTACGCCCGCGAGCACGGCGACCTGAAGGTGCCGTTCACGTTCCGGGTGCCCGCCGTCGACGACCAGGAGGCGGAAGGCGCGGGGTGGCCGGCCTCGCTCGCCGGGTTCCCGCTCGGGCAGTGGACCGCCGACGCCAGGAGGTTCTACGCCCGCGGCGACATGGACGAAGACCGCGTCGCGCAGCTGGAGAAGCTCGGCATGATCTGGAGCCACTTCGACGTCGCGTGGGAGGAGGGCCTGTCCGCCGCGCGCGGGTGGGCAGCCGAACACGGGCACCTCCTGGCCCCGCTGGACGCCACCCACCAGGGGTACCGGGTGGGGATCTTTCTGAAGAACGCGCGGGCCGCCGCCCGGAAGGCTGCCGAGATCGAGCAGCGGCGTGCCGAAGGGCTGCCGGTGGAGTCGTCGGCCGGGGCGCTGTCGGACGAGCGGCGCGAGCAGCTGGAGGAGATCGACGCCTCTTGGTGCCCGAGCTGGCCGGTGACGTGGCAGCGGTGCTTCCACCTGGTCCGGATGCACCTGGACGCGGGCGAGGCGCTGCCCACCGAGGCGGGTGACGTCGTGCGCCAGGGCGAGGATCTCGGGCGGTGGGTGCAGTCCGTGCGGCTCGGCTGGGATCAGCTCACGACCGTGCAGCAGTGGATGTGCGAGCAGGTCCTCGGGATCGAGCCCGCAGCCGAGGACGAGAAGCCGCCGCCGCGCCGTACGCAGGCCGACAAGTGGGCGATGAACTACGAGGCCGCCAAGCAGTTCTACGAGCGCGAGGGACACCTCCAGGTCCCCAGGAAGCACGTCGAGCGGATCGTCGGCGAGGACCAGGAGGAGCGGGAGCACAAGCTGGGTGCCTGGATCGGGAATCAGCGCTCCCGGGCGGCGACGCTGACACCGGAGCGGATGGAGCTGCTGTCCGCGATCGGGATGCGCTGGTCGTGACGATAGGCGGGATCCTCTCCGTCATCACAGCAGCCAACGTGGAGGTCTTCCAGGCTTTCTCATCAGTTTCCGATTGGTTCAAACGGCTCGGCGTCCTCTTGTCGCGTATGTGGCCAGAACCGAGTGGTCAGGATGACGGCGTTAAACATAACATCTAGTTGTTCTAGTGCTACACAAACAATAGCGCTGAGGAGGGGTTTCATGAATCGCTCTGAGCAGACGTCCCGTGGTCGGAATATCAGCCCCTGGCAGTGGTGCGCTGGTCTGCCCTGCCTGGTGGCCGCACTGTTGGTGGCTGTGGTGTTCGCCGTGTCGTGGCAGGACCTGCCGGGCCCCATGGCGGTGCACTTCGACGAGGGGGGAGAAGTCAATCGGTCCGCCTCTCCGGTGCAGATGCTGCTGCTATCCGAGCTGACTCTGCTCACCCTCGGCGTGGGGTTGTCCCGGAGCGCGGTACGGGGGTCTCTCACCCTGCGGACGCTGTACGCCACATCTGTGGCGGCAGCCGTTTCCCTGGGGTACTTGTTCTCCGTCTTGGTGCTGGTGAATGCTGCCGCCGCCACCTCCGACGACGTGCAGATGCCGTTGTGGCACGTGGCCGTCGCCGCAGGGGGGGCCGTGGCCGCTGTTGGTGGGGCGTGGGTGCTGTTGCCCGGAGAGCACTCTGTTGGCGCGGGTCAGTCGGCTGATTCGGGTTCCGTGGGATTGCGGCGCGGTGAGACGGCTGTCTGGATTCGCAATATCGGGCCACGGTGGGTGACGGTCGTTGGGCTTTTCGGCGCGGTCGCCGCCGTGGCTGCTGGTGTGATCGGCTGGAACCCCGGCTTCTGGCTGTGGCCGGTGGGCCTGTTGATTGCAGTGATGGCCGGCGCTCGAGTAAGCGTTCATCGTGGAGGACTGACTGTCCGGCCGCCGTTGTTTGGCGTGCCTCGGGTACACATCCCGCTTCAGCGAATCGACAAGGCATGGGCCGCGGAGGTTCGGCCGTTGCAAGACCTGGGAGGCTGGGGGTACCGCGTCGCCAAGGGAAGGCGTGGACTTGCGCTGCGGTCCGGGCAAGCAGTGTGGCTGGAGCTGGAGGACGGCGGGCAGTTCGTCGTGGCGGTAAATGATGCCGCGACGGCGGCCGGACTGTTGGGCGACTTGCTGGCCGAGGATGCTCGACGGGACCGCTGAGATGCTGATTCGTATTGACGCCGGCTCCGCTGTCCCGCTGGCAGACCAGGTTGCGGCCTCCGTGCGACGGGCGCTGGCCCAGGGCGCTCTGAGCCCCGGAGATCGGCTGCCTGCTGCCCGGGAGGTGGCGCGGCTGCTTGAGGTCAACATCCATACCGTCCTACGCGGATACCAGCAGTTGCGCGATCAGCGTCTGATCGACCTCAGGCGTGGCCGGGGCGCGGTGGTGATCGCTGCCCCGGCGCAGGCACGACTCCGTGAAGTCGCCAGTCAGCTGGTGACCACAGCCCGCGAGGCCGGTGTCTCGGAATCCGAGGTCCTCGCCTTGCTGCGCGGTTGCTGGGCGGAGGAGCCGTGATCAGTACGCGGCTCGCGCAGACGCATATGGCCGCCCAGTGGCAGGCACAGCAACAGGAGGCCCGCCACCATCGCGAGCGCGAAACTCCACAGGCCCATCATCAGGGCGATGCACAGATGGAAGGCTATGCCGGCTGCGATGGGCCTGAAGGCCGCCGCTCGCGAGCTGGGGCGGCCGGTGGGGGAGATGGGCAACCCGGCCCGCGGCGCGGGTCCAGGAGCTCGCGCTTCCCATCCCGTGGCTGAACGGCCAGCTCGGGCCGTGGCGCCCGACGCAGGACCTCGTGGACCAGGTCCTCTTTCAACGTCGACGGTGAGGGTCTCGCTCATGCCGCCCGCCCCAGGGTGTGGGTGCCCGACCGTCCGGCGCGGCGTCCGTTGATGGACGGCACCGTGACGTGCTGCAGCCCGGCGAGGACCGCGCGGCCGGTGTGCTTGCCCGCGTACATCGCGGCGTCGGCGGCCCGCTGAAGCAGGGACAAGTCCCGAGTGCCGAGGACGTCGGGGCAGGCCGCGCCGACCGACGCGGCGACGTCGACCAGGACACCGTCGTCGACCTGAACCGGCTGCGCGAGCAGCTGCGTGAGCTGGGCGAGACGGAGCTCGCGGCGGGCGGGTCCGATCCGCACCGCGAAGGCGAACTCGTCCCCTCCGAGCCTGCCGACCGCCCCGCGGCTGCCCGCCCAGGCGGTGAGCCGCTGCGCGGTGGCGGCCAGGACGCGATCGCCGGCAGCGTGCCCGCCGGGTCCGTCATTGATCTGCTTGAAGTGGTCCAGGTCCACGATCCCGACCAGGGCGTGGTCGCCGTACCGGTCGGTGATCTGCCGGGCCTTGGCGGCGAAGCCGTCGCGTCCGAGCAGACCCGTGAGCGGGTCGCGGCGGGCGGCGGACAGCTTCCTGTGCAGGCTGACCGCGTGCACGGTCCAGCCGGTCAACGGCACGGCGAGCGTGGTGATGAACAGGGCGCGTTGCCCGATCGGGGCCTGTACGCGCACGGTGGAGGCCATACTGGTCTCTCCCTCTCGTCATGTACGGGATGGGTGGCCCGGGGCGGCCGACTGGTTTTCCGGCCTTTGGCGGCCGTCCCGGGGCGGACCTACAGCTCGAAGGGCTCGTGGCTGAGCCAGCTGTAGGGGTCGTGCCAAGGGCCGGCCTGCGCGGCCCGCCAGTCGAGCGCCCAGTCGGGCCGAAGCCCCCGCGCTCCCCAGCCCCCGGCCTGCTTGCCGGGAACCTCGACGCCGGCCTGCTGCGCGGCGAGCGCCGCGTCGTACACCTCGTGTGCGATGCGCAGGGCCTCGCTCTTGGACGACGCCTCGCCGGTGAAGACGTGTACGCCCTTCAGCTGGCGGTTGGTGTTGTGGTGTATCGGGACGTCAACCTCGAAGTAGCGAAGCGGCATGACGGCCCATCTCCCTCCATCGCTGGTCGTGACCCGGCGCTCAGTGGCCGGGCGCGTGGGCGGCGGTGATGCGGACGGTGTCCGCGAGCAGCACGGCCAGCTCGTGGCCGTGGCCGACGGCGTCCTCCAGGCGCTCGATGAGCTCCGGGGGCAGGCCGCGGTTGCGGGCGCCGGTCAGGACACCCTCCAGGTAGAGGACGTCGGCCAGGACGCGGCCGCGGACGTCCAGGACGCAGGGCTGCACGGCGAGGACGTCGGCGTTCTTCGCGGTCGCCAGGGCCGCGTGGTCGGCGGCTGCGGTGTAGGCGGTCTCGGTCTGCTCGGTGAGCAGCGCGTCGACCTGTGTGGTGTCGCCGTAGGCGCGGCGCCAGCCGAAGCGGGCGGCGGCAGCGTCCATGAGGGAGCGGCGGGCGAGGGGCACGGTGACCTCCGGGGAGGGCCGGTCGTCCGGTCTCGGCTGACCGGACGGACACCGCACGGCCCCGCCGTCGCCCGCCCGGGGGCAGTGCGGCGGGGCCGTACGGAGAGCGTCCGGTCAGCGCTGGGCGCGGCGCAGGATCGTGAACTCGGTGCCGGTGCCGTAGGTGCGCGGCTTGGCGGTCAGGAACTCCGGCTCCTCGTCCGCGAGGCGCTGCAACTCCTCCTCGATCCACTCGGTGGAGCGCTGAAGGGCGAGGCGGTCCAGGTGGAAGGCGGTGAGGTAGACCGTGGAGTCGTAGTCGGAGCGGCGTTCCGCGTTCAGCCGGCGGCGCACGATCTCGCGGGCGGTGTCGTCGTCGGGGCGGGCGGGCAGATCGCGGGGCAGCGCCCGGCACTGGGCGGCGTGGGCGTTGGCGATCTCCCCGCCCGCCTGCTCGGAAGCGATGCTGTAGTCCCGGTCCTTGGTGCGGGTGCGGTACGAGCATCCCAGGCAGGCGACGGCGTAAGTGGTGCCGTTGACGCCGGCGTCGGCGGTGTAGACGAGGACGACGGCACCGGCCAGCCCGAGGAAGCGCTGGGCGACGATCACACCCTCGGGCTTCCAGGTCTCGCCGATCTCCGGCCACGGCTGCGAGGTGTGCTCCGGCTCGGTGGCGGTGCGGGTGCGGGAGAAGAGGGTGAGTGGCATGGGGATCACTGCTCCTTCTGGTCGGCCTGGGCGTGGATGCGGGCGATGGTTCGGCGGGCGGCGGCGATCACGAACGGGGTGATGAGCGCGCCGGCGAGGCAGGCGTAGGTGGCGAAGAAGATGGCGGGGGTGCTCACCGGCTGTCGCCTCCCGTCGCCTGCCGGTCGGCGAGGGCCAAGAACTCCACGGCGAGGTCCGGCGCGGACAGGATGGTGCGCAGGATCGAGGCGAAGCCGTCGCGCTCGATGGGGTTGAGCCGGTCCCACACGGCGTGGGCGTCACTGTGAGCGCCGACGGCCTTGAGGTAGTCGTCCTCGGTGGTAGCGGTGTGCTCGATGCCGCACCGCCCGCACCGGAAGACGGCCTGGTCCCAGCCGCACGCGGACGTCACCGGCGGTCGCCCTTGCGCAGGGTGATCCAGGTGGTGTCCAGGGTGGCGGCCACGCCGATCGTGCGGTGCGCCGCCTGGTCCAGCGGCGGGCCCGAAGAACAGGCGTTAGCGATCACAGGCCCTCGCGGGGTCCCCCGGGACCAGCGGGTGTAGTCGATCGCGCTGGACACGTAACTCGTGTTCATCATGCTTCCGGCGTCGTCGATGCGGTCTCGCAGCTCTTCCAGGTGCCAGTCCGCCCACGCAAGCCGGTCAAGAAGCCATCGCGCATCTTCCGGCGTGAGCCGATCCGGGCGGGCTTGAAGCTCGGCAATCCGGGCTCGCTGCTCGGAGACGTAGTTGTCACCATCCGGCGTCACCGCGACCGCGTCGGCGGTGTAGCGGATGCTCTCGGGCTTGGGTTCGGTCATGCGGATTCTCCTTGGGGTGAAGTGCGCGGGCAGCCCAGATCACGCGCAGCCCGGCGTTGTCGGTGATCAGGGCAGCGGCTTCGTGCAGGGGGCAGGAGGCGTCGCCGTCGCGGTCGGGCTCGATCTGCTCGGCTCGCGTCGCGGCGGTGGTGAGCAGCTGCGCCACGGCCGCGAGGAAGCCGCCGGGCGGGTCGGTGTCCTCGATGAGCTCGCGCAGGATCGCGGCGAGCTCCTCCTGGTCGACGTCTTCGGCGCTGAGGTCGTCCTCGATCTGCTGGAGAGCCAGCGAGGCGATCCCGGCCGCGGCGCGGACGCGTTCGATGCGCGTACGGCGCGGGCCGGTCACCGAGTGGTGGCCTTGGCCGTGGCGACGAGCGCGGCGACGGTCTCCCAGGCGTGATGCCAGGAGTTGTCGAGGTGGAAGGCGCCGTTCATGCCGTGCGAGGCCAGCTGGTAGAAGTTGGTCTTGCCGGTCTTGTCGGCGAGCTTCTCCAGAACCCCGTGGCCGGGCACCCGGCGGTCCGCGATGTAGTGCGTGCCGAAGGAGAGGGCGAGCGCGGCCGCGGCCGCGCCCGGGTGGACCCGGATGCCCAGCGCGCGGGCCCCGAGCCCGGTGACGACCGCCTGCGTGGCCGTGTAGGTGAGGCAGTGGTGCAGGCACGCCTTGCGACCGTCTGCTGTGCCGTGGGTGGTCTTCTCCTTGGTGGCCGGGTCCTCGTAGGTCACCGGGGCGTCGTCGGAGGCGCCCTTCACCCGGGCGCAGAAGTCGTTCTGGACCCAAAAGTCGCCGACCGCGCTGGCGGCGCGGGTCAGTCCGAGCAGGGCGGCGAAGACGGCGGGACGATGCATGCTGGAGGTCTCCTGATCTCGAAGAGGGTGAGGGAGCGGGTGGCCGGCCCTTTGCCGATGCACGGCGACCCGGCGATCCCGACCCCGGCCGGTGCGGCCGGGGTCGGGTCGTTCAGAACTCGTTCAGAACGGGGCTCGTTGTCCCAGGCCGAGGCGGGCAGAAGCCGGACGCGCAGCTCGGGCCGGTCCGACCAGCAGCCGCACGCCTCCATCTCCGGGTTCGCGCCGCCGGTCCACCAGCCGCCCTCGCCGTGGCAGCGCGGGCAGCCCGGCCGGGGCTGGGCGGTGATCTCGATGCGGTGCCTGTCGACGTGGAGCTTGAGGTGGCCGGCCCTCAGCGCGGCGGTGGCCGTCGCCGCGGCAAGCGGGAGGGCGGCGGCGAGCAGCAGGGCGCCGCGCAGGTGGCGGGCGGTCACTTGAGCGGGATGGCGCGGCAGGTGGCGGCGTGGTTGTTGGCGTCCGGCCGGATGCCGAACAGGAAGTCCCCCTGGACCACCTGGAAGGAGTCTCCGCAGCCGTGGCAGTTCCAGCGGTTCTTGTCGGTGTGCTCGCCGGGGCCGGTGACGTCCACGTACGAGCCGCCGACCGTGATGAACCTGATCAGCAGGTCCTTGGGGCGGTCCGGCTCGATGAAGGCGGCGAGGGTGGCGGTGCTCATGGACTGGTGTCCTCTCGGATCAGGCAGCAAGCAGGTGCTTGGCCGGGGGAGCGATGTAGGAGGCGGGGTCGGCGGGCGTGCCGTCGTAGCACTCCAGGCCTGTTAACCGAACTAACTCGGCTGTCTTCGCAGGTCAGACCGGGTATCTGCTAGCTTCCCGAGGTGCTTGATGACCAGCGGTCCGGAAGGGACCTGAGGAACTTTGTCCTGCCTGAGTTAGGCCAGTTACTGAAGACAGGAGATCCCTGGGAGCCGTACAGGGTTCTGGATGGACGCGGCAGGCCGGTCGAGCCCGCTGCGCTCTACCTCAAGGAGCTGATGGCGAGGGACAGCTCGCCGTTGACGCCACGTTCGTACGGCATGGATCTGCTGCGCTGGTTCCGGTTCCTCTGGGCGCTCGGGATCGAGTGGGACCGCGCGACCCGGGAAGACGCCCGGGACTTCATGTTGTGGATGAAGGTGGCGGACAAGCCGAAGCGGGTCCATTGGCGCCATCGCGGCAAGGCTCTCTCCAAGATCCCGCCGCCTCGCAGTGGCAGGCCGGCGCCGGGGACACCGAATCCGGTGACTGGTAAGCCCACGGTCGGGGCCAAGTACTCGCCGGCAACCCGGGCTCATTGCGAGACGGTGCTGCGGGAGTTCTACAACTTCCATCTGGGTGAAAGCACCGGTTCGTTGCTGGTGAATCCCTTCCCGTTGGTCCGTGGGCGCCGCTTGTCCCAGCTCGGGGCACAGCGTGATGATGGGAAGAAGCACCGGAACCGACGGGCGGGCCTCTACCGGCCGACCGTTCCGCAGCGGGTTCCGCGGCGGATTCCCGACGAGATGTACACCAAGGTCTTCGCCGGGCTCCGTTCTCATCGGGACCGCGCCTTGCTGGCCTTCTGGGTCGCCACTGGCGCCCGCGCCGAGGAGCTGCTCACGGTCAAGCAGGGCGGCGCGGTTGTCGGCGAGCAGACCGTCAGTGTGCTCCGCAAGGGCACCCGCGACCATCAGGACCTGGCCGCAACCCCGGATGCGTTCGTCTGGCTGCGGCTCTACCAAGAGTCCGCCTGGAAGAAGGGCGTCCCCCGCGGCCGCCACCATGCGCTGTGGTGGACGCTGCGGCGTCCATGGCGGCCGCTGGAATACGACGCGGCGCGCATGATGTTCAACCGTGCCAACGATCTCCTGGGCGCCAACTGGACCCTCCACGATCTGCGGCACACGGCGACGTTCCTGATGCTCGATGACCCGAACATGCCGCCGGTCTACGTGCAAAAGATCCTCGGTCACAAGTACCTGTCGACCCTGGACATCTACAACCGTCCGACCAGGGACGACGTCATCAGAGTCGGCCTTGCACACCACGCCCGTCAGGAGAAGCGACGCGAGGAGACCCCTGTGCCTGTTGACGAGCCGTCCTACAACCCCGACTCCTTGTCCATCCTCTTCGGCCGGGACGCGTCATGACGAGCACTGCGACTCACGTCGGCTCGAGCTTCGTTCCGAAGGTCACCAGCATGGTGGGCGCCGAAGCGCTCAGGCTGATGAACCGATTCCCGCATCGGGAGAGACCAAGCACGTGGGAAGCGACCGCCGTCACGCGTGAAGAGGTCCTTGAGCGGCTGGCTCGCCCACCGCTACGAGCTGTGGAACCCAGTGCCCAGGCGAATCGGATGTTCGGGGCACGTCTCCTGCTCGACTGGCTGATGACGTTTCCTGGAGAAACCTGGCAGCAGCGCTGGCAGACGAGCCCTGCCCACGGCCAGCACATTGCGTCGCAGGGGTGGAGGGATGCCTTCGCAGCTTGGGCCCGCCCGGAAGGGCGAGTATCTCGCCGTGAAACGCTCCTCGTCGGGTTGCTGGCGCTGCTCTGCGCGGATGCCGTCAGACCTGACCCAGAATTCCTCATCGGGTCAAGATCGCGGCATCTTCGGCCGGCTCTGGAGACCACGCGCGACCCCGAGGGGTTCGCCCGCTTGAGGGCTTCACTGCCGACCAACATCTCGGCTGCGAACATCTCGTCCGGACTGAAGACCATTGCGGAGATCATGGCCTGTCGAGGCGGCGCCATCGAGGACATCGTCGTCGGCGACCTGCTGCTGTGGCAAAGCAAGAATCCGAGCAACAGCAATGGGCGGATCCAGCTTGCCTACACCTGGCTACGCGACTTAGGTCTCTTTCCAGCAGACGCGCCGCACACGCTGTTCCGGATCTCGAACCGTACGGGGCAACTTACCCCGGCGGACCTTGTCGACCGCTACGAACTGCAGTGCCGTCCGATCCGCGATCTCTTGGTCGCCTACCTCTCCCATCGGTCCGTAGGGCTCGACTTCACGACGCTGCAGGCGCTCACGATCTCGCTGGCGCTACGGTTCTGGGGCGACTTGGAGCGGCATCATCCGGGCATCGACTCTCTTCGGCTGCCTGCCGAGGTGATCACTGCCTGGAAGGTCCGCCTGGCTACGAAGACCGTCCGCAAGCGTCTACCCGATGGATCATTTCGGGAGTTCACAGAGCCACGCCGAGGTGCGATCGGGATCAAAACCCAGGTCAGAGCCTTCTACCTGGACCTGGCGGAGTGGGCAGTGGAGGACCCCGGTCACTGGGCCGCCTGGGTGGCGCCCTGCCCGATCAGCGAAGCCGAGTGCTCGGGAAGAAGGGCTGAGAAGCAGCTCAAGGCCCGCATGGACCAACGTACTCGCGAGCGCCTGCCGGCCCTGCCCACGCTGGTGAAGACGGCTCACCGCCTGCTGAAAGAGGCCACCATGCGCCTCGATGCACTCAACGCTGCCCCGCTCGGTTCGGATTTCAGCGTGCTTGGTGAGACCTTCAGAGTCCCGCGCTTCAGCAAATGCGCTGACGGGCGCCCGATCCATGCCTGGGATGCGAAGGGCACCCGGCGCTCATTCGCGGGTGAGGAACGCAGCGCATTCTGGGGGTGGGCTGCCATCGAGATCTTGCGGCACACCGGCATCCGCATCGAGGAACTCCTCGAGCTGGGGCACCACAGCATCGTCAGCTACAAGCTCCCCACCACCGGACAGACGGTTCCGCTCTTGCAAATCGCCCCGTCGAAGACCGACCAAGAGCGACTTGTCCTGGTCACGCCGGAGCTGGCGGACGTGTTGAGCACGGTCGTCTCTCGAGTCCGAGGCTCGGATGGGAGAGTCCCCGTTGTTCGTAGCTACGACCACTACGAACGGGTCTGGAACCCGCCGATGCCTCTCCTGTTCCAGGATCGCTCTGGCGGCTACCTGCGTCCGCTGTCACGAGCGACGATCCGTCGGGGACTCGACGTCACCTTGTTGGCCTCAGGTCTGACGGACAGCGCGGGTGACCCCCTCATCTTCCAGCCCCACGACTTCCGCCGGATCTTCATCACGGACTCCATCCTCAAGGGCCTGCCCCCTCACATCGCCCAGGTCATCGCTGGTCACGACCACATCGGAACGACGATGGGATACGCCGCGATCTACCCCACTGATGCCATCGAGGCACACCGAGCGTTCATCGCCCGGCGCCGGGCTCTGCGGCCTGCCGACGAATACCGCACCGTCACCCCTGAGGAATGGGGAGAGTTCCTCGGACACTTTGAGCGCCGCAAGCTCGCCTTGGGCGACTGCGGCCGCGCATACGGAACTGACTGTGCTCACGAACACGCTTGCGTCCGATGCCCCGCCCTGATCGTCCACGCGACAGAACGTCCCCGGCTTGTCGAAATCCGCGACAACCTCCTCACGCGCATCTTGGAAGCCGAAAGGGAGGGCTGGCTCGGCGAGATCGAAGGGCTGCAGAGCAGCCTGACCCACGCCGAGGAGAAGCTAGCCCAACTCGACGCCCAGATCTCCCGGAAGCAGGAGTCTGTCGACCTGGGAATCCCTACCTTCCGGGAGATCGTTGCTCGCAGCACTGCGGCGGCCACCCCGCCGGGGCCTGCGTGACTGAACGGCTGTCAATCCGGCGTGCTCAGCGGACACCGCCACAGAACGCGGCGCTTGGACGAGCTTCGTCCACGCGGATGATCTACACCACCCCGACCCCGGCCACGGGCCACGTTCTACGGGCGGCGGGCCAGCAGGTGGGTGTCGAGGAAGCCCCGCTCGGACGCTGGGTCGTGGAGCAACCGAGCCACCGTGACGAGTCCGGCCCCGGCCAGCAACTCGGCAAACTGCTCCGCCGGCCAGCTATAGGCAGGCGCCACCTTGTGGTCGAAGCGGACAGGCTCCGGCCCTTCGGTTCCGAAGAAGGACACCAGGAGCAGGCCCCCTGGTGCCAAGACACGCACCTGCTCAGCGAGAAGCGCCG
Source organism: Streptomyces sp. NPDC046379 (assembly GCF_055587785.1). Classification (NCBI taxonomy): domain Bacteria; kingdom Bacillati; phylum Actinomycetota; class Actinomycetes; order Kitasatosporales; family Streptomycetaceae; genus Streptomyces; species Streptomyces sp. NPDC046379. The sequence goes on from NZ_JBVJFP010000041.1 coordinate 13,872, forward strand.
GCAATTCTTCAGGTGGGGTATGGATCATCGAGTAGTGGGCCAGCACTCCGCCGAGCGCGCCGTCCTCGACCGGCAGGGCCTCCATTCGTGCTTCGTCGAACCGCAGCGCCGGATGGGCCCGCCGGGCGTGGGCGACCATAGCCGGGGAGAGGTCGAGCCCGAAGGCGTCCAACCCCAAGTCGTGCAACATGGCGGTCAAATGGCCGGGCCCGCACCCGACGTCGGCTGCCCGCAGGTTCCCCGTGCCACGCACGAGCTCGGCAAAGGTGCCGATCATGTTCCGCGCGAACGGCTGCGTCTCCAACCGATTAGCGAACATCGACGCATACAGTTCGACGACCCCGTCGTAGGCCGCCCTGGTCTCGTCCTGGTGTTTTAACACGGCAGTGAAGCTAACACCCGCGTCGTTTCACAGCAGTTCTCCGGCCCCATACCGGCTCCTTCCCCGCAGGACTGATCGTCCTGTCACCTGACCACGGGACGCCCCGGTAGTTCGGAGAAGAGATCCAGCACACCAAGTCGACCATCTGGCCGGGCCGCGGCGGGGGCAACGCCTCGTAGTGGCGCCGTACGTGGAGTGGTTCGACAACGAAGGGCGGCTTGCGGTCAAGGACAGCAGGACCGGCGGATATTACCTGTCCTACAACCAGCAATGCCTGGCCATCTTCCGATCGGTTACCGAGGACGGATCACTCGAAGGAGCTGTCTCCTCCGAAGCCGAGCGGGCTGGTATCCACCGGTCACAGATTCGCGGCGAGATCGAGTACATCGCCCACGGCCTGTACCGCAAGGGACTGCTGCGGCCGCGAGCTGCTACGAGCTGATGCAGTCAACCCGTCCAGGTTCGATGACAAATGGTCCAGATTCGTGTCACCGGACACAGTCGGTCGCTGGCGGTGATTAGCGGGCGGGATGAGCGCGGGCGAGGAGCACGGCGAGTTCACCGGCGGCTTCGGGTTCGGCGGTGGCGAGTCGGGCCGCGAACGCCAGCTGGTCGACGTCGGCGTCGGGGACCAGGCGGGCGAGTTCGGCGAGCAGCGCGGCGTGGGCGAGGACCGGTGGGGTGAGAAGGCCGGCGGCTTCCTCGCGGCCTGCGGGGTCACGGTAGTGGCCGCGGTGGGCGGCGAGGGCGTGGGCGAGCCAGGCGTCGACGTCGGCCTGGACGTATCCGCCGGCTCGCCGCGTGAGTTCGTCCCGGGCGGCTTCGTCCCCGGTGCGGGGCTCGGCCTGCTCCAGCGTGCCGAGCTTGCGCAGCGCCTGGAGCTCATCGGCGCGGGCCGCGACCCGGGCGGCTTCGCGCAGTTCGGCCTCGCGGGCGGCGGCGGCCGCGGCTTCGGCCGCGAGTTCGGCGCGGACGACGTCGTCGGTGTCCGGGTCGTAGACGGTGCCCGCCGGCGCGGTGGCGAGCAGCTGGTCGATGCGCTCCCACTCCGCGAGCTCCGCCGGGCCGCGGACGTCGTCGGCCAGGTCCTCGTGCCGGGAGTCCTGCCGGGCGTCGAACCGCGCGTCCTCGAGGGTGGCCGCGACGGCGCCGGCGTCCATGCCCTTCGCCCGACGCCGTACGACGCGGCGGCCGATCCGGGCCGGGTCGACCGGCTCGCGGGGCGCGGCGACGCGCGGGGCGAGCGGACGGCGGGCGGAGCGCCGGGGCGGCCAGGGCGTGGTCATCGTCGGCCTCAATTCGTGGTGCGGATGCGGGAGCGGGCCGCCGTCAGAGCGCTGTCCGGCGGCCCGAGGGATTGTTTTATAGCAGGCGCGGAAATCGACCGGGTCAAAATAGGAACTCGATTGCTTGAACGTGTGTGAAATCCGCGCGCAGGCCATCGGCCCGGGTGCCTCATTCGTGAAATACGACTCGGTGATGGCCTCCGCGACGATCGGATGCAGATCCTCCTCTGTCGCTCCGGCCTCCTGGAGCTCCAGGATCTGCTTCGCGTAGGTGGGTGAGATCGGGGTGGTGATGGTGCGTATGCGGCCGTCGTCCGAGCTGCCCGAGCACGTGAATCCGAAGTACGCCGTCACCTCCACCATCATCCCGCTGGACATGGAAGCCTGTTGACGTGCCTGTGCCCTGACCTGCGGTTGCCACTCGGACTCGGTCTCTTCCGCCAGGGCGGCCTGGAGGCGCTTCTGCGGGATCTTCAGCTTCCGGGCGCGGTAGCGCTCGATCGTGCGGGTCGAGGTGCCCAGGCGCTCCGCCAGGGCCTTGGCCGACCCCTTCACCCGCGTGAGGAGGAATTTCACCTGTGCATTCGCGGATTTCGGCGCGGGCCGGGTGAAGACCTTCCGCTCCGCCCGCTCGAGGGCCTCCAGGACCTTGCCGCGACGTAGGGCCGGCCGCTGCTGCTCGTGTTCGCTCATGCCTCCAGGGGCTCACGGCTCGCCTGTGGACAGAGGCGGGCGCCCGCGCCGGGGCCGGTGCTGTCGGCGTCCGTTGTGACTTTGATCGGTGGTTGGCGGACTTGATTTCTGGTTGGCGAGCCCATCGGAGGTCACGCCTGAACCCCCCGCAGGGAAGCCGGTGATCACGCCGCCCGCAACAGCGGCCCCACACCGGTCAGCTCAAAGACACGCTCAGCACACCGCGACAGTCCCTCACAGGCCAGGACGACCCGGTTTCGCCGCGCGACCTCGCGCGCTGCGAGAAGAACGTTCACGCAAGAACAGTCACAGAAGGACACACCACTGAGGTCCACCGGAACGCGACCGGTATCGCTGGTCACAGCCCTCTCAAGGACCTCACCCAACCGAGGCGAGGTGCCATGGTCCACCTCGCCCACCACCGTCTCGCGAAACCCCAACGCGCTCGACACGCGAAAGCGTCCGCCGGCCTCGTCTGCCAGGGCACTGTCCACGGGCCCAGCCTCTTTACAAGTCATCTCAATTGGTCAGTCGTCGGTAGCAGATGAGGGTGCAGGCGATGCTGGTAAAGGCCAGGAAGTGGCTGGCTTTGCGTTCGTAGC
>NZ_JBVJFP010000042.1:0-15521 GCF_055587785.1 Streptomyces sp. NPDC046379
CGAGATACGAGCCGACCTCCACCTCGGACTGCTCCAACTCGCCTGCAGCATCATCTGCTTGAGACGACTCCGAACCTCATTCTGAAATGATCAGTAAGAAGTCCTCGTCTGACACGTACAACCAGTCCTGTTCCTCCGTACCATCTGCTACATCAAAAGGGATCTTGCGCCACTTGCGGCGCCCTGCCGGACCATCGACCTCGCCCGGGAGCCGCGTCACGCACACAGGGCGCGGCTCGCAGGACGCGTACACGAAGGAAGGTCAGCTCCATGCCCGAGACAACGACGCCCGCTACCGAACTGACATCGCAGTACGTCGCCCAGGTCACCAACGACCTCGAACGCAACGTGAAAGAGCAGGAACGTATCAGTGCGGAGATCGCGTCCCTGCAGGAGCAGCTTGCCGCGGTGCGGCACGACTACACGGTGCTGGTGAACATCCAGCAGGCACTCGGCATCACCAAGGCACCGGCACAATCCACGGCGGAGGGCGAGAGCGCCGCCGCGGTGCCCTCCCCCCGGCGCAAGACCGGTTCCGCCCGCGGCGGGAAGCAAAAGGCCCGCAAGTCCACTGCCGCATCCCCGAAGGCAGTGCCCAAGAAACCTGCCAAGTCGACGGACGCCGTGAAGGCAGCTCAGCCCACCCTGGTCGAGCTCATTCGCCACCACCTTCTTGAGCTGAAGGAACCGCGCTCAGCTGCGGAGATCTCTGCTGCTCTCGGTCAGGCGCACCCCGAGCGCCAGTTCACGACCAACGTCGTGCGGGTGACGCTTGAAGGGCTCGTGGCCAAGAGCCAGGCGGAGCGCACCAAGCAGGGACGGTCCGTCTTCTACACCGCCCCCGCGCCCAAGGCGGCGCAGGCACCGGAGGCGCCGGAGGCCGAGACGCAGCAGTCCGAAGAGGCTGACCGCTGACGCCCGGTGCGGGTGGCGTGGGTCCCGCCGTCAGCGGGGCCGCCAGGTACGGACCTCGAGGTGGAGGATGTGGGCGTCGGGGTGGATGCGTCCTGTCTCGACCAGCCACTGGTGCACTGCGGCGGTGACATCGCCGCCGGCGGCGTCCACTCGGCGGGCGAAGTCGGCGGCGTCGAAGCCTTCGGTGTCGTGGGTCGTCTTTTGTGCGCAGTGTGCGTGTTCTGAGATGGGGGGGCGGCGGTCAGCTGCCCATAGCTGTCTGCCATGACCTTGAGCAGCGCAGCGGCGGGGAGGCGGATACCGGCGCTGCGGCGCTGCTCGATTCGGCGGGTGATGCGGTGGGTGTCGTTGCGGAGGCAGAGCAGTAGTTCGGCTGCTTCCTCTCCAGGGGCGTCGGCGGTCATCTGGGCCAGGGCCTGGTCGAAGGCGGCTTCGGGAAGGTCGTCATCGGGGACGCCGAAGACATGTACCGGTCGAAGTAGTCGGCGCTGCCGATCCCGCGGCGCTGGGCGGCGGCCTTGGACTGTTGGGGACAGCAGGCACAGCAGGTTGAGCACGCCTTTGATGTGCTCTTCGGCCATGCCGGCTTCGCGCAGGCGGTCGCGCCAGCGTTCGGCTCGTTCACCGGGCTGCTGTGTGCTGTGCCGCTGTGCTGGGTCGATGCTGGTGCCGGTCAGTCCGGCGCGGTGCCGTCCCAGGAGCCGGTAGACGCCGGGCTCGTTGGTGCGCAGGAAGGTGACGATGAGGAAGTCGACGAGGTCCACGTTGCCGGCGAGGGAGCTGAGGGTGGCGTCGGCCTGCCCGAAGTAGCGTTTGACGACCCGTGGCGTCTGCAGCCTGTCCTGCAGGTGCCGGAAGTAGGCCTCGGAGAAGCGTCGTTCCTCGCTCGGCGTCAGCGGTCCGGAGTTCGATGTCCACGAGGGTGGAGGCGATCTCGTCCTTGCGCCATTTCTCGGGGGAATTGTGGTTCATCAGGCCGCCCGCATAGGCCATGCGCAGCAGCTCGGCCTTGGTGTGCTTGCGCATCAGCTCGCGCATGCGCTGCACCCGCTCCCTGCCTCGCGCCACCTGAGCCTCGTACTCATTCTTGATCACCGCTTCGCCCTGGCCGTCGTCCTCCTGCCCTGGCGCGTCGGACGGCGAGGGCCGGAGGGAGCCGTCGTCCAGCGAAGCTGGGCCGACGGACTGGGCCGGCACCGGCACAGCCTTCGCCCAGTCCATGCCCAGCTCCGCGAGGGCTGCTGTCCAGGAGCAGTAATTCTGGTCAAGGGCAGGTGTTCTACCTGGATTGATCAGATTGGTGGTGGCTGTGGTCAGGCGGCACCGGTGTCTTGGTAGCCGTGGCGAGTGCGGGCGCTGGCTCCTGGGCTGGGTTCTGGTCTGCAGGTTTGTCAGGTAGTGGGCTGTGGTGATCAGGTCCTGTCATGTGTACTGAGCGCGGTGCATTTTCGGTGATTGTTGGCATGCGCCCGCACCAGCCTCCGCCGCATGATCCGGACCTAGAGCCGTTGACACAACGTGCAGGCAGGAAAGCCGTGTAGTACACCGAGGCGGATCGAGATACTCCCCGGATGAGCAACACAGGGAACGAGGTCCACCAGGGTTGGGCTGAATCTTGGTACCGCGTCCGCACAGACCGCTTCGAGGCGTCGTTCTTGCCCAGTGCGGGCGAGGATCTGGATGCCGTCTGCAACGACGTCGAGGTGCGGTTGACAGCGGTCGGCTCCCGCTGGAGAGCGACCGTGAGGTGGCAGCTGAAGGCGGCAACTCGTTCACCGCGACGGGGAAGGGCTGCGGACACTCCACATCAGTCGCGGCTGCCTGATCGCGTGCTTCACTCCCGCGCACCAGCAGTTGGCCGGGCTGGACGGGCGCGATCTCCACGTCGGTGCAGCCGGTCTTCTCGAGTTCGGTCTTGCGTTCGTCGGCGGTGGGCTGGTCGTGGGCGACGGCGGATGCGCGCGGGCGGCCGTCGGGGGTCGGTCCAGGTGAGGGTGTAGTTCTGCATGTGGGCATCATGCCGGGCAGCACTGACATTCGACGATTTCCGGCCGTCATCTACCGCAGTGGCTGAATCGTGGTGCATGGTGTGCGGGAGGGAGCCGATGCCCCCAGACGGCTCCCCCACTTGGGCCCTGCCGTGCGTGACCGGCCGGCGGGGTCCGCCGCGCCTCCCGGCTCCCCACGGGAGGCCTGCGGCTGCCGTCAACGCGCCCACACGCCCGGGCCGCCGCCGCGCCCGCGCGGCTTACACCTGATCCTGTGGCCCTCACCCCACCGATCCAGCCGATGCTCGCCGACGCTGGCCAGAGCTACCGCGAGACACACCGCGCTGCCCGGCGGTCGGCTCGCAGTCGAACGGCATGTACCGGCATCCCGTGTGTTTCGTGCGGCTGCGGGACGACGTCACGCCTGGCCAGGTGGAGTCAGCCGTTATGGTGACCGGTGCCGGTAGGCCCCTGCTACAGACGCTGGCAGCTGTAGAGCAGCAGCAGGAGGACGGCCGTTCCAGCGAGGCTGACTAGGAGAGACCCGAGGCATCCGAGGCGGCTGGAGAAGAAGGCGAACATGCCTCCAGGGGAGCATGGGGAGGGAGCCCCGGCCACCCGGAGTAAGACGGGTTGCCCTCGATCGTCCCTGCACTGCACGTCGCACAGGTGCGTCCACCGCTGGCGGTGCTCGGGGCTGTCACGGAGGTACCGCCTAGCCGTCGAGGTGTCCGAATTCGGTGTCGCGCCGGCAGTGGGGGCAGGCGTCGACGCCGTCGCCGAGCGTCCGCAGCGCCTCCTCGCGGGTGATGCCGCTTCCCTGCCATGTGGCAGCCGCCGACGTGGGTAGACGGGGCTGCGGCCGGCGAGCCCTTGCTCGATGAGCCAGTCCGGGGCCGGCGGGCGGGCCTGGATGCCGCGCTGCCGCTCGGCTTCCCGCTGCTCGGCCGCGGCGATGGCTTGCCGCACCTCGGTCAGGGCGAGGGCGAGCCACTGCTCCAGGGTTCGGAAAAGTCCTGGAGGGCAGAACACGCGTCGGTGTCCTGCGCAGCCGCCTGCGCGAGGGACCGCACGTCGCGTCCCACCATCAGGCCTGGGTTGGACATCGCTAGGAACGCTTTGTGCCACAGTGCGTACGCTGCGAGCGTTTGGCCGTCCCTCGAGGAAGAGCTACGGATGACTGAGAACTCGTCTGCGCCCGGCCGCGCCGGGGCCTGGCGATGCACAACGACTGGTGGGCTTCGGGCTGGGAGCATGTCCTGCCCCGTCAGGGCTTCCCACTGACGATGCTGATCGGCACCACGAGCCAGCCCGGCTTCACGGGCTCCTGGTCGGCAACTCCCGTCCCTACCTGCCCTCTCGCCTGCCAGGCGTGGTCCGTGCATCCGTAGCTCACCACACGGTTTCGCCTTTGGGGTCCCGTGCATCTGTTCCTGGCGGCTGGCAGCAGTTGGCTGGACGGCAGCAGGGTGCGGGCCGCCCCTATGAGGGAGTGGCCCTGCTGGGAACGCCATGTCGTGAGCTGTCGTTTGTCCCCGTGGGCTCCGAGCGAGCGGCCGGCCGGTGTGTGGTGCGGGTTTGTCCGGCGTGAGCCGCGGCGGGCGAGGTTCGTTCCTGATGGCGGCTTTTCGTCTGACTGTATGGCTTGATTGCGTCGAGTGAGGTGTTGGTCACTGACCGTTGCTCAAATCTTTCTCAGGCTTTGCCGTGCATGGTTGTTGCGTGCATGACCCGCTGCGTAGCGTTCGGATCGTTGATCGCCACGGGGGCGGCCCACCGAGATAGGTGGCTCCATGAAAAACCCGCGCGTTGCGCGTACCGCGCTGACTCTGGCCTGCAGGACCCCGGCGACCCTGGTTGCGGCGGCCGGTCCGGCAGCCGCTGAGGACCCGGCACCCGAGGCCGGCGACATACCCGTCATCGAGACGGTCGCCCCGCCGCAGCCGGAGGAGACCGACCTCGTCGAGAGCGCGCCCACCGCAGCGGCGCCGGCGCCGACGGTCCCCGTGGACGACGACCCGTCCTTACCGTCGACCAAGCCCAGTGACCAGGCCACGCCCGACGGAGCCGGCTGCGCGGACGGCTACCGCTACTACTCCACGTCCAAGGACAGGGATTACCACAAGGGCGTCGGGACGACGAACTCCAACTACAACGGCACCACCCGCCCCGCCAAGTCGACGTTCACGTCCGAAGTGACTGGCAAGGTCGGCATCGGCGTCAGCGGCGACCTCAACGTCAGCGCCGGCATCGCCATCGCGGAAGTCGAAGCGGAGTTCGGCGTCAACGTCTCTGTCGAGCTGACGGCCAAGATCGGCAACACCATCTCGGTCGAAACGCCGCCCAAGACGACCCCAACGCCCGCTACGGCGTCTACCGCCTCAAGTCCTACGGCTACAGCCAGTACGTCTACGTGAACTGCACCCGCGGGCCGAAGCACCAGGTCACCCTCTACACGCCCCGCAAGGTCGGCTGGTACCTGTGGGAAAGCTGACCGCACGCTCCCGGGACGCAGTCGTCGGCCTGATGGTCGCGGCGCTTGCCACCGCCTGCACCACCGGCGACGACGAAACGAGCGAGGCCACCCCGGCATCCGCACCGGCCTCCAGCCCCGACAGCGCCGGGCACAGCACGACACCGCCCCGGCAGACCGCCGCCGTCACACCGCCCGAACTCGACGAAGGCTCCGGTGAAAGCCTCGCCGGCCGGCAGGCCGCAACCCGCGGCAACGCCACCTTCGACTACGCCGCGGGCGCGAAGGGCCAGGCCCTCATCGTGGCGGTCAGCTGCAAGGGAACCGGGACGATCAAGGTGAACGTGCCGGTGGTGTCCATGTCCTTCCCCCTCGAGTGCGGGAAACGCACGCCAGAGGTCACCTGCAACCAGCTCGCCGCCCGCGCCGCGCACAAGGCCGGCACGGTGGAAGTGACGGCACCGTCCTCGGTCACCTGGTCGGTGACGGTAGGCCGGGGCGAGCCCGTACAGGAAGAGCCCCCGCCACCGCAGTGACGGACCCAAAGCCTGCAACCGTTCGTGGGGGTACCTGCGCAGGTACCCCCACGAACACCGCGGACAGCTCCACCGCCGCCCACCCCATCGGGGAGCCAATGCGCGACGGCGCGCCCGGGCGCACCTGCCCGGCACCGACGCCACCACTCTCCTCACCGCTGCGCGAGAACTAGACAAGATCGTCGAGGAGGCCCCTCCCGGCCCGCTGCACCCGCTCCGGCCGCCGCTCCCGCACCCCCTCACGCTCCCCGAACGCTTCCTGTCCCACCACCCGTGCACCACCGCCGACGCCAGCGCAGACACCTCCCCAGGCGCACCGTCCGCCCCGCCCGCACGCGGACCACCCGCGTTCAGGCCTGTACGCGCCACCCGTGCCCACCGCCACCGCGCCCAGCCCGCCTGTCCCCGCCATAGCCGTCCAGCATTCGGGGCGGCCGTGAACGACGGCACACCCAGCCAGATGCCCGGCCGGCACCAGCCGACCAGCTGCTCCTGCGCCACCGCATCGAGGAACACCTCGCCGTCCCACGCAGCCCATACCGCTTCAGCCACCGCCACCACCCCGGTCAGGTCTTCGGCCCTCAGCCGGTAGACAGCGGCCACCCGGTACAAGAATGGACCAGGTTGTCCCGCCCGGTACGGGCCACCCCAGTCCGCCTCTCGCTCATCCACACCGGCATAACCAGAGAGGGCGGCAACGGGTATCGGCACGGATGGATCATGAGCTCCGCGTGGTATTCGGCCAGGCCCGTTGGCTTTGTGCCATCTGTCGGCAACCCGCGCCCCTCGCCCGTCCGGTCCGGCTACACAAGAAGCCGGGGCGGTGTGCCGCCGATGGCTGGTCGTGGGGGAGGTCTGGGCGGTTGGTGACCATCAATGTGGCCGTGCTGCTCGCGGTCGTCGCGTTCTTCCGGTTGCGGCGTCGTACGCAGGCTCGCAGCCGGAACGAGGAGATGACCACTGCCGTCGTCATCCTGGCGCTCGGCGTTCTGCTCGCTCCCACCCCGGTCGGTCAGGCCGTTGTGGACATCCTGGGCGAGCTCTCCAGCGGTGTTACGCAGGCCAGCCGGTGAGCCCTCGCGCACGGAGGAGGAGGGCGACGACGTCGAGGCGTCCGCCGGCGCGGCGGCGCATCCGCAGGCCGGGCCGGCGCCGGCGCGCGGATGACCGGCTGGTCGGGCTGCTGGTGGCCGCTTGCCTGGCCGTCGCCCTGACGGTCTGGCTGGTCAACTGGCTGCTGGCCCACTGGTGGGTCCTGCCGGCCGCGGGCGTGCTCGCGGTCCTGGCCGTCGGCGGCCGGGTCCACCGGCAGCGCCAGGCAGCGCGGTGGGAGGCGGTCCGTGCGCAGGCCCTGCGCTACGGGCTGGCCCAGCTGGACGCCCTGCATCACACCCGGTTCGAGGACGCTGTGCGTGACCTGATGCGACGTGACGGCTGCCCGGACGCGGAACGCGTCGGAGGCGGCGGAGACCTGGGCGCGGACGTGAAGGCCACCGACCCCTACGGACGCCGCTGGTCTGTTAACTGCACCTCGGTTGGGTCGTTGAGCGGGAAAACGACGAACCCGCCAAGGAGACCCATTGTCGAAGGACCTACGACGCGCTCTGATCGAGGGACGTCGCGACGTGCCCCGTATCGGTTCGGTGGTCCAGCTGCCTCGCAAGTTCCCGCCGTATGCCGTGGTCGATGCTGCCGGCGTCCTGGTCGCCCCAGCCGAGTCGTATCTCAAGGATCTCGCCCTCGGTGACAACAGTCCGGCGACCTGCCGCAGCTACGCCTACGATCTGCTGCGCTGGTTCCGGCTGCTGTGGCTGCTGGACGTCGACTGGGAGAAGGCCACCGAGGCGGACGCCGCCGCCATGGTTGGCTGGCTCCGGACGGCGAAGAACCCGCAGCGCCACCGCAGCAATCCGTCCGCCCCACCGCCCGGGTCGGTGAATACCCGCACCGGCAAGCAGTACCTGAAGGCTGGATACGCCCCGAGCACGATCAACCACGCTTTGACCGTCGTCAGCGGCTTCTACGCCTTCCACCGGCACTACGGCCGCGGCCCGGTGGCCAACCCAGTTCCGGAATCGGTACAGCGCCGACGAGCCCTGGCCCATAGAAGCCCGGACCACCCGACGCCGTTGCACCGCCGGGGCCGACTACGGCAGCGGACCTCACAAAAGCAGCCGCGGGCGATCCCCGACACGATGTGGGACGAGCTGTTCGCGGCCATGAACCACGACCGTGACCGAGCCCTGCTCCAGCTCTACGTCTCCAGCGGAGCTCGCGCCAGCGAACTGCTCGGCATCACCATGGGCGACATCGACTGGTCTGGCCAGCAACTGCACGTCATCACGAAGGGCACCGATCTTCGCGAGCCGGTCCCCGCCAGCCCACAGGGCTTCCTTCTGCTGGCCGCCTACCTCGACGAGGCCGGCGTTCCCGCCAGTGATGAGCCGGTCTGGCGGACTCGCCACGGCGCCGAGAAGCCCCTGACCTACTGGGCGATGCGTCGCACTCTCCAGAGGGCGAACGCCCGACTCGATACCAACTGGACCCTCCACGACCTCCGCCACACAGCTGCTCAGCGGATGGCCAACGACGCCCACCTGACTCTCTCGGAAGTACGCGCGATCATGCGACACACCGCCTTGGCCACGACAGGCATCTACCTCACGACCCGTGTCGAGGATCTCTTCGACAAGCTCCAGGAGCACTACAACCGGCCGCGCGTCGAGCGGTCCTTCGCCCCGGGGTACGACCCCGCGGACGTCCGGGCGGTGTTCGGTGGCTAACGTCCAGGGCACCCTTTCCTCGACCTACACCGCCCGCAATCGCCGGACTCAGTTCCGGGGCATGGACTTCGACGAGCCGGTCGCCACCCGCTTCCCGGATGCCGCAGTCAAGGCCGCACCGGCCCCTCGGCCGGACTGCCCGCCAGCACCCTTCGGCGATCTGACCCAGGCATCGATCCAGCATCTGTGCTCGCTGGTCGAGCAGATCGTGCCGGGTCGCACCCACTCCACCTACGAGAAGCGCCGCCGCGGCCTGCGGCTGCTGTTCGGCCACCTGGAAACGCTGCCCGGAGCTGACTGGCAGGCGAAGTGGGAGGCCAGCCCGTTCGACGGTGACAAGGCACTGCCGGTCAAGACCTTCGTCATCTCCGACCGGGCCCAGGACCGACATGACGTGACCTCGGCGGCAAAGCTGGCGTTCTGCGCGCGGGTAATCCGTCCCTCGGTCGGTGGATTCCGGGCGAACACCTTCAGCGACTATCCCGAGTGGTTCGGGCCAGCCAGCCACGATCCTGCCCTGGACGTCTTCTATGCAGCCGTCGACGCCCGCCCTGACCTGGGTTTGAGTTACCGCATCCGTATCAAGTTCGACGTCGCTTGCGCGCTCACCACCCAGGGCATCGCCTTGGAGCACCTCACTCCAGAGGCCCTGCTGCACTACTCCCTGGAGTGCCGACGTCTGGGTGTCACACACGGGGCCAGGGGCGATCAGTCGCGCTTCGCGGCTCTGGGCGCCTGGGAGATCCTGCATTCGATCGGCCACTTTCCGCCCGGCACTCCCTCCACGCTCCGGAAGTTCATCTACACCGGGCAGCTCACGCCCGAGCAGATGGTCGACCGCTACCCACTCCGCAGTCAGGCCGTCCGGCAGGTGATCATCGACTACCTCGTCCGCCGGCAGGCTGATACCGACTACATCACCCGGGACGGCCTGGCCCGTCTGCTGGCAGGAACCTTCTGGTCGAAGATCGAGAAGATCTGCCCCGGACAGGCCAACCTCACCCTCAGCCAGGACGGCTGGGACCAGTGGAGGGCGGAGATCGCCTTCTGGGAGAAGGATCGCAGCCGAGAGCGAAAGAACACCGAGTCGATTCTCCTGGCGATCCGCGGCTTCTACTTGGATCTGCAGTCCTGGGCCGTCGACGAGCCCGAGCGCTGGGGCCCTTGGGCGGCTCCCTGCCCGGTTCGTCCCCAGGATCTGAAGGGGTTCTCCAAGCGACGCCGAGAGATCAACCGGCGCATGGCCGACCGCACCCGGCAAAGGCAGCCGTTGCTGCCTGACCTGGTGAAATACGTTGAGGAACGGCACGAACGCCTCCTGGGGCTGCTCGAAGCCGGGCGCCAGGTCGTTCTGGGCGAGCCCTTCGAGTACGACGGCCGTCGTTACCGCCGCAGCAACTCGAAGAAGGACCAGCGGCTGGTCAAGGTCGAAGCCGAACCCCCCGTCCGCGTCCATGACGAAGAAACCAGTGAGCTGGTCAACATCACCCTCGCTGAGGACTCGGCGTTCTGGGAGTGGGCCGCGGTTGAGGTCTTGCGGCACAGCGGCATCCGAATCGAAGAGCTGTCAGAACTCACCCACCTCAGCATTCGGCAGTACGAGCGACCCAACGGCGAGATCATCGCCTTGCTAGTGATCGCCCCGTCGAAGAACGACCGCGAACGAGTCATCCCCATGTCAGCTGACCTCTTCCACGTCGTCGCCCAGATCATCCGCCGCCACACCCGCGACGGCCGGACGATCCCACTGGTCAGCCGCTATGACGGGCACGAGAAGAACTGGTCAGACCGCATGCCCTTCCTCTTCCAGCGACAGGTCGGCACTATCCGCAGCGTCCTGGCGACCGGAACCATGCTCAACATGCTTCGCCGGACCTGCCAAGAGACCGGTAAGACGAACAAAGCCTTCGCCGGACTGACCTTCACCCCGCACGACTTCCGACGGCTCTTTGCCACCGAGATCGTCAACGGCGGACTGCCCATCCACATCGGTGCTGCGTTGCTCGGCCATCTCAACCTCCAGACCACTCAGGGATACGTCGCGGTCTTCAACGAGGACGTCGTCGCCCACTACCAGCAGTTCCTGAACAACCGCCGGTCCCTGCGGCCAGCTATCGAATACGGCGAGGTCACCAAGCAGGAGTGGGCTGAGTTCGAGGAGCACTTCGAGAAACGCAAGGTCGAGCTGGGCAACTGCGCTCGCCCTTACGGCACCCCGTGCCAACACGAGCACGCCTGCATCCGTTGCCCGGTCCTCCAGGTCAACCCCAAGATGTTGTCCCGGCTCGAAGAGCTGGAGAAGGACCTGATCCTGCGGCGCAAGCGGGCCGAACTCGAAGGATGGCTGGGAGAGATCGACGGCATCGACAAGACCCTGACCTTCCTCCGGGCCAAGCGCATCGAAGCCGAAAGGATCAAGCAACGAACCGCCGTCCACCTCGGCCTGCCCCACGTCCGTCGTCCGCAGGACTGATCAAGCTGTCATCGAAGGATGACGCTCACGCCCTGTTCTTCGAAGATCTCCAGGAGCAGGTCGAACAGCGCGACTTCGCGTTCTCCGGAGGGCACACGCTCTTGCAGCCGTGCCTTGGCCGGGGCTGAGGAATCCCAGTGCACGGTGAACGGCGTGGTGGCGCCCCAGCCCCCTCTGAGGCAGTCGGTCAGAGCATCGAGGTTCCAGCCGAAGTATCCGCCGGGGCCGTTGACGGCTTCACCGATCGCGCAGTAGAAGCTGTCTCGGTCAACGATGTGCCGACCGTCCAAGGTGAACACCTGGCCTGCAGGAGCGTCGGCCTTTCCCTGGCGTTGGTACTCCTGGGACCACAGCGTCACCGACAGCCATGCTCGTCTGTCCTCGGGGCCGAGCTCGTGCCACATGCCGGTGCGGTCCAGATGACCCGTGCGGATCAGGTCCCATACTCGTTCCGCTCCGGCCACGGCGTTCTCGCACCACAGCGTCATCGTGAGGTCGACGAGGCCGGCCCCGCAGGCGGAGGGCTTGACGTCGATGACGGTGACCTCATTGACGAAGTAGGACCCCATGGTGGCACCGTCACCGTCGAGGAGCTGGAACCAGGCATTCCCCGCCAAGGCGCGACGACTGCCGACGTGGCTAACGCTCTCCAGTAGGCCGCCCTGCGGGAGGCAGCCCGTGAGGTGCACTCGGCGTGTTCCCTCTTCGTCCGGCAGCGGCGTGAACAACCCCTCGGCCTCGTGAGCAAAGCCCCAGAAGTCAGCGTCGTCCTCATCCGAGGTCAGGGCGTACTTCTGCCCCTCACCGCCCCGCCCTGATGTTCGCATTGCGCCCCCCATGAGAGCGCTGATCCTACCGGCACCCCGTTGACCTGACACGCGGTCGCCAGCCGGTCCGTTCCCTGATACTTCGGAGGTTCTTTGACGAGTCACGGATCCTTCTTAAGCCGTGAGAGTGAAGTGCAGAGAAGGGTGATCCAGTGCAAGCACCGGCGCAACGGCCTCGCCGGCGCCGCCGTGGGCACGCCGGACCTCCAGATCCTCAACGGCACGGCCCGCCAGGTCCACGGCGCCGACGTCGCGGTCATCGTGACCAACGGACGGGTCACCCAGCCCGCCGTGACCTTCGCCAGGCAGCAACGCCTCCACGTCGTCGACCGCCACACTCTCGCCGCGTGGGCGTCCGGCTCACGCCCGCTGTGGGAGCTGCTGCGCGCGGTGCCGCCGCCCCGCAAGCCGACGGCACTCTCCTGACGCGGTGGTTGCGACCATCCGGTCGGCGGCGACGGCTTCTCGGATCGTTTCCCGTTGCCCGGGGGCGTCGGGTGAACGGGGGCGATGCGGCAGCGGCCCCGCGGGGACAGCTCGGGAGCCATCACCGCGCCGGTCATCTCCGGCCCGGCGGAAGCCGGGGAGACCGCGTACGGCTCGGGTGCGGGTCGGCGGAGCCGCTGCTGGCCGGTCCGGGGCTGACGTTTTCCCTGCGAGCGTATGATTTTGAGGTGTCGGCGTACGCGTGGCTCTGGCGGGGTTTTCGTAGCCGGAGATCACCATGGAGATGCGGCCGACGGGGTGCCGTCGGCGGCAAGTCTCTTCCTGCGCCATCGAATTGTTCGATTTACTCCCGCGCTTGACGGCCGTGGTGATCGCTTCCGTCGGCGTCGCCAGATCCGTGTTGATCGTCCAGACCCGTGCCCGTGACTGCGTGTCCGCGCGGTGTACGGGCTGCGGTGTCAGGGTTCGAGTGCGGCGACTCGGGCGGGTGCCGGATCGGGCGCGGCGGGTTGGGGCATGCTGGGGGTGCGCTCACGCGCTTCACTTCGGTGGCAGGGGGCCGGTCGGTGTTACGCATTCACTTCACGACGGAAGACCTTGCCCGGACACGGGTGGCTGCGACGATCGGCGTCGCAGCGGAGGTCTACTACAGCCTGGAGCTGCTGAGGGAAGGCCGGGACCTTCCGCACTTCCGCACCTGGCGGTCAGTGGTCGCGGGCCAGATGGGAGTTGAGACGCGCCCTCTGACGTCCCTGGTTCCGGTGCGCGGCCCCGGGCTTGATCTGCTGGCCCTGATGGGCGATGTGCCGTGTATCGACCACGCCGTGGACAACCTGCTGCACGCCCCGGTGTCCCGGCTGCGACGCGAGCTCGAGGGCCTCGACTTCCACCCCAGGCACCTGCCATGGGCCAGACGAGTGTCCGAAGGCGACCGTGACGCGAGGCGGGAGCTCGCAGAGGCGGTGCGCGCCTGCCATCGGCTGACCGTGGAGCCCTACTGGCATCGAGGGCGGTCCGAACTCGCCGCGCTGTCCACCCGTTGCACGAACCTGGTCTTGGAAGGCGGCGTCGATCTGCTGCTGCGTTCGGTCTGCGCACCACTGGTCCGCTGGCGTCCGCCGGTACTCGAAGCGCCCTACCCGCGCCGAGTTGAGGTGCACCTCCGCGGCAGGGGGTTGCTCATCACGCCCACCATCTTCACGAAGCTCTCGGTGAGCTTTCTGTGGGACCCGCTCGATACCTCCCAGCCGCCCCGACTGACCGTGCCGGCTCTCCGCCGACCGCTGACCGGTACCGAACCGGCAGAAGCGGACGGTTCCGCCGTGCGGAACCTGGAGTCTTTGCTCGGCCACACGCGAGCCCGCGCCCTGCGTGTGACAGCAGAAGGCTGCACGACGAGCGAGCTGGCCCGCCGCCTCAGCGTCACGGCCGCAGCGGCCAGTCAGCACGCGACAGTGCTGCGGAACACGGGCCTCATCACGACCAGCCGCCGAGGCGGGTCCGTGCTGCACCTCATCACACCCCTCGGACTGGCCCTGCTGCGGACCGATGCCCTGACGGAACCGTGAGCCCCAGGCGCACCACCGCGGCGTCGGACCGGTGGCGCAGCGCCGTCCTGCGCGGGTGCCACCGGAGACTCGTGCCCAGGTGCGCGAGGCAACGCGCCTGCTGTCCCAGCCCTTTTAAGCCGTGACTTAAGAGCTAGACCGCAGGTGCCCACTCGCCCAGGATGTGAAGCCGCAACCGTCCCATCCCATCCTGGAGATCGTATGAAGACTCACAACGGGAGCCGTCCATGAAGAAGTTCGGGGCGAGAAGAAGCGTCGTCTTATCCGCCGCCGTCTGCGGGATCGTGGCCGGCGCCACGCTCGTTGGGTCAGGCACCGCATCCGCGTCCGCGAACGCGGCCCCGCCCGGCTACGCGGGCCCGTTCACGGGCGACTGCAAGGGGCACTTGGTAAGAACCGTGCCCCTGCCGGATGGCTTGGCAAAAATCCAGGTCTGGAAGGACCCCGCGGGCAGCGGAACGTACTGTGCCAAGACCTACGACTACCGGACGGGCAGCCACAACATGGAAATCCGCCTGCGTCGCGCTGGGTGGACCACCTCATGGTACGACAGGGGCGTCTACTCGACCTACGCCGGTGGTATTTACGTCTCTGGGGCCAATGACAACTGCGCCTATGTCAGCGGGTGGGTAGAGGTCAACGGCACCCGGCATGCTCGGGGCGAAACCCTTGTCTGCGAGGACTAGGTCCGGATCCACGTTCACAGTCACGGGGTAAAGCACAGATAGCTCATCATCCGTGCCCTCGTTGAGAAGCCGTTGTCGTACCGGTCATGGTGAGCGTGGGTTCGAGTGCGGCGACTCGGGCGGGTGATTTCCGGCTTGCCGGGCATGGAGATAGGGCCTCCTGCACACCTCGTGGGTGTTGAAGTCCATGAGCAACAGGAGGCCCTGGTGCTGCAGTCTTCCGTCCATTGCGGTACCGGTCGGCGGCGAGCAGGGCCTGCCGGCGGGCCTGAACCGCAAGCAAGTCGAGCCCATCTAAGTAGAGTCGGTTTGAATGCTTCCCGGCGCCGAGGTCCACGTGTGGTTCAGTGATGTTGCCGAACAACGGCAGCAACATTCACTGCCCGATCTGCCTCCACACGACGGTGAACCGCTCCGGGTCTGATGGAGGCTCGATTCCCTGAGAGGATCGAGTCATGGCACGTCCGTCCCCCTACCCGCCCGAGCTTCGTGAGCGTGCGGTGCGCATGGTCGCGGAGATCCGCCCCACTACCCGACCGAGTGGGCCGCGATGAAGGCGGTCGCAGCCAAGCTGGGGATCGGTGCGGCTGAGACGGTGCGGACCTGGGTCCGCAAGGCCGAAGTCGACGGCGGCCGGCGTCCCGGCGTCACGTCCGAGGAGGCCGCGGAGATCAAGCGGCTGCGGGCCGAGAACGCCGAGCTGCGGCGGGCCAACGAGATCCTGAAGGCGGCGTCGGCTTTCTTCGCGTCAATGACAGAGTCAGGGACACGGGCCTACGGGTGGTGACACAGTGGCAGGTACCGGCGGGGCTGGCTCGTTTCTTT
>NZ_JBVJFP010000043.1:0-15416 GCF_055587785.1 Streptomyces sp. NPDC046379
GGGGAAGAACTCGTACCACGACCCGAACAGCGCCCGCTCCCGCTCCACCAGCAGCGGCAACGGCTCCGACGCGGTCACCAACTCCCGCACCGGATGACGGTCGAGGACGGCCGTCACCTCCGGCGCCAGGGCGGCGGCCAGCCGGGAGGCCGCGGGGCGGGCGCCGTCCCGCAGCGCGTCGACGGCGGCGAGGAGCACGGCCCGCCCGGTGTCCGGGGCCTGTTCGGCGGCCCGCTCGTACAGCCGGGCGCCCTCCTCCAGGACCAGGGCGGTGTCCATCCCCGCGGGGATCTTGATCTGCGCGTGGTGCCGCCAGGTGGCGACGGGATCGCCCCACGCCTCCACGCTGTACGTCCACAGGCCGGGCTCCCCGGCGGTGACGGTGGCGCCCCAGCGGTCGGTGCCGGGCGCCAGTTCGCGCATCGGCGTCCACGGGCCGGGGCGGCCCTGCGGATCGCGGAGCACGACGTTGGCGGCGACCGCGTCGTGTCCCTCGCGGAAGACGGTCGCCGAGATCTCGAAGGTCTCGCCGGTCACGGCCTTCGCGGGCCGGCGTCCGTGCTGCACGATCGGGCGCACGTCGAGGACGGGTATGCGCCCGACGGCCGTGGCCCCGGTGCCTCCGGTCGCCCGGATGTCCTCCCTGCCGGGAGTCGTACGGGTGGTGCTGGTCGTCGGAGGTGCTGACGAGTGGTGCTTGGCGGGCATCACCGCTCCTGTCCGCTTCAACGTGGGTGGGCGGATGGCTGTGGGAGGTGGGTCGTGCCTGATGGGCCTGTGGGGGCTTCCGCAGGAGCCTTCCCACCCCCTTCGGGTGGGCAATCCGGCCCTGTGTTAACTACTCACGCGTATGTCCGCGCACAAGCCCCGCCCCGTTCGGGGCGGCGGGGCAACGACGCAACACGGCCGATATTCGCCCACCGTCACGACCTGTCCGGTAATGCGCCGCTACCACGGCGCTACTTGCGGAAGTTCCTTCGGTGAACCGGGTGCCCCGCCCGCCACCGTTCATGACGGCGCCCCAAGTCTGGCCGATTACCGCCCCGTAAGGGGGCGCACGCGGTGGCACCGGGGTGGGCAATGCGGCGGAGACCGTGCATCCGCTCTCCACCGGATGCCGGGTCCGCCCGGCGCGGCCACCCCGGTGCGCCCCCACCGACCGTGCGGTAACCACTACCGTCGATACACGACGGGACGCACACCGCCGTGCGTCCTCCTCCGCACGCTGACGAGGTGGAATGTGAAGGCGATCCGTCGATTCACCGTCCGGCCTGTCCTCCCCGAACCCCTCCGGCCGCTGAGCGACCTGGCGCGCAACCTGCGCTGGTCCTGGCACACGGAGACGCGCGACCTGTTCCAGTCCGTCGATCCGGAGCGGTGGGCCGCCTCGGGCGGTGACCCGGTACGGCTGCTGGGCACCGTCCCGCCCGAGCGGCTGGCCGAGCTGGCCGGCGACCGCCGTTTCCTGCGCCGGCTGACCACCGTGGCCGACGATCTGCACGACTATGCGACCGGCGACCGCTGGTATCAGGGCCAGGCCGGCGAACTGCCCGCCGCCGTCGCCTACTTCTCGCCCGAGTTCGGCATCACCGCCGCCCTGCCCCAGTACAGCGGTGGCCTCGGCATCCTCGCCGGCGACCATCTGAAGGCCGCCAGCGACCTCGGCGTGCCGCTGATCGGCGTCGGCCTGCTCTACCGGCACGGCTACTTCCGCCAGACCCTCTCCCGCGACGGCTGGCAGCAGGAGCACTACCCCGTCCTCGACCCCAACGAGCTGCCCCTCGCCCTGCTGAAGGAGGCCGACGACACCCCCGCCCGGGTCACCCTCGCCCTGCCCGGCGGCAAGGCGCTGCACGCGCGGATCTGGCTGGCCCAGGTCGGCCGCGTCCCGCTGCTGCTGCTCGACTCGGACGTCGAGGAGAACGACCTCGGCGAGCGCGGCGTCACCGACCGCCTCTACGGCGGCGGCAGCGAGCACCGGCTGCTCCAGGAGATGCTGCTCGGCATAGGGGGCGTGCGGGCGGTGCGCACGTACTGCCGGCTCACCGGGCACGCCGAGCCCGAGGTGTTCCACACCAACGAGGGACACGCCGGCTTCCTGGGCCTGGAGCGCATCGCCGAGCTGTGCGACCGAGGGCTGGACTTCGACCCGGCCCTCGAGGCGGTGCGGGCCGGGACCGTCTTCACCACGCACACCCCGGTGCCGGCCGGCATCGACCGCTTCGACCGCGAGCTGGTCGCCCGGCACTTCGGCCCCGACGCCGAACTGCCCCGCATCGACGTCGAGCGCATCCTGCGGCTCGGCGTGGAGAGCTACCCGGGCGGCGAGCCGGGCCTGTTCAACATGGCCGTGATGGGACTGCGCCTCGCCCAGCGCGCCAACGGCGTCTCGCTGCTGCACGGCAACGTCAGCCGGGAGATGTTCTCCGGACTGTGGCCCGGGTTCGACCCCGACGAGGTGCCGATCACCTCCGTCACCAACGGGGTGCACGCACCGACCTGGATCGCCCCCGAGGTGTTCCGGCTGGGCGCCCGGCAGATCGGCGCCCAGCGCACCGAGGACGCCTTCGCGGGCGCCGGCTCCGGCCGGTGGGACGCGGTGGCCGACATCCCCGACCAGGACATCTGGGAGCTGCGCCGGACCCTGCGCGAACAACTCGTGGCGGAGGTGCGGGAGCGGCTGCGGGTCTCCTGGCGGCAGCGCGGCGCCGGCACGGCCGAGCTGGGCTGGATCGACGGGGTGCTGGACCCGGACGTCCTCACCATCGGATTCGCGCGGCGTGTCCCCTCGTACAAGCGGCTGACGCTGATGCTGCGCGACCGGGACCGGCTGACGGACCTGCTGCTGCACCCCGAGCGGCCGGTGCAGATCGTCGTGGCCGGCAAGGCCCACCCGGCCGACGACGGCGGCAAGCGGCTCATCCAGGAACTCGTCCGGTTCGCCGACGACCCGCGGGTGCGGCACCGGATCGTGTTCCTGCCCGACTACGGCATGGGCATGGCGCAGAAGCTCTACCCCGGCTGCGACATCTGGCTCAACAACCCGCTGCGTCCCCTGG
The DNA here is from genome assembly GCF_055587785.1 of Streptomyces sp. NPDC046379. Taxonomy (NCBI): domain Bacteria; kingdom Bacillati; phylum Actinomycetota; class Actinomycetes; order Kitasatosporales; family Streptomycetaceae; genus Streptomyces; species Streptomyces sp. NPDC046379. The sequence goes on from NZ_JBVJFP010000043.1 coordinate 3,060, forward strand.
AGGCGTGCGGCACCAGCGGGATGAAGGCGGCGCTCAACGGCTGCCTCAACCTGTCGGTGCTGGACGGCTGGTGGGACGAGTGGTTCCAGCCCGACTTCGGCTGGGCCGTCCCGACCGCCGACGGCGCGGGCACCGACCCGGACCGCCGCGACGACATCGAGGCCGCCGCCCTCTACGACCTGCTCGAACAGCGGGTCACCCCGCGCTTCTACGAGCGCGGCCCCGGCGGCCTGCCGGACCGGTGGATCGAGATGGTCCGCCAGACCCTCACCCTGCTCGGCCCCAAGGTGCTGGCGGGCCGCATGGTGCGCGAGTACGTCGAGCGGCTGTACGCCCCCGCGGCGCTCGCCCACCGCTCGATGGACCCGGACGCCGCGCGCGAACTCGCCGGGTGGAAGCACCGGGTGCGCTCCGCCTGGCCCCACGTCACCGTCGACCACGTCGAGACCTCCGCCGCCACGGCCACCGCCGAGCTGGGCGCCACCCTCACCCTGCGGGTCCGCGTCGGCCTCGGCGGCCTCGGTCCCGACGACGTGGAGGTCCAGGCGGTGTCCGGCCGGGTGGACGCCGAGGACCGCATCGCGGACGCCGGCGCCGTCCCGCTGAAACCGGCGGGCGGCTCCGACGTGGAGGGACGCTGGGTGTACGAGGGCCCGCTCACCCTGGACCGCACCGGACCCTACGGCTACACGGTCCGCATCCTGCCCGCACACCGTCTGCTGGCGTCCAACGCGGAGCTGGGGCTGGTCGCGGTGCCGTCGCAGGAGCTGGTGGAGGCGGCGGGGGTGCTCATGCGGTGACGCCGGCGGCGGGCGCCCGGCGGCGGGCGCCCTGCCACCGGTGCGGTGGCAGGGCCGGTCGGCCGGCCCGTCGGCCGGTCAGCCGTTCGGCTCGCGTTCGCACAGCTCGCGCAGCACCTTCCCGCAGCGGCGGGCGTAGGCGTGCTGGAGGCCGCGGGTCGCCGCCCCGCCCGCGCGGGCGTACCAGCGGGCGGGGCGGCTGAAGGCGGTAACGGTCAGCCACACGGTGCCGTCGCCGGTGCGGTCGACCAGGAATGCCTCCTCGCCGCACTCCGGGTGGCCGGGCAGGGTGCCGTACGCCCAGCCGGCGCGGCGGTGTTCGTCGACCGTCCACACCACCCGGCACGGCGCCTTGACGACGCCGGCGAGGGTGACGGTGACGTCGACGCCCGGGGCGGCCCGGTCGGCGCTCGCCTCGATGCCGACGCCGACCGCGCGGTGCATCTCCCAGGTGCGCACCGCGTCCGCGGCCCGGCGGAAGACGTCCTGCCCCTCCCCGATGCGGCTGCGGACGTGCAGGGAGTGGAACCCGGGCGGACAGAAGCCGGCCTCGCGGGTGGCGCCGACGTCCTCGTAGGTGAACGACATGGCGCAAGACTAGGGCCTGTTGCGGAAGTGGATCTTGTTCGTCGATGATCACATGTCGTGGGACGTGGTGATCTGACGAATGGCCAGGGGGCCCGGCTTGAGCCGCTGCTGCCGCAGGGCATCAAGCCAGGTCGTCCGCAGGTGTGGACGCGGCGGCAGCTGATAGACGGCATACGGTGGCGGACCCGGACCGGTGCCCCTGGCGTGACGTGCCGGAATGCTACGGGCCCTGGGACCGGGTCTGCGACCTGTTCCGCCGCTGGCAGCGGGACGGCACCTGGGCGAGGATCCTCACCCAGCTCCAGGCCGAGGCCGATGCGAAAGGCCTGATCACCTGGGACGTGAACGTCGACTGCACCGTCTGCCGGGCCCATCAGCACGCCGCCGGAGCGGCGAAAAGGGGGACCTCCAGAAGGAACCGCCCGGCGGCGTCTTCGTCGAGCCGGCCGACCACGGCCTCGGACGATCCCGCGGCGGACTGACCAGCAAGATCCACCTCGCGGTCGAGCAAGGCCAGAAGCCCTTGTCCGTCGTGATCACGGCCGGGCAGCGGGGCGATTCCCCGCAGTTCGAAGCGGTCCTGGAAGCCATCCGGGTGCCGAGGCTGGGACGTGGCAGGCCGCGCAAGCGGCCGGACCGGGTGCGCGCCGACAAGGCGTACGACTCTCGCAGCAACCGCTCCTACCTGCACAGACGTGGGATCAAGGCCACGATCCCGGTCCCGGCAGACCGTGTCCGCAACCGGCTCAAGCGCGGATCGCGTGGCGGGCGACCGCCGACGTTCGACAAGGACGACTACAAACAGCGGCACGCGGTCGAGTGCGGGATCAACCGGCTCAAGCGCCACCGGGCCGCCGCCACGCGGTACGACAAACTCGACGTCCGCTACGAGGCAACCGTGCTGGTCGCAGCCATCAACGAGTGGCTGTGACCAGCACTTTCACAACACGCCCCAGGCGGCGGCACAAGAACGTCAGACAGGGGCGGACAAGGTCCGGCAGACTCCTGGCCATGGATGCGGGGCTTGCGGGACTTCTGGGTGGTGTCATCGGCGCAGCGGTGGGGGTGATCGGTGCCACCGCGTCGGCCTACATCACCGGCCGGAAGGCGGAACAGCAGGCACGGATCCAGGTCCAGGCCCAACTGGCACAGGCACAATGGCAGCTCCGCCTCGAGTACCTAAACCAGCGTCATGAACCCCGGGCGCAGGCGTACACCGCCCTACTGACCCTCGCCGCCGAGGTCCAGCAGCTGCTAGAGCGGGCGATCGGATGCATGGAAGCGCGCGACAGTGCCCAGTACCCGACCGTCGTCCAGCAGATAGAAGAAAGACTCAAGGAGTTCGCGACTCTCTACACCCGGGTCCGGGTGGAAGGCCCCGAAGCAATGCTCCACCCGACCCAGGTCATTGAGGCCGTCCTCTCCCCCTTCCTGTGGCCGATGGAGGACTTCTACGACTTCGAGGACTACGAAGGGCTCTGCGACTACCGGAACAAAGTCTCGGAAGCTGTCTACGGGTTCGTCGATGCCGCTCGAAAGACGCTCAACGATGACCTGCTCACCAGCCGCCTCGCCGCCAGCCCTGAACACCCTTAACAGCTAGCGGCTTCTCACACTGCGCCCCGCTGCTTCCCTTAGAAGGTTCCGGCAGGCGACAGGAGGGCCCTGGGCCGGGCCGAACTGCCCGTCGGTTGATCGATTCTCTGGCCACCAGTAGATCTTGGATAGGGTGCGGGCATCAACTGTCGGAGCTGATCGCGTTGCCTTCGCTGAGGGTGCGTCCACACCCTCTGGTGTGCCACCTGGCTGCGGTCGCCAGCACATGTTGGCCACAGGCTGCGATCTGAATGGGGTGGGAAGATGTCCGGTCACCGGCTGTCCAAGAGAAACCGCTACATCGCGTGGGCCGCGACGGGTGTCGTCGTCGTCGCCGGCGCCGGGATCGCGGCGCAGACTTCCCTGGCCGCGCCGAGCTGGCCGGCGCAGAAGACGTACACAGGGCGGGCGTTCGACGCCTGCACGGCGCCCTCCCTGGCGGCGATGAAGGCGTGGAACACCGGCTTCTACGGCGCGGCGGCGGTCTACATCGGCGGCAAGAACCGCGGCTGCGCGCAGCCCAACCTCACCGCCTCGTGGGTGAAGTCGGTCAACGCCGCGGGCTGGAAGCTGATCCCGCTCTACGTCGGCGCCCAGCCGCCCTGCCAGGCGAGCAGGAACCCCGAGCGGTTCACCGCCTCCACGGCCGCCGCCGTCGGGGCCAGCAACGCCAACGACGCCGTCGCCAAGGCCGCCGCACTCGGCATGAAGCCGGGCAGCCCGATCTACCTCAACATGGAGTCGTACGACATCACGAACAAGATGTGCAACGACGCCACCCTGACGTACGTGCGCTCCTTCACCAGGACCCTGCGGGCCAAGACCTACCGCGCCGGGTTGTACGGCTTCGCCGACTCCAGCGCCAAGGCCGTCGCCACCGCCGCCAACCGGACGGATCTGCCGGGCAACCTCTGGTACGCGCTGTGGAACAAGAGGAACACCACCACCGCCGACTGGCCCTGGGACCCCCAGCTGTACACCGACCACAGCCGCGGCCACCAGTACATGGCCAACAGCAAGGAGACCCGCGGCGGCCACACCATCACCGTCGACCGCAACGCCTGGGACGCCCCAGTCGCCATCATCGGATAGGCAGCATGTCCGTGCGGACCTCGGCTCCCGGCTCGTAGGCGTCGGATGTTCGGTGTCCCCCCACGCCGAGCCGGCCTTTGATCCGCGTCCTCGACAACGCCGATCCGGACCGCGACCGCCCGGCCCGGCTCCTGGAACGCCACTACGAGCACCGCCGGGTCCAGGCCCTGGTCACCCTCGCCGCCAACCCGCACACTCCGCACGTCGCCGTCGCGGACGTCCTGCGCGGGCTGCATCCGGCAGCACTGGCCCGGATTGCCGAGAAGGCCGGCGGGCCCGACTGGTTCTTGGCCGCGTCGGCCGCCGCTCCGGTGCCCGAAGACGAGGACGACGGGGTGGTGCGGCTGGTGAACGACGACGAACTCGGCAAGCACCCCGATCCTGCGGCCGTCCTGCAGTCCTGGCTCGACTCCCCCGCGACCGGTGAGATCCTCTCCCGCTCCGAGGTTAACCGCGCCGTCGTGAAGTCCCGCTACCGCACCCTGGAGCACCTGCGCCAGATCCCCGCCGATGAGGTCCTCGCCGGCCACGAACCCGAGGTCGCCCTGAGAATCCTGCTGGACCACTGCGGGCGCAGCACCGACCGGTGGGAGGCCCTCGCCGCCGCCATGACCTTCGGCTACGAAGGTGAGGAGATCGCCTTCGGTCAGCTCCTCGACTCCCTGGACGGCGCATCGGTGCGGGCGCGCACGTCCTGAGTGGGCAGGGTCACCAGTTCAGTCGATCCGAAGTGGCGCGTTCCCGGGCCTTCGGCCTCACCTTGCGCGGCACGACGGGAGAAGCGGGCACCGGACGCCCAGGGGGAGGGCGGTGTGCCGCCCCGCCGGTTCGGCCGATGCTGATCGGCCCGTGGCGGGTTGGATCAAGCCAAGTTCAGGAAGCGGCATACGTGCGGCTGCCACCCGGCCAGACTACGCAGTGCAGTTACTTGATTACGCGCGTACCGGGAGGGCTTTCTTGCCGCGCAGGGACGACATCGTGACGATCGTGATCGACGCGAAGAACGAGACGAAGAGATCGATCGACGGCCTGGGCACCAGGGTCAACGACCTGGAACGGGATCTTCGAGCCGCGTTGACCACCGAGATCGCAGGGCTACGCGACACCGCCCTCGCCGACGTGAAATCGTCGCAACACGAGACGCGGACCAGCGCTTACAACGCGGGCAAGCGGGCAAGCGAAGCCGTTGCTGCGGTGGCCGACCTGCGCCGAGACGTCGACCGGCTGCACGACGGGCTCGAAGGTCTGCGGCAGGATGTCGGCAAGATCCTGGAGGCCCTGCAGGCCGCGGCACCGACACGGGTGCCGACGACTGCTGGCTTGGCGGACGACCCGTTCCTCGACCAGGTCGGGACCGAGGCCGGGCCGGATTCCGTGATCCTGCCCGCGCAGAGGCAGGCGCCGGACCAGGAGTCGACAGCGCATGTGGAACCTGCTGACCCGAATCTGCGCGCGGACGGCTCGCCCGGAGGGGAAGAGCCCGGAGCCTCCACGGCTGTCGAAGCCCCCGTAACCGCGGCCGACGGGGAAGAAGCCAATCAGACGTCACCTGACGCCGAGCAGTCCCCGCCGGGAACCGGTGACCTCGAAGACGGGGACCACGATGTCGTCCGCGCGGCGCGGGAGGCCGGCGAGCAGGACGCTAACGACTCGTTGACGGAGCCGTCTCCGCTCACCTGGAAGGGCAGAATCTGGGCGATCATGAGGGCAGGGAGGGTCGCGTCGGCCACCCTGGTCTGCCACCGGGACACTTGGGAGTTCGTGGCAGCGCAGGTGGGCAGCCACCCGCACTTCCGGACCCCGGCCCTCGAGGAACGCGAGAACGGCAGTGTGGCCGCGGTCCTCTCCGGCCGGTCGCTGGTCGCCATGCTCCTTGCCCTCTACCACACGGCGAACACCTCCCTGCGCAAGCCGGGCGGCGAGGACGATTTGATCGCCTACGCCGACTGGGCCATGGCCTCAGAGGTCTACTCCGCGACCGCCCGAGTCCTCAGTACGGCCCACTACGAGGAAGGGGACCCCGTCGTAGTGACGATCGACCGCCGGGTGCGCGCTCGGGCATGACAGCACCGGGCGAGCGCCTCTGACGGGCAAGACCGCCTGACGGTTGATGCACCGGGGACGAACGGCAAAGAGCTGAGCACTCTCACCACCGGGAAGGGCCCTCAGCGGCAGACGCCGTCGGCCGGGGCCCAAGTGGTGCACATGGCTTCGGTGCCGACGGCGATGAGACTCAGCGTTGCCGGCGTTGACGGCAGCCCGGCCAGGGGTGTCCGGAGAGGGCCTTCGGCCTCTGGGATAGCGGAATGGCGCGAAAGCGCAGAGAACCGCTCAGGCCTGGTCGGGTACCGCGCGATGGATCAGTCGGTGACCCCGGGGCACCGCCGTTCTCGCCGGGGCCGCCGAGCTCGTGGCCCCGGACCTTCTGGCCGTCCCTGATGCCCGCGAGGATGCGCACGTTGTAGGTGCGCTGATCGCGGACGAGCCGGCCCTCGCCCTGGCACGTAGCGCAGGACTGTGCCGCCTTCTCGTCGGTCCTGGTGGCGCAGGCGGGCAGCCAGAGCGGCTGCCCACTTACGGCCCCCTGCCTGCACAACTCCCCTTTCCCGGTACACGCCGTGACGGACCACATACCGGCATGCACCTGCCACGCCACGCCGAAGAGCCCTCCACGACAGGGAGATCCGCAGCAAGGCCACGCGACTGGACGCGGTGGCCCGCAGGATCTGGCCGGCGCGATACCGGTGCCGCAGATTTCATGGCGGGGCTTTCACTCCAACGGGTTATCCCTGCAACCCTGCCCGGGCGCGGTGCGCTCTCAAGCACCGCAACCGGGCCAGAACTGTGGGGGATGAAGGATCGGGCCTCTTGTCGGACTCCGGTACGTGGCTGACGATTCGCAGCAGAGCAGACGGTTGTCCGGACCCTGACGAGGTGGGGGCCATGTCGACGGGAACGAGCGGGGATTACTGGAAAGACAGAGCACTGCCCAGCGTATTCAAGCATGACCTGCTGAAGCGCTATCTGGCTCAGTTCGGCGGCATGCTGAGTGGCCAGTCGCATGACAAGCGGGTGGTCTACCTGGACGGATACGCGGGCGAGGGCCGTTATGAGAACGGCGAGCCGGCCTCCGCGGAACTCGCGCTCAGGGTCGCCTCCTACTTCCGTGCCCGGCACGGGGTGACGGTGGAGGGCTTCTTCACCGAGGCGCAGGCCAGGTCGTTCCAGCGGCTGCAGGACGTCGTGGAGGGTTACCGCCGCCAAGGGGTCGTCGCGCATGCTCACCGCGGTGAGGTCGACGGGGTGCTCGACAGCGTCGTCCAGCGGGCCGCGGGCAGGCCGCTGTTCCTCTTCCTGGACCCGTGCGGGCTGGTGCTGCCCCAGGACCGGCTCGTGGACGTGCTGGCCAGGCAGCGGCCGGACAAGAAGCCGGCGACCGAGTTGCTGATGAACTTCAGCATGATGGCGGTGTGGCGGCTGGGCGGGCACGTCCGTTCACCGAAGGGCAACGAGACCTCGCTGCGGCGCTTCGACGAGGTCTGCGGGGGCGCCTGGTGGCGTGAGTACTTCGCCGAGGCGGCGGCCCCCGGCGCCCAGGCCGGCGCCGCGGAGGATGCCATCGAGGCGGTAGCAGCCGAGTACGCCCGCCGCCTGGCCAGCCGCACCGGCATGTTCGTGCAGTCGGTGCCGGTCTCGCACGCCCCGCACAAGCGCGCCGTATACCGGCTGGTGTTCGCCACCCGCAGCCAGTACGGGCTGTGGGTGTTCGGCGACACCGTGGCCCGGGCCCGCGCGGAATGGTGGAAGACCCTGGAACTGCAGGAAACCCGGGAGGACCCCGACGCCCTGTTCTCCGCTGCCTCCGTCCTGCGGCCCGACCCGGCCGTCGTGGAGAAGGAAGCCGTTCCGGCGATAGCCGCCAACCTGGAGAGACTGCTGAGCGCGGGGCGCCCGGTCCGGCTGGTCGACCACACCCTGGCCGTGTTCGGTGACTACTTCGGGCAGGTCACCGATCCTGCAGCCCGCAAGGCAGTCAAGTACCTGCACAGCCAGGGCAAGACACCCACCACAGGTGTCGGCGGCGACAAGACCCGCGCGCTGGTCGTGCAGCCCGCACGTCCCTGAACGCGTCACCCGCGGTCCGCGGTGCTACACCGTCGCGGGCTGCGGCATCTCGTCCCAGGTACGTCCCTCCAGCTCGCGGCCGCCGGCCTTCGGCGTACGGCCGCCCCACTGCTTGAAGAAGAAGGCCACACCTGCCTGCTGGCAGACGTCCCGGATCTGCGCGACCCAGGCCTCGTCCAGCGGCCGGTGCCCGCGCCCGGACTCGCCGCCCGCGATCACCCAGTCGATGCCGGACAGCTCGAGCCCGTCCAGCGGTCCCAGCAGCGGCTCGCACGACAGGAACCGCACCGCCGCCGGCACCTGCCGCAGGTCGTCCACGCGCGCGAGCTCCTGCGCGCTCTCCACCGACACCCCCATCCACAGGTTGTCGGGCCACTCCAGACGGCCGGCGATCTGCCGAAGGCGCCGCGCCCGCTTGGTCAGCACCTGGTAGGTGTGCTGCGGAGTGTCGGCAATCACCTCGAAGACCCGCCGCACGTAGTCCAGCGGCACCCGGGCGTGGAAGAGGTCGCTCATGGAGTTCACGAACACCGTGCGCGGGCTCTTCCACCCGTAGGGCACCCGCAGGGCATCCGGATGGACCGTCAGCCCGAAACCCGGGCCGGAGGTCCGCGGGTCACCATCCGTCTGGTACTTCGGCGAGCCCATCGCCTTCAGGCGTTTCGCCAGCGTCAGCGCGTAGCAGTTGTCGCAGCCCTCCGACACACGGTCGCATCCCGTGGTCGGGTTCCACGTCGCTTCGGTCCACTCGATCGCACTGCGGTCGCTCACTGGTCCCCTCCTGCTGTGTGCTGCCCAACGATGCCCTCCGCCGCCGCGTTGCGGGAAGCGATGACCGGGACTGCTGGTGTTCGTAACCGATCCTGAACATTCACCAAATGGAACATGTGTTCACACGGTAGTTATCCGTACACGTCCCGTCGAGCGGCCCTTACAGCCCGTCCGGCCTCCTGGCACCGGCCCCACACCGCCTCACCCACCGCTCAGACATCGCCTCTCCGGACCGCGCGTCGTTCCCGGGCCCGGGCAGGGCCGCGCCCTCGACCGCCGCAGCCCTACGCCACGCTGCGCACGGCTCGCCTGCACCACGGCCAGCGCACCGTCCGGCTCGAGGAACGCACGCCAACTCAGCTCATGCATCGCGGCAGCCTGCCGCTCCACCACTTCCGCGATGACCAGGTCCACCCTCGGCGGCCGGACGACCTGGCGGTGCTCCTCGATGGCACGGCGGTAGCCACCCGGCGGGATCCGCCGCTGCACCGGCGCGGTGGGCACAGTCAACGGAGCCGGGTCAGCTGCTGCTGTGGCCCTCTCCCAACCATCAAGCAGCTGCACGAGGACGGCGCGCAGCGTAGCGGGGGAGGCGGAACCGCAACGCAGCGGCGGGTCCGGCGGGCCAGCACGGCCGGGAAGATCCGCCGGGGCCCGTAGGTGCCAAGCCGCTCGTCGGATGCACCGTCTACGCCGGTTGCCCGCCGACGATGGCGCGCCCATGGCCTACAACGGGCTCGCCGGGGTGGGCTCGCTGGTGGCACGATCGCCCGAGGCGAGGGTGCCACGCCCGCATACAGGGCAGTGAAGGACCGCGCCGTGTACAACTGCGCGCATCCCACTGAGTTCTCGGAGCCCATTGTGAGTGATTTCCCCTCTGGTGTGACCGGTGCCATCGGCCACGCCTTGGCCCTCAACTTGCGCCATTACGCCCAGCAGTTCGGCGTGGACAACTTGAGTGGGACTGACCTGTACGCGGACGTGATCGCAGCGTTGAAGTGGGTTCACTCCGTGGACCCGCAGACGGCCGTGTACGTGGCCCGGCACGCTCTGCAGGACGCGGCAGACGAGGGCGACCGGCATCCCGTGCCGCTGAAGGAAGCGGCGCTCTGCCTGCGACATTCCCTGACGCAGGCCAGCGTGCCATACGGGAAGTGGTCGCAAGGCCAGGCGGAGGCGTTCGTGACCGCCGTCCTCCTGGACGTCACCTGACGACCGCCTCCGCGCAAAGGGCCCGTGCAGGTCCCTCCGGCGGCGGAGCATTTTCATCATGCGTACCGACGTGCCGTGACGGCTGATTGGGGTCCGGCCCGTCAAGGTCGGCCAAGACGCGCTCACCGACATCGCGAACCCGCGGCGGCTGGCGGCCGAGGTGGTCCTCACCGGGGAGGCCCACGACGTTGCGCGGTGCTCCCGCCTCAGCCAGCAGGTTGCCGGTCATCCCTCCGGTGCGGGTCGCCATGCGCCGTCCAGGGGGTGGGCGATGCCGTGGTCCAGCAACTGGCACTGGCTTGGGCCAGACGGTGTTCTCTCAGGAGTGATTGGCCTGTGGGGATGGGTCGCGTGTCTCGCCGTTCGGCTGCGGCGGACAAGAAGTGGAACCGATGCAGTCGTGTGGACACTTGTTGCTGTGGACTTACCATTGCACGAACGGGTCCGGTCTGGCGATCGGGCGGCGTTCGCCAAGATCTTCGACGAGCATGCGCGGGTCGTCTATGCCCATGCGATCAGGACGACGGGTGACTGGGCCCTCGCCGAGGACGTCATGTCGCTCACGTTTCTGGAGGCCTGGCGACTACGCGACAAGCTGCGCGGGGAAGTCAGAAGCGTCCGGGCATGGCTGTTGGGCATAGCGACCAATGTGATGCGAAATATCACACGGGCGGCACGCAGGCATCGAGAGGCGATGTCCCGGCTGCCGCCGCCCGAAGCGTTACCTGACTTTGCAGACGCCGTGGTCGGGCAGCTGGCCGACGTCCAGCGGCTGGCCGCTGCCGCCCGGGCGTTGCAACGTCTGAAGCGGACCGAACGCGAGGTGTTCACCCTGGTCGTCTGGTCCGACCTGGGGTACGCCGCGACCGCTGAGGCATTGGGCATTCCAGTCGGCACCGTCCGCTCCCGGCTCTCACGGGCAAGAGAGAAACTGCGCAGGCTCGTCGAGGAGGAGCTCAAGGCGGACCCGGACGGTGCGGAACCGCGGACCGGCAGCGGACACCTATCGCCAAGCGGGGCGACCACAGCCCGCGCGTCGCGCAGAAGGAGCACACGATGAGTCTCGAGCAGCGGGAGCAATCCGAGCGTGAGCGGGCAAGCCGAGTGCTGCCTCCGGCTCCCTTTCCGGAACCGGCACCTGGACGAGTGGAAGCTCGCCGTGAGCACTTCTTGAGTGAAGTCGACCGGCAGACGCGATCGCGCTCTCGCCGCCTGGCATGGCACTCCAGAGGGCGTTTGAGGCTGGTGCTGGGCGGCGCAGTGGCCGCTGGGGCGACCATCGTCGTGCTCAGTGTCTGGTCCGATGCTCCGGACGCTGCGTCTGAAGTGCCGCCGGCCTCGGCAGCCTCGGTCCAGCTGCTCGAGAGGGCGGCTCTGGCCGCCGCTACGACGCCGCAGAACGAGGTGCGCGTGGGGCAGTACGCGTATGTCAAGACGGTTGGCCACACGTCGGTGCTGTCCGAGACCGAGACCGGTGCGATGGAACTCTCGCGCGAGGACGAGAGTATGGAGCAGTGGACCTCGGTGGACGGAAGTGAGCGGACGCTGCAGCGCAAAGGCGGCAGCGACTCACTAGTGCCGGGCACTCGGGGCCCAGGCAATCTGAACTCACCGACCTACTACTTCCTGGCCGCCCTGCCGACCGATCCTGATGCTCTGTTGAAGAGGATTCGCGACGACGCCGAGAAGAATCACGGAGCTGGTTCCGACTCCACGACGGGACCGGACCAGGAGGCGTTCGTCACGATCGGAGATCTTCTGCGTAGTGGGGTGACTCCGCCCGATACGTCTGCGGCACTCTACCGGGCCGCTGCCCTCATCCCCGGAGTCGACGTCGTCTCCGGCGCCGTGGACGCGGCAGGCCGGCACGGGGTCGCCGTCGCCCGAACACACGATGGCGAACGGACTGAGTGGATCTTCGACAAGAGCACGGCCCGGTTGCTGGGCGAGCGCACGGTCCTCGTGGAGGACACGGCGTGGGGGAAGGCCGGCACGGTCGTCAGTTCCGTCGCCCTCATCGACAGCGGCATCGTCAACCAGGCCGGACAGACTCCTTCAGAATGAGTTTTGGTTCAGGCCTTGGCAGTTGGGCTGGCGGGCGGCAGAGTTCTGCGGGTGTCGGATGATCTTGTGCCTGATGATCTGTGGGACCGCGTGGCCCCGCTGCTCCCTC
>NZ_JBVJFP010000044.1:0-12136 GCF_055587785.1 Streptomyces sp. NPDC046379
CAGGCACAAGATCATCCGACACCCGCAGAACTCTGCCGCCCGCCAGCCCAACTGCCAAGCCCTGAACCAAAACTCATTCTGAAATGATCAGTTAGAAGACGCCGGGCGCGCGCCGTACGCCCTTGGCGCGGAGGCCGGCGCGGAAGTGGCCGTTTCACGTGTGGTCGACGAAGGCCGTTATGGTCTGGCGGAAGCGACGTCGCTGTTCTGGGGTGAGGCGGTCCGGGTCGGTGGTGAAGCGAGGAGAGGGCTCGTAGGTCGGCACGTCGGTCCTCCAGGCAGCAAGAAGCCCCCGGCGTTGCCGGGGGGCGAAGAGTCGGTGACGGGGTGCAGGGGCGGCGTCTTCGGTTGTTGGGTGGGGGAGCGGTACGTAGTTGTTCGCTGGTTGACGGTGGAGTCGTCTGTTGCGGTTTTCGGGGTGGGTGAGGCGCGTGTGACTGGGTGTCGCAGCATTTGCATGGCCCCGGGAGGTCCGCCCGGTGGGGCGCGGTGTCGCCGCGGGTGCCCGCCGCACGGGATCGGCCGGTGAATCCCCACCTCACGGAATCGCGCCTTTTGCGCAGGCAGAGCCGGTGTCTGCTGTGGGGATGCTCAGTGTCGTCGACCTGCTGGTCAGAGTGCACATCCAGCTCGGCGGTCCGCTCGTGCTCGTGTGGGACAACCTGCGCATGCTTGGTCGAGCCACTGAGCACTTTCCAACCTGCCGATCCGGATGGGTCGTTGGCTGACAGACAGGTGAAGCCGCTGGTAGATGGGTTTTCGACCAAGAAATCCGTCTCCACCAGAGGCTTCGTGTGCTTGTCTACCCGTCGGGCGTCGACGTGTCCAGCTCTGCCCTGCGCTTCCTGTCCGCCAAGCTCCGTCGGCACCGGCGGGAGCTCGGCACCCGCCGGCGGCGCCTGAGCCCCGGCCGGCAGGCCCTGCTCACCCTCGCCCACCTCCGCAACGGCCACCCGTACGCCCGGCTCGCAGCCGGGTTCGGCATCGGGACCACGACCGCCTACCGGTACATCGCCGAGGCCGTCGATCTCCTGGCCTCGCTCGCCCCGACTCTTGAAGAGGCGACCCGGACGGCATCGACGAAGGCGTTCGTGCTGCTGGACGGCACCCTGCTGCCGATCGACCGGATCGCCGCGGACCGGCCGTTCTACTCCGGTAAGCGCAAGAAGCACGGGATGAACGTGCAGGTCCTGGCCGGTCCGTCCGGCCGGCTGCTGTGGGCGTCGTCGGCTCTGCCCGGTGCTGTCCACGACGTCCGGGCCGCCCGTGAGCACGGCATCATCGGTGCACTCGCAGGCGTCGGCATCGAGTGCTGGGCCGACACGGGCTAGCGGGGCGCCGGAGGCACGGTCCGCATCCCGTACTGGGGACGCCGGGAGACCCTTTCCGCAGGGCAGAAGGCCGTCAACCGGTCCCACGCGAAGATCCGGGCCCTGGTCGAACAGGCCGTCGCCACCCTCAAGTCCTGGCGGCTCCTGCGCAGACTGCGGTGCTCGACCACCCGCATCACCAGCCTCGTCCAAGCCGTCCCCTGCCTGCATCTGGCCAGGTCACACTGAGGATGGAAAGAGTTCAGTGCGTGAATACGGGAACTGAACACGCAAACGCCCGCCGGGGTAGGGCGGGCGCTGGACTACGAGCGGCTTCAGCGAAGTCCTCGACGGTAAGCATCCCGACGGATGCACGCCGCTTGGCGGCCGGCCCACTCCGCCAGCTCACCTGTCTCGCCAACCAGATGATGCGGAATCGATTGGGTTCGCCGTTCGGCTCAAGCAGCAGATCCGCTTTGTGGGGCAGAGGCAGTATGCCCGCGCCGGCGTGGCAGTCCGTCCAGCCGATGCTGTGGCCTGACGGTGGGCACACTCGGTCGGCGTGAGCGGTGGCCAGTAGGCGGTGGGCGGGCTCGCCGCCGAGCTCCGTTCCGTGCGGTTCTGGCAGAGGACGAGCGATGAACTTCGCGCCGTTGACGCGGCCTATGGGCCCGAGTCCTCCTGGCTCCACCGGTCGTACCCCGACCGCCCAGGCCCTGCGCCTACCAATCAAGCTACAGCATGCCACTGACAGCTGTGGGTGCCGCTCGTCACGGTCTTGCAGCAGCTCACGTTCGAGGAACTTGTGTAACCAATGCCATGAGAGACCAGTCTTCTAGGGCGATCACGCCTCTCCAGTAGCCCGGCGAGGCGACCAACCGAGCCAGCTCCGCGATGTGCGGGGCAGGGAGCCGTCCAAGGCTTCCACGTCATCGCACGGACAAACTCCTCAATCACACCCCTCTCGAACGTGTCCGCCAGGGCGGCGCAGCCCAAGCACCGACCTGACCGCTGAGGACAGCACGCGAAGGACTGGTAGGCGATCGCGGCCAGGCAGCGGCAGCCCCGGTAGAACCTCGGGGTGCGGACTGACGCCCCGCCGCGGAATTGGTCGCATCGTGCTGTAACGATCGTGCGCCACGCACCACTTCCCGGTGACAGATGAACCCGGAGAACGGAGGTGAACGCCGTGCCCGATGACGCGGCACGCTTCACCGCGATGTACAACACCTGCCGACAACCCGTCTGGGCCTACGCGGTCAGCCGCGCGGGGCGCCAGATGGCGGACGAGGTGGTGAGTGAGACCTTCACCGTGGCCTGGCGGCGTATCGGTGACATTCCCCAGCCGCCGCTGCCTTGGCTGCTCGGCGTGGCCCGCAACGTTCTGCGTGACGCCGGACGCTCTGAGGGCAGGCGCGCCTCGCTCGCCGCCGAGCTGCGGGACTGGACGGACGCGGTCGAGGGCGACATCGCCGACGACGTCGCCGACCGGATGGCACTCCGCAACGCCCTGGCATCCCTGGGTGAGGAGGACCGGGAGGTCCTGATTCTTGCGGCGTGGCAGGGGCTCACTCCCCGCGAGGCCGCCCGCGTGGTCGGCTGCACGGCCGCCACCATGCGCGTGCGGCTGCATCGCGCGCGCCGCCGGCTCGCCAAGGCGGTGGCGGTACGGGACGGGGCGTCGCCGGTACGCCCCTGTGTCAGTCCCCTGGTCAGTACGGCAGGAGAGGAAGCGTGATGAAGCACGACGACCTGATGCGTCGGCTGGCCGACGCCCGTCCCGGACACCTGGACCCCGACCGGCCGGTCGACCCTGAGGTCCGGCGGACCGAACTGCCGGACATCGTGCGGCGTACTGGGGAACCGCCGGTGGCGCCGGCGAAGCGAGGGAGGGGGCGCGTCGGCGCGCGGCCGGCGTGGACCGTGGCCCTGGCCGGTGCGGCGGTCGTGGCCGCTGCGGCTCTGGTCGTCACCACGGCCGGGCCGCCCGGGGTCGGGACGCGGCCCGAGGCGGGGGCGGTCGCCCCCGACTTCTCCGAGTCCCGCATCCTGCTCGCCGCCGCATCCGAGGTCGAGAAGACACAAGCGACCTCGGGTGCGTACTGGTACCAGGAGGAGCATTCCGGGGGGGTACGCAGAGTCCCGGGAAAGGACTACGCGCTCGACGTCCGCACCGAGAGCAAGACATGGCTGGCGAAGGGCACGGGCAAGCGCGACCGGCGTTGGACGCTGCACATCGATGCCGGGGCCCGGCCCGCCACCCCGGCCGACGAGGCGGCATGGCGTGCCGACGGCTCACCGAAGCAGTGGGACCTGACGGACTACGACCAGGCCCGGCGGGACGATCACCGCGAGGGCGACGAGCCCCGGCCGGAGATCGTCACGTGGGACGGCGCGGGCGAATTCGCGGGTGATGCTCCTGATGGTACGGCGGACACGGTCTCGGCCGGGGCGGAGATCGGCCTGGCGGAACTGGAGTCGCTGCCCACCGACCCCCACCGGCTCCGCGAGCGGCTGGAGGAGATCATCGACGAGCAGTACAACGCGCCGCCGCACATCCTGGAGCAACTGCTCGGCGCGACGGCCGAGAACCTTGCCGTCGAGCTGCCGGTGTCGCCGCAGTTGCGGGCCGCTGCCTACCGGGTGCGTGCCTCTCTGCCGGGTGTGCGGGACATCGGTGAGGTCACCGACCGGTCCGGACGCCAGGGGTACGCCGTCGAGATCAGCAACCCCCGGCACGGAGAAGAGGGCAAGCGCCGCTTGATCTTCGACAAGGAGACGGGGCTGCCGCTGTCGGGGGAGTTGTACGCGACCTCGGCCGGTGACGGACATCGGCCGGGAGAGCTCGTCGGCTACACCCTCTACACGGCGATGGGGTGGACTGACCAAGCCCCGCCGTTCGAAGA
The DNA here is from genome assembly GCF_055587785.1 of Streptomyces sp. NPDC046379. Taxonomy (NCBI): domain Bacteria; kingdom Bacillati; phylum Actinomycetota; class Actinomycetes; order Kitasatosporales; family Streptomycetaceae; genus Streptomyces; species Streptomyces sp. NPDC046379. The sequence continues at coordinate 4,217 of NZ_JBVJFP010000044.1, forward strand.
GGACTTCACGACCGACGAACCGGAGCTGCCGAACGCGCAGACCGACGTCGAGCCCGCCGGCAAGCACTGACCACTGACCTCACCCGTACTTGCCACGGCCCGTGTCCGCCCGCGCGGGCGGACACGGGCCGATCGGCCGACCGACCGATGTGCCGACGTTACGCCTCCCGCCGTCCGACGCGGACAGCGTCCGCGCGGCTGCCGCCCTCAAGGCCCTCCACGTGTCCTCCAAGGTCGGCTCGCCCGCCGTCGTCGACGCCCTGCCCCATGCCCTGTAGCTGGACGACGAGCACCACCATCTGCGCGAGCTCACCACCCGCGCCTTGCGCTACCCCCGAGCCTTCCCCCACCCAGCCGCACGGTCCGCCCCCACCTGAAGCTCGCCTTGGAGACGATGCGGCCGAGCCCTGCGCACATCCTCAGCCGCAGCACGGATGTACTCACCTGCAACCCCGGCGACCTCGCCCATATGCGGGCCTCGCCGACTGGCCCGCCCATCAGCGTCACCTGTCGGTGGCGCTGATGATCTTCGGTTCGTCGCGCTCCTCGAAGCGGACGTCACCCGGGGCGTGCAGATTCGCTCCGCGCATGATGGTGGTCATTCGTCAGTCAGAACCGAAGTCCCGGGCCCCTGCAAGGAGGCGACTCTGGGTCGAGCTGTGGGCGTGCACGGTCGCGAACGAGCAGTTGCGTGCGGCTCAAGCCGAGATCGACGTCGGTTGGCAGGAGGACGGGCCTTGACCCCTGATCTTGGACACACGAGACACTGGATCCTGAGGATCTGAGAACGGACATCTCGCGGTCATGAGGAACTACCCGCCGCGTTCAAGGCGGACGCGGTCGTGCTGTACCGGTCGCGGCCCGAGGCGACGATCCGGCAGGCCGCCGCCGATCTGGGGCATCAACCCGGAAACCCTGCGGAACTGGGGGACCTGATCGGCCGCGACTTCATTACGGACCAGGCGAACACCAAGTACGTCGGCGCCGTTCTCCACAGCGATCACGGGGCCCAGTACTGCAGCCGGGCTTTCGCCGACGCCTGCCGCGAAGCGGGCGTCCCCCAGTCCTTGGGTGCGATCGGCTCCAGCGCGGACAACGCACTCGCCGAGTCGTTCAACGCGACCTGCAAACGGGCGACCCCAGGGCCGCCGGGCCTGGGACACCGAGCACGAGGCCCATCCGGACCTCTTCCGCTGGCTGCACCGCTACAACACCATCCGACGCCACTACCGCCTCGGCCACCGCAGCCCGAACGCCATTGAGCGAGCACTCCACACAGCATCAACTACGCTGGCCGAAGCCGCATAGCCCGTGTTCAGGATCAAGGGTCAAGGCCCCTCGACGAGGCCGACCAGATGGCCGACACGGGCTTCATGCCGCAGGTGACCGCGTTGTTCGACCAGGTTCGGCCCGAGGGCCAGCGCATGCTGTTCACCGCCACCCTCGACCGCGACGTCGACCTGCTCGCGCGCCGCTACCTCACCGACCCCGTCGTGCACTCCGACCAATAAGGCCTTGCGGGTCAGCAGTTCACTCTGTCGACCTGGTATCGGGCTACCGGCCCGGTGCGGCGGAGGTCACCAGCAGAACCATCCGTTCTGCACGTAGCCCTCAGCGTTGACGTTGCCCCAGGCGAAGCCGCGCACGTACTCGCTGCCGAACTCCGCGTAGTTCTGGTACACGGTGAACGTCTGTCCACTGGTGAGCTGGGCGAACGGCGTGCCGCCGTAGGAGCTGCGGACATCGAGCGTTTGAGCGCACACGGTCAGGCGCTTGCCGACGTCGCTGTATTGCGCCCACCGGTAGGGGCCGCCGGCGTAGGCGGCGGACTGGGTGACGGCGACCATCAGCGCCGTGAGTGCGGCGGTGAGAGAGCCTCCGAGGACGGCACGCCGCGCCAACCGCCGGGGACGACGGATCTCTCGCAGGGTCGATTCGGACTGCTGACGTAATGCTGACGCGACCACGGTGTCGTCTCCTCGCCTCGGTGAATCGCAGCACGGACACAGTAAATGGACAAGACGGCTTACGACAGGCCACACGGGCAGGGCTGTTGCGAAGTTCCTTGCTCTTGCGTGATCACTGGTCGGGAGAGGCCGAGGAGGTCCAGCGGCAGGCGGAAGGCGACGTGGGACATCTTCGCGGAGTCCGGCCGCGATCTCGCGTGGCCGGCGGCACGCGCTGTCGACGCCCAAGTTGTAGGCGTCGGTCCCGCCCCGGACGGATATTGGGGTTGGTCGCGCCCCGGACGGATGTTCCGGTGCATGCCGTGGTTGTTCCACCGCGTGTCTCAGCCCGTGTGCTGGTCCGGCGGTTGAGGGTGGGAGTCGGTGTCGGTGTCGTCGGCGGCCGGGGTCGTCGGGGCGTGCCTGCCCGGTGCTGTGCTGGAGGGGGGTATGGGCGGCGTCTGGTGGGCGAGGACCACGGCGATGCCGTAGTGGTGGGGGGTGGGTCAAGATGGTGTGGCCGTGCCGGAGGAGGACGGTCTCGATTGCGGCCTGCACGGCCGACTTCTCGGGTGGGGGCAGGAGCAGGAAGCGCCGGCCTGCGGACTTCGGTCGCCCAGCGGAGACCAGTCCACCAGTGCTCCGGCGGGGTCGGGCTCACCCGGACACCGGGGGCGGGACCGACCGTTTCCTTCACTACGTCGTAGCCGGCCAGCCGGAGGGTGTGCTGCACCTGGCGGACCAATTCCTCGGGACCCATCGGTGTCTGCACATGCACCTGGTCGAGCCACTGGCAGAACCCCGGCAGTCGGCAGATGCGGGTGCCCGTACTCCTGTTGGTCGTCTTCGCCGGTCTGCTGTCCGCGACGACGCTGTGGCTGCGGCAGCGGCAGCACCGGTCTGAGGAGGCAGACCGGCCCGCCCGCCACACGGCCTCACGCAGGCCGGCCGTCCGTCGCCACGCGAGCGCCTGTCGCACGGACCTGCGAGCCCGGCCTGCGGACCCGTGGCGGCGCTCGGCCGGGCACGAAGCCGTCGGCGCCGCGGGCGACGCGGTCGCAGACGCAAGGCGCAAGACGGCTCTCGCCAGAACGGGCTCCGTGAGGCAGCCCGAGGTCGCTTCCGCATGATCGTCCTGCGAGGGCATCTCCCGCGCCCCTCAACCCGACCACGTGTATCGTGCGGCGCGGGAGTTTCGACGGCGCCGACACCCGTGGGGCGGCGCCTGGTGGGAGACCCTCCGGGGGGTAGTCGCATGCCATGACTGTCTACGGATTTCACGCCTCGCACGAGCAGATTCCACCCGCGGATCTGCTCGACGCCGTGGTACGCGCGGAGCAGGCGGGCTTCACCGCCGCCATGTGCTCGGACCACTTCTCGCCGTGGAGCGTGCGTCAGGGCGAGTCCGGCTTCGCCTGGTCATGGCTCGGAGCCGCCCTCCAGGCCACCGACCAGGTGCCGTTCGGTGTGGTGAACGCGCCCGGCCAGCGCTACCATCCCGCCGTCGTCGCCCAGGCCATCGCCACCCTCGCGTCCATGAACCCGGGCCGGTTCTGGACCGCGCTGGGCACCGGAGAGGCCTCCAACGAACACATAACGGGCGCGGGTTGGCCCCGCAAGGACATCCGCTCCGCGCGCCTGCGGGAGTGCGTCGACGTCATCCGGGCGCTGCTGCGGGGCGAGGAGGTCAGCCACGACGGGCTGGTGAGCGTGGACCGGGCCCGGCTGTGGACGCTGCCGCCCGAGGAACCGCCGCTGATAGGAGCCGCGTGCAGCACTGCCACCGCGGCCTGGTGCGCCGAATGGGCGGACGGACTGATCACGGTCAACGCCCCGCGCGAACGCCTGCGCGAGATCATCGGCGCGTACCGTGACGCGGGCGGCCGTGGGCCCCTCCACCTGCAGGTGCACCTGAGCTGGGCGCCCGACGAGGCCGAGGCGCTCGCTCTCGCGCACGACCAGTGGCGGACCAACGTGCATGCTCCGCCGGCCAGTTGGGACCTCGACTCCGCGGAATTGTTCGACATCGTCAGCGAGCACGTCACCCCTGAGCAGGTGGCGCGCACGGTCGACGTCTCCTCCGACCTCGGCCGGCACGCCGCCCAGCTCCAGGAATACGCCGACCTGGGGTTCGATGCAGTGATGCTGCACCACGTGGGCCGAGAACAGACCGCGTTCATCGACGCGTTCGGCACCGACGTACTGCCGCGACTCGACGTGACCCGCCCGATCCCCGCCACGGCCAAGGGGTACCGATGCGTCTGACACGCACGTCCGACCTGTGGTGGAAGAACGCGGTGGTGTACTGCCTGGACGTCGAGACGTACCAGGACGGCAACGGCGACGGCGTCGGAGACTTCGCGGGGCTCACTCAACGCATCGACCACTTGGTGCGCCTCGGCGTGACCTGCGTGTGGCTGATGCCCTTCTACCCCACGCGGGAGCGTGACGACGGCTACGACATCACGGACTTCTACGGCGTGGACCCCCGCCTGGGCACTCTCGGCGACTTCGCCGAGTTCGTCCGCACCGCGCGCGACCGCGGCATCCGCGTGATCGCCGATCTCGTCGTCAACCACACCTCCGAGGACCACCCCTGGTTCAAGGACGCCCGCTCCAGCCGGGACTCCGCCCACCGCGACTGGTACGTCTGGAAGGACGAGCCCCCCAAGGACGGCCCTCAGGGGGTGGTCTTCCCCGACGCGGAGGACGGTCTGTGGGAGTACGACGGGGGCAGCGGCCAGTACTACCTGCACCGCTTCTACAAGCAGCAGCCCGACCTCAACGTCGCCAACCCCGAGGTCCGTGACGAGATAGCCCGGATCATGGGCTTCTGGACCCAGCTCGGCCTGTCCGGCTTCCGGGTCGACGCCGTGCCCTTCCTGCTCGAGACCGACGGACAGAGCGACGCGGAACAGCTGCCCGACCCGCACGAGTACCTCGCCGACCTGCGTGCCTTCCTCGGCCGCCGCAACGGCGAGGCGGTCCTGCTCGGCGAGGTCAACCTGCCCTACGACGGCAGCACCCGATTCTTCGGCGCCCCCTCCTCGGACCGCGGCGACGAACTCACCATGTGCTTCGACTTCGTCGCGATGCAGCAGATGTACCTGTCGATGGCACGCCACGACGCCAGGCCGCTGGCCGCCGCACTGCGCGAGCGCCCCGCGGCACCGCGCGACGCCCACTGGGCCATGTTCGTCCGCAACCACGACGAACTCACCCTCGACAAACTCAGCGACGACGAACGGGCCGAGGTGTTCGCCTCCTTCGGCCCGGACAAGGGCATGCAGCTGTACGACCGAGGGCTGCGCCGCAGGCTCCCGCCCATGGTCGGCGGCGACCGACGCCGCGTCGAACTGGCCTACAGCCTGTTGTTCACCCTGCCGGGCACTCCCGTGCTCTTCTACGGTGAGGAACTCGGCATGGGCGAGAACCTGGCCGCGGAGGGACGCCAGGCCGTACGCACCCCAATGCAGTGGACGCCGCAGAAGGGCGCCGGGTTCTCCACCGCCGAGCCGGACACCTTCCCCAACCCGTTGGTGGACGGAGCGTTCGGCCCCCAGAACATCAACGTGTACGAGCAGAGCCGCGATCCCGCTTCCCTGCTGAGCCGCATGCGCCTGTTCATCGAACGCTACCGGGAGGCCCCCGAACTGGCCTGGGGTGAGTACCGTTTGCTCACGACGGGGGAGGACGCCGTGCTGGCGCACGTCTGCCGCGACGGTGACGGCACTGTGCTGGCCGTACACAACTTCGCAAACCGGCCTCACACCGTACGGCTGGAGCTGGCCGAGGCCGGATCCGCCGGACGGCTGACAGACCTGCTCGACGATGGACACACCGGTCTCAAGGCAGGCGAGGACGGCATGTTCCACGTCGACCTACCCCCGTACGGCTATCGGTGGCTCCGCGTCGGCACCCCGGCGGACGACCCCGAAAGCATCGCGTCCGGCTGACCGGCCCATGAGCGGCGGCCCCGACAGCCCTACTCTGCCCGCCGGGTGAGCGGGTGAGCCAAAGTGGGACGGCTGCCGTGCCCAGCTCGCCGTGCGCCCCGGCGGGCGGGTGCTGCGCAGCCTCCTGGGACGCCGCTCCCGCAGCACGCGCCGCCCGGGCCGCGGCGTAGGCGACACCGGCCAGCGCACACCCCATACCGGTCAGCACCGTGATGGCCGGCCAGTCCGTTCCCCGCCATGCTGCGAGACCGGCGAAGAGCAACACCGCGAGAAGCAGCAGGGGCATCACGACCGCGCGTCGGATCCGGCTGAGCACGAACGGGTCACCGTGCGGTGAGCGCCGCCTGTGGCTGCGGGCCGCCGGCGGGCGGGGGAAACGGTGTCAGACATGACGAGCCTCGAACACTCAACGGGAGGGGGCGGTACTGATGGTGAAGAAGCCGGCGCGGCTGGGCACACCTGGAGCGGCGGCGTTCCGGTTGGCGGACCGCGGGTGCGGTCCGCGCCGACAGGGAGGCTGCGCGTGGTTGGGGCGGGGGAGGGGTCCTGGGATCGTGGACTGAGGCTTCACGCGGCCATCACGGGTGCCGTGGCCCGCTCCAGGTCGTGCAGCGGCACGGCGCTGAGCACCAGGCCGATGTGACTCGTTCCGAAGATCGCGTAGATCGGCGACCAGACGGCTCGATCGTGCACTCCCCTCAAGGACGTCCGGCAGGCGGGGAAGCGTGATACAGACGTCAGGAATCTCGCCGTTGGGCGGCTGCAACGGCAACGCCGCCGGCTGCAATGAGAACGCTAGCCACGGTTGCGCCAGCGGTGACGGGGCCCGTAATGCTGGGGTGTTGCCAGCACACGTGCATGCCGCTTGCTGTCAGCAGGAACAGGACCAGGCCACAAAGCAGTGCCAACGACCTCGTGCACGGTAGGCGGTGAGGCGTCGAGTTCTTGATCGTCGATCATGGTTGTGTGGTGGGGAGCGCGTCTCGTGCAGCGATCATCAGCGACCGGAGGATCACGGGCCTGTCGGCCGACGTGATTGCTGAACTCGTGCCTCAGCTCGGCCCGTTGCGGCATGAACGGCACCAGGCCAGGCTTGCCTCCAGGCCGCGGAAGCGGGCTGTAGGCGCGGGGGCGAAGCACCGGCTGGTCTTCGTCGACCGGCTCCTGGCCACCCTCGTGCACCTCCGCCACGGAGTCACTCACGACGTGCTCGCCTGCTGGTTCGCAGTGGACCCCTCCACCATCACCCACGCCATCGGAAAGGTGCGCCCCCTGCCGGCCGGGCGAGGGTGCACCGTCAGGTCGGGGGTGCGGTTGCGGACCCCGGCCGAGGTCATCGACCACCTCGGCGCCGGCGGGAAGACCGGCATCATCGACGGCACCGAAATCCGGGTCCGCCGGCCGGCCGCCGGACGCAAGGACCGGGACAGGTTCATTTCCGGCAAGAGCAAGCAGAACGCGGTGCTGGTCGAGCTCCTGGCCGACGGACCCGCGGTGGAAATCCTGCCGATGCCGGCTACCAGGGGACCGCGGACCTGACGTCGGCACGGCGGGCGTGAACACCGAGCCCTACCGTCATCCTCGACGCCTCACCGCCCACCGTGCACGAGGTCGCTAGTACTCCGGAAGGGGGAGCACCGCGTAACCAAAAGATTACCTGTCGCGTCTTGAACGGGTCATTCACAGCGACCCTTTCGTAGTCGCAATGTTTCCCTTCTTGTCGCGGGTAAAATGGCGCGACTGTGAGTGTCCCTGTGCATCGGGCAGCCTTTCCCGATTGTAGAAGACCTACCTGTTTCTTTTCCGCCGGTCTGGCGAGATCACGATATAATGAGGTCGGTCTGCCGAGGGTCGAGCAACGGCAAGGGCGTGCGGGAGTAAGAGGTCCTAACAAAGGCGTTGGACGTGTCGGTGGGTGATGATGCAGGTGGCGAGGCCGAGGAGGGCTTCGTGGATGTCGTCGCGTCTTTCCCAGCGGATGCGCAGGCGGCGGAAGCCGTGGAGCCAGGAGATGGTGC
>NZ_JBVJFP010000045.1:0-11866 GCF_055587785.1 Streptomyces sp. NPDC046379
TACTTCTCCAGCAGCTGGTGGCGGCCCTTGACGTACGAGGGGTCGGCGAGGGCCTTGTCGACCTCGAAGTGATCGCCCCAGCAGGCCAGTTCGAGGCCTTCGAAGCCGGCGTCGCTGGCGATTCGGCAGACCTCCTCCAGGGGAAGGTCCGCCCACTGGCCGGTGAAGAGGGTGAAACGGTGGGTCATGGCAGGCGTCCTTGTCAGTCTTCGAAGGTGGGCACGGCGGTGTAGACGCTGTCCTTGGAGGCGCTCTCCTCGACAGCGGCGAGCACCCGCTGCACCTGCAGTCCGTCGGCGAACGACGGGGAGGGGTGGGTGCCGTCGGCGATGGCGTGAACGAGGTCGCGGGCCTGGTGGACGAACGCGTGCTCGTAACCGAGCCCGTGACCGGGCGGCCACCAGGCAGCCACGTAGGGGTGATCGGGCTCGGTCACCAGGATGCGGCGGAAGCCGGCGTGGGCGCCGGGCTCGGTGCCGTCGAAGAAGTGCAACTCGTTGAGACGTTCGAGGTCGAAGAGGAGCGAGCCGCGCTCACCGTTGATCTCGATCTGCATCGCGTTCTTGCGGCCGGGGGCGAAGCGGGTGGCCTCGAAGGAGGCGAGCGCGCCGGACGGGAAGCGGCCGGTGAACAGGGCGGCGTCATCCACGGTGACCTGGCCGCGGCCGGCTCCCGCGGAGGCGCTCAGTCCCGCCGACGCGGTGGCGAGCAGAGGGCGTTCGGGCACGAAGGTCGTCATGTGCGCGGAGACACCGGCGAGGGGCTCGCCCACCAGGTGCTGGGCCAGGTCCACGAGGTGGGAGCCGAGATCGCCCAGGGCGCCGGACCCGGCCGACTCGCGCTTCAGCCGCCAGGTGAGGGGGAAGTCGGGATCGACGAGCCAGTCCTGGAGGTAGGCGAGGCGGACGTGCCGGATCTTGCCGAGCCTGCCTTCCTCGATCATGGAGTGGGCCAGGGAAAGGGCGGGCGTACGGCGGTAGTTGAAGCCGACCATCGCGATCCGGCCGGGGTTGCGTTCCGCGGCGGCGACCATGGCCTCGGCCTCCTCGACCGTGTTGGCCAGAGGCTTCTCGCACAGCACGTGCTTGCCGGCGTCCAGCGCGGCGATGGCGATCTCCGCATGACTTTCGCCCGGGGTGCAGATGTCGATGACGTCGATGTCGTCGCGGGCGATCAACTGGCGCCAGTCGGTCTCGACGGACGACCAGCCCAGCTTGTCGGCGGCGGCGCGCGCCGCCTGCTGGTTCCGGCCGCACACGGCGGCGAGATGCGGCTCGAGCGGCAGGTCGAAGGCTCGGCCGGCCGTACGCCAGCCCTGCGAGTGGACGGCACCCATGAAGGCGTAGCCGATGAGGCCGATCCCGAGACGCGGCCTGTGGGCGACGGTGGATTCCATATGAGTGAATTCTCCTTGAGCAGGCCGGGGTGAGCGCGGCGCACCGCGCTCACCCCGGCCTCAGCGACGGTGAGGGCGAATCCTTGGAGCGGCTTACTTGAACCCGGTCGACATGTAGCGGTCGACGTTCTCCCTGTCGACGACGGCCGAGTACAGCGCGATGGAGGAGGGAATCTCGAACTCCGCGAGTCCGCCGAGCCCCTTGCTCTGTCCCAGCGCCCGCGCCAGGTCGATCGCGGAGGCGGCCATGGTGGGCGGGTACAGGACGGTCGCCTTGAGGACGCCGCTGTCGGCCTTGATGGCCTGGAAGGCGGCGAGCGAGCCCGCCCCGCCGACCATGAGGAAGTCGTCGCGCCCGGCCTGCTCGATGGCGCGCAGGGCGCCGATGCCCTGGTCGTCGTCGTGGTTCCAGAGGGCGTCGAACTTCGACTGCGCCTGCAGCAACTGGGCCATCTTGGCCTGCCCGGACTCGACGGTGAACTCGGCGGCCTGGCGGGCGACCTTCTTGATGTTGGGGTAGTTCTTCAGCGCGTCGTCGAAGCCCTGGGTGCGCTGCTTGGTCAGCTCCAGGTTGTCGAGACCGGCGAGTTCGATCACACGGGCGTTCGGCTTGTCCTTGAGCTTCTCGCCGATGTAGTGCCCGGCGTTCAGGCCCATGCCGTAGTTGTCGCCGCCGATCCAGCAGCGGTAGGCCTGGGGGCTGTTGAAGATGCGGTCCAGGTTGACGACCGGGATGCCGGCCCGCATGGCCTTGAGCCCGACCTGGGTGAGGGCCTTGCCGTCGGCGGGCAGGATCACCAGCACGTCGACCTTCTTGTTGATGAGGGTCTCGATCTGGCCGATCTGCTGGGCGGTGTCGTTGGAGCCCTCGGTGATCTCCAGGGTGACGTCCTTGTAGCTCTCGGCGCGCTCCCGGGCGTTGACATTGATGGCGTTGAGCCAGCCGTGGTCGGCCTGGGGTCCGGCGAAGCCGATGGTGACCGGCTTGCCGGGCTTGTCGTTGGAGGCGGGCGCCTGCGCGGCGCCGCTCTTGGCGCCGCCGGTTTCGTTCGAGGTACAGGCGGTGAGCATGGCGCCGGCCGAGACGGCGGCGGTGCCGAGGAGCAGTCTTCTGCGGGAGGGGTTCATTTCCTGAGCCATGGTGGTGCTTCTCCTTGCGGTGGCGCTCTACTCGTGGGCGGTGCGGCGCTGGATGAGGACGGCGACGACGATGATCGCGCCCTTGGCGATCTGCTGGGTCGCGGTCTGGAGGTTGTTGAGGGCGAAGATGTTGGTGATCGTGGTGAAGATCAGGACGCCGAGCACGGAGCCGGTGATGTTGCCGCGCCCGCCGCTGAGCAGGGTGCCGCCGATGATCACGGCGGCGATGGCGTCGAGTTCGTAGAGGTTGCCGTTGGTGTTCTGGCCGGAGCCGGACAGGATGATCAGCAGGAAGGCGGCGATGCCGCAGCACAGTCCGGACAGCAGGTAGAGATACAGACGCTGGCGCCGCACGTCGATGCCGGCGAGCCGGGCGGCTTCGGGGTTGCCGCCGATGGCGACGGTGCGCCGCCCGAACGTCGTGCGGTTGAGCAGCAGCCACCCGATGACGCCGACGACCGCGAAGACGATCACGAGCGGCGGCACACCGAGGACGTACGCGTCCTTCTCGCCCAGATCGAGGATTTCTGGGATGGTGACGATCTGGGTGCGGCCGTCCGTGATCTGCAGGGCGAGGCCACGGGCGGAGGCGAACATGGCCAGGGTGGCGATGAACGCGACCATCCTGCCGTAGGCGATGAGGACGCCGTTGACCAGGCCGCAGCCCAGGCCCACGGCTATGGCGGTGAACAGGACCCCGGCGAACCCGTACTCCTGCGTCGCGACCGTGGTCGCCCAGACCGAGGCCAGCGCCACGATCGCGCCGACCGACAGGTCGATCCCTCCGCCGATGATCACGAAGGCCATGCCGACGGTCACCACGCCGATCACCGACGCCTGGGTGAGCACGAGTTGGAGATTGCTCACGGCGAGGAACTCGTCCGGCTTGGTGACACCGCCGACGATCACGAGGATCGCGAGCACGCCGAGCAGCGACAGCGTGCGCACGTCGAGCCGGAGGCCGAGTGCGGGCCGGCGCCGTGGCGGCGGGGCGGAAGCGGACTTCTCGGCCGCGGATACGGCCGCGGACTGCGTCATGATGCGTGGTTCCCTTCAAGTACGAGATCGAGTACGCGGTGTTCGTCCAGTTCGCGTGCGGGGGAGGTGTGCACGACGCGTCCTTCGCGGAGGACGAGGACGCGGTCGGCGAGGCCCAGTACCTCCGGGATCTCGCTGGAGACCACGAGGACGGCCAGGCCCTCGTCGGCCAAGCGCCGGATCACGGCGTACAGCTCGACGCGAGCTCCGATGTCGACACCGCGGGTGGGTTCGTCCAGTAGGAGGACGCGGCATCCCCGGAGCAGCCAACGGGCCAGGACGGCCTTCTGCTGATTGCCGCCGGAGAGGTTCTTGACCTGGGTGTCCGTGTTGTCCGGGCGGAGCACCAGGTCACGCGTCACCTCCTGAGCCGCGGCACGCTCCGCCGTCCGGTCGATCCATCCGAGGCGGGAGAATCGGCTGAGGGTGGAGACCGAGACGTTGCGGGTGACGGACTCCAGCATCAGCAGCGCCTGTGCCTTGCGCTCCTCGGGAGCCAGACCGATCCCCGCGCGAACGGCGGCCCGCACGTCGCCTGGCCGGACCTCCTCGCCGTCCACGAACACCTGGCCGGACGTGGGCCGGCGGGCCCCGTACACGGTCTCCAGGATCTCGGTACGGCCGGACCCCACCAGGCCTGCCAGCCCGACGATCTCCCCGGGCCGGACCTCGAGGTCCAGCGACTCGAACTCGCCCTGACGGCAGAGTCCCTGCACTCTCAGCACCGGCGGAACCTCGGAGGTCACCGGGTCGGCAGTACGAGGGGAGAAGGGGAACACGTGGTCGACGCTGCGGCCCGTCATCAGGGCGACGATGTCGCTGGTGGGCGTCGACCGGGTCGGCAGGCCGTCGGCGACGGACCGTCCGTCCTTGAGGACGGTCACACGGTCGCCGATCTGACGGATCTCCTCCAGGCGGTGCGAGATGTAGACGACGGCCACGCCGTCGGCCGTCAGCCTGTCGACGATGCGGAAGAGGTTGCGGACCTCGTCCGGGTCGAGAGCGGCCGAGGGCTCGTCCATCACGATCAGCCGTGCGTCGTGGGACAGCGCGCGGGCCATCGAGACGATCTGCTGCTGCGCGGCCGAGAGATCGGCGACCGGCGCCGCCGGATCGATCTCGGGGTGGCCCAGCCGCGCCAGCAGGGCGGCGGCGCTCTCCCGGGCGACCCGGGGGCGCACGACGAACCCAGCGCGCGTCGGTTCATGACCGAGGGTGATGTTCTCCGCCACGGACAGGTGCTCGACGAGGTCGAGCTCCTGATAGATGGTCGCGATGCCGAGGCGCATGGCGTCGACCGGGGACTTGAACCGCGTGGGATTGCCCTGCCAGACGATCTCGCCGTCGTCCGGCTGATGAGCACCTGCCAGGACCTTGATCAGGGTGGACTTTCCCGCGCCGTTCTGGCCGAGGAGGCAATGGACCTCGCCCTCGTTGACCGAGAGGTCGACGCCGGCGAGAGCACGGACGCCCGGGAAGGACTTGGTGATCCCGGTCATCCTGAGCAGCGGAGCCGGTACGCCGGCTGGTTTGCTGAGATGGGTTGTTGGCGGCATGGGATGGATCCTCGGTTCGGTGGGACTCAAGGGTCGGGCGCTGCTGTTCTTCGTGGCCGGTGCGGACGTCGTGCGAGGCGCGTGGCAGGTGCTCTGGCGCCCGACGGCTCGCGGAGCCCGGTCGTGGTGGTGGCCGGGCGGTGGCCGAGGCGCCCCACCGTCCGCGGGGCTGCGACGGTGGGGCGGGTCCGGGCGGCGTCGAGCCGGGAGGACGGGCCCTGCCGGCGATCGGACCGGCTGCTGCGGCGGCCTGCCCGGGCCGGCCGGTGACGGCGTCACCGGACACGTCGTGAGCGAGCGCGGCATCTCCGACGCGGGCTTTCAGGAAGCCGGGGTCACGGCCGTACGGCTGTCCGCGGGGATCGACCCGGTCGCGGCCGATGTCACGGGTGGTCCGTGGCGTAAGCCCTGATGGGCGTTGGTCGGCCAAGCCGTCGTGCGCCTCATGTCGCCCTCCTGCCGCCGACCCGTCTTCCGTTCCTGGCGCGGTGAAACCTAGCAGCGTTTTTTTGGTCAGGGAAGAACTTAAGGCAACGGAACAGTCACTTTCGACGAAGAAAAGACAAAGCCCTGGCTCCGGTGCAGTCGGAGTGGATTGCTCCGCTTGACGCTCGGGGGAGTGCCTGCCGGTGGGCGGACAACCGGGACTTTGTCCTATGTCGAGCGAAAGTTAAGTCTTCTGCTGCACAAGGTCTTTCACGTCATGCAGAAGCGGGCTATGTTCACCGTCGACTCACTCGAAGGTTGGTGCATCGCGACGGATGCCGGCCTTCCCGCTCCGGCACGGAGGACGACCCGGTGTATCGACGACACACGGGGAAGCGCCTGGACGCCGAACCGCATCCGGGGCGCGGAACCCGGCTCCGTCCGTGGACCTCCCACGGTGAGGGGCAGCCGGCAGTGCTGAACATCGCTCCTGCCCCGTACGTCCCAGACCCCCTGGCCCAGGACCCCTCTCCGCCTGCAACAGGCGCGTCCTGGGCCAGGGCGCCGGCCCGCTGCCGGGCGTCCCGCGTGCCCGGTGGCTCCGGCGCCATGAACGGGTCCGTGCCGAGCGTGGAGTCACCGCCCTCGGCACGGACCATCCACTCATCACACGCACAGGAACAGCAAGGAGGCGCTCGCGATGACAGCGTCGACACGGGCAGTGCCACGTACGGGAGTCTGGCTGATCGGAGCGCGCGGCTCCGTCGCCACCACAGTGGTCGCCGGATGCGCGGCCGTCGCGGGCGGGCTGCAGCCGGCCGTCGGGATGGTGACCCAGAGTCCGCGCTTCGCCGGCTGCGGTCTGCCGGAGCCGGGGTCGCTGGTCTTCGGCGGCCACGACGTCGTCTCCTGCCCGCTCCCGAAACGGGCCGAGCAACTCGCCGCACAAGGTGTCCTCCCGTACGACCTGCCTGCGGCCGTGGGCGGTGAACTCGCGGCCGCGGACGCCGAGATCCGGATCGGTGGCCCGCTCGCGGCCGATCCGCGCAGCGACGATGCGCTGATCAGCCAGTTCGCAGCGGACATCGATTCCTTCCGGACGCGGAACAACCTGGCCCGGTGCGTGGTGGTCAACGTCGCGTCCACCGAGCCGGCGGTCCGCGAAAGGGACGGGCGGCTGCCGGCCAGCTCCCTGTACGCCGCCGCGGCACTGGGCGCCGGCGCCTCGTACGTCAACTTCACTCCGTCGACCGGACTGCACCATCCGGCGTTCTCCGGACCGTACGACGTTCCGGTCGCCGGGCGGGACGGCAAGACGGGGCAGACGATGCTGCGCTCGGTGCTGGGCCCGATGTTCGCGCAGCGTGCGCTCACCGTACGGTCCTGGTCGGGAACGAACCTGCTGGGCGGCGGCGACGGCGCGGCGCTCGCCGACCCGGCCGCCGCCGCCGCGAAGAACGCGGGGAAGGAGCGGGTTCTCGCCGACACCCTGGGCATGACCCCCGAGGGCGTGGTGCACATCGACGACGTGCCGTCCATGGGCGACTGGAAGACGGCCTGGGACCACGTCGTCTTCGAGGGTTTCCTCGGCGCGCGGATGGTGCTCCAGACCATCTGGCAGGGGTGCGACTCGGCCCTCGCGGCACCGCTCGTGCTGGACCTGGCCCGACTCGTCGCCCGCGCGCACGAAGCGGGACTCGCCGGCCCCTTGCCCGAGTTGGCCTTCTATTTCAAGGACCCCGCTCCGGGAGCCCCTTCGTCGCTCGCCGAACAGTACACGGCGCTGCTCGACTTCGCGGAGCGGCTGCGGGTGGCGGGGACATGAGCGCAGTGCGCGACTGGGCCCGGCTGCTCCGGGTCTCGGCACTGTTCACGGTCCCCGGGGACGCGCTCGCCGGGGCGGCGGCAGCCGGTGTGCGCGTCGACCGACGTGCGATGCTCGCCGTCGGATGCTCCCTGTGCCTCTACGAGGCGGGCATGGCCCTGAACGACTGGGCGGACCAGGACGAGGACGCGCGCGAGCGTCCGGACCGGCCCCTCCCGTCGGGTCGGATACGCCCGGCGGCCGCTCTGGGAGCGGCCATCGGGCTGACGGGGGCCGGCCTGGTGCTGGCGGCGCGCGCGGGCCGACCGGCGGCCACGGTCGCCGGGGCGCTGGCCGCCACCGTCTGGGCGTACGACCTGAGGCTCAAGCACACGTTCGCGGGACCGGCGGCCATGGCCGCCGCCCGGGGCCTGGACCTGCTGCTGGGCGCGGTTGCGGCCGGAGGACGCGCCCGGCCCGCCGTGCTCCTTTCCGCGGCCGCTCTCGCCGCACACACCTACGCCGTGACTCAGGTCTCCCGGAACGAGACGACTGGCAGTTCCGGCGCTGCTCCCCTCGCCGCGCTGGCGACGAGCTTCGTCATCGGCGGGGGCATCGGGTGGGAGAGTTTCCGCAGCCTGCGCGGGCCGGACGCCGTGAGTGGACCGGACGTGGTGGGACGAGCGGTCCTGACCGCACCCGAGCATCGGGCGATCGCTCCGAGCAGCGGCGAGTCGGCACGAGGCCGAAGCCCGTCGCACGCCCTCACCGTCCTCGCCCTCGCCCTCGGCTATGGCGCGACGGCCACCCGTCCGTACGCGCATGCCGTCCTCAACTCCTCACCCGCCCTCACTCGGCGCGCGGTGCGAGGCGGACTCGGCGCGGTCATCCCCCTCCAGGCAGTTCTCGCCGCCCGCGCCGGTTCCCCGGTGCTCGGCGGGGCGGTCATGGCGCTGCTGCCGATGGCACGCCGCTTCTCCCGGAAGGTGAGCCCGACATGACCCTGCGCCTGGCCTACGGGACCAATGGCCTCACGGACCTGCGGCTGAACGATGCGCTGTTCCTTCTCGCCGATCTGGGCTACGACGGGGTCGGTCTCACACTCGACCACATGCACCTCGACCCCGTGGCGGAGAATCTGAGCGTCCGTGCCGGACGCCTGTCCCGCACGCTGGCGCGGCTGGGACTGACGGTGACCGTCGAAACCGGCGGACGCTACGTCCTCGACCCGCGCCGCAAGCACGGCCCGTCGCTCCTGGACCCGGATCCGGACGGTCGCGCTGCCCGGGCCCGGTTCCTGGTGCGCGCCGTGCAGGCCGCCGGTGACCTGGAGGCGCACGCGGTGCACTGCTTCAGCGGTGTCCTCCCCGAAGGCCTCGACCGGGACACGGCCTGGGAGCGGCTCGCCGACGAACTGGCGCCGGTCCTCGCCGCGGCGCAGAGCCTGGGGGTTCCGCTCGCCGTGGAACCCGAGCCCGGACATCTGCTGGCGACCCTGGAGGACTTCCACCGCCTGCGCCGCCTGCTCGGCAGTCCGGATGCGCTCGGTCTGACCCTGGACATCGGCCACTGCCAGTGTCTGGAAGCGGCGTCTCCCGCCGAGTGCGTCCGGGCGTCGGCGCCGTGGGTGCGTCACGTCCAGATCGAGGACATGCGCCGCGCCGTCCACGAACATCTCCCGTTCGGGGAGGGCGAGATCGACTTCCCGCCGGTCCTCGAGGCGCTCAGCGATCTCACGCGGTCCGGCTACCGGGGCCTGGTCACCGTGGAGCTGCCGCGGCACTCCCACGCCGGCCCGGGGCTCGCCGAGGCATCCCTCCGCTTTCTGCGCGGCCTCGAGAAAGGAGCACGCGCATGACGCCATCGCTGACCGGCGATCTCGCCGTCCTGTGGGAACGCCTCGACGCCCCGGCCCGGGCCTGGCTGGCGAACGCGGTACTCGACGTCGCCGCTGCGGACCAGGTGTCACGACGCCCCGTGTCCCTTCTGGAACTGCGCTTCGCGGAGGCAGGCCGGCACTGCGGGAGTCTCGAGGACGTCGCCCGCGTCCTTCTCCTGCACGCGGCACAGCCGGACGTGGGCGCCCTGACCCGGATGTACACGCGCAGTTCCGGCTCCGAACGCCGGGCCGTGCTGCACGCCCTGCCGTTCCTCGTGCCGGGTCCGGACGCCCTCCCGCTGGTCGAGGACGCCCTGCGCACCAACGACACCCGGCTCGTCGCCGCCGCCGTCGGCCCGTACGCCGCCCGGCACCTGGACGCCCACGGCTGGCGGCACGCCGTCCTGAAGTGCCTGTTCACCGGGGTGCCCCTCGCCGAGGTGTCGGGCCTTGAGCGTCGCGCGGCCGGAGACGGCGAACTGGCACGCATGCTCACCGACTTCGCGGCCGAGCGCCGTGCGGCGGGGCGCCCCGTCCCGGCGGACCTCGACCGCGCCCTGCGCCTCACCACCCAGGACTTCTGATGCGTATCTTCGATCCCCACATCCACATGACGTCGCGGACCACCGACGACTACGAGGCGATGTACGCCGCGGGCGTGCGCGCGGTGGTGGAGCCGTCGTTCTGGCTGGGCCAGCCCCGGACCTCGCCGGCCAGCTTCCTGGACTACTTCGACTCCCTGCTGGGCTGGGAGCCCTTCCGCGCCGCCCAGTACGGCATCGCCCACCACTGCACGGTCGCCCTGAACCCCAAGGAGGCCAACGACCCGCGCTGCGTGCCGGTGCTGGACGAGCTGCCCCGCTATCTGGTCAAGGACCAGGTCGTCGCCGTCGGGGAGATCGGCTACGACTCGATGACCCCGGCCGAGGACACCGCGCTGGCCGCGCAGCTGCAGCTGGCCGCCGACCACGGTCTGCCCGCCCTGGTGCACACCCCGCACCGCGACAAGCTCGCCGGACTGCGCCGCACCCTCGACGTGGTGCGCGAGTCCGACCTGCCGGTGGAGCGGGTGCTGGTGGACCACCTGAACGAGACCACGGTCGAGGAGGCCAGGGACAGCGGCTGCTGGCTGGGTTTCTCCGTCTATCCGGACACCAAGATGGACGAGGAGCGGATGGTCGCCGTTCTGCGCGCGTACGGGCCGGAGCGGGTGCTGGTCAACTCCGCCGCGGACTGGGGCCGCAGCGACCCGCTGAAGACCCGCAGGGTCGGCGACCTGATGCTGGCCGAGGGTTTCTCCGAGGACGACGTCGACCGGGTGCTGTGGCGCAACCCCGTCGATTTCTACGGGCTCAGCGGGCGGCTGAACCTCTCCGTCGCCGAGACGGGCGCCACCCACGAGGGCAACTCCATTCTGCGCGGCGGGGAGTGAGCGATGCGCTTCCGCCATCCGGACGGCACCACCGTCCATCTCGCCTACTGCACCAACGTGCACCCCGCCGAGACCCTCGACGGCGTCCTCGCCCAGCTCCGGGACCACTGCGAACCCGTCCGTCTCCGTCTCGGCCGCGACCGCCTCGGCATCGGCCTGTGGCTTGCCAGAGACGCGGCCCGCACGATGATCAACGACCCCTCCGCCTTGCGGGCCCTTCGCGCGGAGCTGAAGCACCGACGCCTGGAGGTCGTCACCCTCAACGGCTTCCCCTACGAGGGCTTCGGCGCCGGCGAGGTCAAGTACCGCGTCTACAAGCCCGACTGGGCGGACCCCGAACGCCTCCAGTACACCGCCGATCTGGCCCGCCTGCTGACCGAACTCCTGCCGGACGACGTCGCCGAGGGCAGCATCTCCACCCTCCCGCTCGCCTGGCGGACCTCGTACGACCATCCGTCAGCCGTGGTCGCCAAGCGGGCGCTCTCCTCCTTGGCCGAATTCCTCGACACCATGGAGCGGTTCACGGGACGGTCCATCCGCATCGGCCTGGAGCCGGAGCCGGGCTGCGCGGTGGAGACCACGGCCGATGCGATCGGCCCTCTCTCCGAAATCGGCCACGACCGGATCGGAGTCTGCGTCGACACCTGCCACCTCGCCACCTCCTTCGAAGTCCCGGCAACCGCGTTCGGCGCGCTGCAGGCCGCCGACATCCGCATCGTCAAGGCTCAGTTGTCGGCCGCCCTGCATGTACAGGAGCCGCACCTGCCCGAGGCGCGCCGGGCGCTGGCGGCCTTCGACGAGCCCCGCTTCCTGCACCAGACGCGGGTGAGGACGGAGACCGGACTGCGAGGCGTCGACGATGTGGGGGAGGCCCTGCGCCTGGGAGGCCTGCCGGTCGGCGCACCCTGGCGCGCCCACTTCCACATCCCCCTGCACGCGGTCTCCTCCGGGCCGTTGACCTCCACGCGACCTGCGCTTCAGGACTGCCTGACGCATCTGGTCGGCGGGCCCGTCGCGCGTACGCATCACTTGGAGGTCGAGACGTACACGTGGCAGGCCCTGCCGCCCTCGTTGCGACCGCTCGACCGTGCGGGCCTGAACGACGGCATCGCCGCCGAACTGACCCTCGCGCGTGACCTGCTGACCGATCTCGGCCTCAAGGAGCTGCCATGACCCGCCCCGAGGGCCCCACCCC
>NZ_JBVJFP010000046.1:0-9202 GCF_055587785.1 Streptomyces sp. NPDC046379
AACGACGCCGTCTGGGACGTGAAACGGTCACCCGTCAACTGCATCCCGTCACCCGAGTCCCCCGCAAACCTGATGACCACCCGGTCGAGACGGCGGACCTCCCGGCCGTCCGGGGGCGGCGGGGCCGGGCGGGTGGCGGGTTCGCCGGCGGCGGGCGACGGGTGCGGCATGGGTGGGCTCCCGGGGAGGATTGGCGGTGTGTCAGGCGGGGGTGCCGACGGCTCCGGTGGTGCGTTCGGGCACGCCCGGGTCGCTGTTCCCGGGGCGGCCGAGGATCCAGTTCAGCAGCGGGCCCGTCATCGCGGTGGTGACCACGGCCATGACGACCATGAGGGAGTAGAGGTCCTGGCCGAGGAAGCCCAGTTGCAGGCCGACGTTCAGGACGATGAGTTCGGTCAGGCCGCGGGTGTTCATGAGGGTGGCCAGGGCGGCTGACTGCCGTGCGGGCATCCGGTTCAGGCGGGCGGCGGTGAAGGCGCCGGCGAACTTGCCGCCGACGGCCACCAGCAGGATCAGCGCGAGGGCGCCCAGGCTGCCGGTGTCCAGGCCGGACAGGTCCACCTGGAGGCCGGAGACGAGGAAGAACACCGGCAGGAGCAGGGCGCCGGTCATCTGGCCGAGGCGGTCGTGGACCTGGGTGCGCAGCCGTTCGGTGCCGGTGCGCGGCAGGATCGCGCCGAAGAGGAACGCGCCGAAGATGTAGTGCAGGCCGACCCATTCGGTGGCGGCGGCGGACAGCAGCAGTCCGGCCAGGACGCAGGCGAAGACGGTGGGGGTGAGTGTGAGGTCGGGCCGGCGGGCGGCGTAGCGGTGCAGCAGGGGCCGTACGGCGAAGAGCATGGCCAGCAGGTAGGGGGCGGCGAGCAGCATGCGCCACTGTTCGGCGCCGGCCGGGCCGCTGACGGCGACGACGGCGGCGAGCAGGACCCAGGCCAGGACGTCGCCGATGGCGGCGCAGGCCACGGCCATGGCGCCGAGGGGGGTGTGGGTCATGTGCCGGTCGGTGAGGATGCGGGCCAGGACGGGGAAGGCGGTGATGGCCATGCTGATGCCCATGAACAGCATGAACGCGGTCCTGTCGCCGGTGCCGTAGTCGTCGGCCAGGTGGAGTGCCAGGAGCATGCCCAGGCCGAAGGGCACGGCGATGGAGCTGAGCGAGACGGTGGTGGCGAGGCTTCCGTTGCCGCGCAGGAGGGCGGCGTCGATCTCCAGGCCGACGAGGAACATGAAGACCGCGACGCCGACCGCTGCCAGGGCGCCGAGCAGGGGCCGGATGTCGGTGGGGAAGAGGGTGTCGGAGGCCGCGCCGTTCCAGAGGGTGGGGCCCAGGGCGATGCCGGCGAGGACTTCGCCGATGACGGCGGGCTGGCCGAGCCGTCGGGCCAGGGCGCCGAGCAGGCGGGCCAGGAGCACGATGACGGCGAGGCCGAGGAGGAGGGAGGTGGTCTGGTGGGTGTCCATGCGTTCTGTCTCCGTAGGCCGGGTCCTTGCGTCGCGGTGGTGGGGCGGCGCGGACGGGCGGGCCCGGCGTGTCCGAGGTGGCGGGCCGGGCCCGCGGGCGGTGCGGGGCGGCTCGCGTGGTGTCGGGGTGGGGCCTGCGCGGCGGGAGGGCGGACGCCGGAAGAAGAAGGGGGGCCGGGGGGTGGCGGGGTGTCAGGCTGCCTGCTGCTGCGGGTCGATGCCGGAGAGGGCCGACAGGATCGGCGGGCGGGTCCAGTCCATCGGGGACAGGGTGATGTCCAGCGGCGGCCCTCCGCTGCTGTCCACGCGGACCGGGCCGGCGGTGGCCGTCAGCAGGGTGCGGTCCGGGCCGTGGGGGGCGACGGCGTGGATGTGCCAGGTGCCGGTGGGGACGTGGTCCAGGGTGAAGCGGCCCGGTGCGCGGGTGCTGCTCCAGCAGGCGGGGACGCCCTGGAGGATGGCGCCGTCGAAGGCTCCGACGTAGACGGCGGGGACGTGGGCGCCGGTGGTGCGCAGGATGCCGGTGACGGCGGCGGTGGGGCGGGTGGCCGGTGCGGGGCGGGAGGGGGCGGGCTGGGGGGTGCGGGCGGTGAGGGAGAGCCTGCGGTACTGGGTGGGTGACAGGCCGACCGATTCGGTGAAGCGGCGGGTGAAGCTGCCGCTGCTGCTGTAGCCGACGCGGGCGGAGATGTCGGCGACGGTGAGGGTGGTGCTCAGCAGCAGCCGTTTGGCCTCCTGGAGGCGTACGGCGCTCAGGAAGCGTCCCGGGGTGACGCCGGTGACCCGGCTGAAGACGCGCAGGAAGTGGTATTTGCTGACCATCGCGCTCTGGGCGAGGTCGTCGAGGGTCAGGGGTTCCCAGAAGCGTTCGCGGATCGTGGTGACGGCAGGCTGCACGAGGTGGTCCATGGGGGCTCCTGGTCGCGATGGTGAACCGGTGTGGAGCCCGCGAGCAGCCGGTGCGGGCCGGGTCAGTTGTCGCGGTAGGCGGCGCGGTGGGCCATGTCGGCCAGTTCGCTGCGCCACACGGGGTCCAGCGGGGCGGCGGCGATGGCGGCCTGGCCTTTTTCGACGAGGGCGGCGATGTGGCGTTCGACGTCCCCCGGCACGCCGGTGTCGGTCAGGCGGCGGTGGACCTCCTGGGGGGTGTGGCCGGGTTCGGTGACCAGGGTGTGGATGTTCTCGTCGCGCTGCATGGCCCAGCCCAGCAGCAGGGTCATCTTGTGCTGGCTGAAGTCCAGGCCGGTGGGCTTGCCGGTCTGGGCGGAGTCGCCGAAGGCGTCGAGGAGGTCGTCGCGGAGCTGGAAGGCCTCCCCCACCGCTTCGCCGTACTCGGTGAAGGCGGGGGCCAGGTCGGCGCGGCCGGCGCCGCCGGCGCCCATGACCAGCGGCCGGTGGATGGTGTAGCGGCCGGATTTGATCAGGGCGATCAGGCGGGAGAGGGCGGGGTCGACGCTGAACTCGGCGGCGGCGGCGACGTCGAGGCACTGGCCGATGTGCACTTCGGAGCGCAGCCGGTGCCATTCGGGGCGGACGCCGGGCGGTGCCTGGGCGACGAGTTCGTCGGAGTAGACCAGGGCGAGGTCGCCGATGAGGATGGCGAGGCCTTCGCCGAAGCGGCGTGCCTCGCCGCGCCAGCCGCTGCTGGTGTGCAGCTGGGAGTAGGCGGTGTGCACGGTGGGCTTGCCGCGGCGCTGGGCGGAGTTGTCGAGGATGTCGTCGTGGATGAGGGCGGAGACGTGGAGCATCTCCAGGCCGGCGGCGGCGGCGACGATGCCGGGGTCGTCGGGGTCGCCGCCGGCGGCGAGGTAGCCGGCGATGCAGAAGGCGGGCCGCAGGCGTTTGCCGCCGGAGACGACCACGTCGGTCAGGGTGTCGACGGCGGCGGCGGCGCGGGCGTCGACGCCGGCGTAGTGGGCGCGTTCGCCGGCCAGGAACGAGCGCAGTTTGTGCTCCACCCGCTGGAGCAGGTCATCGGTGATGCGGCGCGCGGAGGCGGCCGGCTCCTGGCCGGTGGCGGGCCAGGGGGTCACTTCGGTCGTCACTGCGATCTCCTCGGGGCGGGGCGTGGGAGCGCGTGCGGCGGCCCCGGGGCGCGGCCGGCAGGATGCGGCGCGCGCCCCGGGGCCGTGCGCCCGGGTGCGGGTGCGGTGTGCTGGTGTCGGCCCGCGCCGGGCGCGGGGCGGTCAGGTGCGGTGCCGGCTGAGTTCCTTGATCCGGTGGGACAGTTCGACCCGCTGGACCTTGAGGGTGGCGGTGCGCGGCAGTTCGGCCTGGGGGATCTGCAGGGGGTCGGCCAGCTGGGGGAAGTCGGCGACGGCCCAGCGCCAGCGGTCGATGTCCAGGGGCTTGTCGTCGTGGGTGCAGATGACCGGGACGGGCCGGGAGTCGGGGCCCTCGACGACGACGAGTTCGCTCAGTTCGTCGAGTTTGCCCAGGACGACGTCCTCGACCTCCAGGGAGCTGCGCACGCCGGAGATCATGTCGATCTCGCGGTCGAGCATGTGCAGGCAGCCCCAGCGGGTGCGGTAGCCGACGTCGCCGGTGCGCCACCATTCGCCGTTGCGGTTGGTGTCGTAGCGCTCCTGTTCGGCGTAGTAGGTCTTGGCCAGGCCGTCCCAGGCGACCTCGATGAAGCCGGGGTTGTGCTCGGACGGGGGGCGGCCGTTGCGGCTGACGACGCGGATGCGGGCGGCGCCGGCGGGCATGGCCCAGCCCACGCAGCGGCCGTTGGCCTTGTGGGCGGAGTGGCGGAAGTAGGCGCGGCCGACGGCGGGGCCGACCTCGCTCTGCCCGTAGATCTGGAAGAAGAACGCGCCGCGCCGGTGGGAGGCCTTGAGCAGCCGGCTCATGGTGCGCGGGTGGATGGCGTCGAAGGTGCTGGAGAAGACCTTCACCGATCCGAAGGGCATGCGGGGGTCCTCGGCCAGTTCCTCCCAGTCCATCAGGGAGTTGGGCAGGGCCTCGACGAGGACGGGCCGGTGGGCGATGAACTGCTCGGCGATCTCGCCGGGGTCGGACTCGCGCAGCAGCAGGACGGGGAATTCCTTGATCAGGGCCAGGGACATCGCCGCGACCATCCGTGAGTGCACGAACGGTATGTGGATGGCGACGGTCTCCTTCTTGCGCATCAGCGCCAGCAGCCGCCACTGGGGGATCAGGCGCAGGCCCTGGGTGCGGGGGGTGTGCACGACGAGTTTGGGGATGCCGGTGGTGCCGGAGGTGTGGGTGATGACGGCGGCCTCGTCGATGGGGCGGACCACGGGCCGCACCCGGGGGGAGCCGGCCAGGGCGTCCAGGGCGATCGCGCCGGGGCGTTCGCCGCCGACCGCGATGACCCGCTGGGTGAGGTCGGCCAGCGGCAGTTCGGCCAGCGCGTCGAGTTTGCGCACGTCGGTCAGGAGGCTGGGCCGCTCGACCCGCTTGAGCAGGGCGCCGACGGTCGCCGCGTCCAGGGCGGGCGAGAGCATGACCACGACCGCGCCGATGCGGGAGGCGGCGGACGCCAGCATCCAGATGTCGGCGTTGTGGGTCTTGTGGAGCACGACGTGCTCGTCGGGGCGCACGCCGGCCGCCCACAGCCGGGCTGCGAGGTCGTCGACGTGGGCGGCGTACTGGGCGACGGTCAGGCGGCGGCCCGCCTGGGGCAGGGCGTCCAGGTCGTGGTCCAGGACGATCGGCGTCGACCCGTTCACGGCGGCGGCCATCTCCGGCAGGAGGCCGATGTGCAGACCGCGCTTCTGGATCGATTTGTAGGCTGTGGAGCCTTTCATGGCGACTGTCTCCTTCGGGGCACGCTGCGTGGTCTACGGCGCACTGTGCGGGTCCGTGGCCGCCCCGCCCCGCCCGCGCCCGGGGCCGGCCGCGGCGGGCGCGGGCGGCGCACAGGGGCGGGTGGGGTGCGGGGAGTGGTGAGCGTAGGGGCGGGGCGTGGAGAACGGCTCGAACCGGCCGCCGGGGGCCGGCGGTGGTGTCAGGCGGCGCGGCGGGGGCCGGCGTGGGCGCGCAGCGCGGTGCGCAGGGCGGCGGCGACGCGTTCGACCTGGTCCTCGGTCAGTTCGGCGTGCATGGGGATGGCGAGGTTGCGGCGGAAGAGGTCGGCGGAGACGGGGCAGGTCTGCCCGCCGGCGAAGACGGGCTGGACGTGGGTGGCCCAGGTGCCGTGGCCGCAGCCGATGCCCTGGGCGCGCAGGTCGGTGGCAACAGCCGCCCGGTCCACGCTCTCGTCCAGGGTGACCATGTAGGACTGCCAGGCGTGGGTGCGGTCCTCGGGGACCGTGGGCACGGTGAGCAGTTCCTCGCCGGCGAGGAGTTCGGCGTACTGGGCGGCGACCGCGCTGCGCCGCTTGAGGAGTTCGCCGATGCGGCCGATCTGGACCTGGAGGATGGCCGCGGCGATGTCGGAGAGCTTGAAGTTGTAGCCGATCTCGGTGAACTGCGGTATGGGCAGGCCGACGACCTGCGCCTGGTCGAAGATGCTGCCGATGCCGAAGGAGGAGCGCAGGCGGGCGTCCTTGCCGATGTTCGCGTCGGCGGCGATCAGGGCGCCGCCCTCGCCGCTGGTGGCGCCCTTGCGGCCGTGGAAGGACAGGCAGGCCACCTCGGCCAGGGCGCCGGCCTCGCGGCCCTGGTAGGTCGCGCCGACCGCGCAGGCGGCGTCCTCGACGACGAACAGGCCGTGCCGGTCGGCGATGTCCTGCAGTTCCGTGTAGTCGGCGGGCATGCCGACGGTGTCGACGGCGATCATGCCGACGGTGCGGGGGCCGACGAGGTCGGCGACGGACTGCGGGTCGACGGTGCCGGTGTCGCGGCGCACGTCGGCGAAGACGGGGCGGGCGCCGACGTAGGCCACGGCGTGGGCGGGGGCGGGGAAGGTGTAGTCGGCGACGATGACCTCGTCGCCGGGCTTGACGCCCAGCGCGAGCATCGCCAGGTGCAGGGCGGCGCCGCAGTTGCTGACGGCGACGGCGTCGCCGGCGCCGTAGCGGGCCTTGAGCTGGGCCTCCAGCGCCTTGCCCCGCGGGCCCTGCCCGGCCGGCCAGCCGGAGGCGAACACCTCGGCCACCTGGGCCAGTTCCTCCTCCCCCAGGCTCGCGTGGACCAGGGGAATGGTGTCGTTGCTGCTCATCGCCTCACGCTCCGCGCTCGGGTGCCTGCTGGGAAGGGACGTGGGTGGGCGGCTCGTACCGCAGGGGGGTGAGCTGGTGGACGTCGTAGCGCCGGCGCATGTCCTCCACCGCGCTGGGGTCCACCGTGGTGCCCGCCGCCCAGATGTCGGCGATCTCCTCGAAGTAGTGCTCGTGGTAGGGCGAGGGGAAGCAGGTGAAGAGCATGCGGGCGGGCGCGTCGGAGGCGTTGCGGAAGGCGTGCGGGGTGCCGGTGGGCACGAACATGGAGGCGCCCTCGGTGGCGGTGACCGCCCGCTGCCCCTCGCTGGAGCGCCACTCGTGCCAGTTCTGCCCGGTGCGCTGCTCGGGTTCGAAGGCCAGCAGCTGCAGTTCGCCCTCCAGGACGTAGAAGAACTCCTGGGAGTCGTTGTGGACGTGCGCGCCGACGTCGAAGCCGGGCGGGACGACCACTTCGAAGACGGACACCGAGGAGCCGTCGGCGTGGGTGGCCTTGAAGGTCACCTCCTGGGCCTTGGTGACGAGCCTGCGGCCGCCGCCGGGCGGCAGGATCAGCCCGCTCATGCGGCGTTGCCCAGCGAGGCGGGGGTGTCCACGGCCCAGCGGCCCAGCGCCATCTCGGCGGTGATGCCGGGTCCGAAGCCGGCGATCAGGCCGGTGGCGTCGGGCTGGAGGGCGTCCTCCTCGAACAGGCGGCGGGCGGCGTCCAGGACGACGGCGCTGGCGATGTTGCCGTACTCGGTCAGCGTGGCCCAGCTGTGGCGGAAGACCTGCCGGTCGACCTCGAGGAACTTGGCGAGGTCGTCGAGGATGCGCGGCCCGCCGGCGTGGACGATGTAGAAGTCGAGCCTGCCCGCGTCCCAGCTGTGGTCCTTGGCGAACTCCCGCAGCACCGGCGCGAGCGGCTCCATCGTGCCCGGCACGCGGCGGTCCAGCTGGAAGTGGAAGCCGGTGTCGCGCACGTCGTAGGAGATCCAGTCCTCGGTGTTGGGGATGAGGTAGGAGGCGTTGCGTTCCAGCTGGATGCCGACGCCGCCGTTGCCGCGGACCACGGCGGCGGCGACCGCGTCGCCGAACAGGCCGTCCGACAGCAGCGAGCCGACGTCGTCGGCGTCGGGCTGGTAGCACAGCGAGCACAGTTCGCACGAGACGATCAGCACGTTGCTGCCCGGGTGGGCGGTGCAGAAGTCGTGGGCGCGGTTGACGGCCGCGCCGCCGGCGGCGCAGCCCAGCTGCGCGATGGGGATCTGGCGGGTCTCGGAGCGGAAGCCGAGCTTGTTGATGAGCCAGGCCGTCAGCGACGGCATCATGAACCCGGTGCACGACACGTAGATGATCGCGTCGATGTCACGGGCCGTCACCTCGGCGTTGAGCAGGGCCTGTTCGACGACCGCGGGGACCCGCTTCTTCGACTCCAGCTCGTAGATGCGGTTGCGTTCGGTGAATCCCGGGTGGCGCAGCGTCTGCTCGATGGGCTGGACGATATGCCGCTTCTGCACCCCCGTGTTCCGGATCAGCCGGAGCGCCAACGGGAGCTGCGGCTTTCCGCCGTGGACCCGTTCGGCGAATTGAAGAGTCTCTTCCATCGTGATGACGTATTCCGGCGCATTCACGGCGGGCTTGCATAGCCTAGGCATATCGGGGCTCTGCTTTCTCTAGGGTCTGCCGTCGGTACGTGAAGGGCCTTTCGCGCACCCGACGCCTCTGTGGTGCGCGCCGAGGAGGGCGGGCCGGGGTGCGGTGAGGGCGGGGTGCGGGCGCGCGGGACCGGCCGGGGCGGGCAGCCCGGGGCGCGGTCCGGCCGTGCCGGGCGGCCGGGGTGCTCGGGGCGCGGCACGGTACGGGCGCGGGGGTGCGGGGCGCGCCCGGCCGGGAGGGGAGAAAGGCGGGGCGGGCGGCGCGGGCGGCCGCGGGCCCGGGGAGAGAGAGGGGGGTGTGCGTCGCCCGGTGGCGCGGGTCCGCCGGAGCCGTGTGCGGCTGCGGGGGCGTCCCGGGGCTGGTCTGCCGCCTGCCGGGCCGGCGGTGCGGCCCTCGGTCCACTGCTGCGCGTCACGTTTTGGGCAGGGGAGGCGTGCTGAAATAGTGACACGGCTGGCTTCTGTGCGCCAAGGGCCGCCAGAAGTGACGTGGATCACGTCGCCGTGGGGGCGGGTGCGGGTGCGGGGCGGCGGGCCGGGCGGGGTGAACCGGCCGGTCAGGGCGCGGTGTCGGGCGCCGGCGGCAGGACCGGGGCGGGTTCCGCAACGACGCGGGCGGCCTGCTCGCCGCGGGCGCCGGCCGGGGCGGCGCGGGGACGAGGACGGCGCCGGCCGGGGCGCGGGCCGCCAGGACGGGCCGGCGGTTCCGGGCGGCGGCCGTCACCACGGCGCGGGCGGTGCGGTCCGGCTGAGCGGCCGGCGGCGGCGCGGCGGGCGCGCCGCCGCCGGGCCGGGCCGCCGGGGGGGGTGAGGGACTCGGCGCCGGGGGCGGGGCATGGGGTCTGCTCCTGGTGCCCGTGGACCGCCGTGCGGCGCATGCGAAACGGCGGCGGGGGGGGGGGGGGGGGGGGGGGGGGGGGGGGGGGGGGGGGGGGGGGGGGGGGGGGGGGGGGGGGGGGGGGGGGGGGGGGGGGGGGG
>NZ_JBVJFP010000047.1:0-9127 GCF_055587785.1 Streptomyces sp. NPDC046379
AAAGAAACGAGCCAGCCCCGCCGGTACCTGCCACTGTGTCACCACCCGTAGGCCCGTGTCCCTGACTCTGTCATTGACGCGAAGAAAGCCGACGCGGCCTTGAGGATCTCGTTCACCCGCTTCAGCTCGGCGTTCTCCTTCTTCAGCCGCTTCAGCTCGGCCGATTCCTCGGTCGTGGTGCCCGGCCGGGTACCGGCGTCGATCTGGTCCTGCCGCACCCACTTGCGCAGCGTCTCGGTCGTGCCGATCCCGAGCTTGGACGCGACCGCTTTCATCGCGGCCCACTCGGTGTCGTAGTCGGGCCGCACCTCGGCGACCATCCGCACCGCACGACGGCGCAGCTCAAGCGGGTATGGGGAAGGACGTGCCATGACTCGATCCTCTCAAATGATCGAGTCCCTACCGAACCCGGAACGGTTCAACCAGATCATCAAGTACGCCCACGACTACGGACAGCACACCGCCTACCTCGTCATCTACAACATCACCGACAAGCTCCTCGACCTGCCCACCGACGGCACCCCCGGCGCATGGCCCCCGTACACCGAACTCTCTGGCGTCCGCGTCTACTTCATCCAACGTCCGCGTGGCGCCACCCACCACCACCAGCAAAGCCGGCAAAGCCACCCGCGTCACCCTCACCAAAGACGACCTCACCAACCCCGACACCACCTGACGCCGCGCCACTTCAAATAGCAGCTCAGTGGAACTGCACCACGATCAACCAACCTGCACAGGCCACATCCGCGCAGGTCAGCCACCACCACCCCACCCGGAACCACACCCCGAACACCCCGAGCGCCGCGAACAACACTTAGAAAAACTGAGAAACCCCAGCTCAAAGCCACGACAACAGCTCAGAAAGACTGGGCGGCGACAACCTGGTCGAGCAGCTCGCCTCCCGCAGTGGCAAGCGCAAGATCCTCCTCCAACGCGACGACGAGGGCCGGGTCACCGCGGCCGGCGGCGGGGGCGATGGCGACATTGTGGGTGATCTTCGCCGCTTAGATGAACGCGTACACCGCGGTCATCGATCGCTCTCCTTCGCGAAGAAGATCGCCGTTTTTCGCAGCACCTCGATCGTCTGGGCCTGTTCACGAGCCAGCTTACGCAGCCGGCACAGCTCTTCGCGCTCGGCCGTCGTCAACTCGCCCCGTGCCTCCCTGCCCCGGTCGACCTGGTCCTGCCTGACCCAGTTGCGCAGCCCCTCGGCGCTGTGGCCGAGTTCCCGGGCCACCTCGGTGACGGTCCTGCCAGAGGAGCGAACCAGAGCGACCGCGTCCCGCTTGCACTTCTCCGTGTACTGCCTGCTGCGGTTGCTCTTGCTTCCTACCTGGCACTACTTCCTCTGGAACCTCACGTCCCAGTCTCCAGGTGTTCAACATCAAGGGGAAGCTTCATACAGCTCATGCCCCCAACAGCCCGGCATCGCGGTCAAGTGGCGAACGGCTCAGTTTGATGAGATGAGGAATTGGGCAGCGCAGTCCACAGCGCGCCGAATCCCAGGCTCAGCGTGGGCCGCCAGTTGTCCCTGCCGCGTTCTCATGTGGCCGCATCCGATCACCGCGCGCAAGTGTGTCATCCACGGCGCTCTTTATGTCCGCTACGGCAGCTTTTGCTCGGTGGAGCAGATCACCGTTTTCCTGTATGGCGACTCTCTGATTCTCGATCTCGACAGCCTGCCAACTCTCAACGAAGAGTGCAGATTTCTTGCAACGGACATCAGCCTTTGCCGTGTCCACTTCTTCTTGAGACGGTTTGGTCATGTTAACCCACGAAGGTGGCTTTTCTTCGGAAGCCCAGCGAGGACGTTCTATCACTTCCTCCGGGTTTTTGTATTGAAATCCCTGTTTCTTCATACAGATGCGCCACTTGTCGGCGGATCTTTCAACAATCTCACTGGTGCGCGCTTTTTTCCATGCCGCTAGCTGAATCTGGTTTAACTCGCTAGCGTAAGGAGTCGTCTGCAATTCCTTCATTCCAAGCTTTCGGTAGGCTTCCCCTCGACATCCTCCTTCCGGAACGGACTGCCCCTTGTGCTTCCTCGTCGCCTCTCCGGTGTAAACATTTCGAGTGGCTTCCGGTATCGCCGCAGTCCTCTTTCTGGATTCCTCTCTGGCCTTTACCACCTCGCCCCATGTCATGCTATCTGGGGCGGGTGGGCTGTAACCGAATTTCTCTACAAAGCGCTCGTCCGCCACACCGTAGCGGCGTGAATCCTTAGTCGCGGGTCCGGCCGCATCCGTTGGCGGGGGCCAGTTCAGGTCGAACTCCTCCATGCATGCGCTGGCAAGCATGTAGATCGCTCGATCCAGCCGCTGCGTGTACCCACTGTCCAGCCGGTAGGCGTCGAGCGGCATCGACGCGGAAGATCCTGCGTACTGCTGAGGCTTGGGACGGATGGTGAGGGGCGTCCCCTTAGGCTCTGTTGCGGCGCCATCGAGTGAGCAGCCGACGAGAGCTGCCGCGAGCGCCAGAAGCGCAACCGCCTGTCTGCCTTTCATCGTGAACCCCTAGTGTCCTTCGTGGACCGGTGGAAAATGGTGCGGCTTGCTCCGCAGAGCAAGCCGCACCATTTACTCATCTGTCATTACGGGCAGTTGACGTTGTTGGCGAAGCAGTGAGAACTCCACGAGTTGGCCTCGCCGAAACTGCTCCAGTTGGTCTTGCCGCCGCCAGGCTCCCCAAGTCCCAAGCCGCCGTAATTGGCGAACTGCCAGTAGGACACCTGCGTGTCGGGGTCCCGGTTCCACGTCGAGTTCACCGTGTTATCGATCCCGATGTTGGTCCCGTAGTAGGTACCGGTGTAGGACGGCTTGCTGTACAGAGTGTCGTAGACGCGGCCCGTCTGGTTGTCGGCGTCGTAGAGACAGACCTCTCCGCCGTTCGAACTCTCGCAGACGCCGTTGTAGCTGCCGGCCGAGGCCGTACCGGAAAACGTCCCGATGGCGATGGCGGCCGTGACTGCCGTGACCGCAAGGCGACGAATTATGGACACAGAGACTCCACTCCTTGTAGCGGACTTGAAGGAAGTGTGCACATCCGGAAAGTAATCCGATGAGGCGAACAGGATCAGCCCATTCCTATGCGCTTCCCGCAGGGTGCATTTGCCACTCCGAGAGGGAATTATGCTGATAAATTGCCAGGCGCATATCGTTATCTTCGTGTGCATACCATGCCAGATGTTTTCTGCGGAAATGGTAGCGACTTTGGCGCTTTCTGATCGTTGGGCGAGATGGGTCAAGGCCGGGAACAGGCGAAGCCGTCACCAGGCGAGCGGTTGTCGCATCCAATTGCTCTCAAGGTGATGATCCGTACATTTCCACCGAGTTTCTGGATGAGGTGAGCACGGAGTGCGGTCGGACCGGGCAGTGGAAGCCGCTGTGGCTGTCCCGGGTGGCGTCCATTTCACGCCGGCGATGTGCCTGTGCTCTGGGCAGGGATGCGAGGAGATCGCACGGGTTTCACTCAATGGGCTGGAACGGATGGGCCACTGGAGGCGGAGGTGGCGGGTGCCGGCCACCGCGGTGATCGGTCGGGCGCACCGGAACCGCTCATGGTCCTGTTCGCCTGGTGTGCCGTCCGGTGGCGACCGACGAGACGAGCGGACGATGTCCGCGAGGAGGTCCCCGCCGAGTGTGACTGCCAGAGCAAGGTCAAGGAGGATCTTGCCGGGGTCGTGGATGGTCCGTGGCTTCCGCCACGGCGTGAGCGCCGTGGATATCGCCTGGCCAAGGCCAGTGTTACGGACCGTTCGACGAGCAGGACCGAACCGACATACGAGGTGATCTGACGGAGCAGCATCCCGCACGCGCACGCACGCGGACACCACGCGGATACTACGAACTGATAGGCTGCTTCACCTGGAAAGTGCCTTTGCCGGGAGTCGGAACGAGGACCTCAGTAGTCTTCATTCCCACTGGTCAGAGGCACATTCAGCTTCGGCTGACCGCCTGTCGGACAGTCCGCTTCATGAAAGGCGTGAGGCCAGGGACCCGCCTGATCGTCGATTGGAGCGACGCTCGGGCGGTTCTTGCTCGTCTAGGGTGATGGCATGTCCCGACAACTCATCTCCATATCCGTCCAGTTGAGCAGACGAGGTGGCCTGTCCTCGAAGGTCACTGCGTCCTCGTACGACGGAGGATGCCGGTGAACAATCCGCTTAGGGCTGTGGCCATCTTCTGTGGGTTACTGGTGCTTGCCCTGCTGCTCCGCGCGAACTGGTTGCAGTACGTGCGAGCCCCGGAGCTCGCCTCCGACTCGGAGAACCGGCGGGTGCAGATCGAGCAGTTCGCCGCCCCGCGCGGAGACATCGTCGTAGGTGGCCGGGCCGTCACCGGCTCCGCCGAGACACGGGGCACCGACCTCAAGTACAAGCGCACCTACGTCGACGGGCCGCTGTACGCAGCGGTGACGGGATACGCATCGCAGGCGCAGGGCATGACACTGCTGGAGAAGACGTACGACGACATCCTGACCGGAAAGGATGATCGGCTGGTCTTCCAACGGTTCGCCGATGTCGTCAGCGGCGAGGGCCAGCGCCCCGGCTCGGTGGTCACCACCATCGATCCGAAGGCGCAGAATGCTGCTTATGACGGGCTGACCGATCTGAAGGGCGCGCGGGGAGCCGTGGTCGCGTTGGATCCCACGACTGGGAAGGTGCTGGCCTTGGTGTCTGCGCCCTCCTACGATCCGTCGCAGTTTGCCGGCAGCACGTTCAAGGAGTCGGACCGGTTCGTGGCACTCGACAAGGACAAGCGAAAGCCGCTGGCCAACCGGGCGCTACGTGAGACCTACCCCCCCGGTTCCACCTTCAAGATCCTCACCGCAGCGGCCGCTCTGGATCACGGAATCCTCACCGACATCGACGCCCCCACGGATGCTGTCTCCCCCTATCCGCTGCCGCAGTCCACCAACAAGATCGGCAGCGAGGCCGGCGACGCTGTCTGTGACAAGGCATCGATGAAGACCGCGATGCAGCACTCCTGCAACAACGTCTTCCTCGACGCTGCGGCCAAACTCGGCCAGGACAAGCTGCGCGAGACAGCCGAGAAGTTCGGCTTCAACGAGGACGTCTACTCCGACGACTTCGGTGACCTGCTCGCCACCAAGAGCCTCTACCCCGAGGACCTTGACAAGCCGGGCACCGCGCTCACCGGCATGGGGCAGGGCAGCCTCACCAGCACACCGATGCAGATGGCCATGATCACCGCCGCACTGGCCAACGACGGAAAGCTGATGCAGCCCTACATCGTCGACGAAGTTCGTGGCCCGGATCTCAGCACCCTGAAGAAGACCGAGCCTGCGGTAATGAGTCAGGCAGTCTCCGCTGCCACCGCACAAAAGGTGCAGCAGATGATGGAGTTCACTGCCGCAGAAGGCAGCGCGAGACGTGCGCAGATCGATGGGATCACGGTCGGGGGCAAGACCGGTACCGCTCAGCGTGGTGTCGACGTGGCCAAGCAGGTGCCCTATGGCTGGTTCGTCTCGTACGGCAAGAAGCAGGATGGCTCCTCCGTCGCCGTAGCCGTCTTCATCGACCCGACCGACATGGACATCTCACGCGAAGCCATCTCCGGTGGCCGTCTCGGAGCACCTATCGCGCGCAGTGTCATGAAGGCAGTCCTGCAGCCGTAACGCGATGCCCGCGCCAGCAGTTGATCACTGAGCCGTTTCCAACCTGACGGTTGGTTGGATCAGTCCCCCGGCAGTGGGCATGAAGCAAGCTCCTGGGAAACGGGTTCACCGGGCGGAGGGGGCACCCGGCTGAGTGGCGACAGTTCAACAGTCCTCGCTCGTGTAAACGATGGATGGGATGCCACCACGGGAGATCGCCAAGGAGCTGCAGCTGACGGAGGCCACCGTGCGATCCCGCCTGCGTCACGCCCGGAAAGGGGTACGGTTGCTGCTCATGGCCGACGATTCAGCCTGAGGCTGCCGACAGCGGCGACGGCTTAAAACGCCGTGGCCCCCTCAGAGTCATACGAGGGGGCCACGGGCCTCAGGCACTCCGGGACGCGGGCGTGTCAGGTCAGGTCAGGTCAGGAACGGAAGCGCGAGAGCCAGGTGCCGCCGGCCTTCTGCTCGGACACGGCCTGGCCCTGCTGCAGGGGCTCATCTCCGATGCGTTCCGCCTGACGTCCCGCGGTGATGGCCCGTTGCTTGCACTCATCGCACAGGTGCGGGTGGGCATCCAGTGGGGCGTCCCACCCGGCGGGCTCGATGGCCTTCCAGCGTTCGTCGGTGAACCGGGTGCCGCAGCCGGCGCACACGGGACGGTTGGCCTCCCGCTCGGCCCTGTGCTGTGCGGCGATGCGGCGCAGCTCCTCCTTGTGCTCCCGCTGGCGGGCTGCGTACTCGGCTTGCTTGCGGGCGTCGTGGGCTTCGCGGCGCGGGTTGCCGATCGCCTCGAGGAGCGTCTGGTGGTGCGGTCGGCCGAAGCGCCGGAAGACCGCTCCGGCCGGGCCGTGGTCCTGGAGGTGCTTCATGCCGGTGACGACGATGGGCAGCTTGCCGTCGTACATGTGGAAGCCGTCCTCGTACCAGGTGCCCTTCCAGTGCCGCTCGGTCAGCTCGGCCAGTTGCGCGATGACGGTGTCGGGGTTGCGCGGGCCGATCCGGTTGAAGACGAGCAGCAGCGGCGGGTGCGGTTGGTCGCCGTGGCGTCCGTCGGGCACCCACCAGCGGGTGCGCCACGTCGGCCGCCCACGGCCGTCGACGTCCTTCACCTTCCGCTGGCCGAACCGCATGTACTTGTCGATCTTCGCGGCGAGGACCTGCGCGGACTCGAAGCAGTTGTCGATCTCCACGAACAGCAGCGGCACCCCGTCCTCGGGCGCGGTGATGACGATGTCCGCCTGGGTGCCGCCCTTGCCCGGGTTGGCCCAGGTGCCTGTCGCGGGCAGCGCCA
The DNA here is from genome assembly GCF_055587785.1 of Streptomyces sp. NPDC046379. Lineage (NCBI taxonomy): Bacteria > Bacillati > Actinomycetota > Actinomycetes > Kitasatosporales > Streptomycetaceae > Streptomyces > Streptomyces sp. NPDC046379. Next base: position 6,911 of record NZ_JBVJFP010000047.1, read on the forward strand.
CCTCGGTCGCGTAGGAGGCGATGGTGCCCAGCCCGGCGGGCGCGTCGACGGCGGCCTGGGCGGCGGCGCGGACGTCGGCCGGCTCCTTGGCGAGCTGGGTGAGGTCCGGTTTCGGGCGCAGCAGGGCGAGTACGGCTTCGTTGACCGTCATCGGGTGGGAGGCCCCGGTGCGGCCCGCGCCGCGGGCCGGGTTGCCCATCTCCCCCACTGGCCGCCCCAGCTCGCGAGCGGCGGCCTTCAGGCCCATCGGGGTGAGGTTGCGCAGCGTGTCCCCGCCCGGGAGCTGCCCGCCGTTCTCCGCCAGGCCGTGCTTGCGCAGATCGGACAGCGCCCCGGTGTGCGAGGCGGTGCGGGCCTGCTTCCGCTTCGACGGGGTCGGCTTGTCGGTGTGCCGGTAGTTCAGGTGCGGTGCTGAGATCTGCTGGATCTGTTCGACTGTGGCGACCTTCAGCACTCCGAGCACGCGCAGCACGTCACCGCGCAGGTTGTTCGACGACCCCGCCGGGTTCTCCTCACGCTTGCCCGCCATCAGCTGCGCTCCTTCCCCGTCGTCTGGCACGCGCGGCCACCTGCCGCGCGCCGGCCGCGCCCGGCCGCCAAGGGCACCCGGCCCCCGAACCCGATGATCTCCTCCTCTACTGACATCACTTCAAAGTTCAGGAGTAGATAAGAGGGTCGTGACAACGCGGCGCGCGGCCGTATCTGCGTGGTGACCTGGTCTTTCTCCGTCCGGCTCGGTGCCGGACACCAAAGTGGGTTCCACAGTGGCCTCCCAAGTGCGCACCACAGGAGGCCGAGACGGCTTGCCCGCTGGTGGTCGGGCCCGTGGTCGGGGCGGGCGCGCCGGGCGCCTGCCGGGGGTCGGTGCGTGGTCATCGCAGTGGCTCCTTCGCTTCCGGCCGCCCTGGTGGGCGGGGACTCGAGGGAGCAGCGTGCAACCGACCCCCTTGTCCGCGGTCTAACCGTGGCCGGTAGCGGGCGCGGTCAAGACATCTCAGGGGGCTATGAAGTCAAGCCGCCTGCTCGGTTGGGGGTGACAGGAGCGGTGCGAACGCATGCTGTCCGTCAAACTGCTGTCGGGTCCTGAGGCAGTGGTGGAGCTGGCCGAGGAAGCGGTTCAGCAAGTGCCGTTGTGCGGCGGCATGCCAGTCTCCGTGCTCGCGTCGGCGTCGGTAGTGCGCGTTCGCTCCTGGTGATGCGGTGAGGGCGGCGAAGGCCCAGAGGAAGCCGGCGTTGATGAGGCGGTTGTTCTTGACGAACCGGCGTCCAACGAAACGCTTCTTGCCGGAGGCCCGGGTGATGGGGGCGGACCCGGCATACGACTTCAGCGCCCTGGCGTCGGCGAACCGTGCCCGGTCGTCGCCCAGCTCGGCGAGCACGCGGGCGCCGAGCATGGGCCCCAGGCCGGGGAAGCTGAGCAGGATCTCGCTGTCGGCGTGCTGGTGAAAGGCGGCTGTGGCCGCCTCCGCGAGATCGTCCGCGGCCTGGCAGGTGGCGTCCAACTGCTTGAGCAGGGCCAGGAGCTGGTGGCCGAAGGCAGCCTCGACGCCGGGCAGCTGGTGGGCGTACTCGGCGCGGAAGACGTCCCGCAGCCGCTCGGCTTCCGCGTCGCAGCCGCGGAGGCGGCCACTGCGTTTGAGGGCGCCCCGCAACTGGGCGAGGGTGAGCTTCGCGGCCTTGGCCGGGGTTGGCGCCAGAGTGAGGATGACGCGGGCGTCAGCCCTGGTCAGACCGCCTTGCTTGCCTTGGAAGGCCAGCAGAGCAGCGGGGTAGTACTCGCGCAGGAGTGAGCGGACCTGGTTGGCGACCTGCTGCCGAGTCCAGACGGCGTCCTGTTGCGCTCGGGCCAGGACGGTGATGGCCTGGGCGAGTTCGGAGTCGGCTGGCAGGGGCCGGTGGGCGTGCATGTCGGTGCGCAGGATGTTCGCCAGGACCAGGGCGTCGCCGGGGTCGGACTTCTTTCGGCTGACGCCGTGGCGGTCGCGGTAGCGGGCGGCGGCGAGCGGGTTGATCGCGAAGACCCGACGGCTGCCGGTGTGCAGGCTCGCGACCAGGAGGCCGTGGCTGGTCTCGATGGCCACCGGTATCGGATCGTCTGGGTTGTCGCCGTGCTCGGCCAAGAGGTTTAGAGGTCATCTCATTTGGCTACCTCGGTAGGCTGTGGGGCGTGGTGGGGATCGTTGAGCGGCTGGTGCCGGACGAGTTGTGGGAGTTGTT
>NZ_JBVJFP010000048.1:0-7713 GCF_055587785.1 Streptomyces sp. NPDC046379
GCTACGAACGCAAAGCCAGCCACTTCCTGGCCTTTACCAGCATCGCCTGCACCCTCATCCGCTACCGACGACTGACCAATTGAGATGACTTGTTATGGGAGGGCGGGGTCGTCGCCGAACAGTGGCACCTGTGTGACGTCGAGGTCGGTGCGGATGCGGTGCGGGCGGGCGGGATGTCTCCATCGTCCGCCGTCGCGGGCGACGTCGACGGCGACCTCGATCACTGTGTCGGGCCGGACCAGGGCGATGTCGAGGGTGCGCTGGGTTCCCCAGCCCGCGGATTCTCTGTCAAGTCCTGCGTGTTGAGGCGAGGAGGTGTTTCACAGTGCAGTGAGGACCGTGCAGCTTCAAGATCGGTATGGGTGCCAGGGCAGCGCGTCGAGCGGGTTCGGGAGCGAGGTGTTGGCCGAGATCATCCTTGTGAACTGCATTGTGGCTTGGCGGTGTTGGCGGCGGCTTCGTTGGGTGGGCTATGTTGCAGACATGACTACCGGGACGGCATTGCGCCACACACGGATTGGTGACCCGGTGCTCTTCTGAGCGCCGTACGGGCCAGTGCCGGCCCGCTGTTCGATCGAGGATCGTGCGCTGCCGCGCGGGCTCCGCCTCCGTCGTGTTGATCACAGGCTCGACCATCAACCACGACAGGAGAACTCATGCCCACCAAGACGCTGCAGATTCCCACCGCGGACGGCCAGGCTGACGCGTTTGCCGTCTTCCCCGAAAGTGGCGGGCGGCACCCGGGGGTGCTGATGTACGCGGACGGCTTCGGCATCCGGCCCGTGCTGCAGGAGATGGCCGGCGAACTGGCCGGGCACGGGTACTACGTGCTCGTCCCCAACTTCTTCTACCGGCACGGCCCGGCACCGGTGATCGAGCTTCCCGAGCACATCGGAGAAGAGGCCCGGCCCGCGGTCTTCGCTCAGCTGATGCCCTTGATCGAGGCGCACACCGCCGACCGTGTCCTGCGAGACGCTGACGCATACCTCAGGTTCCTCACTGCTCAGCCCGAGGTCAGCGCCGGACCGGTCGCGGTGACCGGCTATTGCATCGGTGGCCTCTTGGCGACGCGCACCGCCTCGGCCCACCCCGGCCAGGTGGCCGCCGTCGCCGCATTCCACGGTCCGGTGGGAGTCGACGGCACCGACAGCTTTTCCCAGCTCTCCGCCGAGGTCCACTTCGGCCATGCCGAGAGCGACTTGACGCCCGAGGCTCTCGGCGAGCTCAACAGGGCCCTGGATGCGGCGGGTGTCGCCTACACCTCCGAGATCTATCCCGGCACCGTTCATGGCTTCACCATGTCTGACACCGATGCCTTCAACCCCGCCGCACTGCAGCGCCACTGGGACCGCCTGCTGTCCCTTCTCGGGCGCACCCTGACCAGGAGCTGAGGCGCTCCGGCGAGGAAACCAAGCCTCTGAAGTACACGGCTCCGGAGCCGTGAGGGTGTTTCGAAGCTGGTGTGAGGGCGGGCTCTGCCCGCCCTCACCGTGGGGGCCATCGGTTGATGGCGGCGATGTGCGCTGCCCGATCCTCAGGCGACGGGCGGTTGGGGCTGGGTGGGCAGGATACGGACGACGGGGGCAGGGACCGTGGGCTGCTGGCGGAGCTGCCGGTTTTCCAGGGTCAGTTGGTGGACGACGCGGATGAGGGCTTCGCGGTCGGCGCGGAGTTCGGCGAGCTCGTCTTTGTCTGCTGCGCGGAGTTCCTTGAGTTTCACGACTTGTTTGCGTAGCTGCGTTTCGGCTTCGGCAGGTTGGCCCTTCTGGCGGACCTTGGCGTAGAAATCGTTCTTCAGATCCGGATGGCGTTGGGTGAGTGCGTTGCGGGGGACGTCGGCTTCCTGGGCCAGGGCGACGATGGTCAGGGCTCCGTTGGAGTGCTGGGCGGTGCCGGTGAGGATGCGGTTCATGGCGGAGCGGATGCGCTCGCGTTCGTCCAGAGCGGGGCTCACAGGGCGTCTCCATCTTGGGCAGTGATGTGCTGGTGGTGTCGCGCGGCGTGTTGCCGGAGTTTGTTCGCGCTGCTGCGGAGCCGTTCGGCCAGCGGGGTGGGCAGGTACGCGGCGCGCTGTTCGAGCTGTTGTGCCTTATCGAGGAGCTGGCGGGCGTGGTTGTCGGTTCGGGCGATGTTCGCGCAGGCGGGCATGCAGCGGTCGAGGCGAGGGGCGGTCTGGGCTGGGGTGCGGTGGCACAGGGCGGTGTCGGGTTTGTAGACGCATATGAGCAGGGCGTTGGGGTTGTCGTAGACGGTTAGGTGGGGGTTGCCCAGGATGTCGCGAGCTTGGCGGGCGGTGATGATCTGGCCGGTGAAGGTGGGGGTGTGGGTGGCGGCCTGGATCGCGCGGCGGGCGGCCGGGCCGGAGATGCCGGTGCCGTGGGCGAGGTCGTCCTGGAGGGCGGTGAGGGTGTCGAGGGTGGCGCGGGCGGTTTCGATGTCGAGGAGGTCCTGGATGCCGTCGCGGCTGCGGGAGGCGTAAGTGCCGGACGTGGCCGTGCGCAGGTGGCCGTACTGGATGGCGAGGGCGACCAGGCCGCCGGGACGGCGGGCGATGTGCCAGGCCAGGGTGCGGCGGAACCGCGCGGTCCCCACCGCGCCGTGTGGGTCGGGTGGGATGGCCTCGGCTTCGCGGCCGAGGGTGGTGGCGGTGCTGTTGGCGAAGGCGACGAAGTCCTCGATCCGGCGGCGCATGGTCTTCAGCCCGAGGGAACCGGTGCTGAAGCGGCCGACTCTGCCGTCGCAGTGGGTGGCGGAGTCGAACAGCAGGGCGCCGTCGGGGACGATGCGTTCCAGGACGCGGATGGCGCTGGTGACCGGGGGGATGGCGACCCAGGGGGCTTCGCGAGGGACGCCTTGGGAGAGGTGGCTTCCGTGGCTGTCGAGGGCGGTCTTGTAGACGTTGCCGTAGATCAGGTGCTTGCCGTCGGCCGGTTCGGGGCAGCAGCCGCTGCGCAGGCCGAGGACTTCGCCGGGCCGCATGCCGGTCAGGTAGGCGATGACGATGAAGCAGGCGGTGCCCAGGTGGCGCATGAGCACGGGTGCCTCGGTGAAGTCGATGGCCTGGCGCCAGGGGCGGCCGTCGACGAGGCCGGTGATCGAGGTGTCGAGTGGGCAGGGGCCGGGGTGGCGGCGGATGTAGGGGCCCCAGCCCTGGCGGCCGACCATTGAGGCAACCTGGGACCGGGAGGCTCCGGTGCGGGCAGCGATGTAGCTGATGGCGGCGGTGGGGTCTTGGCGGCTGGCGGGGAAGGGCAGTTGCTCGGCCGTAATGTGGTTGAGGAAGGCGTGCAGCGCGTCGAGGCCGGCGGGGTTGGTGGGGGTGGTTGCCGCGGTGGCGGACATGCGCCGGTGCTCGGTGAGAGCGGTGAGGATGTCCTCGGCGAAGTCCTCCACGGTGCGCAGTGCCCAGATCAGCAGTGGTCCCATGACCGCCGGGGTGATCGGCTCGGTGAGGTTTTCCCCGGCCGACGTCGCGGGCGGCAGGTAGTCGTCGATGCCCTCGCGCAGCCACGGCGGTTCGGCCATGCCGGTGGGGGCCGGGCTGTCCAGGTCGAAGGCCCACAGGCGGGAGACGGCGGTGAGGTGCTTGTGCACGGAGTTTCGGTCGCGGCCCTGGCGCAGGTGCCGGCTGTAGTCGACGAGAATCTCGGTGGTGCAGTCGGCGAGGGCGGTGATGCCGCGGGTAGTGAGCCACTGCGCGAGCTGGCGCCATTGGCCCAGGCTGGTGCTGATGACGCTGCCGCTGAGCCGTGCCCGCCAGGAGACCGATCGCTCGGCGAGGAATCGGGCCGGGAGTGAGGTGTTGATCGCCAGCCAGGCCAGCAGCTTCAGCTCCTGGCGCAGGGGCCCGGTGGGGAAGGTGTTCCAGTAGATGCTGTGCCGGGCGGTGCTGGGATTGTCGATCAGCGGGGCCAGCGGCCACACGGCATCGCCGTAGCGGGCCACCGGCGCGCTCGTGCCAGGCGTAACCAGGTGCTCGGCGATGGACGGCGTGTGGGGCCCCGGTATTTGCTGTGGCGGTGCGGGGTTGGTGGCGGTGGTGGTCATGGGTTGAGGTCTCCGTCGAGCAGCAGGGTGATCATTTCGCGGTCGGCGGGCATCACGGCCCGCACGGCGCGCTGCCAGAGGGCGTTGCCGAGCCGGTCCTCGAGGTTCTCCAGGCGAGCGTGGGATTCGCCCCAGGTCGCCTGCCAGTCGGCCGCGTCCATCACGTCCCGCAGGCCGCTCAGTGCGTGGTGCAGGTGGGTCAGGCGCGGGTGGTGCCCGGGGTGGATCCGGGCGTTCGGGCAGGCGGTGCACATCAGGAACGACGCCGTGCAACCGGTGCCGTGCGCCGTGAAGGGGCTGTGGGTGTAGTCGTGGCAGTCGGCCGTCGCCGTCGGCTGGTCGGCCGGCTCCGCTCTCTCGCGCAGCTGTGCGCGCAGGACCGTCCGGCGGGCGTGGTCGACCGCCTCGTTGAGGGCGTCGGTGATCACGGGGATGGCTGCCTGCTGAACCTGGGGTTCGGGCAGGACGTAGACGCGGTCGTGCGTGTCCTGGCTGTTCTGGCCGGGCTCGCGCCGGTGCAGCACGTTGACCGTCTTGCGGGTACGCCGCAGCCGGGAGCCGGTCAGGCCGGCGTCTTGCGCCCAGGTACTCATGGCATTGCGCGACAGCCCGGCGCCGAACGGGCCCACCCGCATCACCTCATCCCCGTGCGGGTGGGAGGGCAGGGCGTGGCGCCACACCAGTAGCCGGTCAACATCCTCTTCGTGCTCACGGACATAAGCTCGGGCGAAGGAAGTGGCTTGAAGGGCCTGGGTGATCAGCCGACCCGGGGAGGCGGCGCCGAAGTCGCTCCAGTTGCGGGTCGTCACCTGCCGCCCGCCGCCTCGCCGGGCCTTGTACAGCTCGACGCGGTACACCGGGAACGCGCCCTCGCCCGAGTCCGGGGTGGCCCGAGGAACGGGCATCTGGGCCACGGCGGTGGCGTTCAGACCGTGCTCGGCCACCAGCAGCATCCCCAGGGCAGCCGCTTCCTTCGCGGTCAGAAACAAGCGGTGCCAGGTGTATGGGGCGGACTCGCCACCGAGGGCCTGGTGGTAGCGCCAGGTCACCCTCCTGCGCCCGCCCTCGCTCCAGTAACCGGGTGCGAAGCCGGTTCGGGCCAGCTCTTCCAGGGCCTCACCGATCCGCGCCTGGCGGCTCCCGGGCGGGAAGCCGCCGGTCCTCCAGGCGTTCAGGTGGGCGGTGTTCTCGCTGATCCGCAGGTGCGCGGCCCTGAAGATCTGCCGCGCGGTCTTGCGGAGCACCTCGAACTCCTCGGCCGCGAGCGTCGTCTCCTGCACTTTCAAGCGCGGCAGCCGTTGTGGCATCGCCTCCCTGACCGGTGCCGGGACACGGGGGTGGTGACGCAGAAGGCGAATCACACATCTCAGCTGCTGTTGGCCGGCGGGAGTGTTCGGGCGGCTGATCCGCCAGGCGTTCCACAGCCCTACTGTGAGGGCGTCCACGTCACCCACCGGACGGTCCTGCTGGGACAGGTAGGTGGCGAAGGATCGAACCGCGTTCCAGTTGGTGCGGGCGACGTCGTGCGAGTCCCAACCGCTGCCCGGTCGGCACAACTCGGCGAAGACCGCGGCCAGGGACCGCTGCATGCCCAGCGGGACGGGAAGCGTGGCGAAGTCGAAGCGACGGGCCGTGCTCCGGGTGCTGCGATGCTCGACCACGAGGCCACATTCGAGAAGAACCGGCGGGCGACGATGGGGCTCAGGAGAGCGGGCGGCGCTTCGTCCACGGCGGCTCATGCCGCCCCCAGGCGGTCGTCGACGTCCTGGATTCCCTCGGCCTCCCTGGCCAGCCGGGCGAAGACGGCATCCATCGGCATACGACCCGCCTCCGGCACCGGCACGTCCGCCAGCAGCGACCGCAGCTGAAGATCGGCCACCGGCTCCAGGTAGATCCCTCGGGTCGTCTCCTGCTGGGCATGCCCCAGCAGGTCCTGCACCATCTGCCACGGATCGCCGTACAGCAGACGGAAGTCCCGGCGCTCTGCCGGTGTCAGGCCCATACGCTGGTCCATCACGTGGTTGAGCACCACGAGCATGAACAGAGCGAAACTGTGCCGGCACATGTGCGGGGTGCAAAACGGCGGCTCCGCCATTACCGGGCCCAGCACCTGCTGGCACCGCTCACTCGCCGCACGGAAGACGTTCTCCCACGACGCCGGACGAAACGGCAGCCCCTGCTCGTTCAACCACAACCACAACGGCTCCAGCCCGTCCGGACCCTCGATGTAGAAGGTCATCCGCTCGGACACCGTCGCCTCGTCCAGCGCCGTCTGCCCCACGACACCGTCCTGGTCCCGCCAGTGAAGCGTGCGCCGGCGATGGCCGGTGATACCGCTCACCAGCCGCACGTCCGGCAGCTGCTCGTACCGCCCCTTCGCCTGGGCGCGACGGATCACCACGGCACGAGACGACTCCGCGTAGCCCTCGATCCCGCCGACGACCGGGGCAGCGACGTAGAACGTCCGCGGCCTCTTCGACTTCGTCACCGCCCGCGCCAGCCGGCCCGGGTAATACCGCCCGCCCTCCAAAGCCGCCTTGGGCACCTCGACGGTCAGCAGCGAGGCCCCCTCCGTCAGCCGCATACCCGAGGAAAACAACAACTCCGCGTAGGCGACGTTGCGGGCCTCCAACCGGCCCACCCAGCTCTCTCCCGGCCAGCCCTGCGCAATATGCCCCCGCAGCCCGACATCCACCCACCGGCGGAAAGCCCGCGGCGTCAGCCAGTGCACATTGCTGGTGCGAGCGTTCTTCGCCCGCCCAGCCGGAACCAAGACAGTCTCCCCGTACCGCCCCGTGGCCGACCGCATCAACACCGGACTCGTCGCCGCATAACCACGCCGCTGGGCCCAGTCGTAAAGGCGGGTAAAGGCCGCCAGCTCGCGGTTCCACTTCGCCCCGCCTACCCGGTCAGGATTTCGCGCGACCGTACACGCCAGTCATGAAAATCGAACAGGTCATCCGCCCTGGCTTCGTTCCAGGTCTTCCCCCGGTCCCAGAGGAAGTCGAAGAACACTTGGTAGTCCGAGGTGTAGTTCCGCTTCGTCTCATGTCCGAGGTGCACGAAGCTCGAGCGACAGAGGTACTCGCTCAAGAGCTCATCCACCCTGTAGTCGGGCGCCAGCATGATCGGGTCTCCCGGGTGGATACCCGCCCGCTCCTCCCGGAGCGACAGGTCCCCCCAACCAGCCAAAACGGGTATTCGTTCCGTCTCGCTAACCCGTCGTCTGGGCACCCAAAAAACACGCCATCCAGGCACTACCTCACCCCTGTCACATCGGCTTCAACACGCCGATTCAACAGGGAACGCGGAGAAGGTCCGCCCTTCCCACGGGTGCGGGCCCGCCGGTGGTGTCAGGTGGTGGGCGAGGGCACGGCCGGTGGTGTGGGGGAGGGTGGTGGTGCGGCCGGTGTACTGCAGGCGGCCGGCGCTGTCGTAGCGGCCGAGCAGGGCGGTCCGTGGTGCTGTGAGGGTTCCGGTGACGGCGCCGACGACGGCCTCGGCGGTTACGCGCACTTTGTACTTCAACCACGACCGCACACCCCCGCGATACGGCTCCTCGAGCCGTTTAAGAGGTCCTAACAAAGGCGTTGGACGTGTCGGTGGGTGATGAGGCAGGTGGCGAGGCCGAGGAGGGCTTCGTGGATGTCGTCGCGTCTTTCCCAG
>NZ_JBVJFP010000049.1:0-7036 GCF_055587785.1 Streptomyces sp. NPDC046379
GGAAAGACGCGACGACATCCACGAAGCCCTCCTCGGCCTCGCCACCTGCCTCATCACCCACCGACACGTCCAACGCCTTTGTTAGGACCTCTTAAGCCTCACGCCACTACGGGTCCGAAGGCTGCGCACACGCGTACTCATCACTGAAAGGCTTGGGCGGCTTCGTCGACAATCACGGCAACTGCGGGCAGGGGGCCCCGTCCCGCTACGTACCACCGGAAGGGGGCCCGCGGCCCTACGCGGCCAGCTGGTGCGCGGCCGGGGGCGCGATGTAGCTGCCGGGGTCCGCGGGCGTACTGTCGTGGCATTCCAGGCAGCTGCCGAGCGTCTTGAGGGGTACTGGCGCAGAGCACTTGTTCCTGAGCTGTCGTATTCCTGAGCCCGAACACCGCAGAGCGGCGAGGCAGTCGGATTCAAGGCCGGCCATCGAGGGGTACGCCGAGACCAACGCTGCGTAGCCTGGCTCTGTGACTGCGGTGTGCGGATAAGCAGTGGAGGCCCAGTCGTGGTGATGACAGGGTGAGCCTCGTGCCGTCGCCCACATTCGAACAGCTCCTCCGTGAACTGCACGCCTCGCTTACACTGCGCAAGCGTCCGGAAGATGTGGCCCGGCTCATCCAGGATCTGTACGCCGCCCAGGGCACTGACCTCGATACAGCGACCGAGGCGGCGCTTGCCAAAGCGGCTGAGCACTCGCTGCGCAACCTCTGGCACGGCTATACCTCCATGCGGGAGGAGTTCGCCCGTCCGGTCGGCGCACAGCGCCAGCTTGCTCGAGCTGCAGACCTGTTCATGAGCGTGCCGGACCTTCCGGACAACGTCGGGGATGATCCAGCCCAGATCGGGGTGGTGATCCGGCGAGCGGGTGAGGAGATCGGCCGCTCGTACGGGCAGAATGACTTCGGCATGGACCGCCTCAACCGGACCGAGCGCACGGCGGCGGGCCTCGGGGAGATTCCCAAACGCCAGTACAACAAGCGTTTCCGACTACTGCACCGGATGGAAGCCAAACTGGCCCGGCTCATCCACGAGCAGCGCCGACGCGAAGTGGCCATGACCGGCAAAGGTGCCCTCGCCCACGTCCTGCCGTACGAGCTGTTCGCTACAGACGCGGACACGGCGGCCTTCATCGCCTACATCACGGCGCGCGGCTACATGCGCAGCGTCTGCACCAACGGCCGGCAGCGTCAGGTCTACGACGAGGTCGCCGAGGCCCTGTTCCAGCGCCTGAGGAATCGCCCCGAGCAGGCCTGCTGGTACGCGGTCGCGCATGTGCACCCCACTGCTGAAGTGCTGGCCCATGTGTCCGACCAGGACCTCACCCAGCTGCTGGTTCGGTGGAACGGATTCCTGCGCCAGGTCGCCGGCCTACTGGAGGACGCCTGGAACCGACATCCGCTGGAACGCGACACGATGATCGTGCGCCGTGGCAACGACTCGTCAACCTGGAACCAGGCAGCACAGGCATGGAACACGGCCCGGGCCCACTGGTTCGCGCTGCTAACCGAGCTGAGGCAGGACGAGATCCTGGATCGGATGTGCCCTGGCAAGGTGCCCCGCCTGATGGCGGCCGACGTGGCGTACTGGCACCGCATGAGCGGCGGCGGGCTGCACCCGGACACCTACGTCTGGGCAGACCTTCCTCTGCCCTGGGAAGTACTCCGGGGTGAGAAGGAATGCCCACGCTCGCTCGTTGAAGCAGCTTGCGCCCGGCATCGGGTGGACCCGATAGCTGGCGCCTGGACTGCTCCCAGGCCGGCGGCTGAAGCCGTCGCCTTCCGGCGGACACCCGAGCTGGTACACGGAGTCGCCGTCGCCGACCCGCTCATGGCCAGTGCTCTCCGTTCGGCGGGAGTCTTCTCCGGCAAGGGAAAGCGTGCTGCCGCTCAGGAGTGGACGTGACCGGCGGCAATCCCCCCGCGTGTCCACTCCTCCGCAAATCAGTTGCCCCACACAGCGGCCCAAGCAATGATCACGGTGGCGACGAGGAAGCTCTGCGGAGGAGCGCCCGGCTCTGATCCCGGGTGGACGCAGGTTCGAATCCTGCCCTCGTCGCCTCTCCACATACCTCCCCAGAACACAACGTCCCGGCTACTGGCGCAGAGCACTGTCCCGTTGCTGTCGCATTCCTGGCGCGCGACTATCAGCATTGGCGGGTTGCGGGTGTGGACGCGATGCGGATGGCTGTGGTCGACGTCGAGGAGCACGAGCTGGTGTGGATCGTCTCCTGGACCTCCGAGGAGTCGTGCGCACCCGGAACCCGGAGTTCATGCTGGCCGGTAACGGGCCTTACCTGGTCGACCGTGTCGACGATGGACTGCACCGGGTTGGCGTCGTCTCCGCGGTAACCGGGGAGTGCGAGGCCGACTATCGAGCCCGGATACGTGGGCTTCCGGTGCGTACCACAGTAGACGATCTACACGATGCGCTGTGCGAGGTCGCCGCTGCACGCGGACGCGTGCACGCTGTGCGGACACTGCGCCAGAGGCTGCCGATGTTCTCGCCTGCGGAGGCCGTCGAATATGTGAGCGCCTTGCTGGACGGTGATGCGCCCGCGCGTCTCGTGGCCGTCGCCACCAAAGAACTCGTGGAGCCTCGCAACCCGGTACTTGCAGTGGAGACGATTCTGAGCGGGGCGGAAATCCGAGCCGGTCAGAGACCCGAGGGGTGACGGGAAAGCCAGTCGGCATGCCGGTCGCGCACCCGGTCCCGTTCCTCGGACGTGCGAGGAAAAACGTCGGCGCCACCCCGCACGAGGGCAGTGCCGCACCTGGGATGGGAGCGGCTTTGATGAGGGATGTGGATGCGGCGGGCGCCGACTGGACGGCGGTGGCGGTGCTCGTGCAGTACGGGATGGCGACGACCGAGCAGCTGCACCTGCTCCTGGCGCCCGATGCCCGGATTCAGCAGACCCGGCGGCGGCTGGTGGAACTGTGCGCGGAAAGGGTGGTGGACCGGATCACGGTGGGGCGGGGCGGACGGGTGCGGGTGTGGTTCCCCACCCGCTACGGGTCACGGCTCGCCGGCGAGCGGCCTGAGCTGCTCGGGCGGCGGCCCTCAAGGAGGGTCTGGGACCGCGGCGCGGTCCGGGCGCGGGCCGGGCATGCGCTGACCGTGAACGAGATCGCGCCCTCCTTCGTCCAGGACGCCCGCCGCCGCGCGGGGAGCTGTGCCGGCCACTGGACGGGCTCTCCGCAGCCATCGCCGAACAAGCCCAGGCCAGCCGAGTGGGAGACCATCGGACAGGGCCAGGCAGAAACCCTGGTTGACCTTCACCTTGGGGGAGCCCACAGCATCAGTGGGGCCGGACGACGTGCTCGGCATGAGGACGAGCATGGGGTTGCTGACCATCGGGGCGTTCGCGAAGACGTCCCGGCTGTCGCCGAAGGCGCTGCGTCTTTACGACGAGCTCGGCCTGCTGCCCCCCGCGCGCGTTGACCCGGTGACCGGCTACCGCCTCTACGCACCGGAACAGCTGGACCAAGCCCCGCTGGTCGCCTGGCTTCGCCGCCTGCGGATGCCCCTGGCCCGCATCCAGCAGGTCCGCACACTCAATGCGGTCGCGGCGGCCCAGGAGGTCCGCGCGTTCTGGGCCCAGGTCGAGGCCGACACCGCCGCACGGCGGGATCTGGCCACCTTCCTCATCGACCACCTGTCCTGGAAGGACTCTGCCATGTCCCCGACCGCCAAGTCCCTGAACTCCGCCAACTCATCCCGGAGCCGCTCCACTTCCCCCAACCTCATTCCGGGAAGCTGCCCACGATCAGCCGAGATCACTCAACGTAACGAAGCACTACTAGGCAGTTTCGTTTGGATCATCGGGCGGACCAGAGGAAGATGCCCGCGATGTGGAGTCCGGCCAGGTAGATGGTGGCGGTCTTCTCGTAGCGGGTGGCGATGCCGCGCCACTGCTTCAGGCGGTTGATGCACCGCTCGACGGTGTTGCGCTGCTTGTAGGTCTCGCGGTCGAATGCCGGTGGCCTGCCGCCCCGGCTGCCCCGGCGGAGCCGGTGGCTGCGCTGGTCCGCGGGGACGGGGATCACGGCCCGGATGCCGCGTCGGCGCAGGTGGTCGCGGATCGCGCGGGAGGAGTACGCCTTGTCGGCCAGGACCACGTCCGGCCTGGTGCGAGGCCGGCCTCGCGGGCGGGGAACGCGCAGGCGGGCCATGACCTCGGTGAAGGCAGGTGCATCACCGGCCTGGCATGCGGTGAGAACGAACGCGAGGGGCCGGCACCGGCCGTCGGCCGCGAGGTGGATCCTCGTGGTCAGTCCGCCGCGGGACCGGCCGATGGCGTGGTCGCCGGGTTCGCCGGCCGAGGCCCCTTCTTGCGGGCCCCGGCCGCGTGCCGGTGGGCCCGCACGATCGTGGAGTCGACCGAGACGGCCCAGCTGACGTCCCCGTCCGCGTCGGCCTGGGCCACCAGGGCGGTGAACACCCGCTCCCAGGATGTGGACGCCTCGCCGTATCTGCTTGTTCGTCAGCTCGGCGAACCAGCGTTCCACCAGGTTGAGCCAGGACGACCCGGTGGGTGTGAAGTGCGGGTGGAAGCGGGGATGGGCCGGCAGCCAGGTCTTGATCGCCGGAGTCTTGTGGGTCGCGTAGTTGTCCAGCACCAGGTGCACGTCCAGGCCGGCAGGGATCTCCCGGTCCAGCTTGATCAGGAACTTCCTGAACTCCTCGGACCGGTGCCGGCGGTGCAGGGAGCCGGTCACCTTCCCCGTGGCCACCCCCAGCGCGGCGAACAGCGTGGTGGTGGCGGCACGCACGTAGTCATGGGTGATCCGCTGCGGGACCCCGGGCATCATCGGCAGGACCGGCTGGGAACGGTCCAGCGCCTGGATCTGCGACTTCTCGTCCACGCAGAACACCAAGGCCCGCTCGGGCCGATCCAGATACAGACCGACGACGTCGTGGACCTTGCCGACGAAGTACGGGTCTGTCGACAGCTTGAAGGTCTCGGTGCGGTGCGGTGCGGCTGCAGGCCGAAGGCCCGCCAGATCCGCGACACGGTCGACTGCGACAGTTCCATCTCCTTCGCCATCGCCCGCGTCGACCAGTGCGTGGCATTCCTCGGCGTCGACTCCAACGTCCTGGTGGTTACGGCGGGGTCGGCCTGATCGGCACCGGCACCGGAGCCAGCACCGCCCTCGCCGCGCGGCGCCTCGCGGACAAGCACGTCACGGCTATGGACGTGGACCCGTACCTGACCGAGGTTGCGGCGGCGAGGCTCGCCTCGCTGGGCCATGTCCCCCCAGGTGGTCAAGTGTGATGCCAAGGGACCGCTGCCGGGGGACTTCGACCGCATCGTGTCCATGGTGGCGCTGCACAACCTCGCCACGGTGGTAGCCGCGCTCCGCCCCGGCGGGCGGCTGGTGACCACCCTCGCCCACATGAGCATGATCATCACGGCCGACAAGGCCGCGGACGGCGGTGCCCGTGGGGTGGTCGAGTGGGACCGGGCCGGGTTCATGAGCACCCGCACCGGGGCCGACTAAGGGGTTAAAACCGCCCGTGGACCCGGCGACCGAGCACACCTGCCGCGCCTGCGGCCGTCCGCTGCCCCCGGCACACAAGGATGGGACGCCCCCGGCAGTACTGCACCGCCCGTGAGGCCCCGTCCCGCATCACGTTTTGGGAGCGCTCTCATGCGCGGCTGTCTGCGTCTATTGCGGGGATGCGCAGGTGCATGGCCGAACCACGGCAGATCCCTCACCGAGCGATCGCACACGCACAGGAGGAACGCCCGTCTTGCCGGAGCAGACCGTGAGGCCCCGTCCCACGCTGGAAGCCGTCGCAGCGCGCGCCGGCGTGTCCCGCGCGACGGCCTCCCGGGTCGTCAACGGCGGCGCGGGGGTGCGCCCGGCGCTGGCCGACAAGGTGCGCCTGGCGGTCGAGGAACTGGGCTACATGCCCAATCACGCGGCCCGCACCCTGGTCACCCGCCGCAACGGCGCGGTGGTGGTGATCATCGCCGAGCCGGAGTTCCGGGTGTTCTCCGACCCGTTCTTCGAGCAGTAGGTACGGGGCATCAGCCGGGAGCTGACCGCGCGCGACGTGCAGCTGGTGCTGCTATGGGCGGAGGGCTCCGGCGAACACGAGCGGATCGGCCGCTATCTGGAGGGCGGGCACGTCGACGGAGCGCTCGCCTTCTCCCTCCACGACGACCGGCTGCCGGCGCTGATCGCCCGCACCGGCGTTCCGGCGGTCCTGGGCGGCCGGCCGGCCGCGGGCGACGGTCTGACCGTGCCGTTCGTGGACTGCGACAACCGCGGCGGCGCGCGGGAAGCGGTGCGGCATCTGGTCTCCCTGGGCCGCAGGCACATCGCGCACATCGCGGGCCCGCGCGACCAGACCTCGGCGATGGACCGGATCCACGGTTACCGCGACGTCCTGGTCGACGCGGACCCGCAGCTGCTGTGCCAGGGCGACCTTACCGAGGCGAGCGGCGCCCGCGCGATGGCCGAGCTGCTGGAGCGCAGGCCGGCGACCGACGCGGTCTTCGCCGCCAACGACACGATGGCCCTGGGCGCGCTGCGCACCTTGCGTGAACGCGGGGTGCGGGTGCCGCAGGACGTGGCGGTGGTCGGCTTCGACGACATGGAGCCCGTGGCCCTGGCCGCGGACCTGCCGCTGACCACGGTCCGCCAGGACATCGAGGGCATGGCCGCATCATGGTCAGGCTGCTGATGCGGCTGCTGGACGCCCCGGACGACGACGTACCCGCCTCCGTGATCACCCCAACGACCCTGATCCACCGGGCCTCCGCCTAAACCCTCGGCCCGGCGGCCCCTTGGCCCCTGGCCCGGCCGCCCGGCCCTCCGCCTCCTGGCCTGGCCCCCCGGCTCCCGGCCCCCCGCCAGCCGGCCCTCGCCCTCGCCCCGGCGTCCCGGCGCCCCGGCGGCCTTCCCCCCTGCGGCGGCCGCCCGCACACACGGCGACGGCGGGGGGGGGGGGGGGGGGGGCGGCCCCCCCCCCCCCCCCCCCCGCGGGGTTTCCCCCGGGGGGGTGGGCCCACCAGAAATTGTTTGTGTGT
>NZ_JBVJFP010000050.1:0-6193 GCF_055587785.1 Streptomyces sp. NPDC046379
CACGATCCACGGCCGCGACTGGCGCTTCCCCACGACCCGACCAACGAGCAGACAGACCGATGGTTACTTGATCAACAACTTCTGTTAGGAACTCTAAGGCGCGGTTTGTCGTGCCGTTGTGCCTGCTTCGTCGTGGCATTACCGGGCCGTTCGAGCCGGAACGGCAGGACATCCCATCACTCCGCCAGGAGCGACTGTCGAGGGCAGATCAGAGCAGGTCGCGTTCCATCATGTCCTCTGCTTCCTTCCAGGTGATGAAGGTGCATGCTCCCGTGCTCAGGTCGACGGCAACGGGCAGGTTCCCGCCGAGTTGCATGTCCTCACGCCCGTGATCGAGGTACTCGACATGGTCGTAGGGAGCGATGAATCGTCCTTCGTCCGTGAAGCAGTACTCGGGAATGATCCTCACATCGGAGGATGGCCCCCATGCTTTGCTGCGTTCCGCAAGGAACTGCGCAGCCCTGCGCTCGGCTTCTTCCGGGGCGAGCATCTCGGTTGGTCCTCATCACGTAGTAGTGGCGGGATGTCTTGCGTGCCGGATCGGCATTGCCCGACTGGAAGTTGAGGAAGACTACCTTCCCATCGATGTTCACGACGTTGAATTAGTGGCCCAAACCCTTCCTCGGCCAGGCTTGGACGATCGCCCGGGCGCCGGGCCCCAGGGGAGCATGTCAATGGCGGCAGGCTGTTCCTGCGCACGACCCTGAGCGGCATCGTGCGGGACGTCCTGGCAGGCGGAGACGGCGCTCGCGGTATCGTGTGGGGGTTCGGGCCCGGCCCAAGGCGGCGCTGCTGAGTGCGGTGGCCGAGGCGACGACGAAGAGGGCGCCGAGTCCGGCCGAGGCGATGCTCACGCCGGTGACCATGGCGGTGGTGCCGGACCAGAGCACGGGCAGGAGGAATCCTGCGGCGGAGACGGTCAGGGCGAGTGCTGCCAGTGACCGGGCGCCGGTGCGTCCGATCATGTGGCCGGCCGCGGTGGCGCAGGGCATGGTCGACAGCGCTACGGGGGGGGGAAGAGCAGCCCGGTGGTCAGGGCGCCGTGGTCTTGGCGGTTTTGAGGTAGAAGGAGCCGAGGAAGAAGGCTCCCACCATCAGGGCGGTGGCCACTGCGATGACGAAGGCGCTGGCGGAGATGGGTCGCCGGCCCAGCAGGCGGGGGTCGATCAGCGGCGCCTGTGTCCGGCGCTGCCAGGCGGCGAAGGCGGCGTAGGCGGCGGCGGAGGCGACGAGGAGAGCGACCGGCGACATGCCGAGAGCGGCGACCAGTGAGGCGGGTAGCACGTCGACGACGAACGAGCCGCTCGGTTCGACGGCCGACAGCCACAGCAGGCCGGCTGCGAGGACGAGCGGTCCGCCACTGATCAGCGGTCCATGATCACCAAGAACTGGGCGGTGGCGAGCACGATGGGTGCCCACCAGCGCTTGGGACTGACGGTCGGCATTGCCTTCCCCTCTCCATTCCTGAACGGATACTCCCTGGGGGTATAAGAATGGGGACCATGAGATACCCCCCTGGGAGTACGAGGGGGTCGGCGCAAGCGAATGGCGGCCGCAACGCCGGCCGATGCCTTGCGCAGGCGGCGCGCCCGAGTGCGTCGGCAGCGCACTGCGCAGGCGGCTCTTACCCGGGCCGCATGAGCCTTCGGATGGCACGGAAACGAGGCAGTACTCGTCAGTTGCCCCGAAGACCGACCGCCAGCGTCAGTTCAAGCACGCGGTGTGGCGATGCGAGATCCGGAAAGAGCTCCCGCAGCTGCGACATCCGGTACCGGACTGTCTGGGGATGGACGAACAACTCCGCCGCCACCTCCTCCCGCCTGCCCTGGTGCAGCAGCCACGCCCGCAATGTTTCCTCCAGCCGCTGTGCGGTCGCGGCAGGCAAGGTCCGCAACGGTGCGAGGGCTCGGGCACGGAGGTCTGCGAACGCCTCCACGTCGGCGCTCAGCACCAGCTCGGGCAGGTGGTCCTCGGTGTCGCGAATATCCGGGGAGAGGGAGCGCGCGCGTACGGCTCGTGTGTACGAGGCGGACGCACGAGTCCATGGCCGGGCCGGGCCGACCACGGCGGTGCGGTCGGTCAGCTGCCTCAAGAGATGTGATCGGTCCGCATCGGGGACGAGCAGCACACCGGTGGCGTCCGGCAGATCGTCGAGGACGAGGGTGTTCGGGTCGAGCGCGCGGTAGGCAGGCCGGGCCTGGGCGGCGGGCAGCAGGACCGCGGTCAGCGAAACCGGAGGCTGCCACCCGGCCCGTTGAACAGAGGCCAGCAGCACGTCCGGGCTTGCGTCGGCGAGGAGGTTGCGGGCCAGGTGTTCCAGGCGGCGCTCGTGGGCCCTGCCCCGGGCGGCCAGTTCGTCGGCGTGGCCCGCGGCGCTCGCGGCGGAGAGCTCGTCGATGTAGGCGAAGGTCAGCTCGGCGAACTTGGCGACCTCGGCGGCGGGCAGGCCTGCGGGTACGGCACCCGCTGCCAGGCATCGCCAGGCCACGCGGGCGCCGACGCGGTAGGCGCTGAGTAGGGCGTCCATCGAGCGGCCGTCGCGGACCTCGCCGCGGCCCAGCTCGTAGGCCGCGTCACCGGCGTCACCGCCTGTGGCGTTCCCGCTCGCGAGGTCCAGGTAGTGCCCCAGGGCGGTGCGGACGGCTCGGCGGATGGTGGCACCCATGTGGCCCGAAAGGGCGTTGGCGTAGGAAGGGACCTCGTCGATGATCGCTTGGACGACCTCGTCGGCGGTGGTCTTCAGCGCGGCCCGAAGTGCGGTGACCGTCGTCTCATCCAGGGCCAGTTCACTGGCCCTCCGGATTGCATGGCTCACGTTTTGTTCCCCGCGAACAATTCAGCCGATCAGATTTACGTACTGCGGTCAGGACTTTACGCCGTGAGGCGCAGCAAGCTGGATTCATGACGAGTACAGCCCTGCGCAGCAGGGCGTGGAAACTGCTGGAGATGGTCACGACGCCGCTGCTGCCGTCGGATTATCTCGACCTGGTCAGCCCGCTGCGTGCGGGCGCTGACCTCCGTGGGCGCATCGAGGCCGTGCTCCCCGAGGCGGGTGACGCCGCGACTGTCGTGATCAGGCCGGGACGGGGCTGGCGCGGCCACACAGCTGGTCAGTACGTGCGGATCGGGGTCGACGTCGACGGGGTGCGCCTGTGGCGTGCCTACTCCATCACCTCGCCGACCAACCGCCATGACGGCCGCGTCACGATCACCGTGAAGGCGATCCCGGACGGCAAGGTCAGCAACCACCTGGTCCGCAGGGCGAAACCGGGCACGCTGATCCAGCTCGACCAGGCGACCGGTGACTTCGTAATGCCGCAGGCCAAGCCCGCCAAGGTGCTCTACCTGACGGCTGGCAGCGGCATCACGCCCGTGATGGGCATGCTGCGCGACACCGAGTTCGACGACGTCGTCATGGTCCACTGCGCGCCACAGCCGCAAGACGTGATCTTCCGCAAGGAACTGCACGACCTGGTCGCGGACAAGAAGCTGCGGCTCACCGAGGTGCACACCGTCACGGACGGCATGCTCGACATCGCCCGTCTCGACGAACTCGTGCCCGACTGGGCCGAGCGCGAGACCTGGGCTTGCTGGCCCGCGGGTCTGCTCGACGCCGCCGAAGAGCACTGGAGCGAGCACGGTGCACGAGAGCGCCTGCACACCGAACGCTTCCGCCCCGGCATCGTCGTCGCCGGCGACGGCGGCGAGGTCACGTTCAGCGTCACCGGCAAGACCGTCGATGCGGACGGCGCCACGCCGTTGCTGGACATCGGCGAGGAGGCCGGCGTGCTCATGCCCTCCGGGTGCCGCATGGGCATCTGCTTCGGCTGCATCACGCCGCTCAAGGCGGGCGCCGTCCGCGACCTGCGCACCGGCGAGATCACCGAGGCCGAGCCGGGCGTCCTCATCCAGACCTGCGTGTCCGCCGCGGCGGGCCCCTGCGACATCGAACGGTAGGAGCACCTTGACCGCCATCGACCCCACCGCCCACCTGACCGCGGAGCAGATCGAGGAGCTTGGCCGCGAGCTGGACGCGATCCGCGACGAGGTGATCGCCAGCCGTGGCGAGAAGGACGCCGCCTACATCCGCAAGGTCATCTCCGCGCAGCGCAAGCTCGAGCTGGTCAGCAGGGGTGTGCTGCTGTTCTCGCTCTTCCCGCCAGCGTGGCTGATCGGCACGGCCGGTCTGTCCGTGGCGAAGATCATGGAGAACATGGAGATCGGCCACAACGTCCTGCACGGCCAGTGGGACTGGATGCGAGACCCGAAGATCCACTCCACCACCTGGGAATG
Organism: Streptomyces sp. NPDC046379; assembly: GCF_055587785.1. NCBI lineage: Bacteria > Bacillati > Actinomycetota > Actinomycetes > Kitasatosporales > Streptomycetaceae > Streptomyces > Streptomyces sp. NPDC046379. The sequence goes on from NZ_JBVJFP010000050.1 coordinate 4,294, forward strand.
GGACCACGTCTCGCCGGCCGATCAGTGGAAGCACTCGCACAACGAGCTGCACCACACGTACACCAACGTGATCGGTAAGGACAACGACCTCGGCTACGGCATCATGCGCGTCGACGAGGACCAGAGGTGGCACCCGTTCCACCTCGGCCAGCCGCTGTGGAACTTCATCAACGCCTGCTTCTTCGAGTACGGCATCGCAGCGTACGACCTGGAGCTCGGCAAGAACCTGCACAAGCGCCGCCGCAAGAACCCGGAGTTCCGCGCGCGGGCCAGGGCCGTGGGCCGCAAGATCCGCAAGCAGGTGCTCAAGGACTACGTGATCCACCCGCTGCTGTCGGGCCCGTCGTTTCTGACCACGCTCGCCGCCACGTTCACCGCGAACCTGGTCCGCAACATCTGGTCCCACTCGGTGATCATGTGCGGGCACTTCCCCGAGGGCGTGCAGGTCTTCGAGCGCCGGTCGATCAAGGGCGAGACGCGCGGCCAGTGGTACCTGCGCCAGATGATGGGCTCGGCGAACATCAGCGGCAGCAGGGCGATGCACTTCATGACCGGCAACCTATCGCACCAGATCGAGCACCACTTGTTCCCGGACCTGCCGAGCAACCGGTACGCCGAGGTCGCGGTGAAGGTGCGCGCGCTGTTCGAGAAATACGAGTTGGAGTACGTCACCGGGCCGCTGCCCAAGCAGGTGTTCTCCGCGTGGTGCAAGGTCTTCCGGCTCTCGCTGCCGAACAGGAAGCCCAAGGTCAAGACGCCGGACCGCGAGCAGGAGCTCCTCGCGGCCTGATTGCACTCGCAGACACCAACCCTGAGCGCGCCAGGCCACCCCAGAACAGCGCACGCGCACCCGGATCCCGACCATGGCCGTCCGAACCCGGACCACGGGTGAGCAGCTACCCCGACCATGCAGGTCAGCGCTCTGCGCAGACACCAGCCGATGCGCACCCGCGACAGCCGCCTGGGCACTGCGCTGCAGGCGCTCGTCGACGTCGACCGCGCCACCACGGAACCTGCGCGCTTGACCGAGAAGCTGGGCGCCTACGCGCGTCTGCACCGCCCGCGGCCTGGGGAGCCGGGGACATCGCACGGGCACAGCGGCCTTCTGCCCGCCCTGCCCAAGGCTGCTGTTCCTTCTCGACGGCACCGGGCCGGCCGGGGAAATGTCGGGCAGTGCAGAAGACTTCAGGGGGGCCGTCCACCACGACCACGTCTTGGCCCACCTGCGCACCGCCGGCCTAGGGGCGTTGGCGGACCTCGGCCGCCGAGGGCTGGACAACGATATCCGCGACCCCGTGATTGTCACCGGCTACACCGCCAAGCTCACCCCGGGCCGGAAGGACGCCAACCGCGTCCTCGCCGTCGGACGTGCACCGGTCGAGCACGGATTCGCCCACCTCAAGAACTGGCGGATCCTCACCAAGCTCCGCACCGATCCCGCCCGCGCTCCTCGGCAGGTGTGCGCGTTTTGATCGCAGCGCCTTGACCTCACCTGGCGTCGCTGATGAACCGCAAGGAGTCGGTCCGGCCCCTGGCCATCGACTGGAGCCGGTGCCCCGACTCCGCTGCGGCCGGCCCTGATGCGCGCCGCCTTCGCCGAACTCCACATCTCGACACCGGCCGTCCTGCTCCAGCAGCGGGTCTCGCGCTCCGTGACCCAGCCGACCAGCCTGCGCCAATACTTCCTGGCTCGGATTCGCTTGGCCCGCTGGCTCGCTCCCGCAGTGTCTTGGAGCTCTCCCAGGCCACCGCCCTATCGGCGGCCCGTAGGACTAGGTGGCGCGACCGTTCCCGTCCCAGGTGAGTTACTGATCATTTCAGAATGAGGTTCGGAGTCGTCTCAAGCAGATGATGCTGCAGGCGAGTTGGAGCAGTCCGAGGTGGAGGTCGGCTCGTATCT
>NZ_JBVJFP010000051.1:0-6161 GCF_055587785.1 Streptomyces sp. NPDC046379
GCTGGAACAACTCCCACAGCTCATCCGGCACCAGCCGCTCAACGATCCCCACACCGGCAGACTATCGAACACGCCAAATGAGATGACCTGTTAGGTGAGCCCGGATTCAGCGACCAGGGCGCTGAGCTGGGTGTTCGGTGTCCGTGTGGTCATGAGCACCTGCCCCGATATACCCGATATACCGCTTGGCCTGTCCCTCACCGTACCGCTGCGGATAACCCGCCGGTTGACTGTTCATCAGGCCCGGGCCCGGTGGCCGAAATGCCGCCTCGGATCTCCTCCGTGCCCACGTCTGCACACCGCCTGTGATGCCCCATGCCCCGAGGAGGTCTCGCCTTGGACGAGCAGGACGACCGCTGGATCGTCGCTACGGCGTCGGCTCTGCTGACGGCGGAGTGCGAGCGGACCCCGATCGAAGCGCTGACCGCCCGGCGGCCGGGTTTGCCGCTGGAGACGGCCTACCGGGTGCAGGAGGCGGCGGTGGCCCGGCAGGTCGCGGGCGGAGCCCGCGTCGTCGGCCACAAGGCCGGGGTGACCTCTTTGGCCATGCAGGAGCAGATGGGCGTCGATGAGCCGGACTCGGGCGTCCTGCTGGACCACATGGTGTTGCCCACGACCCGACCCTGCGCGACGGCCACCACGCCGTCGGCCACCAGCTCGACGCCGGCCAGCTCCGCGCCTACGCCACCGTCGCGAACGCCGCCAAGGTGCCGGTGGTGGAGGTCGGCCACGGCAACGGACTGGGTGCCTCCAGCCTCCAGATCGGCCGCGCCCGGCTCGATGACGCCACGATGCTCACCACCGTCCGCGAGGCCCTCACCTCGTCACGGATGGGCGTGGGCGCCGACCTGGTCCGCGCCTCCCAGCCCGGCACCCTCATCGGTGTCGAGCGCGGCGGCGACGAAACCGCGGCCCGTCGCCCAGGCGGACGGAGAAATTGTCAATACTGTGGATCAAGCGTTCTATAGACTCCCCGGATGGCCAGCGATCTTCTTCGTCTCACCGTCCTGGGGTGTGCGACGCCCTATGCGAGCGTGGACAACCCGTGCTCCGGCTACCTGGTTTCCAGCGGCGGCACTCGGGTCTGGGTGGATGCAGGCAGCGGGACGCTGGCGCAGCTGCAGGGGTATGTCCGGCTCGATGAGCTGGACGCTATCTGGATCTCGCACCTGCACGCCGATCACAGCGCGGACCTGCTCACCGCCTACTACGCTGTGCTCTTCGCGGACATACAACTTGCTGCGCCCATTCCCCTGTACGGGCCGCCAGGCATCGCTGACCGGCTGGCCCACTTCCTCACCAACACCTCGACGCGTAGCCCGGTCGAGTCTGCCTTCGCCGTCCATGAGCTGGAAGACGGGCATCAGGCGCGGGTCGGCGCACTCACCATGACCAGCCGGGCAGTGGCGCACGGCATCCCGGCCTTCGCGGTGCGCATCGAGGCCGAGGGCCGATCGCTGGTCTACTCCGGGGACACAGCACCGTGCGCGAACCTTACGCGGCTGGCCGAGGGATGCGATGTGCTGCTGTGCGAGGCTGAGAGTGACCTGGCGCCGGTCGAGGGCGAGCAGGTGCACCACACGCCCGAAGACACCGGCGACACGGCCAGCGCGGCCCGGGCGGGCCGGTTGATCGTCACCCACGTTGGCCGTTTCCTCACCCCGCAACAGGCGGTGGCACGCGCCTCGGCCCGGTTCGACGGTCCCGTCGACTATGCCGCACCCGGTGCCACCTTCTCAGTCGGTTAGGCCGCAACTGCCTGGGGCCGTTCGACAAGACGGCCGCGTTCGAAGCGAGCTCCGGCGCGGACGAGGGCTACGATGTGGGGTGCGTTCACGGCCCGCCACCGCTGCTGGGCGGACTCGATGAGTCTGAAGACCATGGCCAGCGCGGCCGCGCGGGAGCCGGCCCCGCGGGTGACCTTCGTGCGCAGGCGGACGGTGGAAAAGGCGGACTCGATGGGGTTCGTGGTCCGAGGGTAAGTCCAGTGCTCAGCGGGGAAGTCGAAGAACGCCAGCGGCTGCTCCTTGTCGTCGGTGATCTTCTTGACGGCCTTGGGGAACTTCGCGCCGTAGAGCTGGGCGAGTGTCTTGATCGCCGCCTCGGCAGTCGCGGTCCTCGGCGTTGTAGATGCCCTCAATGGCCTTCCTCGCGCCCGGCTGAGCGGACTTTGGCATGGAGTCGAGCACATTTGCGGTTTCGTGACCCCAGCACCTTTGCTCGCGAGTGGCGGGGAACACCTCGGCGAGGGCCTTCCAGAAGCCCAGGGCTCCATCGCCGATGGCCAGGACCGGGGCGCGCATGCCCCGGCGGGAACAGTAGCGCAGCAGGTCGGCCCAGGACTCGCCCGATTCGCGGTAGCCGTCCTTGAGCGCGACGGGTTCCTTTCTGCCGTCCGCGCGCACACCGACGAGCACGAGCACGCACGCTTTGGCCTCCTCCAGGCGGACGTTCAGGTGGAGGCCGTCGGCCCACACGTAGACGTATTCGGCTTCCGAAATGGCGCGGTCCATGAGCGCATCGTGGTCGGCCTGCCACTGCTGGGTCAGCCGGGTGACCGTCGCGGGCGAGAGCCCGGCCGCCGAGCCGAGGAACTGCTCCAGCGCTGGGACGAAGTCGCCGCAGGACAGGCCGTGCAGGTAGAGCAGTGGCAGCACCTCGCTGATCTTTGGCAACCTTCGGCACCACGGCGACAGGATCGCGGAGGAGAACCGCTTGCGCTCACCCGTCTGCTCATCGACGCGCTTGTCGTTCACCCGCGGGGCCTTCACCTCGACCACGCCAGCCGCGGTGGTGACCTTCCTGGGCCGGTGGTAGCCGTTGCGGACCACGAAACGGCGTCCGTGCTCATCGCACTCGCCTGCCAAGCCAGCTAAATGAGCATTGACTTCGGCCTCCAGCGCGGCGGCGAGCATCCGCCTCGCACCTTCGCGGACAATCTCGTCGATCAAAGAGGAGCCGTTGGCGGTAGCGCCGTCGTCGTTCACCACGCTGAGCACAGGCGTGCCTTCCCGACCCGCGCGGCTACGCGGACCTACCCGATGCCAGCCGATCGATCACTCGGAAGGTACGTCCTCCCGCGCCGATCCACGGGATCTGAGCAGCGCTCGCGGACTGCCATCGAACTCCTACTTCGCTGGCAGTCCGCTCCGGTGACACAACAGCCGACCGTGGTGGCGGGGCCGGGCGCCTTAACCTGGTCCGTACGCGGTTGCTTAGCAAGGGACGGCGGCGAGCAAATCGCGTTCCCCCACGCCGTGAGGCTGGTCGTACACAGCCTTCTGCCGACCCTGCTCAGTCAGCTACCGGCAGCAGCGCCGAGACCTCCGCTGTCGGGCCTGGTCTCGGAGGCCTGCTCTGCAGCACTGCCCGCGCGGTGCTCCGTGCTGACTTCGGCGCCTGCTTCGGCGTAGGCGGTGTACATCACGCTTCCCTGCTGACGCGACCTCTCGGCGCGGTTCTTCTTGACGAGATTCTCCAGGGCGTTGCGCACCGTCTGGACGGATGTCGCCCGGTCGGGATGATCCTGTGCGAGCAGGTCGGCAATTTCGCGCGCCATGCGCGGTTCTCCGGGGGCCTTGTGCAGAATGCCCAGGACGAGCTCGTGCAGCGGCGGTCCTGCCTTCGCGGACGCGGCCTTGGCCGACGGCGCGGGAGAGACCGCTGACTTCTTCGCCGTGTCCCTGCGGGCAGCCGACTTTGCCGCAACCTTCTTCTTTTCCGCCGGCGGCTTCTTGGCCGTGCCCCTGGCCTTGGCCGCGGCCGACTTCTTGGCCGTGGACTTGGATGCCGCCGCCTTGGCAGGGCCGTCCTGCCGGGGCTGTGGCACGGACGCTGCCGTCTCGGCCGGGTCCGTGTGCTGGCGCGCGGACGCCGGAGACTCTTTATCCACGGTGTCGTCAGCGGCCGTCACAGAGGTGGGCAGATCGTTCAGTTGCCTGAGCAACCAGGCCTCGTCCTGCTTGAGTTGCTCCAGCATCTGCGCCAGCTCGGCCTGCCTGGCGCGGTTGTCCTCCAAGTCGCTGGCGTACTGCTGTGCGTACTTGTTCCGGATGGTGGTCGCAACGGTTTCGTCTGGCACGGGATGGTGCTCCTTGTCGTGAGGGGTGTTGCCGGATGCTACTCACACAGGCGGGGCAGTAACTGCTCTTGCGGCACGGTCACCACTGTCGCGGGACTGAACAGGGTCGCACACGGACCTCGCCGAACAGGGCCTGACGGCGGTGCAAGGCCGACGGCAACACGTCCAAACGGCATTCCCGGCTGCACGCGCACGAGTTCGAAAACCGCGCCGCTCCGCCACACACTGCGTGTGCGTCTGCCGCGTGTCATGGGAGTGTGAGACTTGCACACCGGCCCAAACATGAACAGGGGAGTGGGACGTGGCTGCGGGGAACACCCAGACACCCCAGCTGACCCGGGCGCACCGGGTTCTCATCGGCGTGGTGGTCTTCGGTGCCGTGATCATCGCGGGCATCGGTTTCGCCGGGTCGTACGCCGCCGTACGCGAACTCGCCCTGAAGAAGGGCTTCGGGGACTTCTCCTACGTCTTCCCGATCGGCATCGACGCGGGCATCTGCGTGCTGCTCGCCCTCGACCTGCTGCTGACGTGGATCCGCATCCCGTTCCCGCTGCTGCGCCAGACGGCGTGGCTGCTGACGGCTGCGACGATCGCGTTCAACGGCGCGGCGGCCTGGCCCGACCCGCTCGGCGTGGGCATGCACGCCGTGATCCCCGTCCTGTTCGTGGTCGCCGTGGAGGCGGCCCGGCAGGCGATCGGCCGGATCGCGGACATCACGGCCGACAAGCACATGGAGGGCGTCCGCCTCACCCGCTGGCTGCTCTCGCCGGTGCCGACGTTCCTGCTGTGGCGGCGCATGAAGCTGTGGGAGCTGCGCTCCTACGACCAGGTGATCAAGCTGGAGCAGGAACGTCTCGTCTACCAGGCGCGCCTGCGCTCGCGTTACGGCCGTTCCTGGCGCCGCAAGGCCCCGGTGGAGTCCCTGATGCCGCTGCGGCTGGCGAGGTACGGCGTCCCCCTGGCGGACACGGCCCCCGCGGGCCTCGCGGCGGCCGGCATCAACGAGCAGCCCGTCCAGGTCACCGTCGACCGAGTTGAGATGCCCACCTTGAAACAGGTCGACCCCACCGAACGCGTACTGATCGACGCCGAGTCGACCTCATGGGCCGCCTCTACGAGGACAACGGCCGCTGGGTCGTACGAAAGGACGGCTCGCATGCCCTCGGGGATGATGCCGAGGAACACCTCGGCCGCCGGCACGCCGGTCGCATCTCGGCGCGGTGCCATCGGACGGTGCCCTCATGTGCCTTCGCAGGCCCGAGGCCACCATGCCCGCGGCACGCGCCAGGAAGCGAGGGGTGTGCGTGTCCTTCACCGAAGCTTCGGCTGCACGCGCGGCACCTTGGACGTTCATCGCATCCCTGCAGTGGGGGGTTGCGGCGACCACGAGAGCTCCAAGTCCGCCGAGAGTGCTTGACCGGCAGTCCAGCCCGGCCCGCAGAGGGAGGTGGACCGGGCAGCCGTGACGTGGCCGACGCAGCGGCGGCGAGGTCCGCGTAGTCGCCGGTGTCAGAGGAGGCTGGCGGTGAAGACGCCGGACGTATTGGTGAGCCCTTGAGACGTGGTGCAGCCAAGGAGATCTGTCGAGTGCAGGATGAAGGTGGCGCTGATGACGTTGCCTGCGTAGTCGCCGGAACTGACTGGTCCGGTCAGGGTGGAGACGACGATGCCGTTGGGCCGGACGGTGATGGCCGCGGTGTAGGTGAACCGGGAGGGGCTGGTTCCCGGATCGGACCAGTCGATGGTTCCGGACCCACTGCTGCTGCCCGTCAGGCAGTTGAGGCTGCCGCTTCCGTTGAAGGTGTAGCTCGCGGCGGTGTGGTTGCCATCGGTGGACACGCAGCCGCCAAGGGTGCCGGTGGAGGAAACGGAGGTGGGAGCGGGCGGCGCATACTTCAGCCCCGGGGTGTAGGTGGTGCTCTGAGCGCCGATCGGACATATCACGCTGCCGCTGGTGCTGGAAGCAGAAGCGGGAGCAGCCATGGCTAACAGGTCATCTCATTTGGCGTGTTCGATAGTCTGCCGGTGTGGGGATCGTTGAGCGGCTGGTGCCGGATGAGCTGTGGGAGTTGTTCCAGCG
>NZ_JBVJFP010000052.1:0-5776 GCF_055587785.1 Streptomyces sp. NPDC046379
GCCGATGAGTCCGACGCTCAGCCCGCCGCGTCACCGGCCGACATGCGGCTTCCCGCCGCGGCTTGACATAGGAGCATCGCCGAGCTCGACCGGCCACACACGCGCTCGTAGCGTTCATCGACGAGCACCGGGACCGCTTCGGCGGTGTCGAGCCGATCTGCCGCGTGCTGACGGAGCACGACTGCAAGATCGCCCCTGCCACCTACTACGCCCACCACAAACGAGAGGTCACGCCGTCCGCCAGGACCGTGCGGGACGCCGAGCTGAAAGAGCGCATCAGCGAGGTCTTCGAGGCCAACTACCGTGTTTACGGCGCGAGGAAGATCTGGCGGGAACTGAACCGGCAGGGCCACGCAGTGGCCCGCTGCACCGTCGAACGGCTGATGCGCGAGCTCGGCATCACCGGCGTCGTCCGCGGCCGGCGTGTGATCACCACGCTGCCCGGCGGCCAGACCGGCCGGGCCCCGGACCTCGTCGACCGCGACTTCGTCGCCGGCGCCCCGAACCGTTGCTGGGTCGCGGACTTCACCCACGTGAAGACCTGGGCAGGTGTCGTCTACGTCGCCTTCGTCGTGGACACCTTCTCCCGCCGGGTCGTCGGCTGGTCCGCGGCCACCGTGAAGGAAACGGTCTTCGTGCTGGACGCCCTGGAGATGGCGCTGTGGCAACGCGACCGCGACCAACGTCCCGTTCAGCCCGGCGAGTTGATACATCACTCGGATGCCGGGTCGCAGTACACGAGTTTCCGGCTCGCCGAGCATCTGGAGGCCGCCGGCATCGCCGCCTCCATCGGATCGGTGGGCGACGCCTATGACAACGCCTTGATGGAGAGCACGATCGGCCTGTTCAAGACCGAACTGATCAAGCCCCGGCGGCCTTGGAAGACGCTGTCCGACGTCGAGCTCCCACCGCCGAGTACGTCGACTGGTACAACCACCGGCGACTCCACGGTGAGATAGGCCACGTCCCGCCGGTCGAATACGAGAACAACCACTACTTCGCAACCACGAAACCCCAGGTCACACCCAACATCTGAGATCTCTACCGAACCCAGAACGGTTCAGTCCGGCGGCAAGGCACAGTTGAGCTCCTGTTGTTCTATCGGCTGCGTTCGCATTGGCGTGGCCGTGACGCCATGAGAGGCGGGCGCCACGGCGGGCCAGGTGCCGCAGCGCGGGCCCAAAAAATGGGGCATGAAAGGTCTTGCAGCGACGCCATCATGAGGCATGTCCAAGAGTCAGACGGCCGTGCCGCCTCACGTTGCCCGTGCCCTGCGTCAGATCAATGAGTGGCAGAAAGCGACAAGCGAGCCCAGTCCTGTGGTGGAGGCGGGCAGCAGCCTCAGCGGAGACGACGCCAAGGTGCCCACCCTCAGGATGTCCAGCGCCGCGTACCAGTGTTTTGTGCATGCCGTCGACCACCTGCACGCGGTACAGGCCCTGCTCTTCGAGGCGAAGGTCATTCACTCCTACGCCCCCTACAGCCTGCTCCGGGCAGCGGTCGAAGCCGCCGGCGAGGCGATCTGGCTTCTGGAGCCCAGCAGCCGCCAGGAGCGGATACGGCGTTGCCTCAAGCGGGCCTACGAGAATGTCAGCAACGGCAAAGAGTTCATGGAACTCTCCGGTCTCCAGCCGTCTGGCAGGACTCACGCGGAACGGGTACAGGAGATCAGAGACCTCGCGACACAGCACGGGCTGGACCCGAACGATATCTGCGGCCGCTGGAGCACGCAGCGCCAGCTGAAGTACGTGGACGAGGTCGTCCGAGACGGCAACGCGGCACCCGCTCAAAACCTCTGGCAGATCTGCAGCGGCTTTGCGCACGGTCGGGAATGGGCCACGCTCGGGCTCCTGGAGCGCACAGTGCACAGCCAGGTGGGAAACGTCGTCCAGGTGCGCCTATCCAGTTCCACCGAGGTGCTGCTCAACATGCTCTACATGACGACCCTGCTGACCGGAAAAGCCAAGGGGCTGTACGACATCAGAAGGACGTGTCACCAGTAGCTGGCGAAGAGCCGTGCTGGCGCAACTGCACTGTCACACGTCGGCCGCAGACACCCCGGACCGTGAGGGCCCGGGAGCCCAGTGGGCTATGCCCATTCCACGCCCAGCTCCCGCAGTGCGCCCAGCTGCTCCTGGGTGAGCTCGTCGCGGCGGCTTTTGGTGTTCGAGACCCATACGCCCAGTTTCACGGTCACCGGCTCCTTCCCATCGACGGCGATCTCCTCGGCGTGGCCGCGCGGCACCGGCCGGCCGGCGCCTTCCCGCTCCACCCACTGCGCCAGGGCCGCCAGGCCCCGCTGGAACGCCTGCTGCGCCTTGCTCGGGCCCTTCGTCGCCCGCGCGGCCGCCGGGGCAGGAGACGGCGCCTGGTCGGGCTGTACGCCCAGCCTGGTAAGTCGTTCCTGCTGCTCGGTCGACAGCTGTGCCCAGGCGCTCGGCTTGCGCTGCTGCTGGAGCCATCGTCCGATGTCATCGCCGTCCATGAGTACGCCGGGTGCGATGTCGGGCAGGCTGCCGTCGGCATCGACCAGGTCCGCGAGGACGCGGTAGTGGCGCTGCCAGTCGAGGGGCCAGGAGCAGTTCCAGTCCGGGTCGATGGCGGTGAGCTGCGCCGCGCGAACAGCGGCCCGTTCCGGGTCCTTGCCCAGGCCGTTCTTTGCGCCTTTCCGTCGGAGGTTGGCCATGTGCTGCCCGATCGGCACCTGCGTCCCATCGGCGGGGTCGGTCCACACGGCGTCCTGACGCGGGGCGAGGTGTCCGGTGGCTCGCCGGTAGGACCGCAGCGCGGCGAGTTTGGCCTCCCAGGCTTCCTCGCCGGGCTCCCAGACCATCCCGGCTTCGGGCGCGTCGAGCAGTTCCTTGCGGTGGGGGTCGAGTTCGCCAGCGCGCAGTGTCTTGCGCTGCTGGTGCACCCACCGCCCGAGGGGGAAGTCCTTGGTGACGCCGACCTCGACCTCGGTGTCATACGGCACGGCGTACAGGCCGGTGATCCCGTTCTCCCTGCGCCACCGCAGCAGCGCCTCGTACCCCTCCAGCCACGCCAACGACTCCGGCCGGTACACCCGCGTGCGCAGGAAGGCCGCGATGGTCGCCGCGTTCCTGGGGGAGGAGAAGTGCAGCAGCGCCGACTCGACCGCACCGTCGGTGTCGTCCTGCTCCTGGTCCGCGCCCACCGCGCCGCCAGCCTCGACGATCCGTCCTTCCTCATCGCGCCGGATGTGTACTTTGCGCTTGCCGTGGGTGAGGGCGCGGGAGGCGAGCTGCTCCACCAGACGTTCATCGTGCGAGCGCAGGCCCTGCAAAACGGCTACGAGGGGGCGGAAGCTGGCGCTTGCGACCATGTCCTGCGGGTCCTCGCCGGGCTGGAGGAAGACCGGCACGATGATCCTGGCCACCTTGGTGCTGCCGTCCTTGTTGAGCCGGAGCGCGCGGCCGATGTTCTGCACGATCTCCACCTGGGAGCCGCGGGTGTCGGCGAAGCAGATTGCCTCCACTCCCCGCTCGCCGGTGATGTCCACGCCTTCCCCGAGCACGCGTACCGAGGCGAGGAACGCCCGATGGACGCGCCGGTTGTTCGCGTCGATGCCGTTCGCGAATTGCCGCAGCTTCTCGCGCCGCTCAGACACGAGGTGGTCGCCGCACAGCCACGCCGACCACACGCGGTCCGGCGGGACGTGGCGGCCGGCCTCCAGCTCGTAGAACTCCGCGTCGATCGACGACTTCGGCAGGGCCTCCGCCTTTGCCAAGTCCTCGTCGGAGACGTCGTTGACGTACAGCTCGGCCGCCGTCTCCGGCAGCTTCTCCGCGAACGCCGCGGCCTCCTCAACCCGCTGGTGGAACGTCATCACGGTGCGCAAGTTCCACTTCGCGGCATGCTCCAGCAGCGCCGTCTGCAACAGCGCCATGCGCCGGCCCCGCAGCGCCTCCTCCGACTCGCCGAAGACGGGGGATGGGTCGCGGATCTCCAGCACGTCGATCTCGAATCCCGCGAGGATTCCGCGCTCGATCGCCTCCGAGAGCCCCAGCTCGGCCAGCCACGGCCCGTAGGTCTGGGAGTCCTGGCCCATCGACGCGATCTCCAGCTCCTGGCCCTCCCCGACCTTCTGCGGCCGGGGCGAGGCCAGGATGCGCGGCGTCGCGGTCAGGTACAGCCGGAAGTCCGCCGGGATCCGCTGGTTGTCGTGGATCGCGGCCCACGGCCTCCCAAGATCACCTGCGGTGCCGTGGGCTTCGTCCACGACGGCGAGCGAGAAACCGTCCATCCGCTGTCCGTAGAGCCGCTTTCCGCCCGCCAGAGCGGCCTCCAGCGGCCCGCGAACCTTCCGCTGGCCCATCGGGTGGTCGAAGTCCTCGCGGTCCACGAGAGAGGCGTACGTGGCGAACACGACCACCGGCCCCGAACCTGCCCACAGGGCCAGCTGGATCGGGTTGGTGGTGGTGCGCACCCCCAGCTCGACCAGCACGGGGTCGTTCTCCAGCGAGCACACCGCCACCATCGGCGCCCGGTGGCCCACCAGACGCCACGCCTGGGCGGTCTGCACGAGCAGGTCCAGGGTCGGCACAGTGACGAGGATCCGGCCGCCTGGGAAGCACTCCAGCGCGCACGCGGCAGCCGTGATCGTCTTGCCCGAACCGGTCGCTGACACCATCGTGCCCCGCGCACCCTCCGGGGGCACAGATGACCTTGCAGGAAATCCCACCCACTTACGGAAAGCCGCCTTCTGGTCAACCTGGTGTTCCTTGAGCTGAATACCCGGCATTTCACTCGATTTCTGACCGCTTCGGGAAATCACCGGGACGGCGTGAAGGGCGGGACTGACACCGTACCGTCCTCGCCCACCACGACCCGCTCGGCGAGCTGCGCCACGACCTGGGCGGGCATGAGCCCGGCCCGATCGGCCGCCGCCCGGATCAGCCGGCTGGGCGCGGCAGACAGCCACAGCTCCGCCCGCAGCTCATCCGCCTCCTCCCGCCGCCGCGCCTCGAAGGCGGCCCGGGCCACGAGAGCACCGTCACGCCGCTCTTCGCGCTCCTGAGCCCACACGGAGCCTTGGGCGTCCCGCTCTGGCTCGTACGCACCCCAACCGGCCTGCGCCATCAAGTCCCTGACGCGCTGCCACTCCACATGGTTCGCCGCCCAGATGGCAGCCAGCCGCTCCGGGTCCGTCTCGAACTCGGAGAAGGAACCGCCCCGCCTCAACCGCTCCGCCGTCTCACGCTCGCGGACAGCAGCCTCCGTGACCTTCTCCGCAACGGCGGCCATATCGAGGCCGTTTGCCTGGCGCCTAATCTGATCCCGCGCCACATCCTGAGCACGCCACATGCGGTTTCACTTTTCCTCTCACGGAGCCTCGGCCCGGTCCGCCTGGTTGGGGGGGTGCCCTGTGTTTCCGCCAACGGTACATGGTGCATCAACCTGATCCACCCGCTACACTGAAACCCGACACGAACGAGTGACCCCCACCCTCGCAGCCAGCCCGGCCCGCGACAGCGGGCCTCAACGGTTCTGGAGGCGCAGCCGGAAGGACCGTTGGGCGGGGGAGCGCAGCGGACCCGCCGGCCAGGCTGGAGCGAAGCGGAAGCCTGGTAGCGGGACGCAGTCCCGCTGGTCCGGGAGCACAGCGGACGGACCGTCACCCCTCCTGCGCAGCAGGAGGGGTGAGCGGGTGGCGCAGCCACCCGCCAGCGCTCCCGCGCAGCGGGAGCGCAACACCCGCGCGCAGCGCGGGTGTTCGCTTGCACATCGCGCAGCGATGTGGTACCCGCTCCGCGGG
>NZ_JBVJFP010000053.1:0-5212 GCF_055587785.1 Streptomyces sp. NPDC046379
CACCCCCCAGGTCATCCGTTCGACAGGGGGCAACAGTCATGCCGGGCCCGGAGGCCAGCGGCCCTCTTGCAGGACCGCGAAGAAGATAACGGGGGTAAACCGCTTGGACGGTTTTGTGTAGGGGGTGTGTGGGGTCTGGTTCCGGACGGCTGTGGTCGCCTGTGGGGGGCGTCCCGGTGGTGTGGTGGGGCTGGCGGAGTGTGCGGGGGCTGGGCCTGGGGTGGGGAGCGGCCGGGGTGTGCGGGTGCTGGTTTTCGGGTGGTGTCCGGGGGCTGGGCCTGGGGCGGTGGCCGGGGTGTGCGGGGGCTGATTTTCGGGTGGTGTGCGGGGGGTGTGGGGTGGGGGCGGGGGTTGTCGTGCCGGGTGGTGGTACGGCCGGGGCGTGCCTTTTTGTGTCGGGCGGTTTCGGCGTGGGGGCTGTTGTCGGGGGGTGGGGAACCGGGCGTGGGGGAGTGCGGCGGCGGGCGGTGCCGGGTGGCTTGTGGTGAAGGCGTTCACGGTGTGCGCGGTGGTGCTGTGCGGGCCTGGTCCGGCTGGGTCTGGCCCCGCCGGGTGTTTCGCGGTCCGGTTGCCCCGCGGTGCCTGGGGGAGCCTGGCGGGTCTTGGGTTGGTGTGGGGTCTGCCGGGCGGGTGCCGCCGGGCCGGGTGTTGTGTTCGGTTCCCCCGCCACCCTTGGCAGACGCGCACCACCACCCGCCGTATCCACGTCCCCGGGCGCGCAACCCGCGCATCCGCCCCCCGGGCCCGCAGCCGGCGAGCGCATCCCCCGGTCCGCGGCCTCCGGGCCCGCAGGGCGGCTGGGACACCGGCTTCCCGGACTCCATCCCGGAGGTCCTGCGCGCGTGCCGGCGGTCCGGCGCGGGCAGGGCCTCGCGGTCGTCGGCGGTGGCCACGCATCCGCGATCGGACGGGAGGGGGCGGCGCCCGGCGGGAACGCCGACACGGCCGCGGACCGCCGGCCGCACCGGGCCGGGCACCGGGCCGGGTACCGGGCTGGAAGAAGCGTGGTGGCGTGTTCGGGTCTGTCGTGGGTGGCGGCCGGGGGGTGTGCGGGGGGTGTGTCTTGTGTCGCGTCGGGTTCTGTGCGCTCTTTAGGTGTGCCGGGGTGCCGGGGTGCCGGGGTGCCGGGGTGCCGGGGTGCCGGGGTGCCGGTGTCGGGGTGCCGGTGTGCCGGTGTGTGCGGGGGGTGTGTGGGGGGTGGTGGCGTGTCCGGGGGTGGGTTGGCGGGTTGTGGTGGGGGTACCCGCGGGGTCGGGTGGGGTGCCGTGCCCGGTGTCCTGCTTGTGCTGTGGGCGGTGCCGTGCCCGGTGTCCTGCTTGTGCTGTGGGCGGTGCCGTGTCCTTGTGGCGGGCGGTGCCGGTGCCGGTGCGGGGGTTTGTTCCGGTCCTTCTTGCGGGGTTTTTGTTCCGGGGTTTGGGGGGTCCGGCGGGGGTGTGGCGGTCCTGGGGTCCGGTGGGGGTGGTCGGTGGGGTTGCCGTGGGGTGCGTCTGGAACGTGTGGGCGGCCCCCGAATTAAACAGCACGCGCGGTATGTTATGGGGGGTGGGGAGGGGTGCTGTGCCGGGGTGGGGAGTGTTTGTGTTGGTGAATTCCGGGTGGTCGGGCGGGGGGTGTTCCGGGCGGGCGGGCGGGTGGGCGGGGGCGGCGAAATGGATATACCCGCACGTCGCGGGCCGGGATGGCTGAAACCGTGCACGTCTGGCTGTAGCGCGCGGTGAAACAGCGCAACTGGTTTTCGGTTGACAAACCGTCCGGCCTGTTTTGTACTCGTGAGGTGCCGGACGACAGCACACTCACCCAGGGGGGAAACGGCGTGCAGATCGACGTACTGGGCATATTGGACGTCAGAGTGAACGGGGTGTCGGTCGCTCCTACGGCGCCCAAGCCCAGGCAGGTGCTGGCGTTGCTGGCTCTGCACGCCGATCAGGTGGTGCCGGTGTCGGCGCTGATCGACGAGGTGTGGGCGGGCCGGCCGCCGCGCAGTGCGCGGACCACGCTGCAGACGTATGTGCTGCAGCTGCGTGATCTGATCACGGCGGCGCTGGAGCGGCCTGCGCCCGCCGCGGCCGGCCCCGGTGCCGGTGCTGTTCCCGCTTCGCCGGCTTCCCCGGGTTCCCCGGGTTCTTCTGTTTCCCCGGCTGTGCCGGATGCCGCCTCCCCGGTCTCTTCCGGCTCCCCGGTCTTCCCGGCCTCTTCCGGTTTCCCGGCTGTGCCGGATGCCGCTTCCCCGGCTTCTGCGGGCTCTGCGGGCTCTGGGGTGTTTTCCGGGCCCTCTGTGTCTTCCGGGGCTGTGTCCTGGGGCGGGGGTGTGGAGCCGGCTGGGGGCGGGGCCGGCGGCGGGGGAGGGGGGCGGCGCAGTGCGAAGGATGTGCTGGTGACCGTTCCCGGGGGGTACATGCTGGTCTCGGGCGGGGGGCGCAGTGATGTGCGGGAGTTCGAGCGGCTGGCCGGGGCGGGGTACCGGGCCATTGACGCGGGTGACTTCCGGGATGCCTCCCGGCTGCTGCGGGAGGCTCTGGCGCTGTGGACCGGGCCGGCGTTCGCGGGGGTCGCGGCGGGTGCCCGGCTGGAGATGGAGGCCAGGCGGCTGGAGGAGAGCCGGCTGTGTGCGCTGGACCAGCGCATCGAGGCGGATCTGCGTCTGGGCCGTCACCGTGAACTGCTGGCCGAGCTGACGGTGCTGACCAGCCGTTACCGCACTCATGAGAACATGCACGCCCAGTTCATGCTCGCTCTGCACCGCTCCGGCCGGCGTGGCGAGGCCCTGGACGTCTACCACCGGCTGCGCGGCACCCTGGTGCGGGACCTGGGCCTGGAGCCCTCCGCGCGGCTGCGCCGCCTGCAGCAGTCGATCCTGGTCGCCGCTCCGGAGACCCCTCTGTCCGAACCGCAGCTGCCCGCCCCGCTGCCGCTTCCCCTCCCGCTGTCCCCCGCCCGCACCGGGCAGTGACCCACCCCCCGGCCCGTCCCGGGCAGTGACCTGCCCCGGCCCGTCCCGGGCTGGGGCGGTGGCCCGCTCCCGTGCGTGTGCCGGGGCGGTGGGCCCGCCGCTCCGGCCCGTACCCGGGCGGTGTCCGGCCCTGTCCTGCATCGGGGCCTGTCCCGTCTTGCCGCCCGGTACGGGGGTCCTGCATCCGGCCCGTGCTCACCGCCCGCCCCGGGCGGTGCCCGGCCCCGCACCCGGGCTGGTGATGCGGTGGCCCGTTCCCGTGCGTGTGCCGGGGTGGTGGGTGCGTCTTCGTGCCTCGTGCCGGGGTTGAGGCGGGCGGTGGCCCGGTTTCGGGGCGGTGACCTGCTCCCCGGGGTGGCCGGCCCCGTGCCGGGGTTGAGGCGGTGGCCGGTCCTGTTCGTGTGCCGGGGCGGTGTCCCGTTTTCCTGCCGGGTGCGGCTGTTCCGGACCTGGCCGGCATGCGCTGCCCGCACCGGGCGGTGACGCGTCGTCTCGCCCTGCACCGGGCAGTGTTCCGCTTCCCCCTGCCGGATGGGGGCGGTGCCCGGGGGCGTCCTTTCGGCCTGCGGGGCTGCCCGGCACTGCTGTCCGTGCCTGCCGCGGTACCGGGAGGTGTCGTGTCCTGCGCGGCGTGTGCTGGCGCTGTGCACTCTGTCTGTGCCCGCCCGCACTGGGCGGTGAGTCCGTCGTCCCCGTCCCCTGCCGGGGGTGTCCCGTCCTGCGCGGCCCGCACCCGTTCCTGCGCGGCGTCCGTGTTCGGCGCCGCCTGCGGGCGGTGGCCTGCTTCCTCGTGCCGGATGGGGGCGGTGCCCGGGGGCGTCCTGCGCGGCCTGTGGGGCTGCCCGGCGCTGCTGTCCGTGCCTGCCGCGGTACCGGGGGGTGTCGTGTCCTGCGCGGCCCGTACCGCGGCCCGGCACTGTGTCTGTGCCTGCCGCTGTACCGTGTGGTGTCCGGATCTTCCCTGCCGCTCCTGCGCCCGGTCCGTGCCGGCCGCCTGCGCCGGGTGGAGGGGGCACGGCCCCTCGTCCCGTGCCGGGGGGTGTTCCCGTCCTTTCCGGCCTGCGGGGCTGTCCGGCACTGCTGTCCGTGCCTGCCGCGGTGCCTACCGGGAGGTGTCGTGTCCTGCGCGGCGTGTGCTGCGCTGCGCTTCGTCGGTGCTCGCCGCCGTGCTGGGTGGTGAGTCCGTCTGTGCCGGCCTGTGCCGCTGTGGGGTGTGGGGTGTGGGGTGCGTGGTGTGCGGGTTCGGGTGCGTTCGTGCGGGTCGTGCGCGGTTCCCGTGTTCCCGGGCGGCGGGCGGGCTGGTGCGGGGGTGGGGGGTGAACTCGCGGGCGGGGCAGGGGCGGTGGGGCGGGGTGCAGCGGTGCAGATCACGCGCGGGGCGGCTGCGCTGTGGGGCGGTGAGTGGGTAGCCTCAGACAACAAGGTTAAGTTACCGCTTAGTAGCTGACTTTCGCCGGTTCGAGGAGCCCATTCAATGCAACTCGTCGCGATCATCGTGTCGCTGCCCCTGATGGTGGTCGGCTTCGCGCTGTTCGGCCGGGCCGTCGCGCAGATCTACCGCCACGTACGGCTCGGCCAGCCCGTCCCCGAGGGGGCGCGGACCGACAGTCCCTACCAGCGCAGTGCGACGCTGGCCCGGGAGTTCGTCGTGCACACCCGGATGAACCGCTGGGGCGTCATCGGGGCGGCGCACTGGTTCGTCGCGGTGGGCTTCTACACCCTGCTGCTGACGCTGGTGAACGCCACTGTGCAGCTGTTCGACCCGTACTGGGTGCTGCCGGTGCTGGGTCATTTCACGCCTTACAACATGATGGTGGAGTTCCTGGGCGTGATGACGGTGCTGGGGGTGCTGGTGCTGATCGCCGTGCGCCAGCTCAGCCGGCCCTCCGGTGCGGGCCGCAAGTCCCGCTTCGCGGGCTCGCGTACGGGGCAGGCGTATTTCGTCGAGACGGTCATCGTCGTCGTGGGCACCTGCATCGTGGTCCTGCACGCCCTGGAGGGCGCCCTGCACGGCGTCGGCGGCTACCAGGCCTCCTACTTCCTGTCCTATCCGCTGGTGGCGTGGTTCGGGGACATGAGCCCGGCCGTCCGGGAGAACCTCGTCTACGGTGTCGCCGGCCTGAAGATCAGCGTCTCCTTCATCTGGATGATCACGGTTTCCCTCAAGACCGACATGGGGGTGGCGTGGCACCGGTTCCTGGCGTTCCCGAACATCTGGTTCAAGCGGAACGCGGACGGGTCGACGGCGCTGGGCGCGTTGCA
>NZ_JBVJFP010000054.1:0-4853 GCF_055587785.1 Streptomyces sp. NPDC046379
GAAGACTGTCTGGCGAAGGCGGACCTGGCGCAGCCGCGCGCCTCCTGGATCGCCTTCTACAGCCCGGCGGAGCTGTACTCCCTGACCGCGATCGTACGGGACGTCGTGGGACAGCCGGCACAGGCGGAGGCCGCCTCCCACCGGGCGCTCGCCGCGCTGCCGGAGACCTACCGGCGCAACCGCGCGCACACCACGGCCCGGCTCGCCCTCGCGCAGCTGCACCAGGACGACATCGAGCAGGCGTGCGCGACCAGCGGCAAGGTCTTCGAGACCATGGCGGGCACGCCGCTGCCCGGACGGACGCGGCTGCTCCTCGGCGACTTCCAACGTGACCTGATCGCCCGCGCTCCCTCCGCGCACATCGCGCACGAGTGGACGGACCGCTACCGGACCCAATGGAGCAACTCTTGACCACCACAGCCGTTGACCTCCGCCGCTTCGGCCACCAGGACCTGCCGAACATCCGGCAGACCCTCCTGGACGTGCACGCGGACGCCTACGCCCACGCTATGGACGACGAGTTCAACCAGCGCTTCCCCTGGTTCGTGGACCACTGGGGCGGCCATCCCGGATTCGCCTGCCTGATCGGCTACGACGGAGACGAGCCGGTCGGCTTCGCGTACGGCGCCCCTGCAACTGCAGGCCGGGAGTGGTGGCGCGAGCACCTGAGCGAGCCGCCGACGGACGACTCCACGTTCTCGGTGTCGGAACTGATGGTGCGCCCGGCCTGGCGCAAGACCGGGACCGCCGAGCGGCTGCACACCGCGCTCCTCGAGGACCGGCCCGAAGCCCTGGCGGTGCTCCTGGTCGACCCCGGCCACCCGAAGGTGGAGGCGCTCTACGAGACGTGGGGCTACCGGAAGGTCGGCAACCGGAAGCCGTTCCCCGACTCTCCGAACTTCTCGGTGATGCTGCGCGACCTGCGCGTGCCGACCGCTTCCTGAACCCGGGCACAGCGAAGCCCCGGCGGCACCGGGGGCTTCTTCGTTGCTGTTCAACAGCCGTTGGCCCCATTGGGTCCAAAAGGTCTATGAGGGTCCTTCTGTCGGCGCGGAGTGACGATACCTTGATCCCGCTCAGCGCTTCTGCCTCGGCTCTGCTGCTGGTTGCCGTCGCCAACCGCTCCGTGCCGCGATCCACCTGGGTCCTGGGTCCGCGACCGCGGGTTCCGCCGGAGTGGTCCCGGCCCGCCGGGGTCCGGCGATACCGTGGTGAGACACGCCCGTTCCGCGCCCTACGGAGCCCTCGATGAGCGAACAGCCGGCCCCCGCCGCCGACACCGCCCGGCAGCAGCTGGACCCCGCGGCCGCCGACGCCGTACGCGCGTACGCCGCCCGCACCCGCGCCACCGCCGACCAGTTCGCCGGCGTCCTGGAGGACATCGCCGAGAACGGTCTGCCGTCGGTCGAGGAGTGCACCCCGTGGGAGGAGCTGCGCGAGCAGCACCTCGCCCGCCTCGCCCGCCAGCGCCCGGCCGTCGCCTGATGACCCCGCAGCACGGCCCACGCCGCGCCCGGATCGCCTTCTCCGACTCCGCCGCCAAGCAGCTGGAGAACATCACCAGCGAGGCGGAGATCCACGCCCTGGACCGCGCCCTGGTCGTCGTCTCCGTCGACCCCGACGTCGGCGAGCCGATCCCCGGCGACACCACCGGCCCCCAGCTGCGCCAGTACACCGACGACGTCGAACAGGTCCGCGTCCTGTACTTCGTCACCGCGCTGCGCACCGTGGTCGTCGTCGCCTACATCGAGGTCTAACCCTCAGGACTCGAGTGTTTCTCGACGCCGCATCGCACCAGACACCGACGAGCACGACCTTGTACTCATCAGCCGGCCCCGGTCCGGCCTCACTCTGACCACGCCTGGTTCACTGTCACGCGGTAAGCGGCGCGGTAGTCCCAGCGTCCCAGCCGAGTGAGGGCGGCGGGGCACGGTGCGGGGATGAGTTGTGCGGTGCATGGTCAGTCGTCGGTGCTCAGGCCGCTGGCGCGGGCGATGCCGTTCAGCTCAGGGTCGTCGGCGGCGGAGGCTTCCACGATGGCGAAGCCGGGGCTGCCGACGGGGCCGGGCATCTCCACGAGCCGGTGGTCCATGCGGCCGGTCAGGAGAATCGCCAGGACCGTCGCGTACTCCCGCTGCACCTCTTCGGTGAACTGTGAGGTGTCACCAAACGGGGCCAGCCTGATGGCCCTCGGCTATCAGGTGCGCTGTCTCGTGCACGGCCTTGGCCAGGACGTCGTACTGCTCGGGGTCCATGCGGGCCTTGAGCGTCTCCATGTAGAGGGAGACGTTGTCGATCCCGCTGTCGGCCGGGCCGGAGTCGTTCGCGTCGTTCATCTCGACAGCCTGGCCCGGGAGGCGGCAGGCGTCCAGGCCCCCGCAGGAGGTTGCCCTGTGCCAGCGCGGCCTCCTCCCGGCCGTGGTCTGACCCTGACAGGCGCGACGCCGGTGGTCGGGACTGTAAATCGTTCAGCTCGTTTGACAGACCCGGTGAGGTCGAGGTCGCAGCCCTGCCAGGATCGGTGAGTTCCTCGGGGACGGCGGTAGTGGTCGCTGATGAGACGCAGGATGGTGTGCCGGACCTTGCGGAGAGCGAGGTAGCGGTGGTGTTCCTCCCGGTGGGCGGGGTCGTCGCCGGGGTCGGGGATGAAGGGGAGCTGGAGGTAGGCGCACAGGACGTCGATGCAGACACCTCACGTTGCTATGCCGTCAAGCCGGGGGCTTGGGCCCCAGGTAGC
The DNA here is from genome assembly GCF_055587785.1 of Streptomyces sp. NPDC046379. Taxonomy (NCBI): domain Bacteria; kingdom Bacillati; phylum Actinomycetota; class Actinomycetes; order Kitasatosporales; family Streptomycetaceae; genus Streptomyces; species Streptomyces sp. NPDC046379. The sequence continues at coordinate 2,738 of NZ_JBVJFP010000054.1, forward strand.
GTGACCCGCATATTCGAACGGGTGGAGTGGAACGTTGGTCGACGTAGTGCGTGTCATGGAGGCGCTGGCCGCGCAGGGCGTCACGGTGCTGTTCAAGGCAGATGCGGAACGCATGCGTGACGGGGCGAGGCCGTGGACCTTCGTCGCAAGCGGTGTTCCCTTCCATGAGGACCTGCTCGTGCGTACTGACGCCGCGTCGGTGGAGGCCTGCCTGGAGGTCTGCCTGCCGCAGCTGCGCGAGCGCGGACTGGTCATCCCTGATTGAGGGCAGTCCGGCCAACCGTGATCTATGCGGCATCTGCTTCTGCAGCTTCGAGTGGGACCGGGAAGGCCAGGGTCTCGTCGTAGCTCTTGCGGTGCTGGAGGCAGTGGTAGAGCTGGCCGATCATGCGGTTGAAGAGGTTGCGCTGGGCGGCCGCGTGCCAGTCGCCGACCTCGCGGCGGCGCCGGTAGTGGGCGCCAGCCCCAGGCGAGTGCCGAAGGGCTGAGAATGCCCACAGATATCCCGCGTGGTTGAGGCGGTCGTTCTTCACCCACCGACGGGTGATGGACGACTTCTTGCCGGAGGCTCTGGTGATGGGCGAGGAGCCCGCGTAGGCCTTCAGGCCGCGGGCGTCGGCGAAGCGGGCGCGGTCGTCCCCGATCTCAGCGAGGATCCGGGCGGCGAGCTGGATGCCGAGCCCGGGGAAGCTCAGCAGGATCTCGGCGTCCGGGTGCTGAGGGAACGCCTCTTCCACCGCCTCAGCGAGCTGGTCGGCGGCGGTGCAGGCGGCTTCCAGCTGGATGAGGAGGGCGAGCATCTGCTTGCCGAGCGCGTCCTCGACCAGCGGCGGCTGGTGGGCCCACGCAGCACGGAAGACGTCGCGCAGTCGGTCGGCCTCCGCCTCAATACCGCGCTTGCGGCCGGCCCGCTTGAACGCGGCCTGGAGCTGCGTCCGGGTCAGCCGTGCGGCTCGTGAAGGGGTCGGGGCGGCCTTGAGGAGTTCACGGGCCTCGGGCCGGCACAGGCCGTTGGCCCAGGTGGCGAAGGCTTCCTGGGCGGCCGGGTAGTACTCGCGCAACAGGGAGCGGAGCTGGTTGGCGATCTGCTGCCGATTCCACAGAGCGTCCTGCTGGGCGCGGGCCAGAACGGCGATGGCACGACCGAGGTCGCTGTCGCCCGGCAAGGGCCGGTGGGCATGCATGTCGGTGCGCAGGATGTTCGCCAGGACATAGGGCGTCGCCGGGATCGGACTTCTTGCGCGAGACAGAGTGGCGGTCGCGGTAGCGGGCGGCCGCCATCGGGTTGATCGCGAACACCTTCCGCGTTCCGGTCCGCAGTACGGCAACGAGCAGCCCGCGGGATGTCTCGATCGCCACCGGGATCGGGTTCTCCTCGGTGTCGCCGTACTCGGCAAGCAACTCCAGCAGAACCTGGTAGCCGGCCGCGTCGTCGGTGATGTGCCGCTTGGCCAACAGAGTGCCGGTGTCGTCGACCAGGGCGACGTCGTGGGTGCGTTCTGCCCAGTCGATTCCGCAGTAGATCAAAGTGTTCCCTCCCCTACGTGCCGAGTGTCTGCGCTGGTCACGAGCGCATGCGGGCCACGCGAGCGACCTAATCCCAGGCCTCGACCGCAACAGGGCCGGGCCGACACCTCACTAGCCGTTCGTGGCACCAGCGCACCTCACGGGCCTCGGTCTGTGCGGGAGCTCGAACGGCTCGGGCGTATCAAGAGGTCACCGTGCAGTGGGCTCGCACCACCAACACCAACGAGTGATCAAGCCGTGGGTGTTGACGCTCGTCGATGCTGAACGGCGCCGCTCTGGCACTGGAGGCCTCAAGGCCAAGGCATGGGCAGGTGTCCGTTCAGCGCCGACGAGCGTCAACACCCTCGTTCGTGGTGGCGGCCGCGAAGGCGCCGGACGCCGCCGCTCTGCATCGAGGCGTCAAAGCCAAGTCTGGCGAAGGCATCCGTCCGGCACCCACGCAACCGCTACCACTCCGAGTACCAGGACCGCGCGCCGCCCTATGCGAAGGTCTCAGAGTTCCTAACAGAAGTTGTTGATCAAGTAACCATCGGTCTGTCTGCTCGTTGGTCGGGTCGTGGGGAAGCGCCAGTCGCGGCCGTGGATCGTG
>NZ_JBVJFP010000055.1:0-4547 GCF_055587785.1 Streptomyces sp. NPDC046379
CGATCCACGGCCGCGACTGGCGCTTCCCCACGACCCGACCAACGAGCAGACAGACCGATGGTTACTTGATCAACAACTTCTGTTAGGAACTCTAAAGCACAGCCCTTCCAGCCCGGCCGCCGTCCACTGCAGCCACCCCAGTGCGACGGCCGGGTCGGTCGTGGACGGGCACAGCGTCAGCGGCGCCTCCAGCCCGCGCTCGGCGAACAGGGCCTCCAGGGCCGCGCGCCGCCGCTGGTAGGACTGCCCGGTCACATCCGCTGCGCCCGCATGGAGCAGGTCGAAGACGACGTAGTGCGCGGGCCACTGGCGTGCGGCGTCGGCGGCTGCGGTTCTGCGTCGGGCAAGGCGCTGCTGCAGCCGCTCGAACGCCAGCCGGTCCCCTTCCCACACGACCAGCTCGCCGTCCAGTCCCGTGTCCGCGGGCAGCTGGGCGAGGGCGGCGGCCCGGATTTCGGGGAAGGCGGGTGTCATGTCAGTGCCCTGCCTCGAGCGCAGCAGTACCCGCCCGCCGGTGTGCAGGGCGAGCTGGGCGCGGTAGCCGTCCCACTTCGGCTCCGCCGCCCAACCGGCGGCTGGCAGGGTGGCGCTGTCCACGGGCACGGCCAGCATGGGCTGGGGCAGGGACCAGGTCATGCGTGATGCCTTCCACGCCATGTTCCAGCATTGGCATTTTGTGGGGCCGGACGCCACGCGGACCTGCAGTCATCAAACCGCCACTCCTCAGAGTTCGGCGAGGTCGCGGATGGTGGCGGTTCCGGAGCGGACGATCCAGGTTCCGCTGCCGGGCGGGGTCTCGTCGGAGCGGGTCTTGAGGTCTTCGACGTCGAGGACCGGTGGCCATTGCGTGCCTCGTTCCGACCAGTGGACTCCGCTGAGATCCATGTCGGTCAGGTCGACGTCGCTCAGGTCGGCGGTGGTGAAGTCATTCAAGAGCGTGTGCAGCGAGTCCCCGTCGAGCATGGAGGGCTCCCGGCGGAGCGCCAGAGCGATGGCCCGGTGAACCTCGGCAGTGCGGACATCAACGATGGCGCGAGTGAGGTGGAAGCGAGCGGGGGTGCGGGCGGTGCCGTCGAGGATGCGGGCGTTGTAGAGCGCGCGGACGCCGTCGAGGATGCGGGCGAGGGCGAGGGCGCGTTCGCCCGCAAGGTTCAGGGTGCGGTGGAGGTCGCGGTCGAGGGCGAGGTCGCGACTGCGGTCGAGGGCGCGGTTGAGGTCGTGGGCGTGGTCGAGGGCCAGATTGAGGACGAGGTCGAGGTCGAGGTTGCGGTCGAGGGCGTGGTGGAGGTCGCGGCTGACGGCGCGGGCGCGGGCGAGGTCGAGGGCGAAATCGAGGTTGAGGCCGTGGGCGAGGTCGCGACTGCGGTCGAGGGCGCGGTTCAGGTCGCGGTAGAGGGCGTGGTTGAGGTCGCGGGCGAGGTCGCGGGCGAGGGCGAAGCCGATGTCGGGAGCGAGGGAGCGGTCGAGGAGGCGGGTGTGGTCACGGGCGAGGTCTCGGCTGGCTTTCCTGACCTCGGGGGTGTTGCGCAGGGTCATGCGGTCTGCAGGGCTGAGGGCGCGGAGGAGTTCCTGTGCACCGGTGCGGTCGTGGGGGGCGCGGTGTGTGCTGGGCGGGGCGGCTGGTTCCGGGGTGGAAGGCAGGATGGCGGCGAGTCCGGCTTCGGTGTCCAGGACGGTGTCGAGGTCGTCAGCGGCGGTGTCCTGGCGGGAGTGGATGAGGATCTCGCGCAGTCCGGCTTCGACGTCGAGGACGTCGTCCAGTGCCCTGGTCAGGGCGTGCTGGTGCTGAGTGAGCCGGCGGTCCACCGTCTGGTCGTCGTGGTGGTGTGCTCGGTGGTCGGTCACTGTTCCTCCTCCCGTGCCGTGAGGTAGGCGGCCGCGGAGCGGCGGGCTTTCATGAGGTTGGCGCGTACGGTCTCAGCGCGCAGGCCGAGGAACTCGGCGATGTCGGTGGGGGTGAAGCCGGCCAGGGTCCAGGCCAGGATCTGGCGCTGTCTCGGCGGGAGGCTGCGCAGCACGGGCAGCACGTCATGCGTCGCCTCCCATTCCGCGATGGCGTCGGGGCGGGCCAGCAGGGAGGTGGGCTCGGGTACTTCGTCGACGGGTTCTTCGACGGAGGCGATCCTGCGGGCGAGGGCGCGGGAGGCAGCTTTGTACACCCACGCCTTGGGGTGGGTGATGTCGGCCCAGTTCCGGTAGGCGTGGGTCATGACTTCCTGGGCGATGTCCGCGGCGGTCTGCACGTCGGCGCCGTGGCCGGCCAGGAACACGACCAAGGAGCGGATGTGAGCCCGGTAGAAGGCGGAGAACTCGGCGTCCTTCTGCTGCCGGGCATGGTGACGTTGTCCGGGCGGGCCGGCGGATGGGAGCGCGGTGGACGGACGCTCGGCACCGTCTGCTGCGTCATGGGTGCTCACGCGGTCTGGTCCTCCCCACCGGCTGGAGTACGGATGATCGTCACGTGCAGGCGGTGGCCGTCACGGTGCCGGTCGTTCAGTTCGACCCGGTCGCCGGCCGAGACCTTCTCGGTGACGCCGAGAAGGTAGTGGTGCCGGTCCTGGCCGCGGCGCGCCTGCCAGCGTAGGCGCAGCCAGAGTGCCAGCAGTGCGAAGGTCTTGGCGGTGACGATTAAGACGATGACGGTCGTGGCCGGGTCCATCGGTGCATCTCCCTCTTCCCATACGCGCGCGGCGGTGAGCCGGTCATGAGCTAAGGGGCGGGAATGGCCTTGATCGTGAACGCGAGGCGAGGATTTTCCTCCCGGATTCAGCCTGTCGTCGTCGCGGCTGCGCCCTGGAACCAGTGGCGGCGTTAGTCGAGGATGCCGAGGGCTGTGTCGGGCCGGCAGTAGGGGCAGGCCGGGACCTGGTGGCGCAGTGCCTCGATCGCCTGCTGCCGGGTGGCCGGACGGCACCGGCCGCTTCTGGCCGCCGCCCAGCACTCGCCGGTGTGGACGGTGTCGACGTTCGCATGGTTGAGCCCGCGCTGGAGCAACCACTCGGGCGGCGGCGGCCGCATCGCATCACGGCTGCGTCGTTCGGTCTCGCGTCGTTCTTCTGCCGCGATCCAGCTGTCGATCTGGGCGAGTGCCGCCGTGGCCTGCTGGACCACGACGCGGCGGGCGAAGTGGAGCAGCTGGAGCCGCGACGGTTCATCGTTCACACGTTCGATTCTAGGGTCGCGTCATGCGGGAGGTGAGGCCAGGCCGGCGGGAGCTGTCGAGGGAGGCTGGCGGGTCAGGAACGCGTGTTGATGTGGCGTACGCCCGGGCCCCACTTCTCCTTCGCCGCTGCCATGCACCACTGGCACAGTGGGCTGCCGCCGCGGCCGTACTTGTGGGTCTTGCGCTGGCAGGTGGCGCAGGGGCCGACGAGGTCGCCGGAGCAGACGAGCGCGGACGGGTCGGGCTCGGTGGGCGGGGGAGGGGGAGTCGGGGCGGTCATGGGCGGTCCTGTTCCAGGCGACAAGGTGCCGGTCGCCTTTCGTTGCAGGATAACGCCGCGATGGAAAACACGTTCGAATGCCGTTGCGGTCAGAGTTGTCACGGTGCGTGCCAGGTTGGCTACGGTGTGAGCCTGTGTGGTCACGAGTGGTGAGGGGTTGAGGGTGCGGTTACAGGCGCGGGGTGCGGCCGTAGTGGGTGGTGTGCTGGCCTTGGTGGTGGTGCTGTCCGGCTGCGGGAACAGCGACGACGGCGGCCTGGTGGAGGGAAAGCCGCCGCCCTCGTCGTCGCCGTCGGCGTGGGGTGAGTTTTCGCCCGGGCCGGTGCCGGAGTCGACGGTGCGCAGGCCGGTGGGCGAGGACGCGGAACAGGAGCAGGCCGTGCGCGAGGTGTACGACCGGATGCTCGCGGCGGAGGCGAAGGCGTACCGGACGGCGTCCACGTCGGGTACGGGTGTGGAGCGGTACGCCACCTACAAGGCGCTGGCGGCGATCCGTGACGGCGTCGACAACCTGAAGGACTCCGGCGCGGTCGTGACCGGGGAGGTCGGCCACGACGTGAAGGTGACCAGGCTGGACTTGGGGGCGAAGGTGCCGACGGCGACGCTGTCCGACTGCGTGGACCTCTCGCGCTACCGCACGGTCAAGGCGGGTAAGGAGGTCCCGCTGCCGACCGAGCAGCCGCTGCGCTACGTGATGACGGTGAGCGCGGAGCGTTGGGACGGCCGGTGGATGATCACCCGGATCGCCACGGACGGCCCGGAATGCTGACCCCCCGCCCGCGCCCGCGCTGGGTGCGGCCGGCGGCGGTCGGGGCCGCGGTGCTCCTGGCGGCCGCCGCGGCACCGGCCGCTCACGCCGACGCAGGCGGCCGCGGGGTGGGCCCGAACTGCTCCAGCTCGACGCGGTTCGTGAAGGTGTGCGCCGGTGGCGGCAGCACCTCGGGCGGGTCCGGCGGCGCCCAGGGCGCGTCCGGCTCCCGGCCGCCCGCTTCTTCCAGCTCGGACTTGCAGGCGGCGTCGGACGCGCCGAAGTGCACCTACGAGCGGATGTCGCCGCAGCCGCTGGAGGGCAGCATCAGCTACCGTCCCGGCCGGCCCGGCGAG
>NZ_JBVJFP010000056.1:0-4335 GCF_055587785.1 Streptomyces sp. NPDC046379
CTCGCCGGGCCGGCCGGGACGGTAGCTGATGCTGCCCTCCAGCGGCTGCGGCGACATCCGCTCGTAGGTGCACTTCGGCGCGTCCGACGCCGCCTCCGAGCCCGAGCTGGAAGAAGCGGGCGGCCGGGAGCCGGACGCGCCCTGGGCGCCGCCGGACCCGCCCAAGGTGTTGCCGCCACCGGCGCACACCTTCACGAACCGCGTCGAGCTGGAGCAGTTCGGGCCCACCCCGCGGCCGCCTGCGTCGGCGTGAGCGGCCGGGGCCGCGGCGGCCGCCAGGAGCACCGCGGCCCCGGCCGACAGGACCCGGCCCCTACGCGGGCGGGGGGGTCAGCATTCCGGGCCGTCCGTGGCGATCCGGGTGATCATCCAGCGGCCGCCGTCCCAGCGCTCCGCGCTCACCGTCATCACGTAGCGCAGCGGCTGCTCGGTGGGCAGCGGGACCTCCTTACCCGCCTTGACCGTGCGGTAGCGCGAGAGGTCCACGCAGTCGATCAGCTTCGCCGTGGGCATCTTCGCTTCGAGGTCGAACTTGGTCACCTTCGCGTCGTGGCCGACCTCCCCGGTCACGACTGCGCCGGAGTGGCTCTGTTCACGAGAACCGGCTCTGGCTCAACTTCTGTGACACGGCCACTCTCCGTGGCTGCGGGTCACCGATTAGATCTCGAACAGGGCGTCCTCTTGTGGCGGGATCGGAGGGTCAAGGACATCGCGGAGGCGAGTGATGTCCTGGCGCCACTTCGACCAGTTCGCGGCTTCGGCCCACAGCTCGGCGAGTTCAGACCGGTTGGAGACCACTTGATCCAGAGCGTCGACGGCGAGCATTCGAAGGTCTGCAGGCAACTCCGGTAGCGGCTCTGAAGGGCCATAGTTCGAGCACGGCCGATCACAGTCAGGATGCTGGGCGGCGACCAGGGCCGCCGCGCCCACGGCTCGCTCGCCGTCGTAGATACCCAGGAAGTCCGCGGGCCCGGCGGCACGCTTGAGCACGCCCCGGATCATGGCTTCGCGCTCTTCCAGTGCTGCCTCGTCCAGTTCATCGGCGAAGTCGGCGGCGGTGTCGTTGTCGAACGGGCCGATGTCCCAGGTGCCCATGTCTCTCCTCGCGCGGTCGTCTGGGGATCGTCGCACTGGCCACTGACAGTGCGCTCAGGAGGCAAGCAGTACCCGCTTGCGCAGGAGGTTGAAGCCAGCGCGTCCATACATCTGCCGCTTGATCATTTTGATGCGGTTGACATGGCCTTCGACTGCGCCCGAGCTCCATGGCAGGGTGAGACCGGCAATGACGGAATCGCGGTCGCGGTCGATGCCGGCGGCAAGGGTATGGAGACCGGGCAGATCGTCCTGCCGGACGGCAACAAGCCAGTCCGGGAGACGCTCGCCCTGGCGCTCGGTCAGCATGACGGCGAAGGCGCGGACGTGTCGGGTGAGCGCGTCGATCTCGGGGCAGTGGGTGCGCACGGTTTCGAGCAGCAGTTGTTCGGGCTCGGGAAGGGTTTCCGGTCGCCGGAGACTCCATCCGGCGACCGTTCGGGGCGAGGGCGGCCGGGCGACTACCGGTCGTGGGGAAGTGCGCTTCTTGTGCAGGTAGGCGCGGACGCGCTGGTAGCCGCCCTTGTAGCCGAGCGGCACGATCTCTTCCCACAGCTTCCAGACGTTGGTGCAGCCCTCGTTCCACCGGTCGTCCAAGTAGGGCTTGTAGTCATCGAGGACCGAAGGCCGGTTCTGCCACTGGCCGGTTAACAGCTCCTCCGGAGCCTTTACCTCGGCGAGCTGCTTGACGGTCCGCCAGGTCATGCCGAGCTGCCGCTGGACAGAGCAACGGCTGTGCCCGGCTTCCAGCAGTGCGTGAACATCGGCGTGCCGAGCCCTGGTGCGGTCGGCGAAACGATGGCCGGTCGGCCATGGCGAGCCAAAGGAATCTTTCTCCGGCGCAGGCTCGGGGGCGGGGGCGGCCGTAACAAGGGCGCGGAGACAGCGGCGGTGCTGAGCGACGGCCCGTTCGGCAGCCTCGCTCAAGTTGTGCCAGAGGTGCCAGCGGTCCGCGACCTGGACCGCCTGTGGAGCTCCGACGGTGGCACCTTCGGCGAAGAACGGCGCCCGGTCACGGCAGATCACCTCAACGCCCGGCCGCGCGGCGAGCCAGGCCGCCAGGCTGGACGCCTCCCGGTCGGGCAGCAGGTCGATGGGGCGGCGGGTCTCGATGTCGATGAGGACGGTGCCGTAGTGGCGGCCTTTCCGGGTCGCGTACTCGTCAACGCCGACAACCCGTGGTGCGGCCACCTTGGGCTCGGGAAGCGCGTCCACCAGACGAAGCACCGTGCTGCGACTGACGGAAACGCCGAGAACGTCGGCGAGGCGGGCCCCGGCCCGGCCCGCGAGCGCCAAGCCGACCGACGCCAGGGTCGAGCGCAACCGTTCGGTCCGCTGACTGTGCCGACGCGTCAGGCCCGGTATCTGCTCGACGAAGGTACGGCGTGCGCAGTCCGATTTTCCACAGGTGAACCGTCGGACCTTCAATCGAAGGACAACCCGTCGGCCTCCGCTGGGAGCATCAGCAGGAAACCGCAGATAGGAACCGTGAACCCGGTTCGACCAGGTGCCACAGACCGGACACACGGCGCCGTCGGCGGTGCATAGTGCGTCAACGCGCACTATCACGATGTTCACGTCTACCGACAGCACCGCGACGGCTGCGATCGACGGGAACAGCAACTCCTTGAGCCGGAGCAGGACCTCTTCCACGGCCTTGAACATTCAGCCCAACTGCGTTGCCCAGGGATCATTTTCAGGCGACTTCACCCACACCTCGAAGAGGGCCAGTGTCACGGAGAGTGGCCGTCTCACAGAAGTTGAGCCAGAGCCGGTTCTCGTGAATAGAGCCAGTGCCTGGGTCAAGGACTGGAACGCAGACCCCCAAACCGTTCGTCTGGGCCAAGACCGCCGAGGAGATCCTCGAATCCCTCGCCCGATTCTGCCGACGGATCTCCGGCGCAGGACACCTAGTGAAACCAAGCGGCAGTGCGGCAGGAGGTCACCTGCCGCACTGCCCTTGCTCAGTTCCTGTGCCGCCTCCTCGAACATGAACCTTCAGTCAGGCTGCACGACGCCGGAGACCCCAGTGACGGGAGGGTGACGAAACCGGTCACTTCTGCCTTTTCGACGCCGCGACGGCGGCCCATGCCAGCCCCAGGACAAGGAGCCCGATCACGACCCACGTCGGGGCTCCACCCAGGCCCTTGTATGCCAGTACAGTCCAGTCGTTGCTCTGTCGCATCGGAGTCACTCCACTCCTTCGGTTGGGATCGGCTGCGCTTCTGACTACTTCGTGGCTCTGTCGTATACGGCCCCAGTTACCTCGCCCGCTGCCGTTCCCGCCAGTGCGCAACCACCTGAACCCACTCCCCCGGTCAGATAGAGACACCCTGCGGTCACTCCCTTGTCGACGGCGAAACTCAGCGCCGTTCCGAAAGCCTCCTCGTACTGACCGCTCTCCATCTGCGATGCGAACTCACCGACTGCGACGGCGTCAGTGATGGTGCCCAGCCCGTCAACCGCCTGGTTAAGTGCTTTGCCAAAGGACACCAACCCGCTCGGGTCGATGCGGTTGACGGGGTCGCCTTCGGCGTAGAGGTAGGGGTTCTTCTCCTGGCCGGAGGGGTCGGGCTGGGTGAAGCGGCCGATGTTGGCGTCGTAGTAGCGGTGCTGGAGGTGGTAGAGGCAGGTGGGGTCCTGGTAGCCGCCGGCGAAGCGGTAGGGCTGGGCGACCGGCTCGGACGACTGGGCCAGCAGGCACACGCCGCGCGGGCTGTACGCGTAGCTGTTCACCTTGTTGCCGTCCGCGTCCGCCAGGGCGACCACGCTGCCGATGGCGGCCGTGAGATAGAAGTACGTCCTGCCGTCTGCGTCTCCGCTTCCAGCACCGCAAGCCAGTGCCGGCCTCGGCCACCCGCGTCCGCTCGGCGGCGCTCCACCTCGGCCGCTGCCTCCGCCTCGGCGGTCTTCTTCTCGTGCTCCGCCGTCCGGCGCCGTTTCTTCGTCTGGCGTCGGCATACCAGAAGGAGTGACTGCGACCCTCATACCCCATGGTAGTTGGCGAGGACCTTCAAGGAGAGGGTCGCGGACGCGATGACGTCGAACGGCGCCAGCGTCGAGGTGGTGCTCCAGACGTCGGGGGCAGTTGTCCTGGGTTTGCGGGCCACACTGCCCGAGATGTTTAACGCGGGGTCCAGCGGTCGGGTGACGGTAGGGGTGGTGCCTTCTTCCGGCAGGCGCCACCCCTACCGTCCTAGACTTGCCTTCTTGCCGTTGCTCGCGTGGCAATAACTGCCCCGC
>NZ_JBVJFP010000057.1:0-3834 GCF_055587785.1 Streptomyces sp. NPDC046379
GGGAAAGACGCGACGACATCCACGAAGCCCTCCTCGGCCTCGCCACCTGCCTCATCACCCACCGACACGTCCAACGCCTTTGTTAGGACCTCTTACTGACGACCGCCGCCGTGCCGTTGACCGGCTGGCTGGTCCACGCGGTCACCCGCCCGGCTCACCGCGTGGGCGGGCCCGCGCGCGGCCGTGGGCAGGCTCGGAGGCGATGAGTTCGCCGTCGTCCTGGAGCCGCCCGCCGCCCGCCGCGAACAGCGCCTCGCGCAGCTGGTCTGGATGCTGCACACGCCGGTCGCCTTGGACGACGGCCGCACCGTCGACGTCGCCGTTTCGGTCGGTGCCGCGGCCCCGGACACGATCGGCTCCACCGACCTGAGCGTTCTGCAGCGGGCCGCCGACGCCGCGCTCTGCGGCGGCAAGCACTCCGGCCGCGCGTACACGGCCACCGCCGGCCGCGCCGCAGCCTTGTCCGTCAAAGGACGGCGCGCCGGACGGCCGGGCGCCCATCGTTACGGGAGCCGTCGTATGACGCCGCCGCTCTGCGCCCCGGACTCCGTCCGCGGCATCACCGTGCGTCAGCCCTGGGCGGCCTGCATCCTCTACGGCGGCAAGCGGATCGAGAACCGGCCCCGCGCCTGGGCGCCGGGCTGGTACCTCCTGCACGCCGGCGCCGAGGTGGACCGGGCGGCGCTGCGCAGCCCGCTGGTGGCCCGCGCGGTCCTCGGCCTGGTTCGCGTCACCGGCACCCACATTCATGCCGACACCGACGTCGAGCCGTGCAGCCCCTGGGCTCAGCCCCAGAGGTTCCACATGGACCTCGACCCGGTCCACCCGCTGGCCGAGTCGGTCCCGTGCGCCCGGGTGGCGGGCCGGGTGATTACGCCGTAATCACCTGCCTCGTAGTACGAGTCAGTCGCTCCCTGTTCGCCTCGCCGGGCTCTGGAGATGAGGTACCCGCAGGGATGGGCAAGTCTCACTCTGCGGTAGAGGTCCGTAGGCGCGCATGCTGAGTGAGGTGTACGGGCTGGCTGGTTGCGGAAGGGCTGCAGAACTGAGATGGCTGGTGCCACGCTCCTCCGCAGCTCTGTATAGAGCCATGCTGCTGTGCGGCCGGGCCGTGGCTGGCGTGGAGGCGTAGTCATCGGCCCTGTACAAACTAGTGCGTCGGTGTCGCTAATTTCGTGGCCTCTGTATCGAGTACTACTCCCCCGGCAGGTTGCCGACCCGCTCAATTTGCATGTACATGACATAAGCATCGGTTTCGTTGTGCCCTCTTGGCCTGGTTGTACTTGTGACGGTCATCCGTGACCTGAGTGATGCGCACGCCATTGGTGTCTGAGTCCTTCGGGCCGCACAGTGAAAGCCCAATTGATCGGTCCGCTGGCTCCTGACCGTGATTGCGAGATCAGGCGATCATGCGGGACTGTCTCGGCGACTTGGGTACCGACCGGGCACCTGACGGTGCTCGGCCGCGCGGATGATCTGCTGCCATGACATTGTTGTCCCGCCCGAGCTACGGTTCATACGGGCTGGGCCCCATCCGTGATCGACTCGTTGTTGTGCGGCTCTCCGTTCAGGCACTGGGGGTGGCGGCACCACGATGTGCTTCCTGGCCGACCGCGCCGATCGACCTCGGCCTGGGTGTCCTGGCCGACCGCAGCCGTGAGACAGCGCTTCATCGTCACTCAGCCCTCGTGGTGATTACGTCGTAATCACTGTCGGCTGCAGATCGTGGCGGGCCAGGTGATTACGCCGTAATCACCTGGCCCGAGGATCGGATCAGTCGCTCCCTGTCCGTTGCGTCGACGGCTCTCGTTGATCCGGTGGATCACGTCTCGGAGAGTATCTCTGTCGGCCGGACCGGTTGCGATCGCCGGGGGCCAAAGGGCACGTCAGCCGAGGCCAGCATCATTGCCCGCAGGGGCCGTTCTGCGCCCGTGCTTGCTCGGCGCACGGTCTGTTGTTTTTGCCCTTCTGGGTCGGTCAGCCTGCTCATGTGCACAGGCTCAGCCATCACACCCTCGGAGGTCAGACGGAAGTCACCGCACATCCAGCCGCCGCCACCAACTACTCACGAGCATTCCGTGGTCAGAGCGCTCGCCTGGCTCACCCGCATGCAGAGCACGGTCCGTTCTACCGCTACCCCCCCACCCGGGTCGGCAGTGGACCGAGGACGGAGGACGGAGGACGGCACAAGTCCAGCGCGAGAGCCACCGTCCCGCAGGCGGACGCGCACCGTCCGGGCGAGGTCGGCACCTGTCGCAGGAAGCAGGACAGCACGACCTGCCGCTATGTCATCTGGCGGAATCGTCATGCCGACGATCAACAGCCTCGGGTAGCTTCCAACAGGGCGCGCGTTGCCTGCTATGACACTGGGCCACCCCTCAGGACCGAATCAGCCTCGTGGTGATTACGGCGTAATCACCACGAGGCACAGGTGCGTGCAGGCCGGGCGGTACACGTAACTGAACGATCTCGAAGCTCGGGTCTGCCGCGCCCCTCATGCGAGCACGCCGCCCCGCTACGAGGCGTCGCGCCATGGCAGGGGGAGGCGCGCTCCTCGATCACACGCTCCGAGACCAACCGCGCAGCGGTGAGGTCATCCCGCGTTCAGCCATAACGCGCGCGAGTCGGCGCTCACCTCCGCAGAACACGCTGATGCCTCTTGCATGCACTCGCAGACGGGCCATTCTGGCGTAGAGCTCACTCGCCGTGCCGCCCGCCATACAGGCGTGAGATACAAGGGGCAACGACTTGGCAGGACGACAAGAGCGTTGCCGTGACTTCAACCCGGCCGGAGGGTCCTGGAAGCCAACCTCAGCAGATACGGTGTCGAGTGTGTCCAAATGGTTGTACGTGCGGCGCGCCTTGAGCGAGGTCCCCCGCAGACGTCGATGCCAAGCGTGTGGCACGCGCATGATGACGAAGACGTATGGGCCGGACAGCACGCGCAGGCCCTCATCTACTTATTGCTATCTGGACGGGAGCCCCGGCGAGGTGTCGCATCGCCGACTGCGCCGGGTCGCCTACTTGTGCGAGGTCTGCGAGGAGCGGAACAGGGTGGCCCGCGCGGACGTCTTCCGCAGACTGGACCAGAGGCTGGCCGCTACTGTCCGCGAGTACACCCTGTGGCTGGATCAGGCGCCCTCGTTGCCGCGACCGCTCCAGGACCTTCCGCCGCACCTGGTGCGCTTCTACGAGGCCTACGAGATCGCCGCTGCGGCCGAAGCTATCGCGCGCGATCTGCGGCACCGTGAGAGGGACTTGCTGGGGATGGTGGAGGAGCGCCCTCGGCCCGGAACTCTGAAGTTGAACGATGATCATCCGCTGGCTCCGTTCTCTCCGAACCGCGCACCGGGATCTTACGAGGATGTGTGCGCTAAGTACGTCATTGATGACGGGCAGCCGATGGTGTTCACGGGGTCGGTTTTCCGCGTGGGTGTCGGGCGGATCGCAGTGCACTGGCACACCGAACGGACTGTGTCCTTCGGCTGACCTTCCGTAGGTGGCCGACGCGGCTGCCGTTCCTGCCCCTGCCGCCGGGCCCGAAGTCTGTTCCGGCTGCAAGTGCCGTATGAGGGACGCGGGTTCTCGGCGGCTGCCGACGTGGAGGTCGTCTCGGTGAGCTCAAGGCCGGCAGCCGCCGCGAACGGGTCATCAGGTAGCCACGCACATCGCTGGTCTGCTGGAGTCCCTCGGGTGATTACGGCGTAATCACCCGAGGGACTCGGAGGTGGGTCACTAGTTACTGATCATTTCAGAATGAGTTTTGGTTCAGGGCTTGGCAGTTGGGCTGGCGGGCGGCAGAGTTCTGCGGGTGTCGGATGATCTTGTGCCTGA
>NZ_JBVJFP010000058.1:0-3132 GCF_055587785.1 Streptomyces sp. NPDC046379
GACGGTCCACAGACCGAAGGTGAACTTGTCATCGGGGGTGGGCTGGTACGTCATGCCACGGCTCCTTGCTCGCTGACTATTTCGTCATGGCGGTTAACAAATTAATGGGTCGAGGCACCGCTGGGAAGGGCCGAGGGGACTCCACGCGCCGGGCGGCGTCGACCACGACAGGGTCCGACGCCCTCCAGTGCAGGTCCACCCCCCTCTCCCTTTGTCCATCTGCAGGCAAAAGTTAGAGATTTCTTTGCACAAGGGGTTACACCACGAGTAGAAGGACACTAACTTCTGTGACTCAAGTCGGTGATACGCCTGTAACCCGGCTTAACGGCGCGTCGGCGCGCGCCGCGGGAGCATCGGCGCGACGGCGCGCGCCGGTGCTCCCCTCGTCAGGACTGATCACGTCCTGCTGTCCACCCCACACCTCCGGAGACGTTTGTGCGCACAACTCTGCTCAGACCCAAACTCGTCCGCTCATTGGCACTGGCGGTGGTGTGTGCCGTCGGCTGCCTGACACCGGGAACCGCCGCTGCCGCGCCGGAACCGGCCGACGCCTCAGCGGCGGCGATAGGAGCCTTCCAGCAGGTCACGCTCGCCAAGGGACCGACCGAAGTGGGCGAGCCCATGACCATGGTCGTGCTGCCGGACCGTTCCGTGCTGCACACCTCGCGGGACGGCACCCTGCGGCTCACCGACGAGGCCGGCACAACCAAGGTCGCAGGCAAGCTCGATGTCTACAGCCACGACGAGGAAGGCCTGCAGGGCATAGGTGCGGACCCTGACTTCGCCACCAACCGCTTCGTCTACCTCTACTACGCCCCCAAGCTGACCACCCCCGGCGGTGACGCCCCGTCGGAAGGGTCGGCCGCCGACTTCGCCGCGTTCGAAGGCGTCAACCGGCTCTCCCGGTTCGTGCTGAAGACGGACGGCACACTGGATCTGACCAGCGAGAAGAAGATCCTCGACGTGCCCGCGACCCGCGGCATGTGCTGCCACGTCGGCGGCGACATCGACTTCGACGCGGCGGGCAACCTGTACCTGTCGACCGGCGACGACACCAACCCGTTCGCCTCGGACGGCTACACCCCCATCGACGAGCGCGCCTCCCGCAACCCCGCCTACGACGCCCAGCGTGCCTCCAGCAACACCAACGACCTGCGCGGCAAGGTCCTGCGCATCAAGGTCAACGCCGACGGATCGTATTCCGTCCCGGCCGGCAACCTCTTCCCGCCCGGCACCGACAAGACCCGGCCCGAGATCTACGCCATGGGCTTCCGCAACCCCTTCCGGATGAGCGTCGACAAGGCCACCGGCATCGTCTACCTGGGCGACTACGGCCCCGACGCCGGCGCCGCCAGCGCCTCGCGCGGCCCTGAGGGGCAGGTCGAGTTCAACCGGATCACCAAGGCGGGCAACTACGGCTGGCCGTACTGCACCGGCAAGAACGACGCCTACACCGACTTCGACTTCGCCACCGGGACCTCCGGCGCCAAGTTCGACTGCGCGGCCCCGAAGAACACCTCGCCGCGCAACACCGGCCTGACCGACCTGCCGCCCGCCCAGCCCGCCTGGATCCCCTACACGGGCAACTCCGTACCGGAGTTCGGCGACGGCTCCGAGTCCCCCATGGGCGGCCCCGTCTACCGCTACGACGCGGACTCCACCTCCGAGGTGAAGTTCCCGCAGGAGTACGACGGCGACTTCTTCGCCGGCGAGCTCGGCCGCCGCTGGATCAAGCGGATCGAGTCCGGCTCCGACGGGACCGTGCAGTCCATCAACGCCTTCCCCTGGACCGGGACCCAGGTGATGGACATGGCCTTCGGCCCGGACGGCGCCCTCTACGTCCTCGACTACGGCACCGGCTTCTACAGCGGCGACGAGAACTCGGCCCTCTACCGCATCGAGCACGTCACCGACGGGCACTCTCCGACCGCCCAGGCCAAGGCAGACGTCACCTCCGGCCAGGCGCCTCTGACCGTCTCCTTCTCCTCGGCAGGCAGTTCGGACCCGGAGGGGGAGAACCTGAGCTACTCCTGGGCGTTCGGTGACGGCGCGACCTCCACTGCCGCCAATCCCTCGCACACCTACACCGCCAACGGCCAGTACACGGCCACGCTGAAGGTCACAGACACCGCCGGCAAGTCCGCCACGGCGTCCGTCCGGATCACCGTGGGGAACACCGCCCCCACGGTGAAGATCGACCTGCCCGCGGACGGAAGCATCCACGACTTCGGCGACGCCATCCCCTTCAAGGTCACGGTGACCGATCCCGAGGACGGCGCCGTCGACTGCTCCAAGGTCAAGGTCTCGTTCATCGTCGGCCACGACAGCCACGGCCACCCGCAGACCTCGGCCACCGGCTGCAGCGGCACCCTGCAGACCCTCGCCGACGGCGAACACGATCCCAACGCCAACATCTTCGGCGTCGTGGACGCCGAGTACACCGACAAGGGCGCGAACGGGCAGCCCGCGCTGACCACCCACGACCAGCGCATCGCCCAGCCCAGCCACCGGCAGGCCGAGCACTACGGTGACTCCTCCGGTGTCCAGGTCACCGCCCACGGCCCTGCCCACGGCGGCAAGACCGTCGGCTACATCGAGAACGGCGACTGGATCTCCTTCAAGCCCTACGTCCTCGGCAACACCGCCAAGTTCACGGCGCGGGTCTCCTCCGCGGGAGCGGGCGGCACCATCGAGGTGCGGGCCGGGTCCCCGACCGGCACCCTGCTCGGCACGGCGACCGTCCCGGTGACCGGCGGCTGGGAGACCTTCCAGGACGTGACCACCGACCTGTCGCATCAGCCCACCGGGTCAACCTCCCTGTTCCTGGTCTTCAAGGGCGGCGCCGGCTTCCTGTTCGACGTGGACGAGTTCTCCTTCACCAAGACCGCCGGCGGCCCGCGCACGGGTGAGGTGAAGGGCGTCAACGGCAAGTGCCTGGACGTGCAGGGCGGCAACAGCGCCGACGGCACCGGTATCCAGCTGTGGGGCTGCTGGGGCGGAGCCAACCAGCAGTGGACCCTGGCCGACGACGGCAGCATCCGCAGCCTGGGCAAGTGCCTGGACGTGGACGGCGCCGGCACCGCCGACGGCACCAAGATCCACCTGTGGACCTGCCACGGCGGAGCCAACCAG
>NZ_JBVJFP010000059.1:0-2859 GCF_055587785.1 Streptomyces sp. NPDC046379
CTTGCGGACGGGTCGGCGCCTCCGGCACAACTCGCTGGAACAACTCCCACAGCTCATCCGGCACCAGCCGCTCAACGATCCCCACACCGGCAGACCTTCGAACACGCCAAATGAGATGACCTGTTAGCCCTTGCCTGGCGTGTCAAAGGTCTCCCTGGCCCGCATCCTTCGGAAACAGCCGCTCATCGGCGGAGACGAGCGTTCCAACCTCCGACTCGCCAACTACCGTGCACAGAAGCCGCCATCCATAGATCGAAGCCGCCCTCTGACCAGCAGCGCCGTACGTGCGGCCGCCAGGTAACGCTCAAAGTCACATCCGTCCGTACGGTGGGAGACGTGACGACGCCCTCCTCCCCCGAACCGGTGCCGGCGCCGATCCGGGTGCTGCTGCCCGGGGACCAGGAGGTCGTCGCGCACCTGTGGTCCCGGCGGCAGGCCCGCGACGGCTGGCGGTACGAGGTCGGGCTCTCGGCCTACCGCAACGGCCCCGGCGACACGGTGGAACCTGCCGAGTACCGGGTCTGGGTGCGCGCACCGCAGCATGTGCGGCCCGTGGACGGCGTCTCGTACGACGCCGTGCCCACCGAGTACCTGGAGCAGCCCTCGCCCGTCCAGGAGGCGCTGGGGCCGCGGCGGCCGTCCGGCTGGGTGCTGGTGAAGGCCGGCGGCCGCGGTCCCGGCCGGGGCGGTGTCGTGCACGCCGTCGACTGCGAAGAGGCGCCGACCGGAGCGCCGGTGCTGCCGCTGGAGCGGGCGCTGGACGCAGCCGGGCAGCCGGGGGTGCGGCTGTGCTCTCTGTGCGCCGCTGCCGCGGAACTGGACCCCGTCCTCAAGGGCTTCGAGCACGGCTTCGAAGAGACGTGAGCGGGAGTGATGAGGCTCGTTGAAGTTCCTCACCTGATGCTCACAGGTTCCCCAGACCTGCTCACCTTGATGCCCCACCCGTGGCGTCGCTGACCTGCGGACAGACGTCATCGAGGGAGGGCCACCCGACACGTGGCCCGTCCAGGGGCTGATCTTGTAGCCATTCAGTCCAGAGCACCCAGTGTTCTTGCGCTGTCAACTGGCGGCAACATCGCGACGCCACTGTTCAGCCGCATCGTCCCAGTAGATTGTGACGATGCCGCCGTTCACGTCAGGAGCGGCCAGGGCTTCGAGGTCGGCCGAGGCCAGAGCGGCGAGTGCTGCGTCAGGCAGACGCGGCGGCACAATGAAGCGCAGTCCGGCGGCGGTCTCTTCCACGTAGACCTTCGTGCGACCGCGATGAATGGCGGGGGCGAGATCTGCGCTGCGGCCGATCATGCGGCGTGTGGTCGCGCGGGCGACTTCAAACGACCGCTGGCCAGCCTGCGAAGCAATTGCCTGCAAAAACGGCAGGACCGCAGCTGTCACTGTCGCTCCCGAGACCGCCGCTAGCGCGGTCATGATCTCCATGTATCCGGTACTCGAATACACACGCAGACGGAACACGCCGTGCGTGGTGAGCTCGCGCCACACCGGATCCGTGTCAGGGGCCGCCAGGTGGCCCCAGAGCTCCTGCAGAAGGAGCGTGCTCTCGGTCGACCTGGGCTCACCGGCGGCTTCCGCCCGGTCCAGCCACTTGCGCACGTCAGCAGGGCTATGCAAGCCCGTCAGCCACTCCCTACAGATTGCAAGCACGTTCCCGCGCTGGGCCTGGCTCTTGTTGCTCATCGTGAGTCCCCTCCCCGTGCCCACACCGATCCCCCATCGTGCCCAACGCTGGTGGCACGTTGGGGAGTTCGTCGCCAAACTCCTCGGACTCCCCTTACCCCTCTGGCCCTGCGCTCGCGGACGGTGGCGCATTGCACCCACCGTGTGTGGCGTGGCTCGCCCAGATTCTCCCCACTCCGTTGAATTCCGGACCGAGTGGGGCGACGAGCACCCCTGGCCGATTTCAGAGATCCCGATCAGGAGGTCAGCGGCGGCCGACGGTGTACCCGGCGTCGTTGACGGCGCGGGTCCACACGTCGCGGTCGAACCACTTGGTGATGTTCGGCTGCAATTCGGTGATGGTGCGCATCCGGGCTTCCCAGTCGTGTCCGGCCGGGCCTCGGCTGCCGTTGCAGCCGGTGCAGCCGTCCTCGCCGTGGATGTGGCCGGCCATCCAGGCGTTGACGGCGACGTTGATGATGACCGCGTACAGGTCGCCGCCGGTCTGAGCCAGGGAGTCGGGCACCCCGGCGAGGACCAGGGCGAGCTCCGGGTTGTCGAGCGGCGGCATCGGGGCCTGCCCGACGCCCTTCTCGCTGCTGCTCTCCTCGTAGGAGGACAGGTTCTGCGCGAGCCGGTCGGCCGTGGCGGAGGCGTCGAAGTACCGCCACGCGGAGCGCACCTGGATCCCGAGCTGCTCGGAGACGGTGGCGATCTGCTTCTCGATCGTGTCCTCCACGGTCGCCGGCGCAAGGGTCACCCCCTGGCGGGCCAGCTCCGCGAGCGTCTGGGCAACGGCTTCCTTGAACGCCTTCGTGTTCCGCACGAGCGCATCGTAGGAAGGCGGGAGCAGCCGCCGGACGGCTTCGCCAGCATTGCTCCGGTGCAGGTGACTGAGGCGCTTCAGCGTCGTTGGACAGGGCATCGCGTGCATGAACATCCGATCCCCCGCGGATACGCGAGCGAGCCCCGGACCGTGTCGGTTCGGGGCTCGCAGGCTGTTCGGGGCGCGGCTGCTAGAGCTCGAACTCGAGGTGCTCGATGTCCGTGAATCGGACCTCCTCCAGGCTGCCGGCGCGGCCGCCGCCGTCCTGCGATCAGGTCACGTTGGAAGTCGCCGAGGAGCAGCCGCGTCCGTCCGGGCAGCGGCGTGCCCGCCATGGTCTCGAAGACCTTGCCGCTGGTCGC
>NZ_JBVJFP010000060.1:0-2842 GCF_055587785.1 Streptomyces sp. NPDC046379
GGGAAAGACGCGACGACATCCACGAAGCCCTCCTCGGCCTCGCCACCTGCCTCATCACCCACCGACACGTCCAACGCCTTTGTTAGGACCTCTTAGCGAGCAGAGTGCCGACTTCGTCGACGAGGGCGACGTCGTGGTGACGCTCTGCCCAGTCGATGCCGCAGAACACGGTCAAGCTATCCTCCCAGATCCGTCTGTTTATGCAGGTCACGAGCACATGCGGGTCACGCGGCGCCCTAATCCAAGGACTCGTTGGTCCGCCATCTCAGTAGCCGTTCGCGACACCAGCGCGCTCCAGGGCTCGATGTTCTGCAGAGCTCACGGGCTCGCGGATGAACAAGAGGTTGACCCTGGAGCGGGCTCGCGCCGTGACGATCAACGTCCGACCGGGCCCCGCGAGTTTCGCGGTGACCACGGAGGCGCCGGGCTGCGCCGCTCTTGACAGAGGCCTCAAGGGCCCGGGAAAACGGAGGCATCAGCCCGGCGCCCGCGTCATCACCGCGGACCCCGCAACGGACAGCGATGCCGCTCTTTGAGGAGGCCTTGACGGCCAGGGGGGATCCAGGCATTCGCTGTCCAGCGCGAGCAGCCGCCCCGGGCCGTTGCATGGGCTGGGGCCGTCTGCTTACGCACTGGATTAGGGGAAACGTCGAAAGATCGCGGGAAACTCGTGGCTGGACAAGGGTTGCTTTACACCCGATGGACTGGGTGG
Source organism: Streptomyces sp. NPDC046379 (assembly GCF_055587785.1). Classification (NCBI taxonomy): domain Bacteria; kingdom Bacillati; phylum Actinomycetota; class Actinomycetes; order Kitasatosporales; family Streptomycetaceae; genus Streptomyces; species Streptomyces sp. NPDC046379. The sequence continues at coordinate 713 of NZ_JBVJFP010000060.1, forward strand.
AATCCGCGGCGGCACACCTGGTCAAGGGGGTGCATCGAGTGCACCGCATCAGATGCACCGTCACCTTCCGTATGCACACCGCAGGGAGCGGGCGGGAGTGGCGGCCACTGCCATACGCCTCGTGCGGCGCACCGGTGCGGTGGGGATGAGTGCACGGCATCGTCGGCGCGCGAACCGGTGCGCCCGATGCACCGCACCGAGCGCACCGGATGCCGGGATGTCCTGCACTCCCCCACCGCACCGGTGCACCGGAGTGGAGTCCACCCGATGGGCACCACCGTGGTCTCCACTCCCCGAGTGGAGGCCACTCCCCACCCAGCCGCCGATCCGCGCCCGGGTGCGCGGCGCCGTCCACCGGGCCTACTCATCCCCAGCGGCTGCCCTGCACGGAGCGCCACGGGTTCGGCCGGCCGCCGGGGAACTGCCGGGAGCGGCGCCGGACGGGCGACGGGTACAGCGCCGCGCGCAGCCGGGCCGCGTCGGCGAGCTGCTCCAGGCGCTCGCGCTGCTCCGGCGAAAGCTGCGGCGGGGTCGGGGCAACCATGGGGGCCTCCGTGCTTGAGGGAGTGGTCCCCGTCACCCTCCCCCGCTCCCGGGTGGCTTCGGGGGTGGGCGGCCGGTCGCGTCCCGGCGCCTGGCACGGTGACTTCGTCGTCCGTCCCGCCGTGCGGGCCGCACGGCGCTTTAGGGCCGGAGGCCCTGGCCTTGGCCGGGGTCGGGCTGCTGGCGCTGCTGCTCGTGCTCCTGGCGGTGCTGGTCGACCGGACTGGCCGGGTCGGCGGCCGGGGCCTTTCGGTCCTCCATGGCGCGGCGGCGGGTGTCGGCGGCGCGAGTGAAGGCGGCGAGCCGGTCCAGGTTCTTTGGTGTGCGCAGCCACGTCGCCGGGTCGCTCGTGCGGCCCTCCAGGTACTCCTCGGGCATCGCGGCCTGCTGGTGGGCCTGGACGGCGGCGGCCCGCTGCGCCGGGGTCAGGGCGGTGTCCCGGCCCGGGTGGTCGACGGCGTGGGGAGCGGATGCCGTCTCGCCCTTGAGGTCGCGGTGATCGGCGGGTGTGTAGGAGGCCGAGGTCGTCGCCTCGTTGGCGGTGGCGGTGTCGGCTCGAATGCGGGCATAGCGGATCGCGTTCTGCACGGCAAGGCTGGCGACCCGGACTCGCTCGTAGCGGCTGGACTCCCATGGCGGGGTGCCTTCGGCGGGGGCGATCCACCACCGGTGCGGCACCGGGAAGTCGGCGGTGTAGGTCATCCGGTCCGCCGTCGGCGCTTCCCGGCCAGGCTTCGTGGCCGTGTGACGGCGGGAGTACCGGAGCAGGGCCCGGTGGGCGATGTAGTCGTCCAGGCCGCGGGTGAACTCGCGGCCGCGCAGCGTCTCCAACAGGTGCTGGCGCGCTTCGGCCAGGATGTGGCGCCAGGAGAACTTCTCACGCACGGTGAAGACGACCGCAGCGACGTCGACGGCGGCAAGCGCCACGTCCACGGTGGGATCCACCCGCGCCCGGATCGCCGCCCCCGCAGCCCGGCACCTGTCCAGGAGGCCGTCGATGAACTGCTGGCCGAAGCGGAGGATCGCGGAGGCGCGCCACCACGCGAGCAGCTGCGCGAGCGGCTTCGGCTTCTTCCTCACGGGCCGGGTCTCCTGCGCCGCCCACCAGCCCAGTCCGTGACGGCCGCGCTCTGAGGGCAGGTGCCCGTGGTCCTTCACGTACTGGTCGGTGAGCACCTCCAGGGCGTCCTCGATGCGCTGGCGGCGGGACGCCGACCAGTTGATGAGGTCCTCGGGCACTCCGGCGATTTCCATGACCGGACGCAGGCCCGGTGCGACCTCGCGCGGCACGGTCGCCAGCCCCAGGGTCTCGCACACCTCGGTCGTCATCGCCAAGGTGTAGAGCGTCCCGGTGGCCACCACGTTCTGGTAGAGGCGGTAGGTGTCCACAGCGCCCCAGACCGGTTCACCGTCGGCGCCCAAGCGCTGGACGCGGTTGAGGATCAGGCAGTGCTCGAGCAGGAGCGGCAGCCCGTCGCGGTTGTCGATGTGCCTAACTGATCATTTCAGAATGAGGTTCGGAGTCGTCTCAAGCAGATGATGCTGCAGGCGAGTTGGAGCAGTCCGAGGTGGAGGTCGGCTCGTATC
>NZ_JBVJFP010000061.1:0-2335 GCF_055587785.1 Streptomyces sp. NPDC046379
CCCGCGGAGCGGGTACCCCATCGCTTCGCGATGGACAAGCGAACACCCGCGCTGCGCGCGGGTGTTGCGCTCCCGCTTCCGCGTGAGCGCCAGCTCGGGCCTGCGGCCCGAGCGTCACCCGCCTTGCTGCGCAAGGCGGGTGACGCTCCGTTCGCTGCGCTTCCGGAGCGGCGGGGCCTGCGGCCCCGCCCGCTGGGTGGCTTCCGCTGCGCTCCAGTCACCCGGGCCGCTACGCGGCCAAAAGGCCGGCCCCCGCTGCGCGGTGCGGCCAACGGGCCTCCGGCCCAAGCAGCAAAGAGGGAAAGGGGTGGTCGGGGTCGGTGAGCCTGCATAAGGTGATGCAGTATGTAGCTTTGGTAGAACCAGGCCACCCCCGTGCTTCAGACTGAAGCCCCAGACTAACTCTGGAATCACCTCCTCGCCCCCGTTCCTGATGCCGAGGGCGAGGGCGCGTCTACAGATCGAAATTCGAGATGTTCGATATAGCGTCAGCTTCGGAATATCGCGGCCGAAGGGTTGGGTGAACGCGAAAGCACGGGCCTGCGGAACACCACCCGAAACCAACCATGGGAATACACACCACCCACCCCTGAAACCCTCCCGGATACCCAACTAAAAAACCGCACAATTCCAGCAATGAACTACCGGCTTGACCTGCTTGCGGTGCCCCACGGCTCTTGCGATCGCGAGCCACACCCGTGGCAGTGCGAAGAACTACACTGAAGGGCGCTACGACCAGGGGGAGCGCATGGCGGTCGGGGGGGCTCTGACCCGCTTGCCCTCAACTTGCTCTGCAGCTTGCTCTACAACTTGCCTTTCAACGTGCCCTACGACTTGCCTCCACGCTGTGCCCCTGGCACGGAGACCGCACGTCACAGGCTCGGTCAAGGGGGGTCGGGCGGGCCGACTACTTCTCTGTGGCTCCCTCCTGGCCACAGGCTCCGCTCGGCCCGGGATCCCGCCGGCCCTCTCTTGCCCGGACGCTTCAGCGGCCGGGACGGCCTGGCGGCCCCCAGCCGACGCGAGCGCCATGAAGGGCACCGGCTCCCCCCGGCGCGTCCGGGTGGGGGATGTCAGCGCCCCGACCACGCTCAGACGGGGCGCTGAGCAGGAGTGACAGCACGGCCCGGCGTCAGGCGGCGCAACACCTACCGCAACTCCCAGTGCTACGTCCTGGCGCAACACCCGGAGCAACAGGGCCGCCTGCCGCCGCCCGGCGGACCCTCGCTGACATGAAGCCGGCACATCGCACCCGGACAAGGACCTTGCCACCGCGCTGCAGCAGACCATGCGCCTTCTGGGCCAGGCCGCCCATGCCACCGACCTGGCCCGCGCCCTACTTGAGCGGGCCAGTGACGCGGTGGCCACCCACCACAACAAAAACCCCCGTACGCACGCCTGACGGCCGGAAAGGCAACGCCCCGCCGGAGAAGATCCGGGCGCGGCTAAAGCGCGGGAAACGGCCGCGTGGCGGCTTCTGGCGGGTTTCAGGTCTGGGCCTCCACGAAGCAGGAGTAGTGGAGCTGCGCGGCGACGGTCACGCGGGCTGTCGGCCCGAACCTGTTCTCGGAAGTTGCAACGGCTCACCCCAGTGAGCAGGCGAGCCGTCACCGCATATCGTGTCAGCTGCGGTCAGCCACTAAGTAGTAACCCAAAATTGCCCCGTGCAACCCGTCGGGTCGTAGCCTGAGTCCCAATGCCCACGGCACGGCTGTATGAGCATGCCGTAGCCTTCGGGGAGGTCCTTGTTCTTATACCTAATGGACCCATTTCCGGCCTGGTTGTATATGTACCCATACCTGACCGTAGTTCCGTCAGAGTTTCTCACACTCCAATACCCGACACCAGAATACCCGTCAGCATGGTTATCTTTCACCCTGAACCAGTCACCATCAGCGCTGAAGCAGACTTCAGCATACACATTACTGCTGCACTTCCAAGGTCCACTCGATGAGCTTGACGTCTCGGTTGCGCGATCGTTCTCCTGAGTCAAGGCAGAGGCTTGCGTGATGCCGAATACCGTCGCTGCCGCGGTTGCGGCCGCCGTTATCGCGATACGCCTTTTCAATTCTATCCCCTTATGAAACTGTGGCGATTTTTCACTCCGCCACACAAAAGATGTGCCATGCTAACATTCCCGAATACTTCCGTCTACTATCCTCGATCGTTCATGAGTCCCCGTCAGCTTGCTAACGGGGACCGGTGTGTCGGTGTGGTGGGGTTTTCGGGGCTTGGGCAGGCTTACAAGTCATCTCAATTGGTCAGTCGTCGGTAGCAGATGAGGGTGCAGGCGATGCTGGTAAAGGCCAGGAAGTGGCTGGCTTTGCGTTCGTAG
>NZ_JBVJFP010000062.1:0-2007 GCF_055587785.1 Streptomyces sp. NPDC046379
GGTCCAGTAGTCGCTCATCACGGCATTCAACCGTCCCCACAGCACGCCTGCCAGCGACTATCTACGCCCTCACCGCACCAATTGAGATGACCTCTAAGTCCGCCGTACAGAGCCCCGTGGCCACGGCGGTGTTCGGGCGCGAGCGCGAGATCGACCAGTGTCCGCACCGGCCCGTCCGTGCACAGCAGCGCGTCGCATAACTCGAACAACGCGTCGCCCCGCGCGGTCAGACACGCGTACAGCTCCGACCGGAAGTGTGACACTTCCGCGAACGCATCCCGCAGGACGCCCTGATGCACCAAACTCACGACCACGGCCTTCGCGCTGATCCACTCTGTGACGGAGCACAGGATCAGACGAAGGCCGCCTACGTGTCCGCTGAATTGCGAAAAAGCCGACCAAGTTCGAGCCGCGTTCGACGCCGGACCATAAATGACAAGCTGAGGGCGGTGGCGCACGACCTCCCCAAAGGTCCTCGTGTGCGCCACCGCCCCGCCAGTTTCCCCGCCGGCACCCAGAGGCCCGCTGCGTCGTCAGCCGCCGGCCCTGCTACTCGGCCCGCCGCTGCTCATGCCCGCCCGCCGGCGGCTCGCCCCGCACCAACTGCGCGCAGTGCGCAGGCCGGCCCGCGCAGGCCTCCTCCAGGCCGTGGCCCGAGCCCTGACATGCGGTGCCGGTGGTCCAGGGCACGCGCCGCTCGGGGTCGTGCACGGGCCGCCAGACCGGCGCGCCCGGCCCGGTCCGGGGGACGTCGGTCAGCCCCGTGGCGAGCACGGGAACGTCCCGCAGGAAGCCGGCCGTGTCCGGTTCGGCGGCGGCTGCGCCCAGCGTGCTGCTCCGCTCGTCCACCCCGGCCGCTGCGGTGCCGTCCAGGACGAACAGCAGCCTCGGCAGGGGCGGGTAGTGCGGCCGTCGTTCCTCCCGCGCCACCTCCGGCTGCGCCGGCTGCCGCGGGGGGGGGCGGGAGCGCGCCTGCGCGGCTATGTGGAGGCGCGCGTAGGCGGCCAGTCGCGCGCCCAGGCGTCCGGGCTCTGCGGTGGCGCGGTCGACGTCGACGAGCGCCTGAGCCGCCGGGCCGCGCCCGCCCGGGCCGGTGCGGTAGGGGAGCAGCGCGTCCAGGAAGAGGCCCTGGCCGTCGGTGATGCCGCGGTGGGGGGCGGGGATCCAGTCCAGTGGCCGGCACAGTTCCCCGCGGTGGCGGGCGTCCTGGACGAAGGCGAGCGCGATTTCGTTCACGGTCAGCGCATGTCCGGCACGGTGCCGGACCGCGCCGCGGTCCCAGACCCTCCTTGAGGGTCGTCGCTCGAGCAGCTCGAGCAGCTCGAGCAGCTCGGGCCGCTGGCCGGCGAGCCGTGTCCCGGCAGGGGTGGGGAACGACACCGGCCCCGTCGTCCGGCCCGCCCCACCGCGATCCGGTCCACCACCCCTTCCGCACGCAGCTTCACTTATCTCGGGTGACGGGCAGGCGACAGGCATGTGAGGCATGTGCGCCTCAGTGCACCGTGCCTGCCGGATATCTACGGGTTGAGGCACGTACGGCATGTTCGCAACGCGGGTCCCGATCCTGGACGCCGTCATCGTCGAGCCTGAACCGTTCCCAGTCCCCCGGGCGTCCCTACGGGCACTGTGACACCGACCGTGGAGCCGCCGCACCATGAGCACATTTGAACCGCCAGCCTGGCCGTACTGCGCACACGGTGCGGACCCTGCTGCCGACCCTGTCGGCTGCCGCGGCATCCACGTCCCCGGCCACACCCTATGTCTCGCCCACCTGGCCGACGCCGACCGCGACGCCTACCTGGCTGCCCTGACTCCCGGCGCCGACATCGACCACCGGGGCACCACCTTCACCGAACCCCTCCTCAACGCCTTACTCAACGCCCTCCGTGACCCCGCGATCGGTCATCCCTGCTTACTGATCATTTCAGAATGAGTTTTGGTTCAGGGCTTGGCAGTTGGGCTGGCGGGCGGCAGAGTTCTGCGGGTGTCGGATGATCTTGTGCCTGA
>NZ_JBVJFP010000063.1:0-1848 GCF_055587785.1 Streptomyces sp. NPDC046379
GATGGGTAGGGGAGCGTCGTCTGCCGGGTGAAGCAGCCGTGTAAGCGAGTTGTGGACGGTTGACGAGTGAGAATGCAGGCATGAGTAGCGATACAAACGTGAGAAACGTTTGCGCCGATTGACTAAGGGTTCCTGGGTCAAGCTGATCTGCCCAGGGTAAGTCGGGACCTAAGGCGAGGCCGACAGGCGTAGTCGATGGATAACCGGTTGATATTCCGGTACCCGCTGTGAAGCGTCAAACATTGAATCCAGTGATGCTAAGCCCGTGAAGCCGTCGGCTGAGTCTTCGGACGAGGTCGGAGTGGTGGAGCCGGTGGCCCGAGCTGGTAGTAGGTGAGTGATGGGGTGACGCAGGAAGGTAGTCCATCCCGGGCGGTGGTTGTCCCGGGGTAAGGGTGTAGGCCGTGCGGTAGGTAAATCCGTCGCACTTGTGGCTGAGACCTGATGCCGAGCCGATTGTGGTGAAGTGGATGATCCTATGCTGTCGAGAAAAGCCTCTAGCGAGTTTCATGGCGGCCCGTACCCTAAACCGACTCAGGTGGTCAGGTAGAGAATACCGAGGCGTTCGGGTGAACTATGGTTAAGGAACTCGGCAAAATGCCCCCGTAACTTCGGGAGAAGGGGGGCCACACCTGGTGAGGGGACTTGCTTCCTGAGCTGGGGGTGGCCGCAGAGACCAGCGAGAAGCGACTGTTTACTAAAAACACAGGTCCGTGCGAAGCCGTAAGGCGATGTATACGGACTGACGCCTGCCCGGTGCTGGAACGTTAAGGGGACCGGTTAGCTCACTTTCGGGTGGGCGAAGCTGAGAACTTAAGCGCCAGTAAACGGCGGTGGTAACTATAACCATCCTAAGGTAGCGAAATTCCTTGTCGGGTAAGTTCCGACCTGCACGAATGGCGTAACGACTTCTCGACTGTCTCAACCATAGGCCCGGTGAAATTGCACTACGAGTAAAGATGCTCGTTTCGCGCAGCAGGACGGAAAGACCCCGGGACCTTTACTACAGTTTGATATTGGTGTTCGGTTCGGCTTGTGTAGGATAGCTGGGAGACTGTGAAGCCTGGACGCCAGTTCGGGTGGAGTCGTCGTTGAAATACCAGTCTGGTCGTGCTGGATGTCTAACCTGGGTCCGTGATCCGGATCAGGGACAGTGTCTGATGGGTAGTTTAACTGGGGCGGTTGCCTCCTAAAGGGTAACGGAGGCGCCCAAAGGTTCCCTCAGCCTGGTTGGCAATCAGGTGTTGAGTGTAAGTGCACAAGGGAGCTTGACTGTGAGACCGACGGGTCGAGCAGGGACGAAAGTCGGGACTAGTGATCCGGCGGTGGCTTGTGGAAGCGCCGTCGCTCAACGGATAAAAGGTACCCCGGGGATAACAGGCTGATCTTCCCCAAGAGTCCATATCGACGGGATGGTTTGGCACCTCGATGTCGGCTCGTCGCATCCTGGGGCTGGAGTCGGTCCCAAGGGTTGGGCTGTTCGCCCATTAAAGCGGTACGCGAGCTGGGTTTAGAACGTCGTGAGACAGTTCGGTCCCTATCCGCTGTGCGCGTAGGAGTCTTGAGAAGGGCTGTCCCTAGTACGAGAGGACCGGGACGGACGAACCTCTGGTGTGCCAGTTGTTCTGCCAAGGGCATGGCTGGTTGGCTACGTTCGGGAGGGATAACCGCTGAAAGCATCTAAGCGGGAAGCCTGCTTCGAGATGAGGACTCCCACCCACTTGATGGGGTAAGGCTCCCAGTAGACGACTGGGTTGATAGGCCGGATATGGAAGCCAGGTAACTGGTGGAGTTGACCGGTACTAATAGGCCGAGGGCTTGTCCTCAGTTGCTCGCGTCCACTGTGTT
>NZ_JBVJFP010000065.1:0-1694 GCF_055587785.1 Streptomyces sp. NPDC046379
GATACGAGCCGACCTCCACCTCGGACTGCTCCAACTCGCCTGCAGCATCATCTGCTTGAGACGACTCCGAACCTCATTCTGAAATGATCAGTAAGGAACACCCCCGCGTCGGCGGGGAGGACTACAGGGCCGCTCGCGCTGAGCGCGGTCGGGATCGGAACACCCCCGCGTCGGCGGGGAGCACGGCAGTAGGCGGGGGTCGGCGTAGGTGACCTGCGGATCACCCCCGCGTCGGCGGGGAGCACTACTGCGGGTCCACGTACCAGGACTTCGTGTCCGGAACACCCCCGCGTCGGCGGGAAGCACGTCTGTCCCGAGACCGGCCCGGTCGGCATTGACGGAACGCCCCTGCGTCGGCGGGGAGCACGCCGAGGCCGGATAGCTGGTCAGCCGTGCGGGAGGAACACCCCCGCGTCGGCGGGGAGCACGGGGGCTTTGTGCTGCCCGGCCTCTCTCCGGCCGGAACACCCCCGCGTCGGCGGGGAGCACGGCGGGGGAGTGCGCTACGCCCGGGGTCTGGGCGGAACACCCCCGCGTCGGCGGGGAGCACCCGCGCCGCCTGTATCGGATGCGCCATCTCTACGGAACACCCCCGCGTCGGCGGGGAGCACCCGCGCCGCCTGTATCGGATGCGCCATCTCTACGGAACACCCCCGCGTCGGCGGGGAGCACTGGCGTCCACGCTGGCCGAGGCAGAGACCATGCGGAAGACCCCCGCGTCGGCGGGGAGCACAGCCGCCCCAGCTGCTTCGGGAACCCCTTCACCGGAACACCCCGCGTCGGCGGGGAGCACGCGTCGATGACCTGCGCGCCGGTGAGGCGCTTCGGAACACCCCCGCGTCGGCGGGGAGCACCAGCTCACGCTGGTCTATGTGGCGCGCTTTCCCGGAACGCCCCCGCGTCGGCGGGGAGCACACCGGCCCGTCCATCCCCGGAATCGGGGTCGGCGAAACACCCCCGCGTCGGCGGGAGCACGAGGACGCCTCCCGCGCCACCCAGTAGCACGACTGCGGCCGGCCGCGTGGAAGGCAGTGACACACTCCGGTTTTAGCGGCTTCCTTTGCGTATGGCGAACGCGGCCATGACGGCCAAGATCAGCCCGCCCGCAATAGCCACGGCACCGAAGACAATGGGCGGCTTGTCACCAGTTGCAGCACCAGCAATACATCCGCAGACGCCAGCTAGTATCGCAATAACCGAGAAGATCAGCGTATTCCGAATCGCTTCCTTCACATGAGTCCCTTCGTCGCCCGTCTTGCGGCTTTTTCAATGTCGGTGTCTGTGCATGCTGAAACGTCTGGGCCGAGGGAGCCCCGGCCCAGACGGTGAGTCACGCCAGGGTGTTACTGGTATGTGAGGATGTCAGTGTTGTAATAGCCGGCCACCGCTCCCACCGCGCAGCTTGTCGCTATGGCAACTCCAGCGCCTACGGCGCTGCCCACGCCAGCGCCGACTACGCCGCCGACGGCTGAGGCATAGGTAATGGTTCCGGTGCTTGCTGCTGCCTCGATGCCGGCGACACACCCGACTGCGGCGCCCACCCAGTCGTTGGATTTGTCCAGCCAGTCGGCTACATCGCCGAAGCTGAGCAGACCGTCGGGGTCGATGCGGTTGACGGGGTCGCCTTCGGCGTAGAAGTAGGGGTTCTTCTCCTGGCCGGAGGGGTCGGGCTGGGTGAAGCGGCCGATGTTGGC
>NZ_JBVJFP010000066.1:0-1483 GCF_055587785.1 Streptomyces sp. NPDC046379
GCCTCTATGTCCTTCGTCAAGCGAGGCGAGGGCTGCGGGACTCGTAGAAGGTTCCGTCGCGGAGCATGGCGAACAGGACGCTGATGCGGTGGCGGGCGAGGCGGAGGAGGGCCTGGGTGTGGGTCTTGCCGCGGGCTCGGCAGCGGTCGTAGTAGGTCCGGGAGGCGGGATCGTGCAGGGCGGCGAACGCGGAGAGAAACATTGCCCGTTTCAGCTGCCGGTTCCCGCCCCTGGGGGCGTGCTCGCCGTGGATCGACGTGCCGGACTGCCGGGTCGCCGGTGCCAGGCCGGCGTAGGAGGCGAGGTGGGCGGCGCTCGGGAACGAGCTGCCGTCGCCGACGGTGGTCAGGAGGACTGCGGCGGTCCTGGCGCCGATGCCGGGCATCGAGGTCAGGACCCGGGAAAGAGGGTGGGCCTCCAACAGGGCCTCGATCCGGGCCTCCAGCGCCCGGCGTTGTTCTTGGACGGTGGCCAGCGACTTCGCCAGCGACGGGACGATCACGTCCAGGGTGCCGGTGCCCGGGACGACGACGGTCTGCTCGTCCAGCGCGGTGAAGATGTCGTCGACCAGCCGCTCGGCCATGCGCGGAGCCCTCGGCCGGACGACCTCGACGAGCCTGCGGCGGCCCGCCCTGCGCAGGGCTTGAGGAGATCCGTAACGCTCGAGGAGCCAGGTCACCGCCTGGTGGTCCAACCGTGGGCCCAGGACGCGCTCCAGGCTGGGGTGGAACTGGGTGAGCAGGCCGCGGATGCGGTTGGATGTGCGGTTTGCCTCTCCTGCGAGGTCCTGGTCGAAGCCGACCAGCATGGTCAGCTCGGCGGTGACCTCGTCGGCGAGGTCGAGGGTCCGCAGGGTGTGAGGCATGGTGCGGGCGGCGTCCGCGATGACGGCGGCGTCCTTCGCGTCGGTCTTGGCCTCGCCGGGGTAGAGGTCGGCGATCCTGCGCATCGCGAGTCCGGGCAGGTAGGCGATCTGGCAGCCGGCGTGGCGGGCGACCGTGAGCGGGAGGGCACCGATGGAGGCGGGCTGGTCCACGACCACCAGAACCGTGCCGAACTTGGCCCTGAGCTTGTCGAACACGGCCCGCAGTTTCGGTTCGGTGTTCGGCAGCGGCTTGTCGAGGACAGTCTTCCCGGCCGGGGTCAGACCGTGGCCGTGATGTGCTGCCTTGCCGACGTCCAGGCCCAGGAAGACGTCCACCCCGTCGATGCTGATCACCATGCCCCCACATGTGTCGACGCGTGCCGGCCCCAAGGTCGGGAGCCGTTCTCGCGCATCCACGTTATGCAGACCTGCCGCCCGCGAGCGGCCGGGCATTGCGCCCGGCCGGGCGGTGGTCGGACCTCTGATCAGCGTCTCCGACGGCACCCCTCGGACCCGGTGGCACCACCCCCCAGGTCATCCGTTCGACAGGGGGCAACAGTCATGCCGGGCCCGGAGGCCAGCGGCCCTCTTGCAGGACCGCGAAGAAGATAACGGGGG
>NZ_JBVJFP010000067.1:0-1345 GCF_055587785.1 Streptomyces sp. NPDC046379
GCGTCGGCTTTCTTCGCGTCAATGACAGAGTCAGGGACACGGGCCTACGGGTGGTGACACAGTGGCAGGTACCGGCGGGGCTGGCTCGTTTCTTTGCTGCCCCGGCAACGGTGGCTTGTCGGCGATGTGCCGCCCCGCCGGCCCTGGTCTCCGCCTCGGAGTGGCCTGATAGGAGCGTGCTGCGCGAGCCCGATTGAGGCGTGCCCCCGCGGTGGAGATGTCCGTCAACTCTCCATTGAGCTGCGGAGGTTCGCATGCACGTTGTCGGCATCGATGGTCACAAGAAGACGCACACGCTGGTCGCGGTCGACCAGTTGGGGCGCAGGGCGGACGACATCACCGTCGCTGCCACGCCGGCAGGTCATGCTCAGGCACTCAAGTGGGTCGCCCGGTTCGGGCAGGTAGTGCTCGCCATCGAGGACTGCCGCCACCTGACCCGCAGGTTTGAGGCCGATCTGCTTCTGGCCGGCCATGCTGTGGTGCGGGTGCACACGCGGCTCATGGCCGGGGCCCGTCGCTCGGCCCGGGAACGGGGCAAATCCGACCCGATCGACGCCGAGGCGGTCGCGCGGGTGGCGCTGCGTGAGCCTGACCTGCCCCGTGCCAGCCTCGCTGGACCCGCTCGGGACGTGAAGCTGCTCGTCGACCACCGTCGTCGGCTGGTGCGGAGTCGTACTGCCGCGGCGAACAAGCTGCGCTGGTTCCTGCACGAGATCGACCCAGAGCTTCCGGTGCCGTCCCGGGGGTTACGCCGTCTGTGTGTGTTCGATCTGCTGGATGCCGAGCTCGGCGGCCACGAGGGCGTCGTCGCGGAGATCGCTCGCGACCTTGTCGGCGAGTGCCGCAGGCTGACCTTGCAGATCAACGGACTGGAAGTGCGGCTGCGCAGGCTGGTGGAAGCGTTGGCCCCCTCGCTGCTGGGCATCGCTGGATGCGGCGTGATCAGCGCCGCCGTCATCATCGGCGAGACGGCCGGTGCCTCGCGGTTCAAGTCGAAGGATGCGTTCGCGCACTTCACCGGCACGGCTCCCATCCCGGTCTGGTCCTCGAACAAGGTCCGTGTCCGCCTCAACCGGGGAGGGAACCGGTCCATCAACCACGCACTGCACATGATCGCGGTCACCCAGGTTCGGCGGGGTGGGGAAGGCGCTGACTACTTCGCCAGGCAGCTGGCCCGCGGCAAGACGCCCAAGGAGGCCGTGCGCCTGCTGAGGCGCCGCGTCTCCGACCGCGTCTTCCGGACCCTGATCGCCGATGAGTCCGACGCTCAGCCCGCCGCGTCACCGGCCGACATGCGGCTTCCCGCCGCGGCTTGACATAGGAGCATCGCCGAGCTCGACCGGCC
>NZ_JBVJFP010000068.1:0-1313 GCF_055587785.1 Streptomyces sp. NPDC046379
CGACGGCATCGCCGCCGAACTGACCCTCGCGCGTGACCTGCTGACCGATCTCGGCCTCAAGGAGCTGCCATGACCCGCCCCGAGGGCCCCACCCCCCTGCTCGTCCTGGACGTCGTGGGCCTCACCCCCCGCCTGCTGGACCACATGCCCCACCTCAAGGCGCTCGCCCGCTCCGGCGCCCACGCCCCCCTCGGCACCGTCCTGCCCGCCGTCACCTGCACCGCCCAGTCCACCTTCCTCACCGGCGCCCCGCCCGCCGAGCACGGCATCGTCGGCAACGGCTGGTACTTCCGCGAACTCGGCGACGTCCTGCTCTGGCGCCAGCACAACGGCCTCGTCACCGGCGACAGACTCTGGGACGCCGCCCGCCGCGCCCACCCCGGCTACACCGTCGCCAACATCTGCTGGTGGTACGCCATGGGCGCCGACACCGACATCACCGTCACCCCCCGCCCCGTCTACTACGCCGACGGCCGCAAGGAACCCGACTGCTACACCCGCCCCGCCGACCTGCACGACGAACTCACCCACAAGTTCGGCACCTTCCCCCTCTTCCACTTCTGGGGACCGGGCGCCGGCCTGGTCTCCAGCCAGTGGATCATCGACGCCACCCGCCACATCCAGCGCACCCGCCGCCCCGACCTCACCCTGTGCTACCTCCCCCACCTCGACTACGACCTCCAGCGCCACGGCCCCGACGACCCCCGCTCCCTCAAGGCCGCCGCCGACCTCGACGCGGCCCTCGCCCCGCTCCTGGACGACGCCCGCACCCAGGGCCGCACCGTCGTCGCCCTGTCCGAGTACGGCATCACCCGCGTCACCCGCCCCGTCGACGTCAACCGCGCCCTGCGCCGCGCCGGACTGCTGGAAGTGCACACCCAGGACGGCATGGAGTACCTCGACCCGATGACCTCCCGCGCCTTCGCCGTGGCCGACCACCAGATCGCCCACGTCTACGTGCGCCGCCCCCAGGACCTCCCCGCAGCCCGCGCCGCCCTCGAAGCCCTGCCCGGCGTCGACCTGATCCTGGACGACCAGGGCAAGAAGGCCCACCACCTCGACCACCCCCGCGCCGGAGAACTGGTCGCCGTGGCCGAGCCGGACGCCTGGTTCACGTACTACTACTGGCTCGACGACGACCGCGCGCCCGACTTCGCGCAGCTCGTCGAGATCCACCGCAAACCCGGCTACGACCCGGCCGAGCTGTTCATGGACCCCCTCGACCCCTACGTCAAGGTCAGGGCCGCCACCGCACTGGCCCGCAAGAAGCTCGGCATGCGCTACCGCATGGCCGTCGTCCCCCTGGACCCCAC
>NZ_JBVJFP010000069.1:0-1240 GCF_055587785.1 Streptomyces sp. NPDC046379
CGGGAACGCGCCAGGGCTCGGAACCGTTGGCGAGGTAGCCGTCCGACAGCAGGAACACCGGCGTGCGGTAGACCAGCGCGATCCGCGCCGCCTCCAGCGCCGCACCGAAACAGTCCCCCGGCGTGCACGGCGCCACCACCGGGACAGGGGCCTCGCCGTTGCGGCCGAACATCGCCTGCAGCAGATCCGCCTGCTCCGTCTTGGTCGGCAGCCCCGTCGACGGCCCCCCGCGCTGGATGTCCACCACCAGCAGCGGCAGCTCCAGCGACACCGCCAGCCCGACCGTCTCCGACTTCAGCGCCACACCCGGCCCCGACGTCGTCGTCACCGCCAGCGACCCCCCGAACGCCGCCCCCAGCGCCGCCCCGATCCCCGCGATCTCGTCCTCCGCCTGGAACGTGCGCACCCCGAAATTCTTGTGCCGGCTCAGCTCGTGCAGGATGTCACTGGCCGGCGTGATCGGATACGAGCCCAGGAACAGCGGCAGATCCGCCTGCCGCGCCGCCGCGATCAGCCCGTAGGACAGGGCCAGATTGCCGGAGATGTTGCGGTAGGTGCCCGGCGCGAACGCCCGCCCCGCCGGCGCCACCTCGTAGGAGACCGCGAAATCCTCCGTCGTCTCCCCGAAGTTCCAGCCCGCCCGCAGCGCCCTGATGTTCGCCTCGGCGATCTGCGGCCGCTTCGCGAACTTCGCCCGCAAAAACCGCTCCGTGCCCTCGGTCGGACGGTGATACATCCACGACAGCAGACCCAGCGCGAACATGTTCCTGCTCCGCTCGGCCTCCTTGCGCGCCAGCCCCGAATCCTTCAGCGCCTCGACCGTCAGCGTCGTCAACGGCACCCCGTGCACCCGGAAGGCGTCCAGCGAACCGTCCTCGAGCGGACTGAGCGCATACCCGACCTTCTGCAGCGCCCGCTTCGTGAACCCGTCCGTGTCCACGATGATCTCCGCACCCCGCGGCAGATCACCCACATTCGCCTTCAGCGCCGCCGGGTTCATCGCCACCAGCACATCCGGCGCATCCCCCGGCGTCAGGATGTCATGATCGGCGAAATGCAGCTGGAACGACGACACCCCCGGCAAAGTCCCCGCAGGAGCCCGGATCTCCGCCGGGAAATTCGGCAGCGTCGACAGATCATTACCGAACGACGCCGTCTGGGACGTGAAACGGTCACCCGTCAACTGCATCCCGTCACCCGAGTCCCCCGCAAACCTGATGACCACCCGGTCGAGACGGCG
>NZ_JBVJFP010000070.1:0-1235 GCF_055587785.1 Streptomyces sp. NPDC046379
AGAGGTCATCTCAATTGGTGCGGTGAGGGCGTAGATAGTCGCTGGCAGGCGTGCTGTGGGGACGGTTGAATGCCGTGATGAGCGACTACTGGACCCCCGCGCATCAAGCGGTCGAGCAGGAGGATGCAGAGGCCCTGGCTCGGTTGCTGGCCGCTGGTTCCGATCCCGATGAGGTCTGCGGCAATATGACGCTGCTGACGCACGCGATCGACGTTGAGGGTGATGGGTCCCTGCAGAGCGGACAGCCGTTGACTGTGCACACCACGGCCGTGCTGCTGGCCTTCGGGGCTCATCCAGAGCTCGCAGACCCAGACGGCCACACCCCCATGGACATGGCCAGTCATTACGGTCACGACCTGGCGATCAAACTGCTGCAGACCCATATCAGCAGACGAGCCGCCGATAACAGATGAGGGTGCAGGCGATGCTCGTGAAGGCGAGGAAGTGCTCGGCCTTGCGTTCATAGCGGCGATGAAGGCGGCGGCAGCCGGCGAGCCAGGACATCGTGCGCTCGATGGTCCAGCGGTGGCGGCCCAGTCGCTGCGAGGTCTCGATGCCTTTGCGGGCGATGCGGTGGGTGACGCCGCGCCCTCGTAACCATCGCCGCAGGTGAGAGTAGTCGTATCCCTTGTCGGCGTGGAGCTTGCCCGGCCTGCGTCGCCGACGTCCGCGGCGGGAGCGGATGGGCGGTATGCCCTTCACCAGAGGGATCAAGGCTTGGCTGTCGTGCAGATTCGCCCCCGAGATTCCGACGGACAGGGGCAGACCGGTCCGCTCGGTGATGAGGTGGATCTTCGACCCGTACTTGCCCCGGTCGACAGGATTCGGGCCCGTCAGGTCCCCCTTTTCAGGGCCCGCATGTTCACCGAGTCGATCGCGCAGCGGGACCAGTCCAACTCGCCGCGGGAGCCCAGCTCATCGAGGACCAGGCGGTGGAGCTTGGCCCACACCCTGGCCTTCGTCCACTCGGCAAAACGGCGGTGAGCCGTCGCCCCCGACGGACCGAACGACGCAGCGGGCAACTGCTGCCACGTGCAGCCCGACGTGGCCACGAACACGATCGCGGCCAGCACCTCACGGTCGCCATGCCGACGGCGGCCACCGCCCTGAGGCCGCGAAGGCGCCTCCGGCACCACCCGCTGGAACAACTCCCACAACTCGTCCGGCACCAGCCGCTCAACGATCCCCACCACGCCCCACAGCCTACCGAGGTAGCCAAATGAGATGACCTCTAA
>NZ_JBVJFP010000071.1:0-1112 GCF_055587785.1 Streptomyces sp. NPDC046379
ACCGACATGGGGGTGGCGTGGCACCGGTTCCTGGCGTTCCCGAACATCTGGTTCAAGCGGAACGCGGACGGGTCGACGGCGCTGGGCGCGTTGCAGCCGATGACGTCGGGCGGGAAGCCGATCGATTTCGCCGATCCCGGGGACGAGGACGTGTTCGGCGTCTCGCAGGTGGAGCAGTTCTCCTGGAAGGGTCTGCTGGATTTCGCCACGTGCACGGAGTGCGGGCGGTGCCAGTCGCAGTGCCCGGCGTGGAACACGGGCAAGCCGCTGTCGCCGAAGCTGCTGATCATGTCGCTGCGCGATCACGCCCACGCCAAGGCGCCGTATCTGCTGGCCGGCGGCGGCAGGAGCGCGGAGGGCGAGGAGAAGGCGTCCGCGCAGCAGCTCGCGTCGGTGCCGGCCGCCGCGCTGGCGGAGGCCGGGCGGCCGCTGGTGGGCGCCGCCGGGGACAACGGGGTGATCGATCCGGACGTGCTGTGGTCGTGCACCACCTGCGGGGCGTGTGTGGAGCAGTGCCCGGTCGACATCGAGCACGTGGACCACATCGTGGACATGCGGCGTTACCAGGTGATGATCGAGTCGGCGTTCCCGTCCGAGGCGGGCACGATGCTGAAGAACCTGGAGAAGAAGGGCAATCCCTGGGGGCTGGCGAAGAAGCAGCGCCTGGAGTGGACCAGGGAGGTCGGTTTCGAGGTGCCGGTGGTGGGCCGGGACGTCGAGGACCTGTCCGAGGTGGAGTACCTGTACTGGGTGGGCTGCGCGGGGGCGCTGGAGGACCGGGCGAAGAAGACCACCAAGGCGTTCGCCGAGCTGCTGCACATCGCCGGGGTGAAGTTCGCGATCATGGGCGGGGACGAGAAGTGCACCGGCGACTCGGCCCGCCGCCTGGGCAACGAGCCCCTCTTCCAGGAACTGGGCGCGGAGAACGTCGCCGCGCTGAACGCCGCGTTCGGCCAGGACGAGGAGGACGCGTCGACGAGGAGGCCGAAGGCGGCGAAGAAGATCGTCGCGACCTGCCCGCACTGCCTGAACACGCTGGGCAACGAGTACCCGCAGCTCGGCGGCGACTACGAGGTGGTCCACCACACGCAGCTGCTCCAGCGTCTGGTCGA
>NZ_JBVJFP010000072.1:0-1088 GCF_055587785.1 Streptomyces sp. NPDC046379
ACTGGCCGTTCTCTATCCGTTCGTGTGCTTGGTCTGGTTCGAACGGGATGCTGGATCGGGTGAGTTGGCTGACGTCGGGGCATGAAGAGAAGGGCCTCTTGGTAGCTCGCGGTTGTCGAGTCCAGCGAGAAGCAAGAGGCCCTGTTGTCGAAGTGTTGCGTGGTCGCGGTTGCCGGGTCCAGTCCGTCCACTCCTGGGTGTGACTGTCTCGCCCACAGGTTCGGGAACGCGGCCGACCGGCCGGAGCGCCGGCCCCGGTATGGCTCGGACATGAGCGATGCCGAGTGGGCGTCGGTGCGGGATCTGCTGCCGGTGCCGGGATGGCTGGCCGGCCGGGGCGGTCGGCCGGAGGGCTACTGCCACCGGCAGATGATCGACGCGGTGCGCTACCTCGTCGACAACGGCATCAAGTGGCGGGCGATGCCGTCCGACTTCCCGCCCTGGCCACGGGTGTATGCCTTCTTCGCCCGCTGGCGGGATGCGGGGCTGGTGGCCGAGCTGCATGACCGGCTGCGCGAGGCCGTCCGCCGGGCCGAGGGCCGGAGCCCGGAGCCGAGCGCGGCCGTCGTGGACTCGCAGTCGGTGAAGGCGGACGCCACGGTCACTCTCGCTTCACGGGGATACGACGCGGGGAAAAAGATCAACGGGCGCAAGCGCCACCTGCTCACCGACACCCTCGGACTCCTGCTGGCCGTGCTGGTCACGCCGGCCTCCACGACCGACCGGGACGCGGCCCGCATCGTGCTGCCAGCAGCAAAGAAGCACTTCCGGCGGCTGGCGCGGGTCTGGGCCGACGGCGGTTACACCGGCCACCTCACCGACTGGTCCGCGGCGCATCTCGGACTCGTTCTCGACATCGTCCGCCGCAGCGACAACGTCCAAGGCTTCGAGGTCCTGCCTCGCCGCTGGGTCGTGGAGAGGTCCTTCGCCTGGCTCCTGCGCAGTCGGCGCCTGGTCCGTGACTACGAGCGACGCACCGACACCAGCGAGAGCGTCGTCCTGTGGTCGATGACCATGCTCATGAGCCGCCGCCTGGCCGCCCAGCGCCGGCAGTGTCCTGCTCCGGCGCGGGCAGCATGAACCTGCCC